>NZ_CAXSBH010000001.1:0-269909 GCF_964235535.1 uncultured Sphingomonas sp.
CATCGAGCGCGTCGCGCATCTGATGTGCGAGCTCTATCTGCGCGCGCGGGGCATCAGGCTGACGGCGGAGGGCCATGTCGAACTGCCGCTGTCGCAGATCGTCCTGGCCGACGCGCTCGGCATGACGCCGGTCCACATGAACCGCGTGCTCAAAGACTTGCGGCTGGCGGGCGCGATGGCGCTCCGGCGCGGCAACCTCACCATCCTCGACGCGATCAAGCTCGTCCAGATCGCCGGGTTCGACGAGAACTACCTGCACCGCCGCGTGGGTCAGGGCAGCCCGGCCGCGCCCGGTTCCGAGGCGTCCACGCTCATGCTGGACCCCACACCCGACGAGGCGAGCTCGTAGCAGGTCGCCATCGTCGCAGCCGGTCGGTTTCGACGCCGACGGCGCACCCCGGCTTTTTGGGAAGCCGCGAGATGCCGCAAGGACGCGTCCGAACGCTAGTCCTAGAACCGGTAGGTCAACTCGGCGCGGCCGTTCGGGGGAAGCGTGACGGTCCAGGTGGCGACGCCGTCGGCGCGGGGGAGCGGGGTGCCTGTCGCATCGATGTCCCGGCCCGCTTCGCCGATGGGGAGTTCGAGCGTGACGGGGACCAGGTTCGCATTGGTGGCGGTGAGCGTCGCCTCGTGCCGGCCGACGCGGTGGTCGATCAGGACCTGGCGGCTTCGGCCGGCGGACAGGCGGATCGTCTCGCCCGCCGCGCGATCGGCGAGCGCGCCGGTGCCGAGCAGGAGGCGGCTACCCGTGTGGTCGGCATAGAGCGCGGTGGAGCCGGTCGGGAGCGCTAAGCCGAGGCCGCCCGCCTGGGTGTTGCGCAGGACGAGCACGATGTCGGTGGGTTCGACGGTCAGGGGGCGGCCGGGCTGGATGCGGAGCCGGTAGCGCCGCTCGAACGGGACGGCCGCGCGGGCGAGGAGCGCCACCTGCTTTTGCGCATGCGGGGCGACGGTGACGCGTTCGGGGACGCGGTAGAGCTTGAGGTCGCCCAGGTCCTCGGGCGGGGGCGGCGCTTCGGCGAGCGCGGGCGCGGCGACCGCTCGCGAAGCCGTGACGACGATGTCGCTGTCGTAGGAAGCCTCGTCCCGGCGCTCCAGCCCCTGCTCGAACCTCCGTTCGCGCAGGTCCGAGGTGGTGGTGCCGAGCGGGTAGCAGGTCAGCCGCAGCTCGCCCGCGAGGCGGATCACCTCGTCGAAGCCCGAGCGGTTGAGGCGGCCCGCGACCGCCTGCACCCGCGCGGCGGGAAAGGCCTGCGGATTGGCGTTGGCGAGCGTGAGCCACGCGAACAGGTCGAGCGTGCGGCCGTCCGGCGCGAGCGTCGCGACGTAGCTGGCACTCCAGTCGAAACCGGACGCCAGGTAGGACAGCGTGACGGTCGCGGTGCGCGCGATCGGGGTGTCGGTCGTGACGCTCAGCACGGGTTTGGCGGACAGCCCCGGCGGGACCGCGCCGTAGCTCAGCTTTTCGGGGAGGCCGGCGCAACCCAGCATCTCGATACCGGCTGCGGTGCGGAGCACGACGCCCGGCAGCGGGCCCGCGACGATCGTCGCCTCCTCGCTGCGGACGCGGCCGGTCGCGCGGTCGGTGCGCGTCAGCGTGACGACGCGGCCCAGCGTGCCGTCGACGAGCGAGGCGGGCGAGAGGAGGCGGGCGTCGCGGTTCTTCTCGGCCGTGCCGCCGGGCAGGCCGTCCACGATCGCGCTGACGGGGACGATGCCCTCGGCCACGCCCTCGAACCGGATCGTCGCGCGGCCGCGCGGCAGGCGGACCCGCCTGGTCTCGGTGACGAGCGCGAAGCCGCCGAGCCGGTCGAGGTCGATTCCCGCGGCGCGTGTGCGGTCCGGGTCGCGGTAGACGGTAACGGCGACCGTATCGGGCGCGGGGGAGGTGACGATCCCCTGCCCCGCCACCGTACCCGGCAGGCAGAGCGCCGCCAGCGCGAGGGCGCGCATCAATAGCGCGTGTCGAAGGTCGCGGTCACGACCGCCTCGCCGTTCGCGGGCACGGGCACCTGCCAGACGGTCGCGCCCGCGTCGCGGCGCGCGCTCCTGGCGGACTCGGACAGGATGCGCGTGTCGGTCCAGTCGAGGCCGGCCTGGACGAGCTCCACCGTCACCGGTGTGGGCCGGGCGTTGGTTAGCGTGTAGCGCATCGCGGTGCGCCAGCGGGTGTCGCCCAGCTTGGTACGCTGTTCGACCACCGGCCTGACCTTCACGTCGAAGGCGTCGCCGGTGCTCAGCGCGACCTGCGACCCTTGGGGCGTGTGGTCGATCCGGTTCTCGCCGGTGAATTGCGGCTGGCCGCGCGCGTCGCGGACATAAACGCGGACCGTCCCCGCCGGGAGCGCGTCGCCCAAGCCGGCCGCGCCCGAGTTGGCGAAGCGCAGCACGCTCGATGCCGAGCGCGGCTGGTCGGCGGTGCCGAGCCACCCGTTCTCGAACGAATAGCCCGAGCTCGCGCGCGCGCCCTTCACGTCGAGGAAGCTGACCTGCTTGGTTTGCTTGTCGGCGATCACGGTGCGTTCGGGGAGCGGGTAGAGGTAGAAGTCGCCGAGCTGCTCGCGGCCGGCGGTCTCGGTCCCGGCCTGGGTGATCCGGCCGCGCGGGCGGGGTCGCTGCGGACGATACTGGTTCCGGTCGCCGTCCTCGCTCGCCACCTCGCCGGCGACGAGCAGCGTGCGGGCGTTGGCAAACGTCGTCCCGCTCGTGTTGCGCAAAGTCACCCAGCCCTGGACGTCGATGACGCCCCGCGCCTGATCGAACAGCGCGACGTAATCCGCGCTCCAGCCGAGCCCGCGGCTGAGATAGGAGAGCGTCGCGGGGCGGGTGCCCGCGCGGGTGCTGGCGAGCGTCACCGACAGCGTCGGGCGCGCGCGGAGCGAGGCGGGGACGCGGTCGAAGATCGCGCGGACGGGCAGGCCATCGTCGCGCAGCACCTCGATCCGGCCGCCGACCTCCAGCACGACGCCGCCGTTGACCGCGAGCACCCGGGCGCGCTCGCGCGTCTCGACGCCGGTGGCGGGGTTGGTGCGGAGCAGCGTGATCGTCTCGCCCACCGCCTGCTCCATCAGACTTGACGGGCTGAGGAGGTCATAGTCGAAATTCTGCTCGACGATGGCCGCGTCGGCGACGGAGAGCGACACCGTCTCGGGCCGGATCGCGGCGCTGACGTCGGGCAGGTCCTGACGGACGCGGCCGGTCCCGAGCGCCAGCGGGCGCACATCCTGGATCAGCGCGACGTCGTTCGTGTAGATCGTCACGGACACATCGCCCTGCGCGCTCGGCGCGACCACGGGCGTCGGCGCGTCCTGCGCCGCCGCTGCGACGGGCAGCAACAGCGCCCAGCCCAAGATCCTCGCCCGCATACGCCTGCACTCCCCCGTCGCGCACGGATCATGCCCGGAGCGGCGGGCGGCGGCTAGTCCTTCGCGCTCCCGTCGATTACGTCGCGGACGCGCGCGGCGAGGTCGGCGTAGGTGAAGGGCTTGGTCAGGAGCTCGACCCCGGCATCGAGCCGGCCTTGATGGACGATCGCGTCGCGGGCGTAGCCGGTGGTGAACAGCACGGGCAGCCCGGGCCTGAGCACCCGCGCCTCCGCCGCCAGGTCCGCGCCCGTCAGGCCCCCGGGCAGCACCACGTCGGAGAAGAGCAGGTCCACCCGCCCCTCCGGCCGCGCCAGCAGCCGGAGCGCCGAGGGGCCGTCATGCGCCTCCAGCACGCGGTAGCCGAGCTCGCGCAGGCTATCGACCGAATAGGCGCGGACGTCGTCGTCGTCCTCGCACACCAGGATCACCTCCTCCGACGCGCCCTCGGGCACGATCGGCTCGGCCGCCTCGGTCTCCGGGGCCGCTTCGCCGATCAGGCGGGGGAGGTAGAGCTTGACGGTCGTGCCTTGGCCGACTTCCGAATAGATCGCCACGTGCCCGCCCGACTGTTTGGCGAAGCCGTACACCATCGACAGGCCGAGCCCGGTGCCGCGGCCGACCTCCTTGGTGGTGAAGAACGGCTCGAACACGCGGGCGGCGGTGGCGGCATCCATGCCCGACCCGGTGTCGGATACGCAGATCACGACATACTGGCCGGGCCTGACCTCGGCCTTGCCGGCGGTATAGGCGCGGTCGAGATGCGCGTTGGCGGTCTCGACCGTCAGCCGACCGCCTTCTTCCATCGCGTCGCGCGCGTTGACGGCCAGGTTCAGGAGCGCGTTCTCCAGCTGGTTGGGGTCCGCCTCCGCGCGCCACAGGCCCGACGCCAGCACCGTTTCCAGCCGAACCATCTCGCCGAGCGTGCGGTGGAGCAGTTCGGACATGTCGCCGACCAGCCGGTTGGCATCGATGGGCTTGGGGTCGAGCGGCTGGCGGCGTGAAAAGGCGAGGAGGCGTTGCGTCAGGATCGCCGCGCGCCTGGCCCCGGTCTGCGCGTTCTCGGCGGCGCGGCGCAGGCGCGGCTGGTCGTCGCGGAGACCACGCTGCAGCGTTTCGAGGTTGCCCGTAACGATCTGGAGCAGGTTGTTGAAATCGTGCGCAACGCCGCCCGTCAGCTGGCCGACGGTCTCCATCTTCTGACTCTGACGGAGCGCCTCCCGCGCGCGTTCCAGTTCCTCCTCGCGCGCGCGCTCGGCGGTGACGTCGCGGCCATAGGCATAGATCTGGTCGCCCTCGGGAGCCGCCACCCAGGATATGCGGCGCTCGCCCCCGTCCTTGGTGCGGTAGCTGTTCTCGAAGAGAGGCAGCACGTCGTTCCGCGCCTGATTCAGCGCCTCCTGGCTCGACGGCGCGGCCTCGGGCATGATGAAGTCGAAACACGACCGCCCGACGAGCTCGTCCTCGCGCCAGCCCAGGATAGCCGTGGTGGCCGGGTTGACCCGCAGGAACACGGCTTCTCGGTCGATCACGATGAACATGTCTCGCGCATTGCGCCAGACCCGGTCGAGATCGGCGACGGCGGACGCGACGCGGTCCTCGAGCTCGGTATTGAGGCGCTTGAGCGCCTCCTGCGCGCGGCGTTCGTCGTCGATGTCGACGACGACCACGATGCCGCCGGTGATCGCCCCGTCCTCGTCCCGCACCGCCGAGCCGACGATGCGCACCCAGACGCACCGGCCATCGCCGCGTTGGTAATGGCAGACCAGGTCGGGCAGCTCCTCACCCGCCAGCGCGCGGGCGAGCGGGTATTCGCGGCTTTCCACCCGGCGGCCGCCCGGGTGGAACGACACCCACTCGCCATAGCTGTCGGCGTCGCGCGAATGGAGGACCGGATGGCCCAGGATCTCCTCCGTCCGGGCATTGCCGTCATAGATGGCACCCCGGGCATCGGACAGGACGATGCCGACGGGCGCGGTGCCGACGACGGCGCGCAGCCGCGCCTCGCTCGCCCGGAGCGCCAGCTCGGCCTCCTTGCGCGCGGTCACGTCGCGGTAGAAGATCGCGAGTCCGTCCGCGACGGGAAAGGCGCGCATCTCCAGCCAGGCGGCGCGACCGTCTTCCCACAGATGGCGGTGCTCGAGACCCACCGGCCGCCGCTCGGTCATCGCCAGCTTGTATTGGCGACCAAGCTCGGACGCCTCCGACCCGGGATACGCCTCCCAATGCGTTTGCCCGAGCAACGCCTCGCGCGGCCGCGTCTCGAGCCGCATAGCCTCGGCGTTGAGGTCGAGGATGCGGAAATCCGGATCCAGCAGCGCGAAACCCTCGGCCATGCCGTCGAGCACGGCGCGCGACCGGTCGCGCTCGGCCCGAAGCGCTTCCTCGGCGGCGACCTGGCCGGCGACCTCGGTATTGACGCCGAACCAACGCGCGACGCGACCGGCGGCGTCGCGTACCGGCTGCGCGCGCGTCAGGAACGGACGGTAAGTGCCGTTCGCGCCGCGCAAGGGGAAGGTCATCTCGAACGGTTCGCCGCCCGAGACCGCCGCCGTCCACCGCTCCATCACACCGGAAAGCAGTTCCGGATGGTGGACGGCGGTCCAACCCCAACCCTCCATCTGGGCGGGCGTGGTGCCGCAGTAATCGTGCCAGCGACGATTGTACCAGACGATGTAGCCGTCGCCGTTCGCCACCCAGCACAATGTCGGCAACGCGTCGGCGAGCAGCCGGAACGTCACGTCGTCGACGTTCCCGGCGGACAGATCGGGCAACTCGTGCGGGAAACCGTCGGGAGCGACGTAATTCGGACTGGTGCTCATCGACCCTCTTCACCTGGTTGCAGCGGTTTAGCCCCGCGGGTTCGGACGCGCCATAGCCCCCGACCCCATCGTCGCCGGCGGTTCTTAGTGCAACGTTAACCGTTGAAGCCCTTAGTCGCGACGTGACCAGCTCGCCGTTATCCAGGAATTCGACCGCGCGGATCGTCCTCGATCTGCTGCGCGAGGAGGTGACCGCGTCGCGTCGGGATGCGGTCGCGGCGATGAAGCCGGCCATGTGGACTGAGGCGACGCGGGTCGGCGCCGACGGCCTCGATCTCGACAGCCTGGAGCGGCTGAGCGTCGCCGCCGCGCTCAACGAGTTCTTCCATCTGCATGAATACGGCGCGGAGGATTATCTGCTCGCGAGCCCGACGGTCGGCGAGTGGTGCGACGTGGTCGAGCAGTCGCTACGCGCGACCGGCACGCACCTGACCTTCCGTACATCGGGGTCGACCGGCACGCCCAAGCGCTGCACGCACCGCGTCGCCGATCTGCTGGCGGAGGCGGAGGCGTGGGCCGGGTATCTGGGTCTGCCCAAGCGGCTGATCGCGCTGGTGCCGAGCCACCATATCTACGGCACGCTGTTCACCGCCATCCTTCCCGACCTGGCCGGGTGTCCGGTCGAACGCGCGACCGGGGCGGACGCGGTCGCGCGCGCCGAGCCGGGGACGGTCGTGATCGCCACCCCGACCATGTGGGCGTATCTAGGGCGCTCGCTGCTCGCCTTTCCGCCGGGGGTGACCGGGATCAGCTCGACCGCGCCGATGCCCGCCCAGCTTGCGCACCGGCTGTGCGGGCAGCGGCTGGCGCGGCTGGTCGAGGTGTACGGATCGACCGAGACGGCCGGAATCGCGGTGCGCGACCGGCACGACGCACCGTTCCGGCTGCTGGATCGGTGGACCCGGACGAACGAGGGCGAGCTCGCCGGTGGTGGCGACGCGAAGGTCGGGGTGCCCGACCGCGTGGAGTGGCTCGACGACCGGCATTTCGGGCTGCGCGGGCGGATCGACGGCGCGGTGCAGATCGGCGGGGTGAACGTGTTACCGGACCGGGTGCGCGACGTGCTGCTCGCGCATGCGGGCGTGGCGGAGGCGGCGGTGCGGCTGGACGCCGATACCGGTCGGCTCAAGGCGTTCGTCGTGCCCGTGCGGGAAGGTGCCGGGGCGACGCTCGCGGGCGAGCTCGACCGCTGGTGCGGCGCGCGCGTCGCCGACGTGGAGCGCCCGCGCCGTATCGCGGTCGGGGCGGACCTGCCGCGGACCGCGACGGGCAAGCCCGCCGACTGGTGAGCGTCAGGCCGCGGGCTTGGCCCCAGCCTGATGGTCGGCCTGGCTCAACGTATTGAGCAGATCGCCTACGAGCGCGCGGTAATGCTGCGTGATCTGGTCGACGCGCAACTGAAGCCGGGCGATGCGGAGCGCGAGTTCGACCGGCGAGGACGCGATCTCGGCGACCTGGCGCGGCGGCGTGACGTCGCCCGCGGGATCGTAGCGCTCGAGATAGGCGACCGCGTCCTCCAGTTCGTCATGCTCTTGGACCCAGAACAGATCGAGCTCGTCGGCGGTCTTGTTGAACAGGCGGACATCGGTCAGATAGCTGCCGACCACGGTGCGGTGGACGTTGATTTCGTACCAGAACGGCAGCGACGGGGTGACGCCGCACACCGTCGCCAACGTCTCGCCGTTGAACGGCAGGGGCCGGCGACCGGTCCGCCGCAACGACCGGAGCGGCATGGCCAGCGCGACCAGTTCCTGGATGCGCGTCTGCGCCAGCCCGTCGAGATGCGGAAAACCCGACCGGTCGGTCCGGGCGGGGTCGCGGGGGTTCACGTTATGCATCGTCTTCGGTCTCCCCGGCGCGGGCGCGCCGTCGGTGCGTCGGAATGAGCGGCCGGGCTCAGCGCCCGCCGCCCGGATCAGATCACGTCGCGCGCGCGGGTCAGCGCGACCGATCGGAAAGCCTCCAGGCATTGCTGGAGGTGCAGCTCGCGCTCGGCGCTCGCCAGAACGATCTTGGCGAGGTTCTGCGTCTGCTCGTGATGCGAGCGGACCTGCATGTTCGAGTCGGCGAGCATGGTCAGGTCGGCGACCAGCGCGCGCAGTTGCCGCTCGCGTTCGCCGCCCTCGGCGACCATCTTGGCCAGCGCGACATACTGCGCCTGCAATTGCGCGGCGTCCTGTTCGACGGCGAACCCGTCGATGATACCGTCGGCTCCACCCATCATTTCCAGCTCCTCGGGCGAAAACAGGTCGGGATCGAAATCCCCTCCCCTGTCCAGCGGTGCCTCTTTCATGCGTTCTACTCCAGTACGACCGGCGGCTTAGACACGCTTGATGAAGATCCAGATACCGGAGGCGGCGTCGGCGGATTTCATGTGGATACGTACGTTGGTCGCGGTCATCTTATAGTCGAACTGGTAGTCGAACATCGTATTGATCTGGCCTTCGGCGACGGCCCGGAAGAAATGGTTGTAGAATATCTGTCCCTTGGCGCAGGGCGCGATGTCGTTGAAGAAGTTCTTGCCGACCACGTCGCCCACCGTCCGGCCGCTGATGCCCGATTCGACCTGGTTGAAGCGGAGCACGTCGCCCTGCTGGTTCACCAGGATCGCCCCGAACGGTAGCAGTTCGGCGCGCGACGGATCGCTTGCCAGCCTGTTTTCCAGATCGTCCGAACCGAATTTGATCACTTCCATGGTCGTCGCTTTCCCTACCGATGGACGCGGGGGCGGAATCGGGCTCGCCGCGGTCGACTGTTCTATGGCCGCCGATTCCTCAAATTTCGCCTAACGCGATCCTAACCGGCGGCAATCGCGGGACAACGCGATGTTAACCACGACCGCGCATCAGTCCGGTCCGTAATGACGGACCGGAGAGACGCGCGATGGCGGAGATAGCGAACCCGGTCGCGGCGGCGTCGCCGGTCGTCCTGTTCGGCGACCCGGACCGGCCCGTGACGCCGGCCGATGTCGAGGCGGTCGCGTGCGGCGCCGCGCTCGCCGAGCTTCACGATGAGAGCATCGCTCGTGCAGCGCGGTCGGAAGCGCTGGTGGCGCGCATGGTCAGCGATCGGCGTGCGATCTACGGCGTCACCACCGGCTTCGGCCCGCTCGCGGACAACCAGATCGACCCGGCCCGCGGCGAGCTGCTCCAGCGCCGCCTCGTCCAGCATCTGGCGACGGGCGTCGGCGCGCCTTTCCCGCCAGTCGAGGCGCGCGCGATCGTCGCGTCCAGGCTGGCGACGCTCGCGCGCGGCATGTCGGCGGTCAGACCCGACCTGCTGCGCTGGATGGTCGATTTCCTCAATGCCGGGCTGGCGCCGGTCATGCCCGAAAAAGGCACGGTGGGCGCGAGCGGCGACCTGACGCCCCTGTCGCACATGGCGCTGGCCTTCATGGGCGAGGGCGCGTGCTGGCGGGACGGCTCGCCCGCGCCCTCGGCCGGGATCCTCGTCGCCGCGGGACTGGCGCCGGTCACTCTCGCCTACAAGGAGGGGCTGGCGCTCGTCAACGGCACCTCGGCGATGGCAGGGGTGGCGGCGCTCAACGGAGTGCGCGCGCGCCGGCTGGTCCGCGCCGCCGCGCTCCTGACCGTCGCCTATGCCGAAATACTGGGCGGGCACCGCGCCGCCTGGCACCCGCTGACCGCCGTGGCGCGCCCGCATCCGGGCCAGCGCCGCGCGGCCGCGCTGCTGTGGGCGCTGACCGACGACGCGCCGCGCCTCGTCCCCTTCCGGCCGATGCCGGGGCCGATCGCCACAGAGATCGACGCGAGCGGCGTGGCGCACGACCGGGAGCTGCCGCAGGACGCCTACAGCATCCGCTGCGCCCCCCAGGCGCTGGGCGCGGTCGACGACATGCTGGTGCATCACGACGGCGTGGTCGGGATCGAGCTGTCGGCGGTGACGGACAATCCCATCGTTTTTACGGACGCCGATGATGAGGGGGAAGTGCTGCTGCACGCCGGCAACTTCTTCGGGCAGCATGTCAGCTTCGCGTCCGACAACCTGCACAACGCCGTGGCGATGCTGGGCGTCTGGAGCGAACGGCAGATCGCGCGCGTGACCGACGTGTCGCTCAATCGCGGGCTGCCGCCGTTCCTTCAGGGTAACGCGACTGGCCTAAACAGCGGCTTCATGGGGGCGCAGGTGACCGCCTCGGCGCTCGTGGCCGAGCTCCGGACGAAGTCGGTCCCCGCCTCGATCCAGTCGGTGCCGACCAACGCCAACAACCAGGATGTGGTGACGATGGGCACCATCGCCGCCCGTCGCGCGCGCGACGCGGTGGCGGACGTGGGGCGCATCCTGGCGATCGAGGCGCTGTGCCTGGCGCAGGCGATCGACCTGCGCTCGGCCGCCGACCCCGCTCGCTTCAGCGAGGCCGCGCTGGCGGTGCGCGCGGCGGTGCGCGGGACGAGCTCGTTTCTCCATGACGACCGCCCGCTCTCGGGCGAGATCGAGGCGCTGGCCGACCGGCTGATCGACGGCCGGTTCGAGACGGCGGTGCGCGTCGGCGCGGTCGGGGAGCGGCTGGATGCGTTCTGACGGGAGCCGCTCCTGATCGCCCGGATATGCGCCGCGCTCGACCTCCTGTGCCAATAGACGGAGGTGCCGGGCGGCGTGCGACAGGCGGTCGCCATACCGAACGACCTGTCGACCGGCGCGGCCGCTGCGGCGTGTCGAGTTAGCGGTGATTTATATCAATGCAGGGTTTCACGCCCTTTTAAGCTCATGAGCCTATCGACAAGCCCGATCGACCGATCGCGATGAAGGGCCCGAACCGTTGTATAGCGACAATCCCGACCGCTGGACCGCCGCTTCCGCCGCGACGCCGGCCGATAGCGCCCCGACGCGCGACGCCGGCGACGAGCGGCTCGACCGCGTCGCGCGTACCGTCGCGGCGGTCACGGGGTGCGACATCGTCATGATCTATCGCCGGGGCGCGAACGGCCTGACACTCGCCGCCGGATCAGGGCCCGCGCGTTTGGCGGCCGACCGGTTCGACGACGCTTGGCGCGGCGGGAGCGACTTCGTGCAGTTCGCCGCCGATCCGGCGACACCGGGCGCGTTGGCCGAACTGGGTTTGTCCGGTCGCCTGACCGACATCCCCGCTTGCTTCGCCGCCGCCGCGCGCATGACCGGCGACGGCCCTGGAGACCGCGCCGACCGGGGCGTACTGGTGGTGGGCAACCGCGGCCCCCGCGCGCTCCTCAACGCCGCCGAGTCCTATCTGCTGCGCGCGCATGCCGAACAGGTCGCGGCCGTGTTCGAGCTGCAGGACGCCCAGCGCCAGATCGCGGGCCAGCCCGACCACCTCGCCTCGATCGAGCGCCTGCGCCTGCTGGAGACCGTCGCCACCCACGCGCGCGACTCGATCATCATCACCGAGGCCGAGCCGACCGACATGCCGGGGCCCCGCATCCTGTTCTGCAACGAGGCGTTCACGCGCACCACCGGCTACACGTCCGAGGAGGTACTCGGCCGCACCCCGCGCATCCTGCAAGGCCCCAAGACCGATCCGGTGATCCGCGCCAAGCTGCGGGCCGCCTTCGCCGCGTGGGAGCCCGTCTCGGTCGAACTGGTCAATTACAGGAAGGACGGCACGGAATTCTGGGTCGAGCTGTCGATCGTGCCGGTCGCCGACGAGCGCGGCTGGTACACGCACTGGGTGTCGGTCCAGCGCGACGTTACCGAGCGCCGCGAGGCGCACGAGCTGAGCGCGCGCATCCGCGTCGCCGAGGAGGAGAAAGCGGAGCTGGCGGGCGAGATCCGCGAGCGCCGCCGCGTCGAGGAGGAGCTGCTCTACACCGCCTTCCACGACAACCTGACGCGCCTGCGCAACCGGGCTTATTTCATGCAGCGGCTGGACAGCGTGGTGTCGCGCGCGGGCAGCTCATTCACCGGCTGCGCGGTGCTGTTCCTCGATCTCGACCGGTTCAAGGTCGTCAACGACAGCCTGGGGCATCAGGCGGGCGACATGCTGTTGAAGGAGATATCCCGCCGCCTGAAGACCTGCGCACGCCCCCAGGACACGCTGGCGCGCCTGGGCGGTGACGAGTTCGCGCTGCTGATCGAGGACGTACCCGACGATTCGGTGCCGATCCAGGTCGCCCGGCGGATGCTCGACGCGTTGCGCGCACCCGTCCGCATCGGGCGGCAGGAAGTGTTCCCGTCCTGCAGCATCGGCGTCGTTCATTCCGCCGACCCCGGCCTGCACCCCGAAGCGCTGATCCGCGACGCCGACATCGCCATGTATGTCGCCAAGCGCGCGGGCTACGGCGAATATTCCGTCTACGACGATTCGATGCACGCGGAGGCGACCGCCGCACTGGAGCTGCAGACCGACCTTCAGCTGGCGATCGAGCGCGGCGAGTTCGAGGTCGCATACCAGCCGATCGTCGACCCTCAATACGGCCGCATCAAGAGTTTCGAGGCGCTGATCCGCTGGCGTCACCCGACGCGCGGGCTGATCCCGCCGATCGCCTTCGTGCCCGTCGCCGAGGAGATCGGGCTCATCCGCCAGATCGACCGCTGGGTCATGCGCGAGGCCTGCGCGCAGCTCGCCCGCTGGCGCGAGCGGTTTCCGGACGGCGATCTGGGCATGGCGGTGAACACCTCGGCGAGCGAATTCGACGACCCCGAATTCCTAGCGCTGCTCCGGTCCACGCTGGCCGAGCACGGCCTGCCGCCGCGCGCGCTGCAGCTGGAGATCACCGAATCAATCTTTCTCGATCCCGATCCGCGCATCGCGGGCATCATCGCCGACGTCCGCGCGCACGGCGTGCGCGTCGGGCTCGATGATTTCGGCACGGGCTATTCATCGCTGAGCTACCTGAACCGCTATCCGACGGACACCATCAAGATCGACAAGTCGTTCATCGAGGGGTTGTGCTCCGACGACCGGACGCTGGCGATCGTCCTGCTGATCATCCAGCTCGCGGGGACGCTGGGCGTCGATGTCGTCGCGGAGGGCGTGGAGACGGAGGAGCAGGCGCAGCTGCTGGCCTCGATGAGCTGCAGCCATGCGCAAGGATACTACTTCGCGCGGCCGATGAGCGCCGCCGACATCACCGCGACCCTCACCCGGTCGCTGCATCTGGCCGGCGACCCGCCCGCACTCGCGGCCTGAAGAATTTGGATGCCCCGCGAGGATTCGAACCTCGATTAACGGAGTCAGAGTCCGTAGTCTTACCTTTAGACGACAGGGCAGCGCCGCGAGGCGTCTAGGACGCGGGCCCGGGGCTGTCAACGCGTGCCCCTGCCTCCCCGCGCGCGCCGCTTGTGGCGACGACGCCGAGCCGCTAGCTAGGCGACAGGCACCGAGCGGGCGCGCCATGCGGCCGTGACGGAAGAACAGAACTGGATCAGCGCGGCATGGGGGACGTTCCCGACCTGCCGTACCGGCAGGCCTCACCGGCGGGTGGCGCGCCCGCCCGTTCGGTCCCAACCTTCCCCGGCTGCGCCGGGGCCGGCCGAGGCCAGCCGCGCCACTTCGCGGCGCTCGATCTGGGCACCAACAACTGTCGGTTGCTGATCGCCCGCCCGCAAGGTTCGGGTTTCGCGGTCGTCGACGCGTTTTCGCGCATCGTGCGGCTGGGCGAGGGGCTCGCGGCGACGGGGCGGCTGAGCGACGAGGCGGTGGAGCGCACGATCGCGGCGCTGCGCGTCTGCGCGGACAAGTTGCGTCGCCGCAACGTCCTCCTCGCGCGGTCGGTCGCGACCGAGGCATGCCGGCGCGCGGTCAACGGCGCGGACTTCATCGAACGCGCGCACGCCGAAACCGGCATCCGCCTGGACATCATCTCCGCCGAGGAGGAAGCGCGTCTCGCCGTGCTCGGCTGCCACGCCCTGCTGGAGCCGGGCGACGGTCCCGCTTTGGTGTTCGACATCGGCGGCGGGTCGACCGAGCTGGTGCTGATCGACACGCGCCATTCGCCGCCGCGCGTGGTCGACTGGCATTCCGCGCCGTGGGGCGTCGTCTCGCTGACCGAACATGCGGGCGGCGGCCAGGACGCGCCCGCGCGGGCCACGTCCTATGCGCGAATGCGGGCGCTCGTGGCCGAGAGCATGGCCCCGTTCGCGGGGCGGCTTCCCGCCGATCCGGTCAGGCCACGGCTGATGGGCACCAGCGGCACGGTGACGACTCTCGCTTCGGTCCATCTGGGGCTCGACCGGTACGACCGCGCAGCGGTGGACGGGCTCATCGTTCCGACCGAAGCCATGCGCGACATCAGCCTCAAGCTGTCGGATATGGCAATGGCCGACCGCGCCCGCTTTCCATGCATCGGCACCGAGCGCGCCGACCTCGTTGTCGCGGGCTGCGCTATTTTGGAGACGATCATGGATCTGTGGCCCGCCGAGCGGCTGGGCATCGCCGACCGGGGCATCCGCGAGGGCATCCTGCGCCGCCTGATGGGGAATGTGAACCCGTGAGCAGGGGCGGTTCCGGTGGGCGCACCCGCGTGAAGACGGCGCGCAGCCGGACCGCGCAGTCGACGCGCTGGCTCGAGCGGCAGCTGAACGACCCTTATGTCCGCCGCGCGCGGGCCGAGGGATACCGCAGCCGCGCGGCGTACAAGCTGCTCGAGCTCGACGAGCGGTTCGCGTTCCTGAAAGGCGTACGCCGCGTCGTCGATCTGGGCATCGCACCCGGCGGGTGGAGCCAGGTGGTGCGCAAGCTCGTGCCCCAGGCGACGGTGGTGGGGATCGACCTGCTGCCCGTCGACCCGATCGACGGGGTGACGATCCTTCAGCTCGACTTCATGGCCGAGAACGCGCCGCGCCTGCTGGAGGAAGCGCTGGGCGGACCCGCAGATCTGGTGCTGTCGGACATGGCGGCGAACACGGTCGGCCACCCTCAGACCGATCACCTGCGCACCATGGCGCTGGTCGAGACGGGCATGGCGTTCGCGGCGGACATCCTGCGGCCGGGAGGCGCGTATGTGGCCAAGGTGCTGGCGGGGGGCGCGGATCACGACCTGGTGGCGGAATTGAAGCGACTGTTCGTCACGGTGAAGCATGCGAAGCCGCCGGCCAGTCGGAAGGAGAGTTCGGAGTGGTACGTCATTGCTCAGGGTCGGAAAGCTGCGCTTTCCGACCCTGAGCAATGACGCGGCCGGCGGGTCGGCCTGGCTAGGCCGAACCCGTTCGACGTTAAACGGCGGCTTTGCCGTCGTTCGTTCTGGAAAACTTCTTCGTGCAGCAAAGCGACGTGGCGACCGAAGAAGTCACACCATGAGGCAGCGCCGCGGCAAAGCCGCGTCGTCGGTCGTAGCGTGCGCTACGCCGGCCGGGCTTGTGCGAGTCAGCCGGACGTAGCCGGCTGCCGCCCTGCGCCTTACTCGTAATCCCCACCCAAATTCTGGTTCCTGGGCGGAGCCGCAGCCGTCAACCGCAAAGCCTCCGCCGAGTCCGACAGCGAACCCACAGCGTCCGCCTCATCGTCGTCGTCCACCTGCACGCGCTGCAGGCCGCTGATGACCGACTCTTCCAGATGATCCGGCCGCACCAGCTCGTCGGCGATCTCGCGGAGCGCGACGACCGGGTTTTTGTCGCGGTCGCGGTCGAGGAGCAGCTCCGCCCCGCCCGAGATCTGCCGCGCGCGCTGGGCGGCGAACAGCACCAGGTCGAAACGGTTGGGGATCTTGTCGACGCAATCCTCGACGGTGACGCGCGCCATGGACGATGTCCTTGCATGATGACGATGGAGGTAAGCCGAGCGCGGTACCGGCGGCGGGGCGTCAAGTCAAGAAAACCGCCCGTGCCGCCACTCGGGCGGCGACTTGGGCGGCCGCGCCGAGTTCTGCTAGACGATGCAGGTGAACGCGCTCGCGCCCTCCCCGATCGACGCGACGGCTACCGATGAGTCGCCCGTCCAACCATGCTTCGCGGTCGGCGACGACCGGCTGACGCTGCTCGACACCGGGCCGCGCCGGTTCGCGGCGATGCTCGAGTTGATCGGGAACGCCCGGCGGTCGCTTCGGCTGCTCTATTACATCTATGCCGACGATGCGTCGGGACGGCGGATCAAGGAGGCGCTGATCGCGGCCGCCGGACGGGGCGTCACCGTCAGCGTCGTCCTCGACGGCTTCGGTTGCGACGCGCCCGCCGACTTCTTTGCGGGGCTGACGGATGCGGGGGCGTCGGTATGCCGGTTCGAGCCGCGCTGGGGGCGGCGCTTCCTGCTGCGCAACCACCAGAAGCTGGCGCTCGCCGACGCCGAAACGGCGGATGCGCGCATCATCGTCGGCGGGTTCAACATCGCGGACGACTATTTCGGCGGGGAGGCCGACGGCGCGTGGCGCGATTTGGGCCTGCTTGTCGAGGGACCGACCGCAGCGCGGCTGCAGGGCTATTTCGATGCGCTGGGCGAATGGGTCCGCGATCCTCGCCCGCTCCTGCGCCGACTCAACCGCACGCTCAAGCAATGGAGCGAGCCGGAGGGTCGGACGCGGTGGCTGATCGGCGGACCGATGCGCCGCCTGAGCCCCTGGGCGCGCGCGGTCCGGGCGGACATGCGGCGCGCGGCGCGGATCGACATGGTCGCAGGCTATTTCACCCCGAGCCCGACCATGCTCCGCCATCTGAGCCGCGCGGGCCGGCGCGGGCGGGAGGTGCGGATCGTGACGGCCGCGCGGTCGGACAACACCGCCACCATCGCGGCGGCGCGCTTCACCTATGCGGGGCTGCTGCGGAAGGGCGTGCGCATCTTCGAATACGGACCCGCCAAGCTGCACACCAAGCTCTACGCGATCGACGACATCGTCCATATCGGCTCGGCCAATTTCGATATGCGCAGCCTGTTCATCAATCTCGAGCTGATGCTGCGTGTCGACGACCCCGCCTTCGCCACCCACGTCCACACTTATGTCGATAGCGAGATCGCGCGGTCGGAGGCGATCACGGTGGACGACCACCGGGCGCGCACGGGGGTGGTCACGCGGGTGCGGCAGTTCCTGGCTTACATCATGGTGGGAGTCGTGGACCCGGGCGTGTCGCGGGGGATCAATCTGGGGCCGAGCTGACGGCCCCGTCCAATCGGCGGGTTCAGCGCAGCCTCTGTCCGCGCCGTATGTTGAACGCGACCCACGCCGTCGAGGTAAGCACGACGAACCAGATGCCGGCACCGGGGACGACCTGCGCGATGCCGAAGGCGATCAGCGCGATGGCGGCAGCGACCAGAACATAGACGCACGTCGGAAACATGGCGGCGACTCCCTAACCTTGGATTTGTGCAGATACGCCTGTTGCGTAGACCGGGCAAGCCGGCAACGGCAAAGCCGCCGCTGGACGTCGGACGAGTCGCTGCGCGCCCGCCGGCCGTGCCGGGCGTTGCGCTTCGCGCACCGGGTCGGGCGTGGCCGACCCTACGCCCGTCAGGCCTTGTGACCCCAGTAAAGTTGTGCCGGCGGCACGTTCCACCACTCGATGTCGTGGTCGATCCGCTCGAAATGCGGGTTCAGGTACGTCCTGACCTTGGGCGAATATTGATACACCAGGAACGCGCCGCCGACGCGTAGGACCCGGTGCGTCGCCGCCGCGATCTCCGGCCCGACGCCCGCGGGCAATGTCGAAAACGGCAGTCCGGACAGCACATAGTCCGCATGATCGAACCCGTGATCGCGCACGATCGCCTCCACGTCGGCCGCCGAACCCAGTACCGCCGAAAAGCGGCTGTCCGGGATGACGTGCCGCAGATAGCGAACGAAATCCTCGTTGGTGTCGATCGCGATCAGCGTGGCGTCGGGTGCCATCCGCTCCAGGATCGGGCGGCAGAAGGTGCCGACGCCCGGGCCGTATTCGACGAACAGCTTGCACGCCGACCAGTCGACCGGATCCAGCATCCGCGCGATCAGCCGATCGGACGACGGGATGATCGACCCCACCATCACCGGATGTTTCAGGAAACCCTGGAAGAACATCTGCCACGGCGAGGGCACGCCGGCTTCCTTGAGCGCGCGGCGCGCGGCGGCGGTCGAACTGGGCATCGAACTCCTATTCCCCAAACGTGAGGGCGACCCGTCCCGTCGCATGGAACGCGCGCCCCGTGCAAGCGAGCCGGGATGCAAGCGAAGGGACGAACGCCGCGCGCCCGCGAAGGGTTGCGCGCCTTTCTCCGGTCCCTATGCGGGTTTCCATGCCCGAGGACCGAAGCGGCGCGGTCGCCGTGATCTTCCTGAATACCCGGACCGCTGACGACGCGGACGGCTACGCGGCGGCGGCCACCGCGATGGATACGCTCGCCGCCCGACAGCCGGGCTATCTCGGGATGGACAGCGCGCGCGGCGGCGACGGCTTCGGGATAACAGTGAGCTACTGGGCCGACGAACCCGCCGCGCTCGCCTGGCGCGACCATCCCGACCACGCCGCGATCCGGGGTCGCGGGCGCGCTTTGTGGTATACCGACTACCGTGTCGACGTGACCCGGATCGAGCGCAGCTATGCCTGGCATCGACCATGACGGCGCGGATCGACCGGCGGTTCCTGATCCTGTTCACGGTCATGCTCACCATCGCGGCGGGCAACACCGCGCTGCAGTCGGTGCTGCCAGCGCTCGGCCGGTCGCTCGGCGTCGCCGACGCGGCCGTCGCGGCGGCGTTCTCGGTCTCGGCGCTGTTGTGGGTGATCGCCGCGCCCTATTGGGCCAACCGGTCGGACCGGAGCGGCCGGCGCGCGATGATCCTGCTCGGCATGACCGGCTTCACCATATCGCTGCTCCTGTGCGGCGTGTTCCTGACGGCGGGGATCAACGGCTGGATCGGCGGCACGGCGGCGTTCGGGCTCTTCATCGCCGGGCGGCTGATCTACGGCGCGCTCGGCGCGGCCGCGCCCCCGGCGGTGCAGGCGCTCGTCGCCGGGTCGACCACCACCGACGAGCGGACCAAGGCGCTCACCCTCCTCGCCTCCGCATTCGGGCTGGGCACCATCGTCGGCCCGGCGATCGCGCCCTATCTGGTGCTGGGGGCGGTCGGCGGCGTCGAGATCGGGCTGGCCGGCCCCGCCTTCATGGGCGCGGTGTTCGGGGCGGGCATGATCGTCGCGGTCTGGCGCATCCTGCCCGACGACAGCCTGCCCGCCCGGCAAGGGCGCGGCACGATGAGCGCCTATCCGTCGATCGGCGGCGGTCCCACCGGCGCGACGGTCGCGGCGTCGTTGGGCCGCGACGCTCCCACGCCCGAGCCGGTCGGCTACCTCGACCCACGCATTCGCGGCTGGATGATCACCGGGCTGGTGATGGGCCACGCCCAGGCGATCGGCGGCCAAGCGATCGGCTTCCTCGTCATCGACCGGTTGAACCTGCCCCCGATCGAGGCGCTGGAGCCGACCGGCCTCGTCCTGATCATGGGGTCGGGCGCGGCGCTGCTCGCGCAATGGGGAATCATCCCGCTCCTGAACTTGCAACCACGTCAGCTGGTGCTGAGCGGCCTCGCGCTCGCGGCGGTCGGATCGGTGCTGACGGGGTTTGCGACCTCGCTCTACGGCATCGCCACCGCGTTTGCGCTCGCGTGCCTGGGCTTCGGCTTCGTCCGCCCCGGCTTCACCGCGGGGTCGAGCCTAGCGGTCGGGGCCGAGGCGCAAGGCTCGGTCGCGGGCAAGGTCACGAGCGTCAACGGCGCGAGCTTCGTGCTGGGGCCAAGTATCGGGGTCGGGCTGTACGCGGCAAACCACACGCTGCCGTACTTGGTGGCCGGCGCAGGATGCGCGGTGCTGATCGTCTATGCCTGGCGGGTGCTGCGCTGATCTCGACGAAGGCTGGCGACCCTAGCCCGTCACCCCGGACTTGTTCCGGGGTCCATCGTCGTACGGACTCCCACATGACCGGGTTCGCGCAACGATGGATGCCGTAACAAGTCCGGCATGACGGATAAGGTGTGAAGCCTACGCTACTCCGCGGCGCGCGGCGGGAAGGCGAAGCCGATCGGCTGCGCGGACGCGGCATCCTGCTTCAGGCGGCTCGCCATCTGTTCGTAATCGCGCTCCATCTCCGGCGTGACGCTCGCGCGCGACTCCAGCAGCGCGGCCTCGAAGTCGGCCATCAGCACCTCCTCCGATGACAGCGACCGCCTGAGCGCGATCAGGCCCGATCGGCGCACCACGTCTTCCAGGTCCGCGCCCGTGAACCGGTCGGTCCGCCGGGCGACTTCCTCGAGGTCCACGCCCTCCGCCAGCGGCATCTTGCCCGTCTGGATCGCCAGGATGCGCGCGCGGCCCTGCATGTCCGGCACGCCGACATAGACCAGCTCGTCGAACCGCCCCGGTCGAAGCAACGCCGGATCGATCAGGTTCGGCCGGTTGGTCGCGCCAATCACCACCACCGCCTGCAGCTCCTCCAGCCCGTCCATCTCGGCCAAAATGGTGTTGACGACGCGCTCGGTCACCTGCGGCTCGCCCATCCCGCCGCCGCGCGCGGGGACCAGGCTGTCGAGCTCGTCGAAGAAGATCACGGTCGGCGCGACCTGGCGCGCGCGCTGGAACAGCCGGGCGATCTGCTGCTCGCTCTCGCCGTACCATTTGGACAGAAGGTCCGACGATTTGGTGGCAATGAAGTTCGCCTCCGCCTCGCGCGCGACCGCCTTGGCCAGCAGCGTCTTGCCGGTCCCGGGCGGGCCGTAGAGCAGGAACCCCTTGGCGGGCCGGATGCCGAGCCTGCGGAATGCGCCGGGGTCCTTCAGCGGCAGCTCCACGCCCTCCTTGAGCCGCATCTGCGCCGCGTCGAGCCCGCCGACATCCTCCCACCGGACACGCGGGGCCTCCACCATCACCTCACGCATCGCGCTCGGCTGCACGCGCTTGAGCGCCCCCAGGAAGTCGTCGCGCGTGACCGACAGCTGGTCGAGCACCTCGGGCGGGATCGTCCGATCCTCCAGGTTCAGCATCGGCATGATCCGCCGCACCGCCTCGATCGCCGCCTCGCGCGTCAACGCCGCCAGATCCGCGCCGACGAAGCCGTATGTCGTGCGCGACAGCTCGTCGAGATCGACATCGTCGGTCAGCGGCATGCCGCGCGCGTGTATCCCCAGGATTTCGCGCCGCCCGCGTTCGTCTGGGACGCCCACGACGATTTCGCGGTCGAACCGGCCCGGCCGCCGGAGCGCCTCGTCGATCGCTTCCGGCCGGTTGGTCGCCGCGATCACCACTAGGTTCGCGCGCGCCTCAAGCCCATCCATGAGCGTCAACAGCTGCGCGACGAGCCGCTTCTCCGCCTCGCCCGACACCTGGCCGCGCTTGGGGGCGATCGAGTCGATCTCGTCGATGAACACGATCGATGGTGCGTTCTTGGCCGCGTTCTCGAATACCTCGCGCAACTGACCCTCGGACTGGCCGTAGGCCGATCCCATGATCTCGGGCCCGTTGATCAGGAAGAACTGCGCGTCCGACTCGTTGGCCACCGCGCGCGCCAGCCTGGTCTTGCCGGTCCCCGGCGGCCCGTGCAGCAGCACGCCCTTGGGCGGATCGACGCCCAGCCGCTGGAACAGCTCGGGATAGCGGAGCGGCAGCTCGACCATCTCGCGCAGCTGGTCGATCGTCGGCCCCATGCCGCCGATATCATCGTAGGTGACGTCGGCGCGGCGCGCGGCCTGCGGCTCCTCATATTCGGTGCGCAGCTCCACCTCGGTATTCTCGTCGATATGCACGACGCCCTTGGGCGCGGCGGACACGACGAGCAGCCTGATCTCCTGAAGCGCGTAGGCGGGCTGGTTGACGAACCGGCGGACGCCCGGGTCCATCTGGTCGACGCGCTGGTGCCCGGCGGTCGCGACGATGTCGCCGCCCACCAGCGGCCGGCCGAGGAAAGTGCGCTTGAGCGCGACCGTCGATCCCTGGAGCCGCAGATTCTGCTGCGCGGGCGCGAACACCACGCGCGTCGCGGGCTTCGACTCCGCTTTCCTGATCTCGACGAAATCGCCCGATCCGACACCCGCATTCGCGCGCTGGAGCCCGTCGATGCGCAGCAGATCGAGCCCTTCATCCTCCTGGTAGGGATAGACGGCGCGCGCGGGCGTCGTCTTCTTGCCGACGATCTCGATCGTGTCGCCCTCGGCCAGCTGCAGCGCCGCCATCAGCGCGCGCGGCAGGTGCGCCAGACCTCGGCCTGAGTCCTCGGGCCGCGCATTGGCGACCTGGATGCGCCGAGGTTCGGAGTCCGCCATGATGAGATACGCGCCTTTCCGGATTGCATCGTGGAAGCGCGCGAGGGGGGAAGCCGGTTCCCGGGCCACGAACTCGATCGGAAACGAAAAAAAGGCCGGTCCCCGAAGAGGCCGGCCTGGAAAGTTATTAGGAGAGGATGCCTGAAAGGCACTCAATAAATGCGTGGCCGTTAAAAATGTTGCAAGTGCGAAATGCCGTGAATACGATTGCGCTTACTGCAATCGCCGGCCAGCACCGGCTCTGTGTGATCGTTATCACCTCAGGAGGGGTTCAGTATGCGCAGGCTGCCGCCGCTAGGGGCGATCGAGGCGTTCGTCGCGGTCGCGCGCACCGGCTCGGTCAAGGCCGCCGCGACCGAGCTTGCGCTCTCGCCGCCCGCGCTCAGCCGCCGTATCCAGACGTTGGAGCGGTTCATCGGCCGCCCTCTATTCGACCGGCGGCACCAGGCGACGGTGCCCAACGGCGACGGCGAGCGGCTGCTTGCCCAGATCGCGCCGGTGCTCGATCAGATGTCCGACGCGGTCGAGGCGATGACCACCGGGACCGAGGTGCTCCGAGTCCGGCTCGGCGTCCTGCCGCTGTTCGCGTCGCAGCGGCTGTTCCCGCGTCTGGGCGAGCTTCGGCGCGAGCATCCCGAACTCCATCTCGACATCGATACCGCCAGCCATCCGATGATTCGCCTCGGCGACGGGCTCGACGTCGCCATCGCGCTGGCTCGTGAGATCGACCCGATGCTCTACGCGCACCGGCTCGATCGCAACCGCGTGTTCGTGATCGGCGGCCGCGCGCTCGTGGAAGGAGCAACGCCGCTGACCGATCCGGCGCAGCTTCGCCAAGTGACGGCGCTGATTCACCGCGACATGCCCGACACCTTCGCGACCTGGCGGCACGCGGCCGGGATCGACGCCGTCGAGCCGCTGGCGGTGGATCAGTTCGACTCCGGCGCATTGATGCTGGAGGCCGCGGCGCAGGGGTTAGGCGTCGCTTTCATGCACGAATCGCACTATCAGGATGCGCACGATCCCCGCCTCGTCCGGCTGTTCGATATCGAGGTGGAGAGCCCCTATAGCTACTGGTTCGTCTGCCGTCCGCGCGCGCTGCGAACGCGTCCGGTCAAGCTGTTCCACGATTGGCTGATCCGCACGCTGGCGGGCGGGTAAACGGGTTTACCGCCCGCGATGATTTCACGTCGCGAGCCGTTTGTTTCATGTTATCTGCCGAAATCGGGGAGGGTTAGCCGAATGGCGACCGCATGGAGCGATGACGGCGACGCGCTGATCGCGTCGATCCAGCGCAGCCCGTTCGCGGCGGTGATCAGCGATCCGCGATTGCCTGCCAATCCCATCATCGCCGCCAACCCGTCCTTCTGCGAGTTGACAGGTTATCCACCTGACGAGATCATCGGTCGCAACTGCAAGTTCCTGGCGGGTGCTGCGACCGAGCCCTGGCTGACCGAGCGGATCGGCGACGGCATCCGCCGCCGCCAGCCCGTGCTGGTCGAGATCCTGAATTACAAACGCGACCGGACACCGTTCCGCAACGCCGTTCTCGTCGCGCCGATCTTCGAAGCCGACGGCACTTTGCGCTATTTCGTCGGATCGCAGGTGGAACTGCCGCCCGGCGGCGAAAGCTCCTTCTCGCGCCGCGACTGCGCGGTGGCGATGGTCAAGACGCTATCCCCGCGCCAGCGCCAGATCCTCGAAAGGATCGCCGCCGGCGATCGGACGAAGGTGATCGCCTGGTACCTTCGCCTGAGCGAGAAGACCGTGAAGATGCACCGCACGTTGCTGCTCAGGAAATTGAACGGTGCAAGCACCGCCGAGGCCATCCGGATCGCGGTCGAGGCCGGGCTTTAGAAGTCCCTCCACCGCGACAGGATGGCGGGTGCAGCCATGTGCGGTACGGTCAGGATCGACAGCGTCATGAAGCTCGCCGCGACCACCCGCGCGGCCAGGTCCGCGCGCGTCTCGAGCGCGAACAGCCCGGCGGCGATCCCGAGCGCCGCGAGCGTCAGCGCTCCGACGATCGGCGAGTACCTACGCGGCCCGGCGCGCGCCAGATCGCCCCACGCCTCGCGCAGGTGGCGCGGCGAGTGGTGGACGCAAAAGAACAGCGCGAACCCGGTCACGGGCGGCAGCGCGGTCATCGCGGCGAGCGTCGCCGCGGTGACCGCGGCCTGGGGCCGCCGCCCGGTCGTCCACAGCCGCAGGGTCGCTACCCCGCCGACGGCCAGGCCGATGGGCGATATCATCAGCATCATATCGGCGATCGACCCTGCCCGTTCCACGCCGCTAAGCGCGACGAACAACGCGGCCAGCTCGGACCGGTGCGCCAGCGCGGGCGCGGTGAGCAGCGCAACTGCCGCGCCTTGCGCCAGGAAAGACTGATCGACCTCCCGCCAATCCTCGGCGAAATGAAGTGCCGCGGTCAGCAGGAAGGCGATCAGCGCCGCAAGCGGGGCCACGCGCCACAGCGCGTACATCGCGGCGGCGAAACCGAGATAAAGCAACAATAGGACGGGCATGGAGACCCGCCCGCGCTCACGCTTGATCAACTCCAGATCGAGCGTACCGTGCGGCAGGCCGACCAGCAGCAGCGCGAAACACCCGACCGTCGTCGCGGCGTCGCTAGCCAGCATCCCGCCGAGCGCGTGGATGCAGAGCAGCGACGCCGCCAGCGCCGTGTAGATGGACGCGTGCGCCGGGGTACAACGATAACCGGACGGCTCCGCAACGCCCGCCTGCGAACGACCGGGGGCGGGACGATCGAAACCGCCCCGCCCCGTCGTCGCCGAGGTCGCGACCCTCGGCACCCGCCGTCCTTAGTGTCGCGCCATAGCAGCGGCCTCTTGCGGCGGATAATTGCCCTCGACATCGCCATATTCGGCCACCGACTTGCGCCTGGCGATCAGGAAGATGAGCACGCCCACGCCCGCCTTGGCGATGATATCGGCGACCGTGTAGCCGATCTGGAGCGCCGTCTCGACATTGGGCCCCTCGAACGAGGTGAAGGGGATCATATAGACTATCGGGTAGAAGCCCCACGACGCGAAGGTCAGCCAGCGCGCGTTGTTGATCAGGTTCCGCGCGCTCTCCGGCTGGCGCTTGATCGCGGCGCCCAGGCCGACGAACAGCTCATAGACGATGTAGAGGAACGGGATCGTCGACAGGGTGCCCCACAGGACGCGGGTACCCGTGTCGGTCGCGACCTCGCCCGGATAGCCCAGGATGATCATCAGCGCGGCCGCCAGCCCGAGCCGGGTAGCCTTGCTGTACGTCTCCTCGGACGACAGGCGCATTACCAGCACCAGCTCGATCAGGAGCAGCGGCACCGTCAACAGCCAGTCGACATAACGGTACGCGTCGTTGAACGCGTTGCCTGTGCCGGTGACGGTGGTGCCCGACACTTCGTAGGCGGCCTGCCAGCTCTCGAAGATGCGCAGATAGTGATAGGCGGCGATCGCGGTCACCAGCCCGGAGATGACGAGCGCGGTGCGGTACGGGGGCGCGACCTCCGATTTGCTCAGCCACAGGAACAATGTCGTGGCCGCCATCGTGGCGAACGTGAACGAAAACGCGTTGTAGACAAAGAAATACTGCGCGGCGGATATCGTCTGCGACTGGTCCATGGTGTCTCCCCTGGAATGGTACCGGGAAGCTAGGCCCATGGAGCCGGGGGCGGGATACGGTATTTATGCCGTAGTCGCGCCCCCGTGCGTCACCGCTCGTACGCCTTGGGCAGCGCGCCCTCGGTCGGCGTCAGATACCGGTCGCGCAGGCGGCGCTGGCGCGAGTTGGCGGGCTGGCGCACGCCGTCGATCCAGATCGCCTCGGGCGCGGACGACAACTCGAGCGGATCGCCGCTCCAGATCACCACGTCGGCCCGGCGACCGGGGCGAAGCGAGCCGATCTCGCCGTCCATGCCCAGCGCCTCGGCGGGTTTGGAGGTGATCGCGGCGAAGGCCTGTCCCCAGCTCAGGCCGGTCGCGCCCGGCAGGGTGGCGATGGCGACGAGGTTGCCCGCGTACTGGTGCAGGATGTGCTCGCCCGGCGCGGTGTTCGCGCCCACCGTCGAGATCGCGACCGTGACGCCCGCCGCCGTCAGTCGGCCGACGTTGGACTCGGTCGCGGCCAGGCTCTCGAACGAGGCGGGCAGGTCGGCGAGCGCCGCGGCGATGACGGGGACGCGGGCGGCCGCGATCTCGCGCGCGACCATCCATCCCTCCGTCACGCCGAGCAGCACCAGCTTGAGCTTGGGGTAGGTGCGCGGCAGAACCAGCACCGCGCGGATGTCGCTCGCGCGCTCGACATGGACCATCAACGGCGTGCGCCCGTCCAGCACGTCGAGCAGCGCCTGCGCGTCCGCCCGCTTGAGCAGCGCGTCGCTCCCCCGCCCGTCGAACCCGCGCCGGTCGCGGCGGAAATCCTCGGCTTGCTCCAGCGCGTCGGCGAGCGCCGCGAAGGTGGCGGGACGCGATCCGCCCGCGATCTCCGCCCCGCGCTCGCCCATCTCGACGAACTGGAACGCGCGCGCCCGCGTGACCGGATCGGCGTCCGCGCCCAGATCGATGACCGCACCGCGGCCCGCGAAGATCGACTTGTCCGCACCCGGCGCGACGAAAGCGCGCGTGACGCCGCCCAACCGCTCGTTGCCGATCGCCGCGGCCGCCGGATTGATCGACGCCGCCACGTCGATCGCCGCGCCGAACGACCCGGTGCGCGCCACGACGTCGTTGCTTTCGCCCACGCCGTAGCCGCCATCGACGAGGCCCAGGTCGGTCCAGGCGGCGACCGTGCCCGCCGTCACCCACTTGCCCGCCGCGTCCACCACCGTCGCGCCCGCCGGGGCGGCGACGTTCGCGCCCGCCGCAACGACGCGCCCGTCGCGGAACACGACGGTGCCGTTCGGGATCGGCTGCGATCCGTCGCCGATCGCGACGGTGCCGTTCACGACGGCGACGGTCTGCGCGCTCACCGGTGTCGCGAAGGTCGCGGCGAGGAGGATGGCCAGACGCTTCACTTCACGTCTCCCTGCCCGGGCTGGCCCAGCTCGAAATCGCTGACCGGCCGCCGCTTCGGATCGAGCGCGTCATACAGCAGCGCGCCGTCGATCCACACCTTCTCGGGCCGGGTATAGACGGATAGCGGATCGCCGTTCCACAGCACCACGTCCGCCATCTTGCCCGGCTTTAGGCTCCCCGTCCGGTCGGCGATGCCGAGCGCGGTCGCGGGGCCGTGCGACAGCCAGCGCCATGCCTCGGCGTCGCTCACCTGGATGCCGGCGCGCCGTCCCGACGCGAGCGCCTTGGCGACCTCCTGATTGAGTCGCTGGATGCCGTTCTCGTCGTCCGAATGGATGATCCCGCACGCGCCGGATTTCTGCAGGATGGCCAGGTTCTCGCCGATCCCGTCATACGACTCCATCTTGAACCCGTACCAGTCGGCCCACACCGCCGCGCAGGTGTTGTTGGCCTTGAGGAGGTCGGCGATCTTGTAGGCCTCGACCGCATGGTGGAACGCGGTCACGCGGTATCCGAACTCCTTGGCCATATCCATGACGATCGCCATCTCATCGGCGCGGTAGCAGTGGTTCTGGACGCGGATCTCGCCCGCCAGCACGCCGCGCAGCGTATCGAGCGCGATGTCGCGGTCGGGCCGGTCGCCGCCCTTGTCTTCGTAATTGTCCCACTGGCGCTTGTACTTCGCGGCGCGCGCCCAGGTCGCGCGGTCGACCGCGACGTTGCCCATCCGCGTCGAGGGCTTGCGCCCCTTGCTCCCGTAGGACCGCTTGGGGTTTTCGCCGCACGCCATCTTGAGGCCGTAAGGCGCACCGGGAAACTTCATCCCCTGCACCGTGCGCGCATAGACGTTCTTGAGGACCACGCTCCGCCCGCCGAACAGGTTCGCGGAGCCCGGCAGGATCTGGAGCGTCGTCACCCCGCCATTGGCGAGCGCCCGCCCGAAGCCGGGGTCCTGCGGCCAGACACCGTGTTCCGCCCAGACATCGGCGGTGACGGGGTCGGTGCCCTCGTTCACGTCCGACGTCGCCTGGACGGACGGCGACGCGCCGTTGCCCAGATGGCTGTGGATGTCGATGATGCCGGGCGTGATCCACTTGCCCGCGCCGTTGATAACGGTCGCGCCCGCCGGTGCGGCGACCTGCTGGCCGATCTCGACGATCTTGCCGTCCGCGAACAATGCGGATCCCCGCTCGATCCGCCCGCCCTCGCCGTCATAGACCGTGACGTTCGTCACCAGCGTCGCCGTACCCGGATAGGCGCGGTAGGTGGAGGGGAACGGGTCGTGCGAATAGGCGAGGTTCCGGCCGGGCGCGGCATCCTTGCCCTTGGCCGCCGACGCGCTCTTGGGCGCCGCGCCGGTCCCCGAACAAGCCGCCAGCGCCATCAGGCCGACGCCCGCCAAGCCCGCCCGCATCCACTTACCCGCTCGCGACATCACGCCTCCTCGACCCGTTGCTCGGCCGAAGTCGTAACGGGGTCGGTCGCGGCCGTCCACCGGCCGCGACCGGCCTTGGGCGTCAGGCGGCGCGCGCGGTCGTGATCTTGCCGGGCGCGCGCGGCGGCTCGCCGACGGGCAGCGCGTCGATCAGATCCATGCCCGACGTCACCTCGCCCCAGACGGTGTACTGGTTGTCGAGGAAGCGCGCATCGGCGAAGCACACGAAAAACTGCGAGTTGGCCGAGTTCGGCTCGCCCGTCCGCGCCATCGAGCAGGTGCCGCGCTTGTGCGGCTCGCTTGAGAACTCCTGCTTCAGGTTCGGCTTGGTCGAACCACCGGTGCCGTCACCTCTGCCGCCGTCGCCGCCCTGCGCCATGAAACCGGGGATCACGCGGTGGAACGGGACGCCGTTATAGAAACCCTCGTTGGCCAGCTCGGCAATGCGCGCGACGTGCCCGGGCGCGAGGTCGTTCCGGAGCCGGATCACGACGTCGCCGCCGTCCAGGGTCAGGGTGAGCGTATCGAACTGGTCGGCCATGCGGAAAACTCCTTGGTGTGTCGCGCGGCGCATCTAGGGAGCGTGCGCCCGGGTGGCAAACTGCCCGACCCCCCGCTAGGGCCAGCGGGCACAGGAGGGCGTTTCATGAGCGACATCGAAGCGCCCCTGCTAGGCGGCGACGACCGGACCCAGCTCGACGAGGACGACCGGCTCAAACCCGCCTTCGTCTCCGAGGTCCTCGACCGGGTCGAGGAGGGCGATACCGAGGGCGCGCGCCGCCTGGTCGAGCCGCTCCACCCCGCCGACATCGCCGACCTGTTCGAACTAACTCCCGCCGACCGCCGCGCCGCGCTCGCCCACGCCGTCTCCGACCTGCTCGACGGCGACGTGTTCGCCGAGATGAACGACTGGGTCCGCGACGCACTCCTGGACGCGCTCACCCCCAGCGAGGTCGCCGGGATCGCGTCGGAGCTCGACACCGACGACGCGGTCGCGATCATCGAGGATCTGGACGACGACGACCGCCGCGACGTGCTCCGCGCGATGGAGCCCGACGACCGCGCCGCGATCGAAGAAGCGCTGTCCTATCCCGAGGAGTCCGCGGGCCGCCTGATGCAGCGCGAGCTGATCGCGGTCCCCGAACATTGGACGGTAGGCCATGTCCTCGATTACCTGCGCGGACATGACGAGCTGACGACCGATTTCTGGGAGATCTACGTCGTCGGCCCGTCGCACCGCCCGGTCGGCTATTGCCAACTCTCCTGGATCCTCCGCACCCCGCGCGGGATCGCGCTGGCCGACGTGATGCAGCGCGAACAGACGCTGATCCCCGTCGACATGGACCAGGAGGAGGTCGCGCTCCGCTTCCAGAAATATGCGCTGATCTCGGCGGCGGTGGTCGATGGCGGCGGGCGACTGGTGGGCATGATCACCGTCGACGATGTCGTCCACATCATCCAGGAAGAGGCGGGGCAGGACGCGTTGCTGCTGTCGGGCGCGGGCGGCGAAGGCGACATTAACGAGCCCGTGTTCGACAGCTATAAGGCGCGCGCGCGCTGGCTCGTCGCCAATTTGTTCACCGCGCTCGTCGCCAGCAGCATCATCGCCTATTTCGAGGACTCGATCGCGCGCATGGCGTTGCTGGCGGCGCTCATGCCGATCGTCGCAGGGGTCGGCGGCAATGCGGGTACGCAGACGTTGGCGGTGACGGTGCGCGCGCTCGCCACCAACCAGCTCACCGCGTCCAACACCGCGCGCGCGGTCGGGCGCGAGCTCCGCGTCGCCTTGCTGAACGGCGCGACGATCGCGCTCGTCATCGGCGTCGGCGTCAGCCTGGTGTTCGGCAACCCGGCGCTGGGCGGTGTGATCGCGGCGGCGATGATGACGAACATCGTCATCGCCGGTCTGGCGGGCGTACTCGTGCCGCTGACGCTTGAGCGCGCGGGCGCGGACCCGGCGGTCGCCTCGTCGGTGTTCGTGACGATGGTGACCGACTCGATGGGGTTCCTGGTGTTCCTGGGTCTCGCCACCGCCTCGGGGATCGCGGGCTAGGGTTGCTCGGTCCGTCGGCTAAGCCCAAATAGCCGAAATGCCGTTACATCTGACCAAGGTAGCGTTCGGCGTGACGAGCGTCGATCAGCTCGCCGCGCGTTGGCAGGCCCGCGCCGCCAGCGGCGAGGGCTTCCTGACCACGCGCTACCTCCCCAAACGCCACGAGGAAGTCACTGGCGCGGGCTCGCTCTATTGGATCGTCAAGCACCAGCTCGTCGCCCGCTCCGCTATCCTCCATTTCGGCGAGGCGGAGGGTGGTCGCGTCGCGATCCATCTCCACCCGGAGGTCGTCCTCATCCATGCCCGCCCCAAACGCGCGCATCAGGGCTGGCGTTATCTGGAGCATGCCGACGCGCCGATCGATCTGGCCGGCGACGAGACCGGCGTCGCGGCACTTCCGCCGTTGCTGGTGGGCAAGCTGTCCGGGCTGGCGCTGCTCTAACGTCCGCAGGCGACCGGTCCGCCCGCCCGCGCGCGGACAGTGCATTTGGGCGTGCCTGAGATGCTGACCGAGCCCAGTCCCGTATTCGTGACCTGCGCGTCGTACCGCGCCATCGCCGCGATCTCGCCCGGCCCGTCGAGCAGCACCGATACGTCGCCCGCCTCGAGCTTGCCCGCATCGATCCGCCCGGCCCCGTTCATGACGTAGCGCGCCTTGGCCGCACGGCCCGCGAGCGTCACCGTTCCCGTGCCGATCACGGTGGCGTTGACCAAGTCGGCGGTCGCGTCGGCCACGGCGATTACCCCCGCCCCGCTGATCGTCAGGTCGACCCGCGTGCCCCTAACCCGCGTCGCGCTCAGCCGTCCGCCCGCGAACACCGACGCCGAAGCGAGCGAGGGCGAGGACAGCGTCACGATCACCGGCTCGGACCGGACGGCGACGGGCCGCTCGTCGCCGCCCTGGCGGTTGCCCCGGATGGTCAGCGTCGTCCCGTCGACCCGAACATCGACCCGATCGATCACGCGTGCGTCGCCCGAAACGCGCGCATTCGGCGATCCGGTGGCGTAGGTCACCTCGAACGGGCCGTTGACGCGCACCCGGTCGAAACTTCCGACCGCGAACCGCTTCTCAGCGGCTGCGGCGGGGACGGCGAAAAGGGTGAGCAGCAGGACCGCAGCGCGGATCACCCGCAGCGCACTTCGCCCGATCCGACCTTCGACGTCGTGCAGCGCGGCGATCCGCCCAGCTCCACATCGCCCGACCCCGCGATGCTGATCCGCGCCGGGCCGTTCACGACCGCGCGCGCATTGCCCGAGCCCGCGATCGACACCCGGGCCTCGGACGCGGTGAGCTGGCGCGCGTCGATGTCGCCCGACCCGGCGATCTCCATGCTGAGCATGCGCGCCGTTCCCGCGCCGACCAGATCGCCCGACCCCGCGACCGACAGCGATACGTTCGCCGCGCGCATCGCGCCGACCGCCAGGCTACCCGATCCCGCGACGCCGCCTTCGAAGCGGTCACCCTCGACCCGGTCGACCGTCATGTCGCCCGATCCCGAAACGCTCGCCCCGGCCAAGCGTGGCATGGTGACGAACACCTTCATGCCCTCGCCGTCGCGCCACTTCATCCCGACCGTCCGCTTGCGTCCGATCCGCAGGCTATCGCCGCTCCGCGTGATCTCCAGCTTGTCGAGTTCCTCGGCCGGCCCTTGCGCCCGTACCGAAAAAGCCGGCCCGACCCGGACCTCGACATCATCCGACCCGCGCAGGTCGACCTGGGAGAAACCGGACATCGCGTAATCGCGCGACGGTCCCGTCCCCCGGGCCTCCGCCCTCTCGTCGGTCCCCGCCGCACTCGCCGAACAGGCGATGAGCGGCAACGTGAAGAGCAATCCGAGTGCGCGCATGATGACCTCCCTAATGTGTAGTATATGGATAACACACGGACGGGCCGGCCCGCAAATGAAAAGGGCGGAGCCGCAGCCCCGCCCTTTCCAAGGCTCAACCGATCCCTGAAGATCAGGCCGCCACCTTGTCCTTGTTGTAGATCGCGGCGGACGCGCGGAGGATGTCGAGGATGCGCTCCTGCGCCTTCTTCTCGTCGGTCTCCTCCATCGCGGCGAGCTCGCGCGCCAGGCGGCTGGTCGCGCCCTCGAAGATCTGGCGCTCCGAATAGCTTTGCTCGGGCTGGTCCTCGGCGCGGAACAGGTCGCGGACCACCTCGGCGATCGACACCAGATCGCCCGAATTGATCTTCGCCTCATACTCCTGCGCGCGCCTGGACCACATGGTGCGCTTCACCTTGGGCTTGCCGTTCAACGTCTCCAGTGCCTCGCGCAACGTCTTGTCGGACGACAGCTTGCGCATGCCCACCGACTCCGCCTTGTTGGTCGGAACGCGCAGCGTCATGCGCTCCTTCTCGAACCGGAGCACGTACAGCTCAAGCTGCATGCCCGCGATCTCGGAGCGTTGCAGCTCGATCACACGGCCCACGCCGTGCTTGGGGTACACCACGTAATCACCGACATCGAACAACAGGGGCTTGGCAGCCATTCACGGGGCCTTTCCGGATTGGGTCGACCCGACAGGCGCGGCGCTGGAAGCGGCGGGAGCCGCAGCGAGGCCGGCGATCGGGGAAAAGGGTCATGCAACTCCGACCGGACGTGTGGAATAACGTCCGTCCCGAGTTTCATTAACATGACTCAGCACAAAAATCCAGCGAAACGGCGGCCTTAGGCGCGGCCTAGTCGCCCTTCCCCGCCTCCGGGGTGAAATACAGCTCGAACTTACCCGCCTCGCCCTTGTGCGCGTCGGCGTCGGCAGGCGTCTGGTCGGCCTTGCGCGTGACGTTGGGCCAGCTGGCGGAAAAGGTAGTGTTGAGCTCCAGCCAGCGCTCCAGCCCGTTTTCCGTATCGGGCAGGATCGCCTCGGCCGGGCATTCGGGCTCGCACACGCCGCAATCGATGCACTCGGACGGGTTGATGACCAGCATCGTCTCGCCCTCGTAGAAGCAGTCCACCGGGCAGACCTCGACGCAGTCCATATACTTGCAGCGGATGCAGGCGTCGGTGACGACGTAGGTCATTGGCTTACACGGCTCCGTGGGGCGATCGGGCGAAGGAACGCACCCCCGCTATGCCCCGTTCCCGGCACCGTCAATCGTTCCCGGTTCGTTGCGACACGTTCGCACGGGCGCGAGCAGGTCGCTATAGCACCCCTGCGCCTCCGGAGCGGGGCCGCGCCGCGCGGGCAGCGCCTCCACGCGCACCACGCGCACGTCACCATGCGCCGGGTAGGTCAAGACGTTGCCGACCCGCACCGGGCAATGCGCACGTTCGATCACCCGCCCGTCGATGCGGAGCCGCCCGGCCTCCGCGATCGCCTGCGCCGCGCTCCGTGTCTTGGTCAGCCGCGCCCACCACAGGAAGCGGTCGATCCGCATCGTTCCTTCAGCCACGCCGTCCCCAAGCCTGTAGGGCCGCAAAGGCGTTGTCGGGCGCGGGCGGCGACACGGTCACCCGCGCGGGCGGCCTTCCACGCCACACCCAACGCGGCATCGCAGGCGGATCCTCCGCAACCTCCGGGCCGCGAACGGCCGCGCGGAAGCCGAGCTCCGCCATCAGCCGCGCCAGCGTCTCGGGCTCCAGCCCGATCGACACCGACAGCGCCGGATCGGGCAGGAACGGCGCGCGTCCTTTCCTGGCGTCGTGCGCGCCCCGCGCAATCCGCTCGACCAGATCGACCCGCACCGCCTGCGCGCCGAGCGGCCGGAACCCGGCGGCAAGCACCGCGCCCGGAACCCCGCGCGCCAGCACCGTCGCGCCCGCCGGGGGCGTCGCGACCGGATCGCCGCGCACCGCCAGCAGGATCGCCCGCACCCCGGCCGCCTCGGGCTTGAGCAGCCGCGGATCGAACAGGTCGAGCGCGCCGATCGTCGCACCGATCCCGCGCAGCCGCTTGCGCTCCTCGGGACTCAGCGCATCTACCGCCGCTCGCATCGCCAACCGCGCAGCGATCCCACCGGCGGCCTCCAGCGCGCCCGCGACCACGCGCAGGGCCGGCGACGCCGCGGCGTCGCGCGCGACATCGGCAAGCGCGGGCAGCACGGCGACCTTGGCCCGCAACCGCTCGCCCACCCAGCGTTCCAGCCGCTCCCGCACCCGCTCCCTCAGCCCCTTGTCGAGGCAGTCGAGATCGCGGTCGAGCAGCAGCCGGGGTCGCGCCAGCGAAGGCCCCGCCCCGAGCGACGCCACCCGGTGCCCGCCCCAATGCAGCTCGCCCGTCTGTCCCAGCGTCACCGCCGCCGCGTCCGCCACGGCCAGCGCCGCCCCGCGCCGGTCGCGCTCGCCCTTCAGCCGTTTGTCCGCCGCCGCGAGCAGCAGCCGCTTGTCGGTCGCCCGCGCGTCGGGCGCGACCGTGAAGCGGAACCCGTCGAGCCGGCCGAGGTGATGGTCGTCGACCGACACCTCCCCCTCCGCGCCGACCACGACCGGCAGAACGCTGGCGTCCGCGCCGATCTGGCGGATCAGCGCGGTCGTGCGCTTGTCGACGAAGCGCTGCGTCAGCCCGGCATGGAGCGCGTCCGACAACCGTTCCTCCAGCCCGCGCGTCCGCTCCGCCCAGTGCGCGGGGTCCGCCAGCCAGTCCGCCCGGTGCGCGATGTATGCCCAGCTCCGTGCCGCCGCGATCCGCCCCGCGATCGTCTCCACGTCGCCCGCCATCGTATCGAGCCTCGCGATCTCGTCGGCGAACCATTGGTGCGGCAGATGCCCCTGCTTCTCGCTCAGATGCCCGAATAGCCGCGACACGAAGCGCGTGTGCGGATCGAGGCTCACCTTGCGGAAATCGGGCACGCCGCACGCCGCCCACAAGCGCTTGACCATCGCGGTCCCGCGCGCCCGGTCGCGCACCCAGTCCTCGTCCGCCAGCCGTTTGAGCACCGCCAGATCCATCGCCTCGGGCGCGCCGCGCAGCACGCCCGGCTCGGGGCGTCGCTCGAGCGACGCGATCAGCGCGTCCACGCTTCCGAAATCGGGCTCGCCGCTCCGCCAGTACAGCTGCTCGAGCTTGGGGAACCGGTGCTCCTCGACCGCCAGCACCTCCTCGGGCAGGAACGCGCCCGGGCCGTCCTCGACCAGCGCGCCGAACGTCCCGTCGCGCTGATGCCGCCCGGCGCGCCCGGCGATCTGCGCCATCTCCGCGACCGTGAGCCGCCGCTGCCGCCGCCCGTCGAATTTGTTCAAGGAGGCGAACGCGACATGCGCCACGTCCATGTTCAGCCCCATGCCGATCGCGTCGGTCGCGACGAGATAGTCGACCTCGCCCGCCTGGAACATCTGCACCTGCGCGTTCCGGGTACGGGGCGACAGCGCCCCCATCACCACCGCCGCGCCGCCCCGCAGCCGCCGAAGCATCTCGGCGACCGCGTAGACCTCCTCGGCGGAAAAGGCGACGATCGCCGACCGCTTGGGCAACCGGCTGATCTTGCGCGCACCCGCATAGGTCAGCGTCGAGAAGCGCGGCCGCTCGACGATCTCGGCGTCGGGCACCAGCGCGCGGACCATCGGGCGTAGCGCCTCCGACCCCAGGATCATCGTCTCCTCGCGCCCGCGCGCGCGAAGCAGCCGGTCGGTGAACACATGCCCGCGCTCCGGGTCCGCCCCCAGCTGCGCCTCGTCCAGCGCCAGGAACGACACCTCGCGGTCGAGCGGCATGCTTTCGGCGGTGCACAGGAACCAGCGGGCGTCGGGCGGCAGGATCTTCTCCTCGCCCGTGATCAGCGCGACCTGCTTGGGCCCCTTGATCGCGACCACCCGGTCGTACACCTCGCGCGCCAGCAGCCTGAGCGGAAAGCCGATGATCCCCGACGAGTGCCCGCACAGCCGCTCCACGGCCAGATGCGTCTTGCCGGTGTTGGTCGGCCCCAGCACCGCCGTCACCCGCGACTCCCCCGCCGATCCGCGTGCGTTCATGAGCGGGAACATCGGGCGTTGAAGGCGGGGATGCAACCTCCAACCCTCTCCCGCTTTCGCGGGAGAGGGACAGGCGCGAAGCGCCAGGGTGAGGGCCGGACCTTTCCAAGAAAAACAGCCCTCACCCGACCTCGCTACGCTCGGCCACCAGTGTCGGGTAAACAGCGCCCCGCGCTGTTTAGGTCATGCCGGGGGCATGACCGACCCGACACTCCCGCGAAAGCGGGAGAGGGGAAGACAGCCGCCCATCTCACCGGGAACACACCCCGCCGCTCCTCTGCTCGCGGTTAATTTGACTTTAGCACCTGCCACCCACAACGCCCTAACCCAGCGCCGGGGGTCGGCGACCATTGGAACCCGTCGCCCGCATGTTCCTGCGCAACGATCATGGCCTGGAATTCGCCGGTGGCGCGTCCGGCGTGTCCTTCGCCCCCCGCTCCTTCGGCCGCGCCGCCGCGCCTGAAGCGTCGGCGCTCGACCGCGCGGCCCGGATCGACTGGGTACCCGATCTCGGCGCGAACATCGGCAGCCGGGATTGGTGGCGCGGGCTCGCCACCTGCGCCGCGCTCTGCGCCGCGACGTACGCGCTCGCCCCAGGCTACCGCCCGCTCGTCGGCGTCGTCCCCGCCCCGCTCGCCGGGTCCGAATGGGACGAGGCCCGCGTACAAGGCATCGCCCCCCTGGGCCTAGGCGCGGGGACCGGCCGCCGCATGGCCGGAAACGACCTCGTCCGCCCGCTCGCCCAAGCGCCCGAACGCCCCACCGTCGAGCTTTCGGCGACGCTGGGCGATGGCGACGCGTTCGACCGCGTGCTGGAGCGCGCGGGCGTCGGCAGGACCGACGCCGCGCTCGCCGCCGCGCTGGTGGGTCAGACGACCCCGCTGAACGCGATCCAGCCCGGCACCCGCATCCAGCTCACGCTCGGCCGTCGCGCCGACCGAAGCCTGTCGCGCCCGCTCGACCATCTCGCGCTCCGGGCGCGCTTCGACCTGAATGTCTCGGTTGACCGCACCGCCGGCGGCCTCCGGATGACGCGCAGCCCCATCGCGGTCGACGGCACGCCGCTGCGCATCCAGGGCGTCGTCGGCGGTGGCCTCTACCGCGCCGCGCGTGCGGCCGGCGCGCCCGCCGGGGCCGTCGAGGCGTATCTGCGCGCGATCGCCACGCGCTTCTCGATCGGCCGCGACGTGTCCGCCGAGGACCGATTCGACCTGATCGTCGAACGGGATCGCGCCGCCACCGGCGAGGTCCGGCTCGGCAAGCTGCTCTTCGCCGGGCTCGAACAGGGGAACCGCCGCACGCAGCTGGTCCGCTTCGGCCCCGACGGCGGCGATGTGTCCGACAACACGGGCAGCAGTGGCGCGGGCGATCAATGGTACGACGCGAACGGCCGCTTCGAGCGCCGCGGCTTCATGGGCCTGCCCGTCGCGGGACGCATCTCGTCGGGCTTCGGCTTCCGCGCGCATCCGATCCTGGGCTTCCTGCGGATGCACAAGGGTCTCGACATCGCCGCCCCGCACGGCGCCCCCATCCATGCGGCCGAGGGCGGCGTGGTCCGTTTCGCCGGCCGCAACGCAGGATATGGCAACTTCATCAAGCTCGCGCATCCGGGCGACCTGGAATCGGGCTACGGCCATCTGAGCCGCATCGCCGTCGTGCCGGGCGAGCGCGTCGCGCGCGGCGCGGTGATCGGCTATGTCGGCTCGACTGGCATGTCGACGGGGCCCCACCTCCACTGGGAAGTCTGGCGCGGCAGCCGCCCCGTGAACCCGCGCTCCATCTCGTTCGACCAGCTGTCCGCCCTGTCCGGCGAGAAGCTGCGCGCGTTCAAGGCGCGCGTCGCGGCGCTCATGGCCGTCCGGCCGGGCGGGCGCTGACCGCCAAGGCGACCTGGCGCGCGTTTTCTCCGGGTACCGGGTCCAGCAACCGGCGAACCGCCGCGACATGGCTCCGCACGCCCTCGCCCACGCTGTATCGCTCGGCCACGGCGGGCAGCATCGTGGGGCGCTCGCGCGACCAGCATTTTTCGAGCGCGCGGGCAAAGGCGGCAGGCGTCGCCTCGCCCACCACCGCGCAGCCCTCGGCCCCGCCGACCAGCGTCCGCGCTGCCAGGAAACAGTCGGTCGCCACCACCGGGCATCCCGACGCCATCGCCTCCAGCACGACCGCGGGCAGCCCCTCATAGCGCGACGACAGGGCGAGCAGCCGTACCCGCCGCAGCCACGGCCCGACATCGGCGACGTAGCCGGGCATCGTGACCCGCCCGTCCAGTCCCAGCTCGCGCGCAAGCGTCTCCAGGGACGCGCGATCGGGCCCCTCGCCCAGGATCACCAGCCGCGCGCCCGGCGCGCGCACCTCCGCGAATGCGCGGATCAGCAGATCGAACCGCTTCTGCGGCGCCAGCCGCCCGATTGCCAGGATCATATCGCGCTCGCCCACCAGCTCGCGGCACGGGGCGAGCATCGCGGGCGTCACGTACGGATTGACGACCGGCTGGAAGCGCGACGCGCTCGCCGGGAATGCCGCCGCCAGCAGCTCGGCCTCCCGGTCGCACAGCGTCAGCACCGCGTCCGACAGCCCGAACGCATCGGCGTAGCGCAGGCGGCGGTACCAGCGGCGCAGCGGCCCGTCCTTGGCCCTGACGATCGGATTAGTGACCTTCAGCATCAGTCGCGCCGAACCGAGCCGCGCCAGCCGAAAGGCGAGCGCGGTCGTCCAGTTCATGTTGTTGCCCGTCGACATTACCACGTCGGGCGCGCTCGCGCGCAGCCGCGCGACCAGGCGCGGCAGCACGATCAACCGGTCCAGATGACGCGATCCGCGCCGCTCGTTCAGCGCGCGCACGGTCACGCCGTCGCCGATCAGCGACAGCATCGTTGCGGTCGTGGGCGCGCCGCCGAACAGCACGATCAGTTCGACCGCGAACCCGGCCTCCGCAAAACCCCGTGCCAGATGCGCGCATACCCGGTCGGTCCCGCCCTGCCCCAGCTCGTGAAGCGTGAAGGCGATCGTGGCCCGGCGTTCGCGATCCGGCCGGTCCTGCTCCACGACATCTTCCGACAACGGCTACCTCAATCTGAACCGAGTGCGGCCGTAGTGGTAGCTGTCCGAGCGGCGCGACGAAAGCGCTGTCCTACAAGCCGCCGCTCGTGTCAGGGTCGCCACGACTCGGGCCAGTTACGGGCCTGCGCTCTTTGAAATAACCCAAGCGGAAACGATCGCTCCGTATCGTTTCTACCTGAGTGTCAATCGTGTAAAGCTAGCGGCAGCCTGGGCTCGTTGTGGGCGGCGAAGTTCATCCGCCCACGCCCATACCTTCCCGACTTTGTCCGGCCTATCCGACCTCGGCGGCCAGACGTTCTTGGTGTGACCTTAGTGACCTTCCGCGCCCGCTACAGCGTGAATGGCCGATCGGATCATCGCCCATCGCAGTTCACTTCCCCTGCGCCCGCCATTTCTGGATGGTGCGATTGATGATCTGCTCCTCGCCGCCGACGTCGCGCCATAGGCTGGAGAAGAGCGGATCATTCGATGCCGGCCGCCGCGCCTCCTCCAGCCCGTCGAACTGGACACGGATCGGAATGGCGACGCCCTCGCCGCAGATGATGCATTCGCGGTTGCGCAGCGCCGGGATCGAATCGAGGAACCCGCGCGCGCCCTCTGGCATCGCGGCGCGGACGAACGCCTGGTCGCGCTCGTTGTTGAGCCGCATGGCGATAATGGTGCCGCACTGCGACAGTACCCCCTCCGCCAGGTCGGACGGCCGCTGCGTGATCAGCCCCAGCGAGACGCCGTATTTGCGCCCCTCCTTGGCGATCCGGCCCAGGATGCGCCCGACCGACGATCCGCCGGGGTCGCGGTCGGACGGGATGTAGCGGTGTGCCTCCTCGCAGACGAGCAGGATCGGGCGCTGCGGCTCGTTCCGGCTCCAAATGGCGAAGTCGAACGTCATGCGCGCGAGTACCGCGACCACCGTCGAGGTGATGTCCGACGGCACGCCCGACACGTCGATGATCGAGATCGGCTTGCCGTCGCCCGGCAACCGGAAGATGCGCTGGAGGAACCCCGCCATCGTATCGGCGACGAGCATTCCTGAAAACATGAAGCCGTAGCGCGGGTCGGCCTTGATCTCCTCGATCTTGCCCTTGACCCGCATATACGGACCGGTGTCGCCCGCCCGGTCCATCTTGCCCATCTCGAGCGCGATCAGGTTGGTCAGGTCGCTGAGCAGATAGGGAATCGGCGCGTCGACCGTCAGCTTGGCGATCTCCTGCCCGATGCGGTTCTTGGCGCGCGCCATCAGTAGGCATTTGGCGAGGATGTCGGCGTCGACCTGCCGCTCGGAGCCCGAGGTGGTCAGGAACACCTCGCAATGCTCCTCGAAGTTCATCAGCCAGTACGGCATCTGCAGGTTATTGACGTCGTAGATCGCGCCATTGGTCCGGAACGCCGCCGAATACTCGCCGTGCGGGTCGATCATGATGATGTGCCCCTGCGGCGCCAGGTCGCAGATGCGGTGCAGGATCAGCGCGGCGCTGGTCGACTTGCCCGTACCGGTCGATCCGACGAGCGCGAAATGCTTGCCCAGCATCGCGTCGACATACAGTGCGGCGCGGATGTCCTTGGTGGGATAGACCGACCCGATCTCGATGTTGGCGCGGTCGTCGGCGGCGTAGATCTGCTGGAGGTCTGCGGTCGAGATCGGATGCACTTCGCAGCCGGGCGTCGGATAGCGCGTCACGCCGCGCCGGAAGTTGTAGAGCTTGCCCGTCAGCCGCTCCTCGTCGCCCTCCCCCAGAAAGTCGATGTCGGCCATGATGCGGTCGCCGTGCGTCGAGGTCGGGTCGAGCAGGAGGCTGCGGACGTTGGCCACCAGCCAAGTCGACCCGACGCGCATCTTGATCTGGGTACCGACCTGTCCCGTCGTCGCGACCACCGAGTCCGGATGTGTCGTCAGTAGCTGAAGCGCGTTCACGTCGATCACCGCGCGGCTGCTCGATCCGGCGATGGCGAGCACGAAGCCGATCGGGCCGGTCCGCTCGACGGCAAAGTCGGCGGGGATCGCGTCCGCAAAGGCGTCGGCGCCGGGCATGAAGGTCATGTGATCGGGTCCCGTATGATCTCGTGGGACGCGCATGCGCGGCCAATGGTAAAGATCGGGTGCCGTCAGCGCCGCCCGGCCGCCCATCCCGCGAACCAGCCTAGCCCGACCGACAGCGCCACCGCCGTCAGTCCGTAGAGCAGCGGCGCGTTCTCGGCCGCGCTCGCGACGAAGCGCTCAAACCCCGATTTGCGGATGTCGATGTCGCGCGTCGCCGCCGCCAGCACGCGCCCGTCGCGGATCAGGAATGTCTCGGCGGTGAAGCGCCCGACCGGTACCCGCGCGGGTACCCCCACGCGCGCCCGGTACAGCACGCCGTCGGTGATCTCGACCGCTCCGGGGTCCTCGTAATACAGCCCGGTTCGCCGCCGCAGCCCGACCAGCCCGTCCGCGAACCGGTCCTGCACCTCGGGCGCGGCGCTCGACGACGGCGACAGCTGCAGGCTGGCGAGCCCCAGCTCGAAGATCGCCCGGGTGCGCGCGTCGACGATCCGATCGATCGGCCTGGACGACGCGACCGCGTAGAAGGACGGGGCGGACCGGTAGCGCTGGTCCTCTGCGTTGACCCAAATACCCGCCACTCGCCGCTTCTGCCGGATCAGGATCGACTCGGTCGGACCCTTGACCACCACGACGATATCGGTCGGCGTACTCCCCCTCGGTAACCGCCCGCCGGGATAGAGGATCGCGCCGAACAGCAGCAGTTCCGCGCCCGTAAAACTGTAGGCGATCTCGATCGCGCGCTGCGACACGTCGGGCACCAGCAGGGGTGCCGGCGCCTGTCCCCCGAGCAGGAGCGCGGCGGCAGGCAGCAGCCGCTTCACGCCAGCTCGACCGAGAAGATCGCCTCCGGCCGCCACACCAGCCCGAGCAGGACGCGCGCACCGACCGCCAGCACGACCAGCGCGAGCGCGAGCCGAAGATATTCGGGCTTTACCCGCGACGCGAACCGCGCGCCCACCTGCGCCCCCGACACCGACCCGATCAGCAGCAGCCCGGCGAGCACGATATCGACCGCCTGGGTGGTGAGCGCATGAACGAGCGTCGCGAGCGCGGTGACGAACAGCGTCTGGAACAGGCTGGTCCCGACCACCACGCCTGTCGCCATGCCGAGCAGATAGATCATCGCCGGCACCAGAACGAACCCGCCGCCCACGCCCAGCAGCAACGTCAGGATGCCGACGAAGAAGCCGAGCAGCAACGGCGCCAACGGCGATATGTACAGGCCCGAGGCGTAGAAGCGCGTCCTGAGCGGCAGCGCAGCAACCAGCGGGTGGTGGCGGCGCTTGCGCGGGCGCGGCGCGATGCGCCCCTTGGCCGCACCGATCGCCAGCAGCGACTCGCGCAGCATCAATACGCCTACGAAGCCAAGCAGGAGCACGTAGGTGATCGCGATTACCGTGTCGGTCTGCCCGCTTCCCTGGAGCAGGCGGAACAGCCACGCCCCGAACAGCGCGCCCATGCCGCCGCCCGCGACGAGCACGCCGCCCATCTTCAGGTCCACGCCGCCGCGCCGCAGATGCGCGGAGACCCCCGACACGCTCGCCCCCGTCACCTGGCTCGCCGAGGATGCGGCGGCGACGGTCGGCGGGATGCCGTAGACGATCAGCAGCGGCGTGGTCAGGAACCCGCCGCCCACCCCGAACATCCCCGACAGCAACCCGACCGCGCCGCCCAGCGCGATGATGACGAATGCGTTCACCGACAGGTTCGCGATGGGGAGATAGACGTTCATGGACCCGGTCGTCCTAGCGCGTCGCCCAAGCAGGCGAAAGCAAGCGCGGACCTCAGAAGTCCGCGCCGATCGACACCGCCGGCCCCGAGCCCGGCCGCGCATTCCCCACCACGCGCTCGCGCCAGTCGACCGTCAGGCGTAGCGTGCGTCCCGCGACCGGCGCGGCGATCCCGAGCGTCGGCCCGATATCGAGCCGCTCGCCGCCGCGTTGCGCCCCGCCCCATGCGCCCGCCCCGACATCGAGCGTCGCCGCACCAAACCTTGCGACGGGTCGGGTCACGCGGGCCGCCCCGTCGGCGAACCCCTCCGTACGGTCGCGCTTGATCGCGCCCGCCTGACCATAGGCCTCCAGCCGGAACCCGCGCCCGAACGTGCGGTCGATCCCGGCGATCACGCCCAGGCTCGGGCCGCCCCGTCCGGCACCCAGCGCGAAGCGTTGCTCGCCGAAGACGTGGACCGGCAGCCCCGCCGGACGCCACTCGATCCCCAGCGCCGCCTCGCGCCCACGACCTTCCAGCGGCGTCGCGACCCGGCCGACCAGCGCGATGCGGCGCGCGTCGTTCAGCGCATAGGCGATCCGCGCGCCGGCCTGCGATCCGCCGAGCTGGCTCGAGCCCAGCCCGCCGCCGGCCCCGGACGGCCGCGCGATCGCGAAGAGGCTCCCGCTCCAGCGGCTCCCGACATCGCGGTTTGGGATGCCGACAGGACTCGGCAACGAACCGTCCTCGGTTGTGGGCCGTCCGGGTGCGATCGGCGTCTGCCTGCTCGTTGCGGAGGCGACCGGCCCCGCGAGCTCGAACGTCGATCCGCCCGCCCGGTCCGGTCGAGCCGACTTAGGCTTGTCGGTCGTGAAAACGATGGCGGGAACGACCGATCCTACTCTCAGCCTTACCGGCATGGCGGCCGTCGCCGCAGGTCGGGCCTCCTTCCTGGTCGCGGCCGCCGCCTCTGCGACGATGCTCGCCGGCTCGCGTTCCGGCCAGAGCAGCACCGCGCGCACGCCGATCCAACCGGCGATCACCGTCACGAGGAAACGCAAGGGGCGACCCGTCGTCATTCCGCCGGCGTCGTCGCTTCGGGAAACCGGTGCTCGGTCTTGTCCCACACGGGTGCCGACCCGCGCAGCATCGCGCGGTAGCGCCACGCGGCCAGACGCACCGCTTGTAGCGCGATGACGTTGCCGACCACCATTCGCGGAATTGAGCGCGCCCCCTCACGCCATCCGTAGCTCCGCGTGGTAAATGCGACGCGCCACGCCAGACGCCATCCGAGCAACGCCATGTTCAGCGCGAGCACGCGCAGCAGGACCGGGTCGATCGAGGGGCTCGGCACGCCCGCCATCCAATGTACCGCGCCGGACAGCGCCCACAGCAGCAGCGCTAGGTAGGCGGCGGCGAGCACGATCACGGCCAGCGGCGCGCGGCGGTCCCGCGCCCGCATCCAATGGTCGAAGATCGCGAGCGGCCGCGCCCAGCCGGTACGGTCCCAGCCGGCGAGCGCTATCCCGGTCATCCAACGCGCCTTCTGCCGGACGGCCGCGTCCAGTTCGTCAGGAAAGTAGGCGCGGGTCGCGACCAGCGCGCCGCCGGGCCGTTCGGCGGCGCGCGCGAAGCAGCCGGTGAAGCCAAGCTGGGCCAGATGGAGGCCGGTCTCGTAATCCTCGACCAGGCTGCCCGGATCGAACGGCGCACCCCCGCGCTCCGACGCCAACGCGTCGAGCGCATCCCGGCGGATCGCGCAGCCCACCCCGGCGAGCGGCAGTCCCGCGCCGAGCGCGGCGCGCACGACGAGCAGCTTCCCGTGCGCCTCGGAAAACTCGTCTGCGTAGGTGCCGCCGATTCAGTGCGCCTCCGGCCGGATCAGCGGATGCACCGGCAGCTGCACGACGGCGTGCCGATCCAGCAACGAGCCGAACACCCGCAGCTCGGCCGGGTGGATCACGTCCTCGGCGTCGTGGAGCACGACGGCGCGGGTGGGAACGCCGGTCCGGGCATCGTCGGCCCGCAGCGCGCGCCAGAGGGTGTTGAGGTTGTCGCCTTTGGTGGTCGGGCCGTCGCGCAAGCCGACCACCAGCCGCACGCGGTCGTCGCGTTCGGCCACCGATGCGACCGCGTCGATCGTCGCCGGGTCGTTCGGGTAGCAGCCGACATAGATGCGGTAGTCGGGATGGTCGACCGAGCGGAGCGCGGCGTCCAGCATGCGGCCGATTACCGACACCTCATCCCAAGCGGGCACGAAGACGGCTATCCGGCCCGGGCGGTCGGGCGGCTTCAGGTCATCCAGCGCGAGCCTGCGACCGCGGCCCGCCAGACGGCCGCAGATATAGAGGAAATCAACGAGCAGGTCGTCGATGCCGCCGACCAGAAAGCCGAAGGCCGCGAACAGCAGCACCTCGCGCGCAACCGCGGCCAACCCCCACAACACCCAGTCCACCCGTGCCCCCGCCCGATGTGCCCGAAGGCGAGATCAACCGAGCCGGTAGGAGATCAAGTATAATCCGAGGTTAATCGGGCGGCCCGCGATGGGCTGCCCGATCTCACCCTTTTAGAGGTAGAAGCCGCGCAGGACGTCGACCACGTAGCCGCGCCGCGTGTCGATCAGCAGCACGTCGTCATAATGCCGCACCCACCGCTGGTTGCCGACGGCGCGGGGCAGGCGATAGCGCGACGGATCGGAGATCACGTAGCGCTGCTGGTAGTAGGGCGCACCGATGCGCGTGCCGGGCCGGAAGCTGTTGTACCGGAACGGCGCATTGTAGTTGCCGCGTGCGAACGTCGCACGGTTGCCCTGACGATAACCGCGCCAGTCGTCGCGGTTCGCCTGACGGTAGTCGCGGCGGTCCTCCCGCAGCTCCTGCCGGGCGTCCTGGACGTCGCGGCGCTCGCGGCGGACGTCGCGCTGGTCGCCGTAACGTCGGGCGTCGCGCAGGTCGCGCTGTTCCTCCCGGACATCCTGCCGGCTTCGGCGTAGCTCGCCGGCGGACTGCGCGCTGGCGGCCGTCGGAAAGGCGACGGCGGCGAGCAGGGCGGCAGTGATCAACTTGCGCATGATCTTCAACTCCTCATTCGAGACGGGGCCACCGGGCCCCGCCTTGGACATGGAACTAGGCGAGTCGGACTGAACGCCCCGCGAACGCGATCGTCAGGCGCGCGACAGGATCACGGGCGACCGCCGCGCCCCGCTCCGCCGCCGTTCGGTCCGCCGCCGCCCTGCCCGCCCATGCCGGGCGCGCCGACGGAGCCGATATTGCCGAACAGCTCCTGGAAGAAGGAGCGCTTCTTGCCCAGCGTCGGGGTCTTCCGGCCGTCGGGGGAAACCTGGGCGACCTGGTCGAGCCCCGAGCGGCGCACCGCCGCGACGTTGCCGGCCGCGTCGAAGCTGATCTGGAGCGTGATCTGGTCGGACGGGCGCGGGTTGCGGAAGGCGAAGTTGCGACTGTCGCGCGCGATGTAATACCAGTCGCCGCCCTCGAACTGGCCGGTGAAGCTGGGACGGCCGAGCGTCTGGAGCACCGACTGGCGGTTGTCGACGCCCGCCTGGACCGAGTTCACGAGGTCGGCATCGACGATGTAGCCCTGGTGCGACTTGAGCGGCGTGCAGGCGGCCGCGGCAAGCAGGCTCACGGCGAGGACGGGACGGATCAGGGACGGCATCGGGAACACTCCAGCGGGTACGCGCACGGCCCCATAGCATGGGACGGCGGCCGATTGAACGGTGGGCGCACCGGGGCGATATGCCAGTGCACGCGGGCGTACAAGCACCGCGCGGGACCGAAAGGACTAAGGCCTTGAGCCTGTTGCAGAGACTGTTCGGGCGCACGGACCCCGAGCCGACCGCCGACCTGTACAACGCGATCGTGGTGCGCGCGCGCGAGCCGCATTGGTATGTCGAGGGCGCGGTGCCCGACAGCGTGGACGGCCGCTTCGACGTGGTCGCCGCGGTGCTGGCGCTCGTCATGCTGCGGCTCGAGCAGGACGGGCCAGTCGGGGCGGAGCCGTCGGCGCGGCTCGCCGAGCGGTTCGTGGACGACATGGACAGCCAGCTGCGCCAGCTGGGCATCGGCGACATGACAGTGGGCAAGCATATCGGCCGCATGATGAGCATGCTCGGCGGGCGGCTGGGCGCGTACCGCGAGGGGCTGGCGGGCGGCGGCCTGGAGGAAGGCGGGCTGGACGGGGCCATTATGCGCAACCTGTTCCGGGGCGAGGCCCCCGCCCCCGACGCACTGGCGCATGTCCGGGGTGCGTTGACGGGTCTGCGCGACCGGCTCGCCGCGACGACGGTCGAGCGGATCCTGGAAGGGTGGGTGCCTTGACCGCCCCCGCCCTCCGGCCGGAGTTCAGCCGCCCCGAGCGCGTCGACACGATCTCCGGGCGCGAGCGCGTCGTCGAGCTGGAGGCGCGCCCGGCCGAGCGCGAGGCGCTGGCCAGGCGGTTCGGGCTGCTGGCGGTGGAGTCGCTCGGCGCGAGCTTCGCCGTGGCGCGCGAGCACGGCGCGTTGACCGCGCGCGGGCGGGTCACGGCGCGGGTGGTCCAGGCCTGTTCGATCACCGACGAGCCCGTGGCGTCGACGGTCGACGAGCGGGCCGACCTGCTGTTCGTCCCCGCCGGCCCGGCTGGGGAGGCGGAGGTGGAACTGAGCGCCGACGCGCTCGACACGATCATATACGAGGGCCGCGAGATCGATCTGGGCGAGGCAGCAGCCGAGACGATGGCGCTGGCGCTCGACCCCTTCCCCCGCGCGCCCGGCGCGGACCGCGCGTTGCGTGAGGCGGGCGTCCTGACCGAGGAGGAAGCCCGCCCGCTCGGCAAGCTGGCGGGCCTGCGCGACAAGCTGGAGGGGCGCTGAGGGGCGAGCGCGAAGCTGAACAAGTTGACACTGGTTGACACGTGGACGCGGTTCCGGCGTCGGCCGGAGCGGGGTGCGGGCACGCGAAAGGTCACTAAAGTCACGCCAACGATGCCCGCCGGAGCAGGTCGGCGAGCCGTTCCGCAAGGCTGGGCCGGTTGACACCGATTGACACCACGGCGAAAATTGTCGCGGCCGATCGTTTCCGTTCTTGGCAGGATGCCGAGAAGCGGGAGGCGTGCCGGGCGCGGGTACGGAAAGTCCCGAAAGTCGCACCCCAACGCGTAGCGCGCGCGAGGCGGGCGGTATGCGGTCGAGAGGCGGCGCGAGCGGGAAGCGCGTCCGATCGGCAGGTGGGCGGGGGTCCGTGACAAGCCGGAGAGGTGCCGACGGGCCGTGCGTATATGAGTAAGTTGACGAAGTTGAGTTTCCCACGCGCTCCTAACTTCGGGCCGAGCGGGGGTGCGGAGACGCGGAAGGTCATCAAAAGTCCCGCCAAGAACGCCTTGAGCGTGATCGACGCGCGGACTGGAATGAGGCGTGACGGTGAGATGTCGAGGCGGACGATTTTCGCATGTCGTCAGCGGATGACGGGTGGCCGGAACACCGGGGTCGGTCGAGGCGAGTCGAGTTGTCACCGATCAGCTTGGATCAGAAGAAGTCCAACATTGGAAGAGCCCATGTGTGGTGCGCGTCGCGCCCGACGTTCACGATTCTAAAGGCTTTTGAAAAAAGACACTCCGACTGGTGCTTCCGACACACCGCAATCTGTCGAAAAGCAAAAGCAGGGTGACGAAGCCGAGATCGGCCGATTCCAATTTATTCGGGATCCAAACCCAGCGAAAACTTGCCGGGTCGCCCATGGCGAACATTCCGGGCTGGGCCGGGACGGCGGTAACCGGCACATCCTCTCGCATTCTATGGGAGAATTTCGGTGACCCTCGGCGGCGTGAACATGATCGGGTTGATTAGCGGCCTTCGCTTTTCGACTGGTACCGGTTTGGACGTGCAGGGCATCATCGCCCGCAACAGCACGGCGCTGGGTGTCGATGCGCGGAGCCTCGCCGCCGACCTCGGTGAACTGAGCGCGCCGGAGCGTGGTCGGATACTGGCGCAGCTGTCGCCAGCGGTTCAGGGAGGTGTGCTGCGCGCGCTTGATCATCAGGCCGGTCCTGCGGGGCCGGTCCAAGCCGCGGCTACAACCACGAAGGGCGCGAAACCAAAGCCCGATCCGCTCGGGATCGGAAAGCTGTTCGGTGCCGACACGGCAGCGTTGGCGGCGAAGTCACCCTCTCTGTCCGCCGATCTTCGCGCGTTGCAGGCGAAGGGATGGAAGGTCGAACTTGGCGTCGCCGGCGGCGGCAGCTTTGCGGACAAGGTGGCCAAGAGGATCACGGTCGATCGGAATCAGATCGGCAAGCCAGCAGCCGCAGTGCAGACACTGGCGCACGAGGCCGGGCATGCACGGTATGTAGCCAAAGCCGATGGTTCTTCGCGCGAAGCGTATATCAAATCAAACCTGCGCGACGAAGGAGCGGCGACGCTGTCCAACATCCGAGCGCAGCGTGAGATCAAGGCGAGTGGGGGAGCCGATATCGGCATAGCCGGCAGTACCGCCAATCAAGCAGCTTACAACAAGGCCTACGACGCCTATGCGAAGGATAACAACCTAGCGAAGGTTCGCGATGCGATCGGAACGATCTATGGAAATGGCGAGCGCACGTCGAACACCGGGCAAGCTTACCGGGACTATTATGGATCGGCATACGATGCCGCGCATCCGCCGAAGAAGCCTTGACGCACTGACCTGCGTGGCGCTGTTGCTCGGCGCAACGGCAGCGTGTGGGAAGGAGCGTCCGGTGTCTCAGGGTTCAGCGCGTCAGGCCGATGCGGTCGAAAGGCTAATTGAGCAGTTGATCGCGTCGCCGCCTGTCACACAACAGGCGGTCGAACAGACGCTTGGCGTTCCCTTGCGGATGACGGAGGAAAACGCCGACTGGCGGCAGTTCGAGGCGAACGCGCAGCTCTCGTCGGGCATCGCCAAGGTGGACTATCGTCTACCCCTGAGCGCGGAGGCCAGGAGCGAGGGACCGCTTCTGGTCGTCGAGTTTGGCGAAGATTGTCCGAGCCTCGACGCAATCCGGAAGCGCTTCGGGCCCTTGCAGATCGGTGAGCTGCCGTCGCCTCATGCGGAGAACGCGGTCGGGTATTTCGATCGGACATACCCGTGGGGCCAGGTTTCCTTCGGCTATCGCTTCCTGACGCCCCAGTGCCTCTCGTCGGTGGCGTTTAACCTGACCAAGCCGCCTCGCGGCTGAGTGTCCGACGACGCCGTCGAGCCCGCGAGCGCTTCCGCGACGGGAAAGCTGGCGCAACTGCGGCATGAGCTTCTCGCATTGCGAAACGAAGTGGGCGCGGGGGCGCTGGCCCCGGTCGCCGTCACGGACAAGCTGGATCGTCTCGCAGAGGCTGTTCAAGACCTGCTGATCGAGCTGGCCCGGACGTCCGATGGCCAGGACGGCTTCGCGAGGAGCGAAGCGGCCGCAGCGCTTGCCGAGCTGCTCACCCCACGTGAGCGCGAAGTCGCGCGAGCCGTTTTGACCCACGGCACCAGCGCCTTGGCTGCGCATGCGCTGGACATGAGCCAGTCAACGCTCGGCCATCACCGCTCCAACATCCTTCGCAAGCTGGGGGTCAACAGCTTCGCACAGGTCGCATTCCTCCTCGGTCCGGACACCAACTAAGCTCGGTCATAGACCACCCTCTTCAGGCTGACCGATCCCCCCTCATAACGACGATGATCCCGCCTCCTATATTGTTGCGGCTGGTGAGCTTAGTTGGTCGACGCCCGAGCAGGTCTGGGAGTCGGCTAGTCAAGTAAGGGGGGGGGGGTTCCCCCGTTGCCATTTCGTTCCCCTCCTCCCACAATATCCCCGCCATGCCACCCCTGCCCCATCCCGCACTTCACGCCAGTCATGCCGGGATCTGGATCGCCCGGAACGGACAGACGCGGGAGGTCTCTCGCGGGGAGGCCATCCGGGTGGCCGCCGAGACGCCGGTGATCGTGCTGAACGCCGCGCTGACGGGGCAGCGGTTGGGGTATGCCGAGCTGTCGGGGCTCGATCTGCTCGAACTGTTCGCCTTCATGCGGCCGGCGCGCTTCGCGGTGCCGACGCCTGGCGGACTCGCGCGCGCGATCGGCATGGCGGTGCCGGCCGATGACGGGGCGACCGCTCAATTCCTGCTCGCGGCGGCGGAGCGGTTGCTCGCCGTGCCAGCGGGGGAGTGGCCCGAGCGCGAGGGGGCCTGGAGCGCGGCGCAGTCGCTGTTCCGGCTGCGCTGGCCGTGGGGGCCGCTCATGGCGCATCACGTGCCCCGGCCGTCGGGACAAGAGCGGTGGCTGTTCGCCAAGCTGCCGGAATGGGAGGAGACCGCGCCTCGGCCGGCGCCGCGCACGATCCAGCTCGATCCGGGCGATGCGGAGGCTCGGCTGGCGGCGTTGACCGGCGTGGGGGCGGAAAGCCGTGCGGGGCAGCGCGCCTATGCCGCCGCCGTCACCCAGGCCTTCGCGCCGCGGGCGATGCGGGACGCGCCCAATCTGGTGCTCGCCGAGGCAGGGACGGGGATCGGCAAGACGCTGGGCTATCTCGCGCCCGCCTCGTTATGGGCGGAACGCGCGGGCGGGGCGGTGTGGGTGTCGACCTTCACCAAGGCGTTGCAGCGCCAGCTGGCCGCCGAGACCGCGCGGCTGTTCCCCGACGCGGCCGAGCGGCGGGCGAAGGTGGTGACGCGGAAAGGTCGGGAGAACTATCTGTGCCTGCTCAATCTGGAGGATGCGCTCCAGGGCGGGTTCGCGGGGCGGGCGGCGGTGCTGGCGCAGCTCGTGGCGCGCTGGGCGGCCTATTCGGCGGACGGCGACATGGTGGGGGGCGACCTGCCGGGCTGGCTGCCGACGCTGTTCCGGCGCAACGGGCCGACGGCGCTGACCGACCGGCGGGGCGAGTGCGTCTATGCGGGGTGCCCGCATTACCGGAAATGCTTTATCGAGCGCGCGGCGCGAGCGTCGGCGGAAGCGGACATCGTCATCGCCAACCATGCGCTGGTGATGGTCAACGCGGCGCGAGGGCGCGAGACGACGACACGGCCGACGCGCTATGTCTTCGACGAGGGGCATCATCTGCACGACGCGGCCGATGCGATGTTCGCGGCGGCGCTGACGGGCGGGGAAACGATCGAGCTCCGGCGGTGGATCGTCGGACCGGAGGCGGGCGGGCGCGGGCGCAGGCGCGGGCTGGCGGCGCGGCTGTCGGACGTGGCGAGCTATGACGAGGCGGGCGGGCGCGCGATCGCCGATGCGGTAACCGCGGCCGGCGCGCTGGCGTCCGACGGCTGGCTCGGGCGGCTCGGCGAGGAGCAGCCGTTCGGGGCGATCGAGACTCTGCTCGCGGCCGTGCGGGGGCTGGCCTTCGCGCGGGCGGAGGGTGGCGACGATGCGGGGTATGGGCTGGAGACCGAGCTGGCCGAGCCGTCGGCGGCGCTGCTGGAGGCGGCGGGGCCGGCGGCGCATGCGCTCGACGCGCTGCTCAGGCCGCTGGTGACGCTGGGCCAGCGGTTGCAGGCGGTGCTGGCGGAGGCGCCCGACTGGATGGACGCCGCGGCGCGCGCCAGGGTGGAGGGCGCGATCTCGTCGATCGGCTGGCGCGCGGAGACGGTGGCGGCGTGGCTGGCGCTGCTGGCGCGGGTGGGCGGACCGGCGGACCCGGACTTCGTCGACTGGCTGAGCGTCGACCGGTCGGAGGGGCGCGAGTTCGATGTGGGGCTGCACCGGCATTGGCTCGACCCGACCAGGCCCTTCGCGGAGGTGGTGCTGAAGCCCGCGCACGGGGTGCTCGTGACCTCGGCGACGCTGACGGGCGGGGGTGACTGGGCGACGGCGGAGGCGCGGGTGGGCGCGCCGCATCTGGGCCGCGCGGCGATGCGGTTCGAGGCGGCGAGCCCGTTCGACTATCCGGCGCACGCGCAGGTGCTGATCGTGACGGACGTGAAGCGGGGCGATCTGCCGGGGCTGGCCAACGCCTATGCGCGGCTGATCGTGGCGGCGGAGGGGGGGACATTGGGGCTGTTCACCGCGATCCGGCGGCTGCGCGCGGTGCACGGGCGGATCGCCGACCGGCTGGCGCGCGAGGGGTTGCCGCTGCATGCGCAGCACGTCGATCCGATCGATACGGGGACGCTGGTCGACATTTTCCGCGACGACCCGCATTCGTCGCTGCTCGGCACCGATGCGCTGCGGGACGGGGTGGACGTGCCGGGGCATTCACTCAGGCTGGTGGTGATGGAGGGGGTGCCGTGGCCCAAGCCGACGGTACTCCATGCGGCGAGGAAGCTCGCCGGCGACGGGTCGGCCTATGACGACCGGATCGTGCGGGCGCGGCTGGCGCAGGCGTTCGGGCGGCTGATCCGGCGGGCGGACGACCGGGGGGCGTTCGTGCTGCTGTCGGCGGCGATGCCGTCGCGGCTGCTGGGTGCGTTCCCGCCGGGCGTCGAGGTCGCGCGGGTGACGCTGGACGAGGCGGTGGAGCGGGTCCGGTCGCGGCTTTCGCTTGGGGGCGCGATCGGGCAAGGGGCGGTCCTACCCGCCTGAAGGTCCCCGCGCCCATGAAGACGCTCACCCTGCTCCGCCACGCCAAGTCGAGCTGGGACGACGCGGTGCAGCGCGATTTCGACCGGCCGTTGAACGCCAAGGGGCGGCGCGCGGCGGCGTCGATGGGGCGGCATTTGCGCGGGGAGGCGATGGCGTTCGACCACCTCGTCGCCAGTCCGGCGGTGCGGGTGGGCGAGACGCTGGACGGGTTTTCGAGCGGGTACGGCCGGTTGCCGGACGCGGTGGAGGACCGGCGCATCTACCTCGCCAGCGCGGCGACGTTGCTGGAGGTGGTGCACGGACTTCCTACCGCGGCGAGCCGTGCGCTGCTGGTTGGGCATAATCCGGGGCTGGAGGATCTGGTGCTGATGCTCGTGCCGGCCGGTGGGGGTTCGCGGGGTGCGGTGGAGGAGAAGTACCCCACCGCAAGCGTGGCGGAGATGCTGTTCGCGGTAGAGGATTGGGCAGACGTCCGCGCGGGCGGGGGGGAGCTGGTACGGTTCGTGCGACCGCGGGATTTGGATCCGACGCTGGGGCCGGATGAGGATTGACCGCGATGCGAACTGAATCATCTTTTACGTCATCCCCGCGAAAGCGGGGACCCATCTCCGGCCGAGCTCCGAGGGACTGCTCGTGACGGCCTGGGTCTACCTACTCGCCAACCGCAAGAACGGCGCGATCTATACCGGCGTCACGCGCGACATCGCGCAGCGTACTTGGCAGCATCGCGAGGGTACAGGCAGCGCCTTTTGCCGCAAGTACGGCATCGACATTCTCGTCTATGCGGAGCCGCATGACACGATCGTCGGTGCGATCGCGCGGGAGAAGGCGATCAAGAAGTGGCGGCGGGCCTGGAAGGTGACGCTGATCGAGCAGGAGAACCCGGACTGGCGCGATCTGTGGTTCGATATCAATCGTTGAGGACTGGTCCGGTTCGACCAACAGGAGATGGGTCCCCGCTTTCGCGGGGATGACGGAAGGGGGGGGGTCAGCCAGTCCGTCCCAGCATGCGGATGATGCCGGAGAAGTCGGTGCCGCCCTGCCCTTGGGCCGCGTAGGCTTCGTACAGTTCGGCCGCTTTCGCGCCCATCGGCACGGTCGCGTCCGCGCCTTGCGCCGCCTCCATCGCCAGCCGCAGGTCTTTCAGCATCAGCGCGGCCGCGAAGCCGCCCTGGTAGTCGCGGTCGGCGGGGGTTTCGGGGCCGACGCCGGGGACCGGGCAGTAGCTGGTCATCGACCAGCTCTGGCCCGACGACACGCTGGCGATGTCGTAGAAGCGTTGCGGGTCGAGGCCGAGCTTCTGCGCGAGCAGGAACGCCTCGCAGGTCGCGACCATTTGTGCGCCCAGCAGCATGTTGTTGCAGATCTTGGCGGCCTGCCCCGCGCCGCTCGCGCCGGCGTGGATCACGGCCTTGCCCATGTCGGACAGGAACGGCTCGGCGCGCGCGAACGCGTCGCCCTGGCCGCCGACCATGAAGGTGAGCGTGCCCGCGTTCGCCGCCGCGATGCCGCCCGATACGGGAGCGTCGACCGCCGCCAAGCCCTTCGCGCGCGCGGCTTCGGCGACGCGCTTGGCGATGGCGACGTCGATGGTGGAACAGTCGATCAGGATCGCGGTCGCGGTCACGCGGCCGACCAGGTCGGCGTATACCGCCTCCACGTGGCTCCCGGCTGGGAGCATCGTCACCACCGCCTCCGCGCGGTCGACCGCCGCCGCCGCGCTCTCGGCGGGGAGACACCCGGCCTCCTTGGCCCGGGCGAGCGCGTCGGGAGACAGATCGAACGCGCGGACGTCGTGGCCCGCCTTGGCCAGGTTCGCGGCCATGCCGCCGCCCATGTTGCCCAGCCCGATGAACGCGACGCGTGCCATGCCTACTTCCCCGTCCACTCGCCCGGCCGCTTCTCGACGAAGGCGGCCATGCCTTCGGTCTGGTCGTCGGTCCCGAACAGGCCGTGGAACAGACGGCGTTCGAAGCGGACGCCTTGGTGGAGGGTCGTCTCGAAGGCGGCGTCGACCATCTCCTTGTTCGCGAGCACCGCAAGCGGGGCCATGCCGGCGATGGTGGTAGCGACCTTCACCGCCTCCTCGACCAGGTCGGCGGCGGGGATCACGCGGCTGACGAGGCCCGCGCGCTCGGCCTCGACGGCGTCCATCATGCGGCCGGTCAGGCACATCTCCATCGCCTTGGCCTTGCCGACCGCGTGGGTGAGGCGCTGCGAGCCGCCCATGCCGGGCGAGACGGCGAGCTTGATCTCGGGCTGGCCGAACTTGGCGGTGTCGGCGGCGAGGATGAAGTCGCACATCATGGCGAGTTCGCACCCGCCACCGAGCGCGAAGCCGGCGACGGCGGCGATGATCGGCTTGCGGGTGGCGGTAAAGCGTTCCCAGCCGGCGAAGAAGTCGGCCGCGTACATAGCGGCGAAGCCTTGCGCCTGCATTTCCTTGATGTCGGCGCCCGCCGCGAAAGCGCGATCGGAGCCGGTCAGGACGGCGCAGCCCTGGGTGGGGTCGGCATCGTAGGCGGCGAAGGCGGCGAGCAGGTCGACCAGCACCTGGCTGTTGAGCGCGTTGAGCGCCTGGGGGCGGTTGAGCGTGACGAGCGTCACGGGGCCGCGTTGTTCGACGAGGATGGTTTCGTAGGTCATGCAAATCTCCTTCGTCACCCCGGACTTGTTCCGGGGTGACGTTTAGTGGGGCGTCCAAGCGTCCGCCTCGTCCAGCGGCGCGAAGATCTGGTCGATGAGGTGACCGGTGACGCCTTCGGGCGTGGCGGGGTCCCAGCGGGGGGCGTTGTCCTTGTCGACGATCACCGCGCGGACGCCCTCGATGAAGTCGTGACGTTGGACCACGCGGCTGCCGACCGCATATTCCTGGCGCATCTCGTCCTCGAAGGTCGGCATGGCCGCGCCGTCGAGGAGGAGCTTGAGCGACACTTTCATCGTCTGGGGCGACTTGGTGCGGAGGATCGCGAGTTGCTGGGCGGCCCATTCGCTGTCGTCGGCCTCGAGCGCGGCGAACACCTCCTCCAGCTCGTCGGAGGCGAACAGCCGATCGATCGCTTCCGTACGCGCGACGATGGCTGCGTCCAGGGCGGGTGCGGCGAGTTCGTCCAGCACCGCCGCGATCGCCTGGGGCGTCCCGGCGACGCGGCGCTTGGCTTCGTCCAGCGTGTCGGCATCGACATAGTGGGTGGCGAAACCGAGCGCCAGGCACTCTGCCCCGTCGAGGCGGTCGCCGGTGAGCGCGAGGTACCGGCCCATCCGGCCGGGAAGCCGCGACAGGTACCAGCCCGCGCCGACATCGGGGAACAGGCCGATCCCGGTTTCCGGCATGGCGAATTTCGTGTTTTCGGTGACGACGCGGTAGCGGCACGGGAGCGCAAGCCCGACGCCGCCGCCCATCGTAACGCCGTCCATGAAGGCGACGAGCGGCTTGGGGTAGGTGAACAGCCGGTGGTTCATGCGGTATTCGGCGTGGAAGAAGGCGCGCGCGGCGACGCCGTCCCCCGCGCCGCTTCCGGCGAGCATGCGGATGTCCCCGCCCGCGCAGAAGCCGCGTCCTTCGGCATGGTCGATGATGACGGCTTCCACGGTGGGATCGGTACGCCACCGCTCGAGCGCTTCGATCACGCCGTCGCACATGGGATGGGTGAGCGCGTGAAGCGCCTTGGGCCGATTCAGTCGGATACGGCCGATAGGCCCCTCAACTAAAACAGTCAGGTCATCGGTCATTCTCAAGCCCCACCCATCCGTCTTCGCGCCTTTGCGCCTTCGCGTGAAAAGAAGCGGGTTCACGCGAAGGCGCAAAGGCGCGAAGAGAAGAAAGCCGGTTGCGCTTCGCGCGGGTCACTGCCGGGTCAGCTCGCGGCCGACGATCATGCGCATGACCTGATTGGTGCCTTCCAGGATCGAGTGGACGCGCAGGTCGCGCCAAAAGCGTTCGATCGGGTAATCCTGGAGATAGCCGTAGCCGCCGTGCAACTGGAGCGCGCGGTCGACGATGGCCGAGCCGTTGTCGGTCGCGAGCCGCTTGGCCATGGCGGCGAACTTGGTCTTGTCGGGGGCGTTCGCGGTCACCTTGGCGGCGGCGATGTAGAGGAGCGCGCGCGCCGCCTCCAGGTCGGTCGCCATGTCGGCCAGCGTGAACTGGGTATTCTGGAAATCGGCGATCGGGCGCCCAAATTGCTGGCGCTCCTTGGTGTAGCGGATCGACTCGTCGAGGCAGCGCTGCGCGCCGCCGAGCGAGCAGGCGCCGATGTTGAGGCGGCCGCCGTCCAGCCCCATCATCGCGATGCGGAACCCCTCGCCCTCCCCGCCGACGAGGTTCTCGCCCGGAACGCGGACGCCGTCGAAGCTGACCGTCGCGGTGGGTTGCGAGTGCCAGCCCAGCTTACGCTCGGGCGCGCCGAACGAGACGCCGGGCATGTCCTTCTCGATCACCAGCGCGGATATGCCCTTGGGGCCGTCCTCCCCGGTACGGACCATGGTGACGTAGACCTCGTTCTCGCCACCGCCCGAGATGAACTGCTTGGAGCCGGTGACGAGATAGTCGGAGCCGTCCTTGACCGCGCGGGTCTTGAGCGCCGACGCGTCGGAGCCCGAGCCCGGCTCGGTCAGGCAGTAGCTCGCCAGCCGGTCCATCGTGACGAGGCTCGGCAGGTACTTTTCCTTGACCGTCTGCGACCCGAACCGGTCGATCATCCACGACGCCATGTTGTGGATGGAGATGAAAGCGCTGGTCGACGGGCAGCCATAGGCCATCGCCTCCATGATCAGCGCCGCCTCCAACCGGCCGAGCGCGATGCCGCCGCCTTCTTCGGACACGTAGATCGCGGCGAAGCCCAGGTCGGCCGCTTCCTTGATCACGTCGCGGGGGAAGATGTGGTGCTCATCCCACTCGGCGGCGTTGGGCGTGATGCGGTCGGCGGTGAAGCGCGCGGCCAGCTCCTGGATCTCGCGCTGGTCGGGGGTCAGATCGAACTGGGTCATTGAGCCTTCGGTCGGGTTGAGGTCGGCGGCGCGTCGAGCGGGATTGCCTCGTTGCGCGGATCGTCGGTCAGGTTCTCGGGCACGCCCTGCTGCACGACGGGCGCGGCGCTGGTCTCGTCGGCGGCGGTGTTCGCCCCCTGCGATCCGCCGCCGCATGCCGCGAGGAGCAGGACGGGCGCAAGAAGGAGAAGGAGCGTGGCGGATCGCGTCATGGGGGTGCTCCATAGCACTGGGGTGGGCTTTTCCGCCACCGAAGGCGTTTCATGCAGCACGCGCTCGGCGAACAGGCGATTTGCGAGCCGCGTATCGTTACGGGCGTACCAGCGCGGCGCGGGCAGCCCCTTCTCCCAGGCGAGCGCCTCGGTCAGGGTGCCTTGCGCGGAGGGGACATCCGGCCGCGCCGTCGCGATCGGATCGGCGAACGCCTCGTCGGCGCTCACGACCTCCCACCCCGCGCGGCGGAGCGCCTCGACGAGATCGCCGACGAACAGCGCCGCTATATCGGTTTCGTGGAGCAGCATCACATGCGCGGGCGAACGGCCAAGCGTGCGGCGGGCCAGGCCGTCATAGAACTCGGCCGCCTCCAGGTGGCTTTCGATATACAGGTCGCGTAGCGCGGCGGTGTCGATCCGCTTGCCCGCCGCGCGTGCTTCGACCGCGAGCTGCTCCATGTTCCAGTCGGACGCGTCGACGGTGACGTAGCCGTTGCGCAAGGCCCGCACCGCCAGGCCGGCGCGGACCGCATCGCGTTTGGGCTTGTCGGGGCCGCCCTCGTCGAGGAACGGGTAGCGGAACCAGGGCCGGTATCCCTCGCGGCCCTTCAGCCAGCTCTCCGCGCGGTCGATGTCGGCGAGGTAGTCGGCGGCGGATGAGGCGTTCAGGTGCGGATGGCTCCAAGAGTGGTTCGCCAGCACGTGCCCCGCTTTCACGTAGTCCCCGATCCGCTGCTCGCCGCCGGTGCGGTCCGCCACCGCGCCGGGGTTCACGAAGAATGCGGCTTGCCGCACCCGCGCACGCCCGAGCGCGGCGATCAGCCGCCGCGTCCGCTCGTCGGGCGTCAGGAACGCGCCCGGCGCGCGGGGGACGTCGTCGAAGGTCAGGGCGATCCGCTTCTGCGCGCCCGCCGGGACCGGGACGAGCAGCAGCGTCAGCAGGGCGAGGACGCACCGGGCCATCATCACCCCATCGTGGGGATGACGAACGCGTCCTGCACGCGGGCGGCGGCCCCGTCCTCCGCGCCGCGTTCGGGCGAGGGGCCGTCGGGCCAGCGCTGGGTCACCGTTTTGACGCGGGTCCAGAACCGGACGCCTTCCATCCCGTGCTGATTGTGGTCGCCGAAGCCCGACCGCTTCCAGCCGCCGAAGCTGTGATACGCGACGGGCACCGGGATCGGCACGTTGATGCCGACCATGCCCACTTCGACACGCGCGGCGAACTCGCGCGCGGCGTGGCCGTTGCGGGTGAAAATGGCGACCCCGTTGCCGTACTGGTGCTGCGACGGAAGTCGTACCGCCGTCTCGAAGTCGGGCGCGCGGACGATCTGGAGGACGGGGCCGAAGATCTCCTCCTTGTACGCGCTCATGTCGGGGGTGACGCGGTCGAACAGGGTCGGGCCGATGAAGAACCCCTTCTCGTGACCCTGGAGCGTGAACCCGCGGCCGTCGACGACCAGCTCGGCACCCTCGTCGACGCCGGTCCGGATCCAGTTCTCGACGCGCTGCTTGTGAGCCGCGTTGACCACGGGGCCGTAATGCGCGCCGGTGTCGGTGGAGACGCCGACCCGGAGCGCCGCGATCGCGGGGATCAGCTTGCTCCGGAGCGCGTCGGCGGTCTTGTCGCCGACCGGGACCACCACGGGGAGCGCCATGCAGCGCTCGCCCGCCGACCCGAACGCCGCGCCCGCCAGGTCGGCGACCACCTGGTCGAGATCCGCGTCGGGCATGACGATGCCGTGGTTCTTGGCCCCGCCCATCGCCTGGACGCGCTTGCCCGCCTCGACGCCGCGCCGGTACACGTAGTGCGCGATGTCGGAGCTGCCCACGAAGCTCACCGCCTTGATGGCGGGATGGTCGAGGATCGCGTCGACCATCTCCTTATCGCCGTGCACGACCTGAAGGATGCCCTCGGGCGCGCCTGCTTCCAGCATCAACTCGGCCAGGCGGACGGGGACGCTCGGGTCGCGTTCGGACGGCTTCAGGATGAACGCGTTGCCGCAAGCGATCGCGACCCCGAACATCCACATCGGGATCATGGCGGGAAAGTTGAACGGCGTGATCCCCGCCCCGATCCCGAGCGGGGTGCGCATCGAACAGACGTCGATGCCGGGACCCGCGCCTTGGGTGTACTCGCCCTTCAGCAGGTGCGGGATGCCGCAGGCGAACTCGATCACCTCCAGCCCGCGCTGGATGTCGCCCTTGCTGTCCGCCAGCACCTTGCCGTGCTCGACCGAGAGCATGTGCGCGAGCGCGTCGATGTTCTGCTCGACCAGTTCCTTGAAGCGGAACATGACGCGCGCCCGGCGCTGCGGGTTGGTCGCGGCCCAGGCGGGTTGCGCCCCCAGCGCGGCCTGCACCGCCGCCTCGAGCACGGCCGCGTCGCCCAAGGGCACGCGCGCCTGCACCTCGCCCAGGTTGGGGTCGAACACGTCGCCCCATCTTCCGACGTCCGGCCGCGTAGCCGGGGCGAGCCCGCCCCCGGCAACGAAATGATCGATGATGCGCATGCCGGTCCTCTCGAGACTTGTGCCCGTCCCTAACCTCCGGGCGAGGGTCGGGGCAAGCGCCCGCGCTTGGTGGAACACGGCCCGACCCGGGCGGTTTAGCGCGTTCACCCATACCAAGGCGACGGGGACGATGATCGACGACGTGGCGGAGCGGCCGACCCGAACCGATCGGGGGGACGAGCGCCGGGGCGCGTTGCTTGCGCTGCTTCGTCATTTGGGGATGAGGGGCTACCGGTTCGTCACCACGACCCCGGCCAGCCATGCGCGCGTCCTCGCGCGGGCCGACGGGCGACGGGCGCAGGGCCTGCGGGATGCGCTGGGGTGGAGCCTGCCTTTCGCGCCGGACACGGTCGGGGCCGAACCGTTCGGGCTGCTGATCGCGGCGGGGGCGGTGGAACCGGCGGCGGACGGGCTGTTCCAGGCGACGGTGCGCGTGTCGGCCGTCCGGGACACGCTATTTCTCCATTCCGCCTATCCGGCGAACGCGCGCGACGCGGTGTTCCTGGGGCCCGACAGCTACCGCTTCGCCGAGCTGATCGTCGCCGAAATGGGCAGGCCCCCGCCGGGCGCGCGCATCCTGGATTACGGTGCGGGCGCGGGGGTGGGCGGGATCACCGCCGCGCGCGCCGCACCGTCGGGCGCGCGGCTGACGCTGGCGGACACCAACCCGGCGGCGTTGCGGCTGGCGGGGATCAACGCCGAGTTTGCGGGCGTGGAGTTCGAGACGGTGGAGGCCTGCAGCCCGGCCGAACTGACCGGCCCGTTCGATCTCGTCGTCACGCACCCGCCCTTCATGATCGACGAGGGCGGGCGGCTGTACCGCGACGGCGGCGCGCTATTCGGCGCGGGGTTCGCGCTCGACTGGGTGCTGGCGGGGGTCGAGCTGCTGGCGCCGGGCGGGCGGCTGGTGCTGCATACGGGCGTGTCGATCGTGGACGGCGAGGATCCGCTGCTCCGCGAGCTGCATGCGCGGCTGGACACCGCGCGCTTCGCCTGGGGCTACCGCGAGCTCGACCCGGACATCTTCGGCGAGGAGCTGGCAACGCCCGCCTACGACCGGGTCGACCGGATCGCGGCGACGGCGCTGCTGGTCGTGCGGACCGCCTGATGTGACCTCCCGCCCGCTCCGCGTGGTCGAGCGCGCCGTCTATCGCGGCCCGCATCTGTACGGCCTTCGCCCCATGATCCGCATCCAGATCGATCTGGGTGCGCTGGAGGAGTGGCCGAGCGACCGGTTGCCGGGCTTCGCCGACCGGCTGCTCGCGCTCCTGCCCGGACTAGAGGACCACGGCTGCAGCTATGGCGAGCCGGGCGGGTTCGTGCGGCGGCTGCGGGACGGCACCTGGCTCGGCCATGTGATCGAGCATGTCGCGCTGGAGCTGCAGGGGATGGCCGGGCACCCCGTCACGCGCGGCAAGACGCGCGGGGTGAAGGACCGGCCGGGGGTGTACGATGTCCTGTTCCGCTACCGCGACGAGCATGTCGGGCTGATGGCGGGCGCGCATGCGATCCGGCTGGTCGCGAGCCTGCTCCCGCCCGAGCTGGCGCGCATCGGGAATTGGGCTTCGCTCCGCCAACCCGAGCTGGACGAGCCGGGGAGCGTCTCCGCGATCATGGCGGCGCTCGCCGTCCCGGTCGCGGCGGCGCGGCTGGGCCCGACGACGCAAGGTTTGGTCGATGCGGCGCGGCGGCGCGGCATCCCGGCGGTCCGGCTGAACGCGCAAAGCCTGGTCCAGTTCGGCACGGGCAGCCGCCAACGCCGCATCCGCGCGAGCGTCACGGGCGCGACCTCGCTAATCGGCGCGGAGCTGGCTGGCGACAAGAACGCGGCCAAGGCGCTGCTGGGTGCCGCCGGGCTGCCCGTGCCGCGCGGCGGGGTGGCGCGCAGCCCTGACCAGGCGGTGCTGGAGGCGCGACGGCTGCGTGGTCCGGTGGTCATGAAGCCGCTGGACGGCAATCACGGGCGCGGCGTCACCACCGACATCACGACGCAGGAGGGCGCGCGCGCCGCGTTCGCGCTGGCGCAATCGCACAGCCGGGGCGCCAACCGCGCGGTGATCGTCGAGCGCCAGCTGCCCGGCCGGGACCACCGCGTGCTGGTCGTCGGCGGCCGGATGGTCGCCTGCGCCGAGCGCGTTCCCGCGCGGGTGATCGGCGACGGCGCGAGCACGATCGCCGAGCTGATCGCCGTCCTGAACCGCGATCCCAGGCGCGGGCGCGGCCATGCGCAGGTGCTGACGCGCATCCTTCCCGACGCCGCGATGCGGACGCTGCTGGAAAAGGACGGGCGCACGTTCGCGAGCGTACCCGCGCCGGGCGAGGAGGTTGCCTTACGCAGCACCGCCAACCTATCGAGCGGCGGCACCGCGATCGACCGCACCGACGAGATACACCTGGAGAACGCCGCGATCGCCGAGCAGGCGGCGGCCGTGATCGGGCTGGACGTGGCGGGCATCGACCTGCTGTCGCCCGACATCGCGAGGCCACTGCGCGAGACGGGCGGCGGCATCGTCGAGGTCAACGCCGCGCCGGGCCTGCGCATGCACCTCCAGCCGTCGGATGGAACGCCCCGCGACGTCGCCCGGCCGGTGATCGACATGCTGTTCCCGCGCGGGCGGGCGAGCCGCGTGCCCGTCTTCGCGATCACCGGCACCAACGGCAAGTCGACCACCACGCGGATGGTCGCGCGCATCCTGTGCGAGGCGGGGCTGCGGGTCGGCATGACCACTACCTCGGGCGTCTATGTCGAGGGCCGACTGCTTCAGGCGGCCGACGCCAGCGGCCCGAAGAGCGCGCGGATGCTGCTCCGCAATCCGACGGTCGACGCCGTCGTGCTGGAGACCGCGCGCGGCGGCATCCTGCGCGAAGGGCTCGGGTTCGACCGGTGCGACGTGGGCGCGGTGCTGAACGTCACGGCCGATCATCTGGGGATCGGGGGCATCGACACGATCGAGGAGCTGGCGCGCGTCAAGTCGGTCGTCGCCCGCGCCGTGGCCCGCCGGGGCCACTGCGTTCTCAACGCCGACGATCCGATCACCGTGCGCATGGCGCGGCGGGCGGGCGGAAAGACCGTCTGGTTCTCGGTATCGGGCGGGGACGACATGCCGCCCTTCCTGCGCGCGCACATCGACGAGGGCGGGCTGGCCGTGGTGCGCGAGCCGGGACCGCTCGGCGGGACGATCGCGTTGTGGCGGGGAGCGCGGCGCGAGCCGCTGATGGACGCCGCCGACATCCCCGCGACGCTCGGCGGATCGGCCGAGTTCAACATCGCCAACGCGCTCGCCGCGGCCGCCATGACGACCGCGCACGGGATCGACATCGCGGTGGTCCGCCGCGCGTTGGGACAGTTCACCTCCTCGTTCGAGGACAGCCCGGGTCGCCTCAACATCCACGAGGCCCCGCATGGCGTCCGTGTGATCGTCGACTACGCGCACAACGCGGCGGCGATCACCGCGCTCGGCCGGCTCATCGACACGATGCGCACCGGACGCGGGCGCGTGTACGGCGTCGTCTCCATCCCCGGCGACCGGCGCGACGAGGACCTGCTCCGCATGGGCGAGCTGGCGGCGGGCATCTTCGACGAGGTGATATTCCGCGAGGCCCCCGACGGTCGCGGCCGCCCCGCCGGATCGATCAACGCGCTGATGACCGAAGGCGCGCTGAGCACGGGCAAGAACCCCCGTCTACTCCACCGGCTGCCGAGCGAGGAGGTCGCGACGCAGGTCTGCCTGGAGGCCGCGCGGCCCGGCGACCTGATCGTCATCATGCCGAGCGAGGTGGAGCGGATCTGGAACCAGGTCGTCTCGTACGTCCCGGCCGCCCACCAGTTCGTGGAGGCCGCATGACCGAACCCGGGACCGAACCCGGCCCCCTCCTCATCATCGGCGGGCGCGAGGACAAGACGGGCGACCGCGTGATCCTGCGCGCGATCGCCGACCGGGTGCGCGGTCGCAAGCTCGTCCTCGCCACCGTCGCCAGCCGCGCCCCCGAGGGTTATTTCGACGCCTACGAAGCCGCCTTCGCCGATCTGGGCGTGACCGATCTGGTCGAGCTGTATGTCCACGAGCGCGGCGACACGCTGGACGGGAGCATGGACGGGCTGTTCGAGGATGCGGCGGGCATCTTCTTCACCGGCGGCGACCAGCTGCGCATCTCAAGCCAGATCGCGGGTACCCCCGTCGAGGATGCGCTGCGCCGGGTCCATATGCGCGGGGGGCTGATCGCCGGGACCTCGGCGGGGGCGTCGGCGATGAGCGACACCATGCTGGTGCGCGGGGCGGGATCGACCTCGCACCGGTTCGGCGACCTGCACATGGCACCGGGGCTGGGGCTGATGCCGCACATCATCATCGACCAGCATTTCGCCGAGCGCGGGCGGATCGGCCGGCTGCTCGGCGCGGTCGCGCACAATCCGCGCGTGCTGGGCATCGGCGTCGACGAGGACACCGCGATCCTGGTGACGGGCGAGATGTTTCGCGTGCTGGGATCGGGGGCGGTGACGGTGGTCGACGGATCGGGCGTCACCCACTGCAACATAGCGGAGGCGCGGCCCGAGAGCACGCTGTCGATGCACGACGTCCGGCTGCACGTCCTCGCCACGGACGACGGATTCGACCTGGCGACGCGGCGCCCGCTCCGTCCGGTCGAGGACTGACGCCCCGGAACCGCGCCCGTCCGGCCGTCGTTGGGGAATGCTGATCGAGGATATAGGACCCGCCATTTGACCCAGACCGTTCCGCAACGCCGGCCGTCCGTCCTCTGGATCGTGCGTCACGGCGAGAGCGCGGGCAACGTCGCCCGCATGGCGGCGGACGCGGCGGGCGCGCACCGGATCGATCTGACCGAACGCGATGTCGACGTGCCGCTATCCTCGCGCGGCGAGGAGCAGGCCGCGGCGCTCGGCCGCTGGTTCGCGCAGGCGCAAGCGGACGCACGGCCGGAGGTGATGTTGTCCTCGCCCTATGCGCGCGCGCAGGCGACCGCGCGGCTGTTCCGCCAAGCGGGTGGCTGTCCGGCCGACGAGCCGATCTGCGTCGACGAGCGGCTGCGCGAAAAGGAGTTCGGCGTGCTCGACGGGCTGACCGGGTCGGGCATTACGGCGCTCGCCCCCGAACAAGCGGCGTTCCGGCGGCTGCTCGGCAAGTTCTATCACCGGCCGCCCGGCGGCGAGAGCTGGTGCGACGTTATCTTCCGCCTGCGGTCGGTGATGGACACGGTCGCGCTCCATCATCCCGGCCAGCGCGTGATGATCGTCGCGCATCAGGTCGTGGTGCTGTGCCTGCGCTACGTCATCGAAGGGCTGAGCGAGGAGGAGATCCTGGCCATCGACCGCGCGGGCGACGTGGCCAACTGCTCGGTGACGGAATATCGCTACGACCCGGCGCACGGCCGGGGCGGCGGACTGGTCCTCGCGCGGTACAACGAGAGCGCGCCCGTCGAGGCGAGCCCCGTCGCCGTCACCGACGCGCCCGACCGGATGGCGGGGGTGTCCGCATGAGCGTCGTGGAGCTCGATGCCGCTTGGCGCTCGGCCAATCCCTTGCCCTCCGACGACGACGGCGGCGAGACCGATAAGAACAGCCGGGGACGCGTCCTGTCGATCGGGGGGTGCCGCCAAGTGCCCGGCGCGCTCCGGCTGACGGCCGAGGCGGCGTTCCGCGTCGGCGCAGGCAAGTCGCTGCTGGCGACCGTGCCGTCGGCGGCGCTGATGCTGGGCGTGCTGTTCCCCGAGGCCGGGGTGATCGCGCTGGAGGAGGATGAGTCGGGCGAGCCGGTGGTCGCGCCGGACTCGCCGCTCCACGCCGCGCTGGATCATGTCGACGCGGCCGTGGTCGGCCCGGGCATGATGGACCGCGCGGCCGCCGGGCGGCTGGTAGTCGCGGTCGCGGCAACTCCGCGCGAGGGCGTGTCGCTGGTGCTGGACGCGGCCGTCTGCGCCGCGTCGGGCGCGTTGGCGGATATGCTGGCGGGCTACCGCGACCGGCTGGTGCTGACCCCGCATGGCGGCGAGATGGCCGAACTGTGCGACTGCGACGCCGCCGCGATCAAGGCCGACCCGGAAGGCCGCGCGCTGGCCGTCGCCGCCAAGTTCGGCGCGGCGGTGGCGCTCAAGGGCACCGCCACGCTGATCGCCGCCCCCGACGGTCGGCTGGTCCGGTATGCGGGCGGCGGTATCGGGCTGGCGACGGGCGGGTCGGGCGACGTCCTCGCGGGCGCAATCGGCGGGCTGCTCGCGCGCGGGCTCCCGGCATTCGAGGCGACTTGCTGGGGCGTATGGCTCCACGGCGAGGCGGGCCGTATCCTGGCGGGCAAGGTCGGACCCGTCGGCTTCCTGGCGAACGAGCTGCTGCCGGAGCTGCCGGGTCTGCTCCCGCGCTAAGGGTAGCTACGAGCTGTTCGAGAGGTACGGCGGATACCCGCCAAGCGCCGCGTCATGCCTTCGGCTGGAGGTATACCTCGTCGGCGAAGTAGGCCCCGCGATATTTGGAGTCCTGCTCGCTGAAAACGAACGGGCGGCGGATCGTTGCCCCGTCGGACGTGACGATTTCGATGGTAAATCCATCGACCCGGTAGCGGCCGACCAGTCCCGTCTTCGTGGTGCTCTTGGCGTTGTAGCCTGCTGTCGTGACCATCGCTCCCTCGATCCGCCCGTCAGGAGCGAGCCGAAGCCGGCCGTTGCGTAGCTCGGTGAAGGCGGCGATGCCGCTGAGTGGCGCATAGCTGGCCGAACCGCCCTTGGCTAAGCCGTCGAAGTCGAGGGCGGTACCGGGCGCGAGCGACCGCTGCTCCCAGACTTGATCGCTCGACCAGTCGTCGCCTTCGTCCTCCTGGAACTCGATGCCGGCCGCGCCGCGCCGCCAACGTCCGCCCTCGCACCCGTCCCGGGCATCGAGCGCGGCGGGATCGAGCGGCAGCGCGGCCGGGTCCGCATCGGGACAGGGGGCCGCTACGCCGTTCGCATAAAGCAGCCACGGCGTGACGGTGAACATCAGTTGCAGCTGAACCCCCTGGAGCCGGTTCGACCCACGCAGGATCGCTCCGACCGGGCGGGCGCCGGCAGCCGACGGCGGAGAGGGAGGGGTAGGTGTAATCGCGACGGGGGAGGCGACGGAGAAAGTCGGCGAGGCGAGCTCGGCTACGGCGCGCACCAGGGAATCGGGTTCGAGGCGGTCCGGGCCCGCGGTTCGGCCGATCACCACCCGCGAGCCGCCGCCGGGCAGCGGCGTCGCAATGGCGATACAACGCCGATCCGCGTCCTGCGAGACCGCGACCGCGCTTTCGGCGTCCGCATTGGTGGTCGCGCCCGCCGGGCACAGCCCACGCTTTACAAATTCCCGAAGAAAGGCGCGAGCGGCTACCCGAGAGGCTAGCGATACGCGCGGCGTCACTTGCGCGACCGTCTGCGTCCGACCTATCCGGACGTACACCGGATCACTCGGGGGTGAGCCGGGCACGGGCGTCCAGCCGGGCGCGTCCTGGGCGGCGACAGCGGCGGACGCCGCGAGCATTACGGGCAAGGCGAAACGCATGCGTGATCCCTCCGGCATCGAGACCGAAGGAATGGATAAGCGCCGAGAGGATCGGGAGCAAGGCGAGCTCCCTTCGAATACGCCCCGCTAGCGCCGTCCCTTCTCCCGCTCCTTGTCCGCCTTCATCCGCGCGCGGACGCCGCCGTCGACGCCGCGCCCGGCCTCGACCGGGCGGTACAGGTTGCCGGTCGTGTCCGCTGCAGGTGGAGCGTCGCGCATCTGGGCGTCGTGATAGACGTCCGCCGCGATCTTTTCCGTCAGGTCGGGGAACAGATTGTGCGCCGACACGGCCCCTTGCGCCTTCCAGCCGACGGGCAGCTCCTCGCGCGGGTGGACCGATGCCCAGACGATCGCCTCGGCCACCTTGTCCGCCGCGTCGAGCAGGATCATCTGCGGCCGCCGCCCCGAATAGTTGGCCGTGTGCGTCCAGAACGGCGTGTCGGCGGCGAAGGGCATGACGGTCGACACGCGAATGCGCTTGCCCAGGCCCTTCAGCCGCATCTCCTCGTTGAGCGCGCGGGCGAGGCCGAGCACGCCATACTTCGTGGCGGTGTAGGTCACCTGATACGGGAGCGGCACGACGCTCTCGACCGATCCGACATTGACGAGCGTCCCGTGCCCCTGCGCGACGAAACGGCGCATCGCGGCGTGCGCGCCGTACACCACGCCCTTAAGGTTCACATCGATGATCCGCGCCTGGTCGGCGACGGGGATGCGCTCGAACGGACCGACCGCGCCGACGCCCGCGTTGTTGACCCACACGTCGATCCGCCCGAAGCGCGCCGTCGCCGCCTCCGCGAGCCGCTCGACGGCGGCGGCGTCGGACACGTCGGTGGACACGACCAGCGCGCGCCCGCCCGCGGCGCGGACCTCGCCCGCCACCTCCTCCAGCAGCTCGGTCCGCCTGGCCGCCAGTACGACGTTCGCGCCCAGCCTCCCCGCCCGGACCGCCGCGCCCCGGCCGAAACCGCTGGACGCGCCGGTGATCACATAGGTGCGGCCCGCGATCCGCGCGGTGTCGCCGCGCCGCAGCGTCGTGTCGGTCGCGCAGGCGGTCAAGCTTGCGACCGCGAGGAGCGGCGCAAGCGCGGCCCGCGCCGCCCTCATTCGGCGAGGCCCTTAGGGCCGGGCTCGCGGTCGCCGGCCCCTTGGGCGGGCGTGCCCTTGGTGGTCGCGGTCGCGCCGGTCGGCGATCCGCCGTCGCCGCCATGCTGGTCGTTGTCGTAATCCTCGCCCGGATTGCCGCCGCCGGCACCGACGCCGCTGCCCCGCACCTCGCCGTTGCGCATCACATGAGCGCGCCGGCCGGTCTCGGTCGGGATGTCACGGGAATCATCGGTCATGGGTGTCACTCCTTATCCCGACCAACGGCGGGTGAATGCGGCTGTTCCCGCCCGCACGGTCGGCTAGAACCTGGGTTATGGAGAAAGGCACAGCTACCGGGCGATCGCGGGCCGCGCGGGCCGTGCTGTTCGCGGTCGGCCTCCTGTTGATCGCCGGCCTGTTGACGCTCGGCGGATGGCAGCTTGCGCGGCGGAGCTGGAAGGTCGCGCTGATCGCGCGGGTGGAGGCGCGGCTCGCCGCCCCACCCCTCCCCGCCCCCGGTCCGGCGTCCTGGCCGCGCATCGACGCGTCCGCCGAGTATGCCCGCCTGCGTACCACCGGCCGTTTCCGTCACGACCGCGAGACGCGCGTCCGGGCGGCGACGGTGCTGGGATCGGGTTGGTGGATCGTGACCCCGCTCGTCACCGATCGGGGTTGGACGGTGCTCGTCAACCGCGGCTTCCTGCCCGACGGCCGGCGCGAGCTAGTCGCCCGCGATGCGGATTTGGCCGTCGTCACGGGCCTCCTCCGCCGAAGCGAGCCGGACGCGGGTTGGCCGCGCGCGAACGATCCCGCCGCCGGGCGCTGGTACGCCCGCGATGTCCCCGCGATCGCCCGCGCGCGCGGGCTGTCCGAGGTCGCGCCGTATTTCATCGACGCCGATGCGGGGGCGGACCCGAATGCTTGGCCTCGCGGCGGGCTGACCGAGGTGCGGTTCCGCAACCATCACCTCGGCTATGCGCTCACCTGGTTCGCGCTGGCGGCGCTGGTTGCGGCGGCGCTCGTGCTGTTGGCGCGCGACGGACGGAGACGCGGACGATGAAGGCGGGTCGGACGGCGATGATCGCGGGCGGCGCCTTGCTGGGCGCGGCCGCGACGGTGATCCTGGTAGGCGAGCGTCGCCGCCCGCTCCGCCGCATGAAGGCGCGCCCGGCCGAGCGCATTCCCGTCAACCTGATCCTCGGCGCGCTGAGCACCGCGGCGATGGCGGCGGTCGAGGGACCCGCCACCCGCGCGCTCGCCCGCATGGTCGAGCGGCGGCGCATCGGCGTCGCGCAGGCGCTCCCGCTGCCGCCGCTCGCCCGCGACGCGACCGCGTTCCTGTTGATGGATTACACCACCTATGTCTGGCACGTCCTGACGCACGAGGTGCCCATGCTGTGGCGGCTGCATCTGGTCCATCATCTCGATACCGACATGGACGCGTTGACGGCGCTGCGCTTCCACGCGGTCGACATGCTCGTCTCCGCGCCGTTTCGCGCGCTCCAGGTGAGCGTGTCGGGCGCGGGCCCGCGCGCGCTGGAGGCTTGGCGCGGCTGGTTCCTGCTGGCGGTGCTGTTCCACCATTCGAACCTGCGCCTGCCCGCACGGTGGGATCGGCGGCTGAGCCTGTTGCTCACCACGCCCCGGATGCACGGCATCCACCATATGGCGAGGCCCGAGCTGACGGGGTCGAACTGGTCGAGCGGGCTGTCGGTGTGGGACCGGCTGCACGGCACCTTGCGCCTGGACGTGCCCCATGACGAGGCGCCGATCGGCGTGCCCGCCTACCGCGACCGGACCGGCGTCGCCGCATCGCTCCGCCTGCCCTTCGTGCGGCAGCGCGACGCGTGGGAGCCGTCCGTCGTCCCGGCGCGTTGAGGCGCGTGATACGATGCGAGGAACCCAGATCATGAACGTCGAACTCCTGTCGCCCTCCGACCTCAGCCAGCAATTGCGCGAGGGTTCCGGCCCCGACCTGAACCGCCGCCGCGCGGGCATCGCGCTCAGCCTGGCGGGCACGGTGATCGCGGGGGTGGTGAGCGCGTACCAGACCGGGTTGATCAAGCACCTCCCAGACATCCTGCCCGGCAAAATCTGGGACGCGGAAAAGGTCGACGCGTCCGACTATGCCTACCAGAATCTTCAACAGCCCGACGGCCCGATGATGCTCGTCAATTTCGGCCTGACCGCAATGGCGCTGGCGGCGGGAGGCGCGGACCGCGCGCGCGAGAACCCGGCGCTGCCGCTGGTCGCGGCGGGCAAGGCGGCGGTCGACCTGGCGCTGTGCGGCGCGCTGACGGCGCAGGAATGGCGCGACAACAAGGCGCTGTGCAGCTGGTGCCAGGTCGCCACCGCCATCTCGGCCGCGACGCTCGGGCTGGCGATCCCGGAGGCGCTAAAGGCGTTGCGCGGACGCGAAGGGGCGACGATCCACTAGAAGCGTCCGAGCTGGCGGGCCATCATATGACCCAGTCCTGTTCGCCGGCCAGGCGCTGTCCCGCCCCGAACGCCGCGCCGATGGCGGGCGGGTCGGGGAGCGCCATTACGGGGGTGGCCCCGACCGATCGGAGAAGACGCGCCAGCGCGGCCAGCGCCGACGCGTCGTCCGCCACCAAGCCGAGTTCGTCGAGCAGCGCCCGGTCGATCACGACGGGCGTCCGACCCGCTGAGCGTAGCTGGCCGACCAGCGCGTCGGCCGTTCGGAGCAGATCCTCGGGCGCGGCGAGGACGCGGTAGGCGTCGTCCAGCACGGCCTCGCCTTCGGGCGCGACCACCCGGATCAGGCCGGCGGCGACCGTGGCGTCGTCGGTGGGATCGATCAGGATGAACCCGCCCAGCGCCGGCACCCGGTCGAACGGCGCCGCGGCCACGCGCGCGTCGAAGCCGACCGCCACGGTCGCAACGTCGTTCGCGCCGATCGTCCGGGGCGGGCCGTGGAGCCCCGTATCCGGCTCGAACACGTCGCGGACGCTCAGCACCCTGGCCCCGACGGTACGGTGTCCCAATTTCGCGAGATAGCGGCGGCCGGGGACGAGCGCATCGTCGCCCAGCCAGATCAGGTCCGCAGCCACCCGCGACGCTCCCATGACCGACGATCCCGCGCCGACCAGCACGTCGCCGCGCGCGCAATCCACCTCGTCGGCTAGTCGCACGCTCACCGCGTCCCCCGAACCGGCGGGGCCCGTGCCGCCGTCCGCGGTCGCGAGGTCGGCCACGCGCGCGGGGCGGTCGGCGGGCAGGATGCGCACGGCGTCGCCCGCGCGCAGCGTCCCGCTCGCGACCGTGCCGCCCAGCCGCCGTTCGCGCGGCGAGGCGCGGGTCACGAGCTGGACCGGCAACGCGAACTCGTCGGCCGGCGGCGCGACGGTCAGCGTCTCGAGCAGGTCGAGGAGCGTGGGCCCGGCGTACCAGCCCAGCCTCGCGCTCCGGTCCGCGACATTGTCCCCGTCGCGCGCGACGAGCGGGATCGCGTCGTACCGCGCCAGCCCGAGCTGGCGCGCGAGCGCGGCATAATCGGACGCGATGGCGTCGAACGACGCGCGCGCGAAACCGACCAGGTCCATCTTGTTGACCGCGATCACGACGTGGCGGATGCCGAGCAGGCGCACGATGCGGCTGTGGCGGCGCGTCTGCCGCGTCACGCCGCGCGCGGCGTCGACCAGGATCACCGCGACGTCGGCGTTCGACGCGCCCGTGACCATGTTGCGCGTATATTGCTCGTGGCCGGGCGTATCGATGACGATGAACTTGCGCGCGGGCGTTGCGAAATAACGGTAGGCGACGTCGATCGTGATGCCCTGCTCGCGCTCTGCCTCCAGCCCGTCGAACAGCCCCGCATAGTCGCCGTCGATCGCGTCGACCTGATCGGCATACAGGCCCTTGGCGTCGTGCATCAGCCGCCCGAGCAGGGTGGACTTGCCATCGTCGACCGACCCGCAGGCGAGCACGCGCAGGATGGAGCCGTCGGTCGCCGCTACAGGCCGTTCGGCAAGCGCCAGGTTCATCAAAAGTATCCTTGCGCCTTCTTGCGCTCCATGCTGGCCGGCTGGTCGCGGTCGACGGCGCGGCCGGCGCGTTCCGACTCGGTGCTGGCGTCGGTCTCGGCGATCACGGCGGCCAGCGTATCCGCCCCGCTCTCGACCGCGCCCGTCAGCGGATAGCAGCCAAGCGTGCGGAACCGTACCGAGCGATCGACCACCCGCTCGCCGGGCCGGAGCGGCATGCGGCCGTCATCGACGACCAGCAGCGCGCCGTCGCGCTCGACGGTGGGACGCATGGCGGCGAGGTAGAGCGGGACGATCGGGATCGCCTCCCGTTCGATATACGCCCACACATCGGCCTCGGTCCAGTTGGACAGGGGGAACACCCGCAACGTCTCGCCGGGCCGGGTGCGGACGTTGAACAGCGACCAGAGCTCCGGGCGCTGCCGCCGCGGGTCCCAGACATGGCCGGGCGCGCGGATACTGACGATCCGCTCCTTGGCGCGCGCCTTCTCCTCGTCGCGCCGAGCGCCGCCGAAGGCCGCATCCCACCCGCCCGCGTCGATCGCGTTCTTGAGCCCTTGGGTGAGCATCGTGTCGACATAGCGGCCGACGGGGACGGAGAACGGGTCGATGCCGCGCGCCGCGGCGGCGGCCTCGTGATGGACGATGAGGTCCAGGTCGAGCCGCGCCGCCTCGAGATCGCGGTGCCGGATCAGGTCCTGAAAGTCCCAGCCCGACGCGATGTGGAGGCACGGGAAGGGCAGCCTCCCCGGCGCGAACGCCTTGCGGGCGAGGTGCAGCAGGACGGCGGAGTCCTTGCCCACCGAGTATAGCAGCACGGGCTTGGCCGCCTCCGCGAAGATCTCGCGGAAGATGAAGATGCTCTCGGCCTCGAGCTGGCTCAGGTGGCGCGCGCTCAACGGCCCGCCCCCGCCCGGACGAGACGGCCGTCGGCGGCGACGTGGAGTCCGCACTCGCGCGTCGCGCCGTCCTCCCACCACCAGCGGCCCGCGCGCTCGTCCTCCCCCGGGCGGATCGCGCGCGTGCAGGGCTCGCAACCGATCGAGGGATAGCCACGGGCATGAAGCGGGCTGACGGGCACGTCGTGCTCGCGGCAGTAGCGTTCCGCCTCCTCGCGCGACCAGAGCGCCAGAGGGGCGGCCTTCCAGAGCGCGCGCTCCTCGTCCCACACCAGCGGATCGACCGCGGCCGTGCCGCCGCGCCCGCCGCGCAGGCCGGCGATCCATCCCGCGGCCCCGGCGAGCGCGCGGCCCAGCGGTTCGACCTTGCGCCGGTCGCAGCAGGCGAGCCGCGCGGCCTTGCTTTCATAGATCGCCTCCGGACGGGTATCCGCGTCGCTTCGCGGCGGCGCGGGCCCGAACGCGGCGACCGTCAGGCCGTAACGCCGCTCGGTTTCGGCCCACAAGGCGCGCGTTTCGGGAAACAACCGCTCGGTATCGAGCGTGACGATGTCGACCGGCAGTTCGGCCGCAACGAGCGCATGCGTCACCACCTGATCCTCCAGCCCGAAGCTCGTGGTGAAGACCCAGCGCCCGGGCACCCTGGTCGTCGCGTCGCGCAGGAACGCGGTCAGTTCGGTCGTGGTCCGATCCATGACGGACAGGTGACATGCGGCCCGCCGAGTCCGAAACGACCAGTTCTTTGCCGGAGGCAAGCTCGACTTGTGCGACGCACAAGACGCCGGCCGCAGGGTGGACCACGCCTGAAACTTAAGCGGCCCCAACTTTTGCTCGTTTGGCAAATCCTACTTTCCTGGTGGACTTTGGTGACGGCAATATGAGGGCTGGAAGATGCGGATCGTCGGCATGAGGCTATTCCTTCTCGCGGTCTCCTCACCGGCAATCGCAAACGCACAGACAGCCCCAGCCGCGCCGCCCGCGACCGCGTCTCGGACCACCCCGGCCCCGGCGCAGGCGGCGAATAACGACGACACCATCGTGGTGACGGCGCGGCGGCGCGAGGAGTCGCTCCAGGACGTGCCGTTGCCCGTGTCGGTCTTCAGCGAGCGGCTGCTGACCTCGACCGGCACCTACAATATCGGCCGCGTCGCGCAGATCCAGCCGGTGATCCAATATTACGCGTCCAACCCGCGCAATTCGGCGATCAACATCCGCGGGCTCGGCGCGCCGCTCGGCCTGACCAACGACGGCATCGAACAAGGCGTCGGCCTGTATATCGACCAGGTCTATTACAGCCGCCCGGCGTCGTCCGCGTTCGACCTGATCGACACGCAGCAGGTGGAGGTGCTGCGCGGGCCGCAGGGGACGCTGTACGGCAAGAACACCACGGCGGGCGCGATCAACGTCCGTACCCGCGCGCCCAGCTTCACGCCCGAGGCCCGGGTGGAGCTGACGGCCGGGAACTACCGGTTCTTCCAGGGCAAGGCGTCGATCTCCGGCCCGCTCATCCGCGACGATCTGGCCGGGCGGATCGGCTTTGCGGCGACCACGCGGCGCGGCACGGTGCTGAACGTGCGCACGGGCGAACGGACCAACTCGCTCGACAATCTGGGCGTACGCGGCAGCCTGTTGTGGAAGCCGACCGACTCGCTCGACGTCACGCTCGCGGGCGATTACAGCCGCCAGGATCCCGACGGCTACACGCAGGTCGCGGTGCGGACCTTTCCCACGCTCCGCGCCGCCAACCGTCAGTTCGCGGCGCTGACCACGGCGCTCGGCTACACGCTGCCCTCGACGAACCCGTACGACCGCGTGACCGACGTCGACAGCGACCTCCAGTCGCGCCAGTTCCTCGGCGGCGTCTCGCTCATCGCCGAGCTCGATGTCGGGGAGAACACGCTGACGTCGGTGTCGGCATGGCGCTGGTGGACGTGGCGGCCCAAGAACGACCGCGACTTCATAGGCCTGCCGATCACGACGCTGAGCCAGAACAGCTCGGACCAGCGCCAGCTGACCCAGGAATTCCGTTTCGCGACATCGGGGACCAACCGGTTCGATTTCGTCGCAGGCGTGTTCGGTTATCGCCAAACCATATCGACCGACAGCAACACGCAGCAGGGGGCCGCCGCCAACCTGTTCGCGAACGGGCCGACCGCCGGTGCGAATCCCGCCGTGCTGAACGGGTTGACGCAGCGCGCCGCGATCGAGTTCGAGAACAACAGCGTCGCGGGCTTCGGCCAGTTGACGTGGAACGTCACCGATCGGCTGCGCATCCAGCCGGGCGTCCGGCTCAATTACGACACCAAGGACGCGGTCTACGACGCGCGCGTGACCGGCGGCATCGCAAGTCCGACGCCCGCACAGCTCGCACAGCAGCGCGCGTCCTTGCCCGCGCAGTTCTACACCGCGCGGTACCGCGACTTCAACGTGTCGGGCGACGTCAATTTCTCGTACCGGCCGGCGGACGACGTCCTGCTCTACGCAGTCTATTCGCGCAGCTTCAAATCGGGCGGCGTCAATCTGAACGGGCTGCCCTTCCGCGCCGATGGCGTGACGGTCGCGACCGAGCTGGCGCAGGTCGATCCCGAAAGCCTGAACCATTACGAAGCCGGGATGAAGACGCAGTTCTGGGACCGGCGCGCGACCGTCAACCTGACCGCGTACCGAACGGACGTGAAGGACTATCAGACCACCGTGTCGAACGGCGCGATCGGCATCGTGCGCGGCTACCTCGCCAACGCCGACGTACGCATCCAGGGCGTCGAGGCCGAGCTGAGCCTGCGGCCGAGCGACCGGCTGACCGGGTATCTGAACTCAGCGTACAATGACGGGAAATATACCCGCTTCCCCGACGCGCCGATCGCGCCGGAGTTCACGGGCGGCGCGGCGCAATTCGTCGATATTTCGGGCCGACGTCTGCCCGGCATCTCGAAATGGGCGCTGTCGTTCGGCGGCGAGGCCAACCTGCCGGTCGGCGGGGGCGGCGGGCGGGCGTACTTCGGCGCGGACGCGAGCTATCGTTCGTCCTATTCGTCCAACGCCACGCCCTCGCCTTTCTTCGTCGTCGACGCCTACACGATCGCGAACTTCCGCCTGGGTTACCGGAACGACGGTGGCCTGGATGTCTTCGGCTGGGTCCGGAACGCGTTCGACGAGGACTATCTCGAGTTCCTGTCCAACCAGCCGGGTAACAACGGCCTGGTGGTCGGCCAGCTCGGCGACCCGCGCACCATCGGCGTCACGGTCGCCAAGCGGTTCTAGAGTGGACCTCCAGTCGTTCGGTGACCGATCCATGGCGATCGCTTAGGACGCAGCATGGCGGATCCCGATCCACGGACGCACGGTGACCCATCGGGCGCCGAGTTCACGCCGCCGGCAATGAGCCACGCCGCGCTGTTCTGGCGTTTCCTGCGCTTCGGCGCGACCGCGTTCGGCGGGCCGGTGGCGCAGATCGCGACCATCCGGCGCGAGTTGGTCGACGGGGAACGCTGGATCGGGAGCGACCGGTTCAACAGGCTGCTCGCGGTCATGCAGGCGCTGCCCGGACCCGAGGCGCACGAATTATGCGTCCATCTCGGCATCCGCGCGAAGGGCCGCGTCGGCGGTGTCCTTGCGGGGCTGGGCTTCATGCTGCCGGGCCTGGTTCTGATGCTGGCGCTCGCCTGGGCCTATTCTCGGCTGCCGATGCGGGGGACGGTATTGCCCGCGATGTTCGTGGGCGCGCAGGCGGCGGTGGTCGCCATCGTCTTGCGCGCGGTTCACCGCATCGGCGAGCACATCCTCCTCGGCCCGCGGCTCTGGGCGGCCGCGGTCGTTGCGGCGGCGGCGGCGCTCGCCGGGATCGGTTTCTGGATCGTGCTACCCGCGACCGGGGTCGCCTATGCGCTGGCTTCGACGCGCCGCCACGCGCTCGCGGTCGCCGTGGCCGCGCTCGCGATCGGCGTCGCCCTGCTCACCTGGACCGGAGACCCGGCCGCGCTCGATCCCTCGATGGGCGGCCGGGAAGCCGCGCCCACGGTGCTCGCTCTGTTCTGGACGGGGCTGAAGGGCGGGCTGCTGACGTTCGGCGGCGCCTATGCGGCGATCCCGTTCGTCCGGGACGATACGGTGGGCCGGGGCTGGATCACGGACGCCCAGTTCCTCGACGGGCTGGGGCTGTCCGGGGTGCTGCCCGCGCCCCTCGTCATCTTCGCGACCTTCGTGGGCTGGGTCGGCGGCGGGCTCGCGGGCGCGCTCGCGATCACGACGGGCATGTTCCTGCCCGCCTTCGCCTTTTCGCTCCTGTTCTACGAACGCCTCGAAAGCTTGACCGAGCACCGGCGACTCCAGCTCGTCCTGGCTGGCGTCGCAGCGGGCGTGGTGGGGCTGATCGCGGTGACGTTCGTCGACATCGCCCGCGCTGCCGCCGCGCGCACGCCGAACCCGGTCGCGAGCGCGCTGATCTTCGCGGTGACGCTCGCGGTCCTCTATCGCTGGAAGAGCAAGCTCGCGACGCCCGTCATGCTGGCCGTGGCTGCGGTGGCCGGAGGGGTCGCATGCCGTTGATGCGCGATGCGATGTGAGGTGGTGCCGCCTACAGGACTCGAACCTGTGACCCCCGCATTACGAATGCGATGCTCTACCAGCTGAGCTAAGGCGGCACGGGCGCGGGCCATCTGGAACCCGCGGCTGGATATGGACGACCGCCTACCAGCGCGTCCGCCGGCTGACAAGCGGCCCCGCGCTTTACCGGGCATTTACCAGACTCGCTCCACAAGGGGCCGGATAGCGGTGCGCTTCCGATCGGTAGGGCGCGTGGGGGATGTGGGCATGGACTTGTCGCAACGGCTGGACGCGGAGGATGCGACGGAACTGGTCGCGGAGGATGCGGGCGTGGGCGAGCAGCTGTTCGACCTGGGCGGCGACGAACGGCGCATGCATGTGCGCGCCTACAATCACTGGGTGTCGCTGCTCCACGGCGCGCCCTTTCCCGCGATCGCCGACCTCCAGCCGCGCGGCAACACTGATTTCGGCGACCACAGCGTGCTGCTCGACTTCACTAGGGCGATCGACGACCCGGTCATCTCGTTTCTGGGCGCCACCTTACGCGCCGAATGCGGGATCGTCGGCGAACCGGTGCGCGTCGCGGAGGTGCCATCGCGCTCGCTCCTGTCGCGGCTGACCGACCATTATCTCCAGATCATCGCCAACCGCGCGCCGATCGGCTTCGAGGCCGAGTTCGTCAACACGCGCGGCCATTCGACGCTCTACCGAGGCATCCTGATGCCTTACTCGTCGACGGGCGAGGCGATCGACTTCATCTATGGCGTGATCAACTGGAAGGAGATCGCCGACCCACTTGTCCAGGTTTCGATCGACATCGAGTTGGAAGCGGCGCTGCGCGCCACGCCGATCGCGGAGGTTCCGCCGGGCAATGATCCTTGGGGCGCGGCTCCGTCGGCCGCTCCGGTCTGGGCCGACGGGCCCAGCGGCGCGTTCGCGGGCGATGCCGCAAGGGACGATGCGGAGCCCGCGACCCTCGACGCGCGGTTGATGATGGCGCGCGAGTCGGCGGCCGCCGTCCGCGCCGCCGACACGCGCAGCCGCTCGGCGCTGTACCGCGCGCTCGGCCGCGCGCACGACTTCGCGTTGGCGGCCGAGCGCGACCGAGACGCGTACCGCCGCCTGCTCGGCGACGCGGGCCTCAAGGAGCAGGCGCGGGCGCCCATGACGCCCGTCGCCAAGCTCGTCTTCGGCGCGGAGTACGACAAGACGCGCTTGACCGAGTTCGCGACCGTCCTGACCCGTGCGCGCGAGGCGAACATGCGCGCGGGCGAGCTGCCCGAATATCTCTCCGGCGTGGCGGGCGGGATCAAGGCGGTGGTCGCCGCCGCCCGCGCCGAGCGCAAGCCCGCCCCGAAGGACATGCCCCCCGCGCCGGTGCTCGCCGAGCGCGACGCGCTGGCCCATCTGGACCTTCCCCAGACCGGGGCGCCGGGCCGCCTCGTCCTTCTCGTCGCGCGCGTGGGCGCGACCGGCGGGCTCGACGTGATCGCCCAGCTCGACGATGCGGCGCTGACGGCCAAGGCGGTCCGCGCGGTGGGACGGGAATGATCCACGTTACGGAGGGTTGAGCGGTCGCACGCGGCGGCGCATAGCCGAGCTTATGCCTCCCCAAGATGAAGCGCCGATCCCCACGCTCGCCGGCGCCCTTGCCGATCGTCTCGTCGCGGGCGCGTTGCCGGCCGAACTCCAGGATTTCGGGCCCGCCGAGCAGGCCGACGCCGCCCGGTTCCTGTTCGCCGCCGCGCGCGAGCGTATGCCCGGCATGCCCCGCGTCATGCTGGAGCCGATCGCCAGCGACGACGTCCGCCGCCGCCTGCGCCTGGCCGTGGTAGGCAACGACATGCCGTTCCTCGTCGACTCGGTCGCCGCCGCCGTGTCGGCACGCGGGATCGCGATCGACCGCATCCTCCACCCCGTCGTTCCCGTCCGCCGCGATGCGGACGGCGTGATCGGGGCGATCGGCGAGGAGGGCGCGCCCCGCGAGTCGATGATCTATCTCGAGCTCGAGCGCGTCGATGCGCGCGACCGCCGCGCGCTCGGCCAGGAACTGGACGCGGTGCTGGCCGATGTCCGCTCGGCGGTGGACGACTGGCCCGCGATGCGCGCGGCGCTCGCCCTGGACGCCGACGCCTGTACGGGCGAGGGCGCGGACCTGCTCCGCTGGTTCACGGGCGGCAAGCTGACGCTGCTCGGCCATGCACGCTGGAGCGCGGGCGGGGGCATGACCGACGCGCTCGGCCTCGCGCGGCAGTCGCATCCCGTCCCGCTGATCGACGAAGGCGCGCTGGCGCAGGCGGCGGCGTGGTTCGAGGGCGGCGGGGCGACGCCGCTGCTCCTCAAGTCCAACCTGATTTCGACCGTCCACCGCGCGGCGCCGCTCGACCTGATCGTCCTGCCCGGGAATGGCGGCGGGCTGTCGGTCCACGCCGGCCTGTGGACCAGCGCCGCGCTGTCCGCGCCCGCGCCCTCCGTGCCGATCCTGCGCGAACGGCTCGCCGCGTTGGAGGCCAAGTTCGGTTTCGACCCGCGCGGCCATACCGGCAAGGCGCTCGCCCATGCGCTCGGCGCGCTCCCGCACGATCTGAGCATCGCCTTCGAGCCCGCGGTGCTCGAGGAGCTGGCGCTCACCGCCATGTCGCTCGCCGACCGGCCGCGCCCGCGCCTGGTGCTCGCGCCCTCGCCGCTCCGCCGTCACCTGTACGCCTTCGCCTGGCTGCCGCGCGACGAGCTGACCACAGCCAGGCGCGCCGCGATCGGCGGGATGCTGACGGAGGCGGCCGGGGCCGAGCTCCTGACCTGGTCGATCGCGCTCGACGAGGTGACGGCGCTGATCCGCTACACGCTCGACATCCCCGACGGCGCGACCGCGCCCGACGCCGCCGAGCTCGACGCGCGCATGACCCGCATGATCCGCGGCTGGGCGACCGAGGTGGAAGCCGCGCTCGCCGAGGTCGCGCCGCAGCGCACCGCCGCGCGCCTCGCACTCAAATGGGCGAACGCCTTCCCGAACGGCTACCGTACCGCACGATCGGGCGCGGAGGCGGCGGCGGACATCCTGCGGTTCGACACGCTCGGCGGCCCCGGCACCCGCTCCGTTCGCATTGCGACCGAGGGCGACCGGACCCGCCTGAAGATCTACCGCCAGGGCGGCGCGCTCTCGCTGTCGGACACGGTCCCGGTGCTCGAGAATTTCGGCTTCCGCGTCGTCGAGGAACTGCCCACCCCGCTCGCTGACGAAGGCCGCTCGCATCTCCACGACTTCCTGGTCGAGACCGGCTCGGTCGTCGCGGACGCTCCAGTGCTCGAAGCCGCGATCGTCGCGGCGTTGGAGGGGCGGGCCGAGAACGACGCCTTCAACCGCCTGATCCTGGAGGCGGGGGTCGCGCCCGACGCCGTTGTGCTGATGCGCGCCTGGTTCCGCTATCTCCGCCAGGCGGGACTGCCCTACGGCCTGACCACCGTCGTCGACGCGCTCCGCCGCGCGCCCGCCGTCGCGGCGGCGCTGGTCGAGCGGTTCGCCGCCGCACACGATTCGGCTGCGACGGGCGACATCGCCGCAGCCGACGAGCGGATCGCGCTCGGCCTCGACGCGGTGTCGGCGATCGACGACGACCGCATCCTGCGCGCCTACCATGCGCTCGTCGGCGCGTGCCTGCGCACCAACGCCTATGCGCCCGCCGCCGCCGAGGCGCTGGCCTTCAAGCTCGACTCCGCGCGCATCCCCGGCCTGCCCGCGCCGCTCCCGTGGCGCGAGATCTGGGTCTATAGCCCGCGCGTCGAGGGCATCCATCTGCGCGCCGGCCCGGTCGCGCGCGGGGGCCTGCGCTGGTCCGACCGCCGCGACGATTTCCGCACCGAAGTGCTCGGGCTGATGAAGGCGCAGCGCGTCAAGAACGCCGTCATCGTGCCGACCGGCGCCAAGGGCGGTTTCTATCCCAAGCAGCTTCCGCCCATATCGAACCGCGACGCCTGGCTCGCCGAGGGGACTGAGAGCTACCGCATCTTCATCCGCGCGCTGCTCTCGATCACCGACAACATCGTCGGCGAGGAGATCGTCCATCCGGGCGGCGTCCGCGTCCATGACGGCGAGGACCCGTATTTCGTCGTCGCCGCCGACAAGGGCACCGCGACCTTCTCCGACGTCGCCAACGCGATCGCGCTCGAACGCGGCTTCTGGCTCGGCGACGCCTTCGCTAGCGGCGGCAGCCAGGGCTACGACCACAAGGCGATGGGCATCACCGCCAAGGGCGCGTGGATCAGCGTGGAGCGCCATTTCGCCGAGCGCGGGGTCGACGTGCAGGCCGACCCGGTCACCGTGATCGGCTGCGGCGACATGTCGGGCGACGTGTTCGGCAACGGCCTGCTCCTGTCCAAGTCGGTCAAGCTGCTCGCCGCCTTCGACCACCGCCACATCTTCATCGATCCAGCACCCGATGCGGAGCGGAGTTGGGACGAGCGCGCGCGCCTGTTCGCCCTCCCGCGCTCAAGCTGGGCCGACTACGACCCGTCGCTCCTGTCGCCCGGCGGCGGCGTGTTCGCGCGCACCGACAAGGTGATCCACCTCTCGCGCGAGGCTCAGGCCGCGCTCGGGCTGATCGACGCCGATTGGGAGCCGACCGCGCTGATCTCCGCGATCCTGCGCGCGCCCGCCGACCTGCTCTGGTTCGGCGGCATCGGCACCTACGTGAAGGCGGCGGCGGAGAACAACGCCGCCGTCGGCGATCCCGCCAACGATCGCCTACGCGTCGACGCCGAGACCCTGCGCGTGAAAGCGATCGGCGAGGGCGCGAACCTCGGCCTCACCCAAGCCGCGCGCATCGCCTTCGCCACGCGGGGCGGACGCATCAACACCGACTTCATCGACAATTCGGCGGGCGTCGACTGCTCGGACAACGAGGTCAACATCAAGATCGCGCTCAACCGCGAAATGACGGAGGGCCGCCTGTCGTTCGACGATCGCAACGTCCTGCTCGCCGGCATGACCGACGACGTCGCCCGCCTCGTGCTGGAGGACAACCGCCTCCAGACGCTCGCCCTCTCGATCGCCGAGGCCGACGGCGCGGCCGCCACCCCCTCCTATGTCCGCGCGATCGAGATCTTCGAAGGCTCCGGCCGCCTCGACCGCGCGGTAGAGGGGCTGGGCTCGAACGAGGAGCTGCTCCGCCGCGGCCAGGCGGGCCAAGGCCTTACCCGCCCCGAGCTCGCCGTCCTGCTCGCCACCGCCAAGCTCGCGCTTCAGGATGCGGTCGAAACGGGCGGCCTCGGGTTCGACGACGCGTTGCTTCCCGATCTCCACGCCGCCTTTCCGCCCGCGATGCGCGAGCGGTTCGGGGCCGCGATCGACGCGCATCGCCTGCGCGGCGAGATTGTCGCCACCAAGCTCGCCAACCGTATCGTCAACCGCTTGGGGCTCCTCCACCCCTTCGAGCTCGCCGAGGAGGAGGGCGCGGCGATGGCCGACATCGCGGGTATGTTCGTCGTCGCCGAACAGCTGTTCGGCCTGCCCGATCTGTGGGCTGAGATCGAGGCGACGCCGATGCCCGAAGCGGGCCGGCTCGCGCTGTTCGACGAGGTCGCCGCCGCGACCCGCTCGCACATCGCCGATCTCCTGCGCATCATCGTTCCCGGCGCGGGCGCGGCCGACATCCTCGCGCATCTCGGCAAGGGCGTCCGCCACCTCGAAGCGGAAACGACACGGCTTCTGCTGGAAGAGGCGCGCATCCAGAGCGGGCGCATCCGCGCCGATCTGGAGACGGCGGGCGCGCCACCGGCGCTCGCGGGCAAGGTCGTCCGCCTGTTCGAGCTCGACGGCGCGGTCGGCCTGGCCGAACTCGGCGCGCGACTGGGCCTGGACGAAGTGGTGCTGGCGCGAGCCTTCACGAATCTGGGCGAGGCGCTCGGTCTCGACTGGGCGCAAGCGACCGCCGCGCGCATCGTGTCGAGCGACCCGTGGGAGCGGCTGCTCATCGCGGGCCTGGCGCGCGACTTCCAGCAGATCAGGCTCGAATTCCTGGCGCGCTGCACCGATGCCGATCCGGGCGCGGCGGTCGATGGCTGGCTCGCCCGCAACGCCGCCCGCGTCGCGCAGTTCAAGGCCGTCGTCGACCGCGCCCGCCTCTCGGCCAAACCCCATGCGGCGATGCTCGCCCAGATCGCGGGCCAGGCACGGGTGCTGCTGGGGCGGTAAGCGCTTAGACCACCGCTCGCACCCGAGGTCGCCGCGTCGTATTCGCGCGCCGGACCCGCGCGCGCCACCACATGATCACGCCCGTCACCGCGAGCACCACCGGGATCAGCCCGCCCAGGAAGATCGCGACGCGCCACACGATATTCATGCCGGTGCCGTCATGCACCTGCCGCATCAATCGCGCGATGCCGGTCGCGGGCGCGGGCTCGTGCGTCACCACCCTTGTCGCGTCGTCGACCGACAGCTGACCGTCGGCTGTCCGAAGCGTCCAGGCCGGCTTCCTATCAGTCGGCCAGGCGATGTTGGTCACCGCCGCCCCGCCCCCCGCCGCCAGCACGTCGGCGACCGCCGACTTCGGCGTTGCGACCGGAACAGGCCTCCCGCCGCCACCCGCAGGCCGCGCCTCTCCGCTCAGCTTCCCGAAAAACGCCGGGAACGAAATCCATGCCCCCGTCAGCGACAGCACGAACAATGGCAGCGCGATCCAGAAACCCATCTGGTGATGGAGGTTGGTCTCGACGTTCGGATGCCGCCGCCACCTGAGCCCGCGCGTCCACCGCCCCATCGCGGGCCACCACAGCCACAGGCCCGTGAAGGCCGACAGCATCATCGCCACCCCGATCCAACCGACGATCTGTCGGCCGACGCCCGGCACATACAGGCTGCCATGGAGTATGTGCAGCACCCTGAGCAGGCCCTCATCCGACCGCGCGACCGCCATCACGCGGGCCGTGGGCGGGTCGAGATAGACGCTCGTCCGAACCGGTGGCCCACCTTTCCCCGGCGCGGCGGTCGCGCTCACGACCGCAGCCTCGCCGTCACGGGGCATCGCGAGCGACGACACCCGGTCGCCCGCCCCGATCGCCCCGCGCGCCGCCTGCAGGTACGCGTCCGCGCCGATCGCCGGCCCCGCCGTCACCGCGAAGCGCTCGGGATGGATCGCGTGCTCGATCTCCTCGTGCCACACCAGCACCGCGCCCGAGAACGAGACCGGGATAATCAGCGCCGCCAGCAGCAGCCCGATCCATTTATGGACCGAGAACCATGTCCGTCGCCAAGCCTGCTTGTTCATCCGCCCACTTCCTAGCCCGCCGTCGTCATAGCCGGACACGCACCGTCGCGCGCGCGTTGATCGGCGCGCCCGTCGAGATGTTGTTGTCGCTGTGCGCGGTCGGGAAGTATCCCGTGTCGAACAGGTTCTCGACATTCACCTGCGCCTCGACCCGCTCGCTCAACCGGAAGAACACGCCCAGATCGACGCGCGTATAGTCCGGCAGCGTCACCGCGTTCGAAATCGATGTAAACTGCTTCGACCGATGCTCGACGCCGACCCCGACGCCCAGCCGCCCGCTCACGTCCCACCGTCCCCATGCCGACAGCTGATGCTTGGGTACCAAAGCGACCGACCGGCCGGCAGGGGCGGCCGCCGTGGTGCGCCTGATCTCCGCCTCCTGAAGCGCATAGCCCAGCGTCACCAGCAGGTTCGGCCGCACGCGCCCGGTCGCCTCCAGTTCCACCCCGCGGCTGCGCTGCTCGCCCGTCAGCAGCACCTCGCCCGGATTCGGCCCGGCGTTGCGCGTGTTGGTGCGGTCGAGCCGGTACATCGCCGCGGCGAGCAACAGGCTCGGGCGCGGCTCCCACTTAGCCCCTGCCTCGACATTCTCGAACCGTTCGGGCTTGAGCGCGGCGGAGGTCAGGTCGAGCGACGCGAACTGGTCGCCCGACTGCGGCAGGTATGACCGGCTGTAGCTAAGATAAATCGACACCGGGGCGACTGGATGCATGACTAACCCCAGTCGCGGCGACCACAGCTCATCCGTCCGCTCGAACCGCTCCGAGTTCAATAGATTAACGCTCTTCAGCTCGAACCGGTCGAAACGTAGCCCCGCGAGCAGCTCGACCGGTCCGGCCGTCATCTTGTCCTGCAGCAGCACCGCCTGGAACCGGGCGGTGCTCCGCGTCGTCCGCTCGCCCGTTCCACGGCGAAATACCGGCGTCGGCGCGGCGAAGCGCTCCGCCAGCGGCACGCTTACCTGCCGCCCGCCCATCGTCGTGCCGGCCTCGCCGTCGAAGAACCCGTTCAGCCGCGCGCTTCGCGTCCGCTGCTCGCCCGCTTCCACGCCCGCCAGTACGACATGCGCCACCGGTCCGGTGCTCACCGCCCAGGTCAGGTCGGTCTGGCCGAGCAGGTTCTCGCGCCGCTGGGCGTCGTCATAGGCCTGCATCCCGACCGCGCCGCGCGCGTCCACCGCCGTCGCCGGGAACACGTTGCGGTAGAACTTGTCGTAATTTCCATAGAGCAGCCGTCCTACGACCGCGACCTCGTCGCTGAAGCGGTGCTCGAGCGTGCCCCGCGCCAGATGCGCCTCCAGCCCCAGCCGGTTCACGCGGCGCACGCCGAAGAAGGTGTCGCGGTATCCCCTGACCGGTCGTCCCCCGACCGAAGGCACCCCGCGATCGACGACGCGCGCATCGTCGACATATTCATAGGACAGGGTCGCATCCGTACGCGGCCCGACCAGCGCGCGAACCGTCGGATTGACTGCGTACACCCGCCCGGCAAACACGTCGCGGTGGTTCGCGAACTCCTCGCGCACCGCGTTCAGCCGCGCGCCTATGCCCTCCGCCAGCGCGAGGTTCGCGTCCGCGTCGACGCTCCACGCGCCGAAGCCGTCGGCCGATCCGCTCGCGACACCGAACGTCTGAAAACCCGCCCGCTTGGTCACGCGGTTGACGACGCCGCCCCCGCCGCCGCGCCCGAACGTCATCGCGTTGGGCCCGCGCAGCACCTCCAGCCGGTCGAGATTATAGAGCGGCCGGTAATATTGCGCGTCGTCGCGCAGGCCGTCGACGAAGAAGTCCGCCGTCGAGTTGTTGCCCCGAAGCACGATCTGGTCGCGGTGCCCCTCGCCCTGCGCCGCGCTCGCCCCCGGCACTGCACGCAGCACATCGCCGACCGATCGGAAATTCCGGTCCTCGATCTGCGTTTCGCTTATCGCACTCACCGCCTGTGGGATGTCGCGCACCGCCGTGTCGACGCGCGTCGCCGACCCCGTCGAGTCCACGACGTAGCCGTCGCGTCGTCCGGTCACGACCACCTGATCGGGCTCGTCGGCAGGAACCGGATCGGCGGCGAGCGCCGGTGTCGCGGCGACGGCGCACGACAGGATCAAGAACGACGACGGCGACCGCATGGAACTCCCCTTCGGGGCATCCGCTATTGCGAGGCGCTCGCAGAGTCAACGCTAATGCGAATGACTTTCATACAGATCGTGCAGCAGCCAGCTTCGTATCGCGCTTGCCAGGTTGGGTGGACCCCGCTGGATTACCCGCGCCGCATCGATTTCCGCGACCAACGCCGACATCGGCAATGTCCGCGCGCGCGCCGCCGCCTCCAGCGAGCTCCAGAATATCGGCTCCAGGCTGATCGACGTCGCGTGCCCCGCGATCGTCACCGACCGCTTGACCGGCCCAGCAAACCCGCCGGATGGAAGCGCGATCAAGGCGTGTCGAACAGCGCCGCCAGCTGCTCGACGATCGCGCCGCCCAGCTGCTCGGCGTCCATGATCGTCACCGCGCGGCTGTAATATCGCGTCACGTCGTGCCCGATCCCGATCGCGACCAGTTCGACGGGCGACTTGCCCTCGATCCACCCGATCACCTGCCGCAGATGCCGCTCCAGATACGATCCCGAATTCACGCTGAGCGTAGAGTCATCCACCGGCGCGCCGTCGGAGATGACCATCAGCACGCGCCGATCCTCCGGCCGCGCCATCAGCCGCGCATGCGCCCACAGCAGCGCCTCGCCGTCGATATTCTCCTTGAGCAGCCCCTCGCGCATCATCAGCCCCAGCGCGGGCCGGGCGCGCCGCCATGGTTCGTCCGCGCGCTTATAGACGATGTGGCGCACGTCGTTCAGCCGCCCGGGCTGCGGCGGCCGCCCCGCCGCCAGCCACGTCTCGCGCGCCTGGCCGCCCTTCCACGCGCGCGTCGTGAAGCCGAGTATCTCCGTCTTGACGCCGCACCGCTCGAGCGTGCGGGCGAGGATGTCCGCCGAGATCGCCGCGATCGAGATCGGCCGCCCGCGCATCGACCCCGAATTGTCGATCAGCAACGTCACCACCGTGTCGCGGAAATCGGTCTCGCGCTCGACCTTGTAGGACAGCGACTGCATCGGGTTAACCACCACCCGCGCCAGCCGCGCGGCGTCGAGCAGCCCCTCCTCCTGGTCGAAATCCCAGGAGCGCGCCTGCTGCGCCATCAGCCGCCGCTGCAACCGGTTGGCGAGCTTCGACACCGCCGATTGCAGATGCACCAGCTGCTGGTCGAGATAGCCGCGCAACCGCGCCAGCTCGTCCGGATCGCATAGGTCGCCCGCGGACACGATCTCGTCGAAACGCGTGGTCCACGGCTTGTAGTCGAACTGCGGCGACAGGTCGGTCCGCGCTTGGTTGGGCCGCGCCGGCTGCGCGCCCTCGTCGCCCTCGTCGCCCGGCTCGCCGTCGAGGTCGGGCGCATCGTTGCCGATCTCCTCGCCCTGTCCGTCGTCGCCCTCGGCCTCGCGCTCCTCGCCGCGCGCCTCGACCTGACCCTCGCCCTCCGCGCCTTCCTCCTCGCCGTCCTCGCCTTCCTCCTGCTGCTCGTCATCCGAGCCCTCATCCTCCTCGCCTTCGTCCTCCGATGGCTGTGGGGCCTGCTCGCCCTCGATCAGCTCCAGGTCGGCGAGGAGCTTGGTCGCCAGCGCCTGGAACGCGCGCTGATCGTCGAGCGCCAGCCCGAGCGCGCCCAGATCGGCCTTGCCCTCGATCCATTCGCGCACCAGCCCCAGCCCCGGCATGGCGGCGGCGGGCACGGCGGTCCCCGTCAGCTTCTCGCGGACGAGGAGCTGGAGCGCCGTCGACAGCGGCACCTCGGCGGCGGTGCGCGCCCGCGTGATCGGGTCGGAGCGCAGCCGCATGTCGAGCGCGACGCCCAGATTGCCCGCGATCCCCGCATAGCCGCGCGCGCCCAGCGCCTCGATCCGCGCCGTCTCAACCGCGTCGAACACCGCCCGCGCCACCGCCTCGGCCGGCGCACCACGCTGGTGCAGGCCCACGTCGTGATGCCGGAGCCTGAGCGCGAACGAGTCCGCGAACCCCCGCGCTTCGGCCACCTGCTCGGCCGGCAGCTGCCGCGCGGGCATCGGCACCTTCAGATGCTTGCCCGACTGCGCCGGCGCATCGGCTGTGAAGGCGAGCTCCACATCCGGCTCATCCGCCAGCGCGCGCGCCGTCCCGGCCAAGACGGCCTTGAACCGGTCGAGGGGCGTTTCTTCGGGCATTACCAGAGGACCTTGCAACCGAACGCGGCGATCTCGCGATCTCGCGTCACGACGGTCAGGTCGTTCGTCAACGCCTGAGCGGCGATCAACCGATCGAACGGATCGCGGTGCGCCCCGTCGAGCGTACCGGCGCGAATGGCGTGATCGTTCGTAACCTGCAATTCCGAGAATCCGTTACGCTTCATGAGCGGCTCGTAACTGATCCGCGGGTCGCCCAACATGGCGAGTTTGCCTAGTCGCCATTTCAGGCTGATCTCGAAAGCGGATGCGGCGCTGACCGCGATCGGCTCCTCCGTCTCCTCCAGCAGCTCGCGCGCGTTTGCGCCAAGGCGGGGGAACTCGGTCCACCACCAAAGCGCCGTATGCGTATCGAGCAGATAGCCGTTCACAGACCGTATTTCTCGAGCCGCTTACCTTCCCAAAGCTCTAGTTCGTCCTCCGGCATGGGATCGAACCAAACGGAATCAGGAATATCCCCCGCAAGAGGCCAGCCGCCCGGTGTGCGCTTGAGCTTCGGAATATCGCCATAGGGCACGATCTTCGCCCAAGGCTCACCGGCCTTGGCAAGGATGATCTCCTCGCCCGCATGCGCGCGGTCCATGAGCTTGGACAGGTTGGTCTTCGCATCGTGGACGTTGAACATCTTTCGCGGATCGGCTTCGGCCATCTGCGCCTCCTGTGGTGGACTAACTACCTTGGTCCACTCTCGCCATCAAGTCCGCCCCACCACGCTCTCCGGCAAGTCCTTCCCGAACACCCGCTGGTAATACTCCGCCACCAGCGAACGCTCCGCCTCGTCGCACTTGTTCAGGAACGACAGGCGGAACGCGAAACCGACATCGCCGAAGATCAGCGCGTTCTGCGCCCAGGTGATCACCGTGCGCGGGCTCATTACGGTCGAGATGTCGCCCGCCATGAAGCCTTTGCGCGTCAGGTCGGCCACGCGCACCATCGAGTCGACCGTCTTCTTGCCGCCCGGCTTGTCGTACTCGCCCGACTTGGCGAGGACGATCCGCGCCTCGACGGCGGCGGGCAGGTAGTTGAGCGTGACGACCACGTTCCACCGGTCCATCTGGCCCTGATTGATCTGCTGCGTGCCGTGATACAGCCCGCTCGTATCCCCGAGCCCCACCGTATTGGCGGTCGCGAACATACGAAACCAGGGGTTCGGCCGGATCACCCGGTTCTGGTCGAGCAGCGTCAGCTTGCCCTCGGTCTCCAGCACGCGCTGGATCACGAACATCACGTCGGGCCGCCCGGCGTCGTATTCGTCGAATACGAGCGCGGTCGGCGTCTGGAGCGCCCAGGGGAGCAGCCCTTCGCGGAACTCGGTCACCTGCTGTCCGTCGCGCAGCACGATCGCGTCGCGCCCGACCAGGTCGATGCGGCTGATATGCGCGTCCAGATTGATGCGGATGCAAGGCCAGTTCAGCTTGGCGGCTACCTGCTCGATATGCGTCGACTTGCCGGTCCCGTGATAACCCTGGACCATCACCCGGCGGTTATGCGCGAACCCCGCGCACACCGCCAAGGTCGTGTCCGCGTCGAACACGTAGGCCGGATCGAGATCGGGCACCCGCTCGTCCGCCTCCGAGAAGGCGGGCACCTGCATGTCGACATCGATCCCGAACAGCTCGCGCACGCTCACGGTTCTGTCGGGAGCGGCAAGCAGCGTCGTCTCGCGGCTGTCGGGCTGGGTGTTCGAGATATCGGTCATCGGGCAGGTCCTTGGGAGCGCGGGAATACCCTTGCCGTCGGAAGCCGCCCAAGTCGAGCCGCGAGCGCGGCGCGGGTATCACGCGTTGACGACGGCTTTGGGCGGAAGGGCGAACAGGCGAGCGAAACGCGCGAATAGTTCCACGTCTCCCTCCACGCTCAACTCTCCCGAGGCGATCGCATCGTCGACCGGTCGCCCGCCATAGACGATGCCCGCCACCACTTCGGGCGCGGCCGCGACGACCGCGTCCGGCGCGTCCGGATCGCCCCGTCCGATCGTGAGCGCCCCGTCTTCCACTCTCGCCGCAAACCGGTCGCGTCCCGGACGGAAGGCCAGCGATAAGCGCGCGTCCCCTGCCCGCTCGCTCGCGAACATTGTCCGGAACGACATCATAAGCGATGCCGCCGACAGCGGCAGGCTAGGATCGTGCCCCGGCGATCTGGCCGCCCAGCGCCCGAGCGACTGGACGAAGGTCTCGGCCTCGTAACCCCAAGGGGTAAGCTCATAGACCTGGACGGAGGCGGGCGGCGCTAGGGTGTGGCGCGCGACGACCCCCGCCGCCGCCAGCGCCTGCAAGCGCTGCGCCAACACGTTGGCGCTGATTCCCGGCAACCCGCGCCGAAGGTCCGCGAAGCGCCGCCCCCCGAACATCAGCTCCCGCATCACGAGCAGCGCCCAGCGCTCCCCGACCAGCTCCAGCGCATGCGCGGTACCACATGCATCGTCGTACCAACGGGTGGTTACTTTTACTGACTTCACAGTTGCATTAGATAACTGAATGGAGCAGCATCGGCAATGTCGATTCGCGGCGGGGGAAGAGAGCAGATGCAGGACGTGAAAGAACTCAGCGTGGAACGGCACATAGCCGCCAAGCCCGACATAGTGTGGCGCGTGATGACGGAGCGTATGGCCGATTGGTGGTGCCCGAGGCCCTGGACGACCGAGATCGTCGAGCAGGACTGGCGTCCCGGCGGCCGCGCGGCGATGGTGATGCGCGGCCCCGATGGTGAGGAGTTTCCACAGGAGGGCGTGTTCCTGGAAGTCATGCCCGGCCGCCGCTTCATCACTACCGACGCCTATGCCGTCGGCTGGAGCCCGCGCGAGCCGTTCATGACCGGCGTGTGGGAGATCGAGCCCGAGGCCGACGGCACCCGCTACCGCGCCAGCGCCCGCCATTGGACCGCCGAATCTGTCGAGAAGCACCGCGCGATGGGCTTCGAGCAGGGCTGGAGCGCGGTCGCCGATCAGCTGAAGGCGCTATGCGAGGGAGAGGCGAAGTGAACCAGGTTTCCGATCACGGCCCGACCGGCGGCGTCGCGCCTCACCTGACGGTGCATGACGGGCGCTGCCGCGAGGCGATCGGCTTCTACGAACGGGCGTTCGGTGCGGAGCAGGCCATGCCGCCGACCGTCGCGGGCGACATGCCGAGCGGCGAGGGGATGCCCGACATGAGCGGCGATCCACGCATCATGCACACGCACCTGCGGATCAATGGCGGCGCGCTGATGATGAACGACGCCTTCCCGGAGTTCGTCGCGCCCGCTGACCGTTCGGTGCCGGAAAGCCCGTCGGCGGTGACGCTGCATCTGCAGGTCGATGACGCCGACCGCTGGTTCGCTCGTGCCGTCGAGGCGGGCGCGGAGCCGACCATGCCGCTGTCGGACATGTTCTGGGGCGATCGCTACGGCCAACTGCGCGACCCGTTCGGCCATCGCTGGTCGATCGGCTCCACACCGAAGGGAGATGACCGATGAGCTACATCGACGGCTTCCTCATCGCGGTCGAAACCGCGCGACGCGACGAGATCATCGAATTTTCACGCCGCATGGATGCGATGTTCCTTGAGTACGGCGCGACCCGGGTCGTCGAATGCTGGGGCGACGACGTGCCCGACGGCACGCTTACGGACTTCCGCCGCGCGGTCCAGGCCAAGGACGGGGAGGAGGTCATGTTCTCGTGGATCGAATGGCCCGACAAGGCGACCCGCGACGCCGGGATGGCCAAGTCGACCGCCGACGGGCGGATGATGGCCGAGCCGATGCCGTTCGACGGCAAGCGGATGATCTTCGGCGGCTTCACCCCCGTCGTCGTGCTGGAGAAGTGAGATGACCGAGCTGGTGACGTGCATGTGGTTCGACCACGGGGAGGCGCGCCGCGCGGCCGAGTTCTACGCGGCGACGTTTCCCGACAGCGCGGTCGGAACGGCGAACGCGGCTCCGTCGGACTTCCCCGGCGGTTCGGCCGGGAGCGAGCTGACCGTCGAGTTCACCCTGCTCGGACGGCCATTCGTCGGGCTGAACGGCGGCCCCATGTTCAAGCCGAACGAGGCGGTCAGCTTCATGGTCGTGACGAAGGACCAGGCGGAGACCGACCGCTACTGGGCCGCGATCGTCGAGGGCGGCGGCGCGGAAAGCGAGTGCGGCTGGTGCCGCGACCGGTGGGGCTATTCGTGGCAGATCACGCCCCGCGCCCTGCTCGACGCGATGGCCGATCCGGACCGTTCGGCGGCCGGGCGCGCGATGGAGGCCATGATGACCATGCGGAAGATCGACATCGCGGCGATCGAGCGGGCGCGTACGGATGTCGGGGCATGACGATCCGGCTTTTCGCGCATCCCTTCTCCTCCTATTGCTGGAAGGTGCTGATCGCGCTCTATGAGAACGCGACGCCGTTCGATTATCGGGTCCTCGGGCCCGACCGGCCGGAAAACGGGGCCGAGCTCGCGCGGTTGTGGCCGCCCGCCAAGTTCCCGCTGCTCGTCGACGGCGACCGGCCGGTGATGGAATCGAGCACGATCATCGAATATCTCCAGCTCCGCCATCCCGGCCCCACCAGGCTCATCCCGGACGATCCGGTCGAGGCGCTGGAGGTCAGGATGCTCGACCGGGTGTTCGACAATCACGTCATGACGCCGATGCAGCGCGTGGTGAACGACGCGATCCGCCCGCCCGAGCGCCGCGACCCGGTGGAGGTCGAGCAGGCCCAGGCCGCGCTCGACACGAGCTATGGCTGGCTCGACGCGCGCATGACGACGCGCGACTGGGCCGCGGGCGATTTCTCGCTCGCCGACTGCGCCGCTGCGCCGTCGCTCTTCTATGCCGACTGGGTCCGACCGATCGGCGACCGCTTTCCCGCGCTCCGCCGTTACCGCGCCCGCCTGCTCGCCCGCCCGTCGGTCGCCCGCTGCGTCGAGGAAGCGCGCCCATTTCGCGCGTTCTTCCCGCCCGGCGCGCCGGATCGGGACTGACGGGGCGGATCAGGCGAAGGCTGGGGCCTGCCGCAACTGCTGATACGCCGCGATCACTTGTTGCAGCGCGGTCTCGTGGCTCCGGTCGCCGCCGTTGCGGTCGGGGTGATAGCGGCGGACGAGTTCGCTGTACCGCTTGCGCAGCGCCTGCCGGTCGGCGGTCGATTCCAGTCCCAGCACGCGCAGGGACTCGCGGTCCTGCCCCGACAGCGGCTTGCCGTCGGTCCGCTCGGGCGCGGGCTCGCGGCGGTACCGCGCGGCGATCGCGTCGAGCGGATCGCTGAAGTCGGCCCAGCGCGGCCCACGCTCGGACGCGTTGCCCGCGAAGGCGCGCGTCTCGCGTTCCCAACCGGCATACGGCCGCTGCGCCGCGTGGATCTCCTCTGCGCTCATGCCGCTGAAGAAGTTGTAGCGCGCGTTGAAGGCGCGGACATGGTCCAGGCAAAACCAGCGGAACGGCGGCGGCCCGTCCGCGCTCGCCCAACCCTCGGGCGGCGGCGCTCGGAACTCGCCCGGCTCGTCGCACCCCGGCTCCATGCAGCCGCGCCCGGTACCCTCGACCCGCCCATGAAACCTGGGGCTGGGCTTCTCCCGCCCCTCACCGGGTTTGCGCGATCCAGCACCATCCGACACGAACCGCATTCTCCGGAAAAACCGACTATATAGGCCCCATGACCGCACCCGCCACCGCCGCCCCGACCCTCTCCGTCGTGCAGGGGATCACCGATCGTCTGACCGACGCATTGCAACCAACCCGGCTCGATGTCGCCAACGAGAGCGCCGCACACGCCGGCCACATGGGCGACGACGGCACCGGCGAGACGCACTTCGCCGTCGCGATCGAGAGCGCCCGCTTCGCCGGGCTGAACCGCGTCGCGCGCCAGCGGCTCGTCAACCGGGCGCTCGCCGACCTGCTCGCCGGCCCCATCCACGCTCTCTCCATCCGAGCCACCGCGCCGGGCGAATGACGCGCCGCCCCCGCCCCGCCGCGCGCATCCTGCTCGTCGACGGGCGGGGCCGCGTGCTGTTGTTCCGCTTCACCGTCGCGGGCCGCGCGCCCTTCTGGGTCACGCCCGGCGGCGCGCTCGACCCGGGCGAGGCGTACGAGGCGGCCGCCCGTCGCGAGCTGCTGGAGGAAACCGGCCTCGACCTCGACCCGGGACCGCAGGTCGCGCGCCGCGTCGTCGACTTCACCTCGGTCGAGGGCGTGCCCGTCACCGCCGATGAACGTTACTTCCGCGTCGACGTGGGCGAACACGAGGTCGACCCCGCGCACCATACCGACCTGGAGCGCCGCGTCATGCAGAGCTGGCGCTGGTTCACGCGCGCCGAACTCGCTACCCATGACGAGGCAATCTACCCGGCCGATCTCCTCAACCTGCTTGACGCGACGGAGCCCACCCATGCTCGATAGCTTCATCGAACAAACCCTTACCCCCGCCACCCACGACCTGGGCGGGTTCAAGGTCCACCGCACGCTCCCCGCGCCCGAGCGCACGATGGTCGGCCCGTTCCTGTTCTTCGACCAGATGGGCCCGGCCGAACTGCCCAGCGGCGAGGGCATCGACGTCCGACCGCACCCGCATATCAACCTGTCGACCGTGACCTACCTGTTCGCGGGTGCGATCGACCACCGCGACTCGCTCGGCACAAACCAGCGGATCGAGCCGGGCGCGGTCAATCTGATGACCGCGGGCCGGGGCATCGTCCATTCAGAACGCTCGCCCGGCGACGAGCGTGCGCACGGCCCCGTGCTATCGGGCATCCAGACCTGGCTCGCACTCCCCGACGCGCTGGAGGAGACCGGCCCCGCCTTCGAGCATCACGGCGCGACCGAGCTGCCGATCGTCGAGGCCGGCGGCGCCCGCGCCCGCATCATCATGGGCAGCCTTTGGGGCGAGACCGCGCCGACCACCGCCCACGCCGGCGCGATCTACGCCGACATCGCGCTCTCGGCCGGCGCGCGCGTCCCCGTCGACGCCGCCGCTGAGGAGCGCGCGCTCTATCTGGCCGACGGCGAGGCGGTGCTGGAGGGCGTGCCGCTCGAACCCATGCGCCTCTACATCCTGCGCCCGGGCATCGCCGCCACGCTCGGCTCGGCATCGGGCGGGCGCGTGATGCTGTGCGGCGGCGATGCCTTTCCCACCCCGCGCCACGTCTGGTGGAACTTCGTATCCTCCCGCCCCGAACGCATCGAGCAGGCCAAGCGCGACTGGCGCGCCGGCGCATTTCCGGTGGTCCCGGACGACGCGGCCGAATTCATCCCGATCCCCGACAAGCCGCTGACGGTGAGCTACCCGTAACTTCTCTCTCCGTCATGCCGGACTTGTTCCGGCATCCATCGTTGTGCGAACTCGGCGATCAGCGGGTACACACGACCATGGACCCCGGAACAAGTCCGGGGTGACGAAGGTAGGAACAGGCATGACTGACCTGCAACGAGTGAGCCTCCCAACCGGCGTGGATCTCGACGTGCAGGTCGCGGGCGACCCCGCGCACCCGCCCGTGATCCTCCTGCACGGCTTTCCCGAGTCGCACCGCACCTGGCGAGGGATCGTCCCCGACCTCGCCCGCGATCACTTCGTCCTCGCCCCCGACCAGCGCGGATACGCCCGCTCATCCAAGCCCGAGGGTGTCGAAAACTACGCCGCCGACCGGATCGTCGCCGACCTAATCGCGCTCGCCGACCGGTTCGGACTCGACCGCTTCACGCTCGTCGGCCACGACTGGGGCGGCGCGATCGCCTGGATGGCGGCGCTCCGGCATCCCGAGCGCGTCGCGCGGCTAGTGATCGTCAACGCCCCGCACCCGCTCGTCTTCCAGCGCAGCCTGTTCGACGACCGCGAGCAGCGCCGTGCCAGCCAATACATTCGCACCTTTCGCGATACCTCGATCGACCGGGGCCTGACCGGCGCGGGGCTGGAGAAGTTCTTCGGCTCCACCTTCGCGCACGTCCTGACCAGCGCGATCGTCGGCCGGGACAAGGCGGCGTATCTCGACGAGTGGTCCCAGCCCGGCAGCATGACCGCCATGCTCAACTGGTACCGCGCCAGCGCCATCGTCGTGCCCGAGACCGACGAGCACGTCCCCCGACCCGCCTTCCTCGACGCCCCCTTTCCGCCGGTGACGCAGCCCACGCTCGTCATCTGGGGCATGGAGGACAAGGCGCTTCTCCCCGTCCAGCTCGACGGCCTGGCCGACCACGTTCCCGACCTGACCATCGAGCACGTCGAGGGCGCGGGCCATTTCGTCCCCTGGGAAGACGCCCCCGCCGTCCTCGCCGCGATGCGCCGCTGGGGCGTGTAGCCTACAGCACGACCCGCGACGCCCCCTCCAGCATCGCAGGGTCGAGCCCATCCGCCCCGCCCGGCCGCACCCACGTCGCGTGCGCATGGCTCGTGGCGATCACCTCCTATACGTCCCGATCCGGCCAGCTCCGCACGCTGACCATCATCTCCCCGATCGCCCGGTCCGGCTCCATCACCACCCACGCGATCGGCCGTTCGGCGGTCGCCCGTGCGCCCGCCGCCGCCATCGCCGCCCTGATCCGCTGCGCCGTCGGCTCGGGCAGATACTGCCACACGACCGAATGCATCAGCACGCGGCACACGCCCGCGTCCTGCGGCTCCGCCAGCCGCGCCTCCACCCAGTCGGCGGCGTCCGCCTGCTCCAGCCGTACGCCTCGCTCGCGCACCATACCGATCGCGGTCTGAAGCCGGGCCAGCCGCTCCGGCTTCTCCGCCCACACATACGCCGCGAGCCGAGCCTCGATGGCGGGATCGGTGACGTCCAGCGGCCGCATGTCGCACCCCCGAACGCCCACGATCTCGATCGGCGGCACAATCGGCGGCTCACCCAGCCATTCGGGCGCGATCGTCACCGGCGAGCCCTCCGGCCCCACGCTCGCCCCACCCAGATCGAACCGGTACCGGTCGATCAGCAGATTGAGCCCGCCGCTCGACCCGATCTCCAGCAGCTCCAGCATCCCGCCGACCCGCCGCGCGACCTCCAGCAATCCCGTCATCAATGCCGCCGACCGCCCCGGCTCGTTGGTCTGCGGCGGCCCGTCGAGCCACGGCGACAGCGCCGCGTCATGCCGCACCAGCACCCGCGCGAGCACCGCCCCGATGTCGCCGAGGTAGCCCGCAAACACCCCCGCCAGCTCCGCGTCCGCCCCCGCCCGCACCAGCGCGTGAAGCCCGCCCATCAACCGGAGCGGCAGCGCATCGCGCGTCGGCTCCCCCGCCCAGTCCAGCACCCGCGCCCCCGTCCCGCTCTCCCGGGTCAGCCCGCTCGCCAACGCCCCGCAGATCGTCGCGTAGATCGGCGCGTCCATCTTGCCGCACCAATGCTTCTGGACGTCGAACGCCGCCCGGTTCTCCTGTTCGCTCGCCATGCGCCGTCCTCCCGGCCGCCATGTTGCGCCGCACTCCCCGCCCCCGTAAAGCCCCACCCGGATGCCAGCCCCGCTCATCATCGCCGTCCCCAAGGGCCGCATCCTGTCGGAAGCGCTCCCCCTCCTCGCCCGCGCGGGCGTGCGCCCGGAGCTCGCTTTCAGCGACGAGGACTCCCGCGCGCTCCGCTTCGCCACCGACGATCCCGGGATCGAACTCATCCGCGTCCGCGCCTTCGACGTCGCGACCTTCGTCGCCCACGGCGCGGCGCAGATCGGCATCGTCGGCTCAGATGTGCTCGCCGAGTTCGACTATTCCGAACTCTACGCGCCGGTCGATCTCGGCATCGGCCATTGCCGCCTGTCCGTCGCCGAACCCGCCGCGATGGCCGCGACCGACGACCCGCGCGGCTGGAGCCATGTCCGCGTCGCGACCAAATACCCGCACGTCGCCAAGGCGCACTTCGCCGCGCGCGGGGTGCAGGCCGAGTGCGTCAAGCTCAACGGCGCCATGGAGCTCGCCCCGCTGCTGGGCCTCGCCCCGCGCATCGTCGACCTTGTCTCGTCTGGCCGCACGCTCAAGGAGAACGGCCTGGTCGAGGTCGAGCGCATCATGGACGTCACCAGCCGCCTGATCGTCAACCGCGCCGCGATGAAGACCCGCGGCGACGTGGTTCCGCTGGTGGACGCGTTCCGGCGGGCCGTCGGCATGAGGCAAGCTGCATGATCCGCCTCCACCACCTCAACCCCGATTTCGCCGCCCGCTTCGACGCGCTGGTGGACGCGCGCCGCGAGTCCTCCGCGGACGTCGCCCGCGACGTGGCCGCGATCATCTCCCGCGTCCGCTCCGAGGGCGCCCCTGCGGTCGCCGATTATACAATCCGCTTCGACCGCCACGACTTGGAAACCACCGGCTGGGCCATCGACCCTGCCGACTGCGAAGCGGCCTTCCACGCGCTCGACCCCGGCCTCGCCCACGCGCTCCAGCTCGCCGCCGACCGCATCCGCGCCTATCACGAGCGCCAACGCCCCGCCGACACCGACTATACCGACGACGCTGGCGTCCGCCTCGGCGCGCGCTGGTCGCCCGTCGACGCGGCCGGGCTCTACGTCCCCGGCGGCCGCGCGGCCTACCCCTCGTCGCTGCTGATGAACGCCATCCCCGCCCGCGTCGCCGGGGTCGAGCGGCTCGCGATGGTCACCCCCACCCCGGACGGCGAGATCAACCCGCTCGTCCTCGCCGCCGCGCACCTGGCCGGGATCACCGAGATCTGGCGCGTCGGTGGCGCGCAGGCGGTCGCCGCGCTCGCCCACGGCGCGGGGCCGATCCGCCCCGTCGACGTGATCACCGGCCCCGGCAACGCCTGGGTCGCGGAGGCCAAGCGCCAGCTCTACGGCGTGGTCGGCATCGACATGGTCGCGGGCCCCAGCGAGATCGTCGTCATCGCCGACGCGGGCAACGACCCCGACTGGACCGCCGCCGACCTGCTCTCCCAAGCCGAGCACGACACCGTAACCCAATCCATCCTGTTCACCGACGACGCGGAGTTCGGCGACGAAGTGGCGGCTCGCGTCGACCGCCAGCTCGCCACACTCGCGACGGAAACGGTCGCCCGCACCGCCTGGGAAGCCAACGGCGCGATCGTCGTCGTCGGCACCTTGGAGGACGCGATCCCGCTCAGCGACCGCCTCGCCCCCGAGCACCTCCAACTCGCCGTCGCCGACCCGCAGGCGCTGTTCGCCCGCGTCCGCCACGCCGGCTCGGTCTTTCTCGGCCGCCACACGCCCGAGGCGATCGGCGATTACGTCGCCGGCCCCAACCACGTCCTCCCCACCGGCCGCCGCGCCCGCTTCGCGAGCGGCCTGTCGGTACTCGACTTCATGAAGCGCACCAGCTTCCTCCAGCTCGACGAGACGAGCTTGCGCGAACTGGGCCCCGCGACGGTCGCCCTGGCGGAAGCGGAGGGGCTGCCCGCGCATGCGCGGTCGGTGGCGGTCAGGTTGCGGCTGAATCGGTGATGCTCGAACGCCTATAATGTGGCGACCGGGATAGGTGGGCCGATAAGCTCCATCCCGAACTCGTGCAGGAAGGCGGCGTCGGCTTTGGTATTCGCATACGCGCCCGGTTTGATCCCGCTTTTTTCCCGTTGCGCAAAGAATGCCTCCATCTTCCCTGCCGGAGCAAAGGAGATCAGCATCCTGCCCACCGCCTGTCCTGAAAACGCCCAAGCATGAGGAATGCCCCGCGGACCAAGCACGCAATCGCCGACGTTGAGCACGGCTCGATTATCGCCGACCTCCACGACATATCGGCCTTCAAGACAGAAGAATAGTTCATCTTCTTGATGGTGGACATGGCGCGACGGACCACCCTTGCGCATATTCCTCTGCTCCATCACGAACAGATCACCCGCCGTATCGCTGGTCAGAACCTTATAGGTGGTGGAACTCAGCCCAATCGCGCGCTCTTTTCCTTCTCGATCTCGACCAGCCCTGACTTGCGGGATCGTCGGCCGGTCAGACTGGCCTGAAGCGGCTCGAAGTCGGGATGGTAGCAAGGCAAGAACTGGAAGCGACAGAAGCGATCGACGGAGCATCACGACTCCTACGGTTCTCAGGTCCGACCAATACCGGACGCGCCAGAATTCGTTAGGTGATTTAGATGCCGATGTCGAGCTTTCCGGTCCGCCAGTTACTCTGGTGAACTTGAGCCGTTGGGGCTGACACACCCGCCCCCGCCCCCTACATGCCCGCCTCCATGCCAGCCCCCAACACCCGCCCCAACCCGCGCACCGCCCCCCGAACCAAAGCGCGCGCCGCCGCCCGCCTCGCCGCCGTCCAGGCGCTCTACCAGCACGAGATGGAGGGCACCGCCACCACCGCGTTGCTCCACGAGTTCCACCAGCACCGCATCGGCGCGACGATCGAGGAGGTCGAGTATGCCGAAGCCGACATCGACTTCTTCGACGACCTCGTCCGCGGCGCCCGCGCGCGCGCCGACGAGATCGACGAACTCGTCGCCCGCCACCTGTCGAAGGGCTGGAGCCTGCCGCGCCTCGACAAGCCGATGAAGGCCATCCTGCGCGCAGGAGCCTACGAACTCCTCGCGCGCGCCGACGTGCCGGTCGGCGTCGCGATCAGCGAATATGTCGACGTCGCCCACGCCTTCTACGACCGGCGCGAGGCGGGGTTCGTCAACGGCCTGCTCGACGCGATCGCCAAGGAAGTTCGGAAATAGGGGTGGGTGAAATCGTCAATCTCCACCGCGCCCGCAAGGCGATCGCCCGTACCGCCGCCGAGGCCCAGGCCGCCGCCAACCGCGCCGCCCACGGCCGCACCCGCGCGCAAAAGCAGCTCGATGCGGCGGAGGCGAAACGCCGCGCCCGCGAGCTCGACGGGGCGAAGCGCGACGGTTAAGCGACGGACGGAACCTTTGCAGTGATTTACGCTTATTTCACGGTTGCCGTGTCTTAGCTCGCCCGCTAATTCCGTATGCGCTCAAAAAGGGAAATGCTGAAATGAAGATCGCCAAGTATCTGCTCGCCGTCGCCGCGTCCTGCATGACCGTCGCGCCCGCGATGGCCGCCTCCGCCAACCCGGCGGCCCGGCTCTCGGTCGCCAAGTCGGCGCGCGCGGGTTCGCCCGTGATCAACGACAGCAAGGGCGTCGGCGGCGGCGGCGGCACCCTTTTCGCGCTGGCCATTGCGGCCGGCGTCGCGGCGATCGTGATCATCGCCGCGATCAACAACGACGACGACGACAACTCGGACAGCAACTAAGCGCACATCGCGCGCTCGGCCGGACCTTGGTTCGACCTGGGCTTGAGAAGGCACCTCGCTTGACGGCGAGGTGCTTTTTTCATGTCCGACGAGGGGCACGAACGCGGCCCGGTCGGATATCGACGGGGCATGCGGCAGCCGGCGCATCGTGACCGAAGCCGACCTCCTTGCCTTGCTGCGCGCCCTGCCCCTGCACCCCGGCGCGCGGGGCCTGCGCGACGACGCGGCCGTGATCGGCCCGTATGTGCTCACCACCGACACGCTGGTCGAGGGCGTCCATTTCCTTACCCACGACCCGCCCGGCGACATCGCATGGAAGCTCCTGGGCGTGAACCTGTCCGATCTCGCCGCCAAGGGCGCGGAGCCCGAGGGCGTGCTCCTCAACTATCCCTTGAGCGATCCCGACTGGGATCGCGCCTTCCTCGCCGGGTTCGACGACGCCTTGCGCGCCTATGCCTGTCCGCTGATCGGCGGCGACACCGTTACCCTGCCGTCCGGCGCTCCCCGCATCCTCACCCTCACCGCCCTGGGACGCGATGCGGCGGCTCCCTCCCGCACCGGCGCGCAATCGGGCGACGCCCTGTGGGTCACCGGCCCGATCGGCGATGCGGGCGCGGGGCTCGCCATCGCGCTGGGCGAGCCGGGTCCGTCCGAGCTGCTGGCCGCCTATCGTCGCCCGGTCCCCCGCCTCGCCGAGGGCCGCGCGCTCGGCCCCCACGTCCACGCGATGAGCGACGTGTCCGACGGCCTGCTCCTCGACGCGGCGCGCATGGCCGAGGCGAGCGGGCTCGCCGTCGCGATCGACCTCGCCGCCGTCCCGCTCTCCCCCGCCTATGTCGCGCACCGGGGCGATACCCGCGCCGCGCGCATATCCGCCGCGACCGCGGGCGACGATTACCAGCTGCTCTTCGCCGCCGCGCCCGGCTATTTTCCCCCGGTCGTCGCCGCCCGCATCGGCGCATTCGCGACCGGCAGCGGACTCACGCTCCACCATGCGGGCGAGCCGCTGCCCCTCCCCGCGACGCTCGGCTACGAGCACAGCCCCCTTGCGCCGGTCCATCTACGGCCATAGCCTCCCGCCCATAGCGACCCGGGAGAACCCGGGCGGTGCAACAGGGAAGGATGTCCAAGGACATGACCATCGTCTACATCGCCATGGCGTGCGGCGTCCTCGCCGTGCTCTACGGCATTGCCACCAGCCGCCAGATCCTCAGCCTGTCGCCCGGCGACGCGCGGATGCAGGACATCGCGTCGGCCATCCAGGAGGGCGCGCAGGCCTATCTCGCGCGTCAATACACCGCCATCTCGGTCGTCGGCGCTGCTGTCGCGGTCGTATTGTTCCTGACGCTCGGCACCCTGTCGACGGTGGGCTTCCTGATCGGCGCGGTCCTGTCGGCGGCGGCGGGCTATGTGGGCATGAATATCTCGGTGCGCGCCAACGTCCGCACCGCGGAGGCCGCGCGCACCTCGCTCCAGGGCGGCCTCACCGCCGCCTTCCGCTCGGGCGCGGTGACGGGCATGCTGGTGGCGGGCCTCGGCCTGCTCTCGATCGCGGGCATCTTCTGGTACCTCGTCGAGATCCGGGACCACGCCCCCGCCGACCGCGAGGTGATCGAGGCGCTGACCGCGCTCGCCTTCGGGGCCTCCCTCATCTCCATCTTCGCGCGCCTGGGCGGCGGCATCTTCACCAAGGCGGCGGACGTCGGCGCCGACCTGGTCGGCAAGGTCGAGGCCGGCATTCCCGAGGACGACCCCCGCAACCCCGCCGTCATCGCCGATAACGTCGGCGACAATGTGGGCGACTGCGCGGGCATGGCCGCCGACCTGTTCGAGACCTATGTCGTCACCATCGGCCTGACGATGGTGTCGATCGCGCTCCTCGTCCCCAACGCCACGCGATTGTTCGAGCTGATGGCGCTCCCGCTCCTCGTCGGCGGCGTCTGCATCATCACCTCGATCATCGGTACCTACACCGTCCGGCTCGGCAAGGGTTCGATCATGGGCGCGCTCTATAAGGGGTTCTGGACCACCACGCTCCTCGCCGTCCCCGCCATCTACCTCGCCACCACCTACGTGCTGGGTGACCTCGCCCAAATCGTGTCGTCGGCCGCGACCTCGACCCTCGACGCCTCGGGCGGAGTCGGCTCCGAAACGGGCGCGGCCCGCGACGCCGGGCTGACCTTCACCGGCTGGGACCTGTTCTGGTCGATGATGATCGGGCTGGCCGTCACCGGGCTCCTCGTCTGGATCACCGAATATTACACCGGCACCGACCACCGCCCCGTCCGCTCGATCGCCCGTGCGTCAGAGACCGGCCACGGCACCAACGTCATCCAGGGCCTCGCGATCAGCCTGGAATCGACCGCGCTGCCGACGCTCGTCATCGTCGTCGCGGTGATCGCGGCGTTCCAGCTGGCGGGCATCATCGGCGTGGCGTTCGCCGCCACCTCGCTCCTGGCGCTCGCGGGCATGGTCGTAGCACTCGACGCCTACGGTCCCGTCACCGACAACGCCGGCGGCATTGCCAAAATGGCGGGCCTGCCCGACGACGTCCGCCACCGCACCGACGCATTGGACGCGGTCGGCAACACGACCAAGGCGGTGACCAAGGGATATGCCATCGGCTCGGCGGCCCTCGCCGCGCTCGTGCTATTCGGGGCCTACACGACCGATCTCGACCGCTTCAAGGTCGAGCTCGGCCTGACCGAGCCCGTCAACTTCTCGCTCAACAACCCGTACATCATCGTCGGGCTGCTGCTCGGCGCGCTGCTCCCGTACCTGTTCGGCGCGTTCGGCATGACCGCCGTCGGCCGCGCGGCGGGGCATGTCGTCGAGGACGTCCGCCGCCAGTTCCGCGAGGACCCCGGCATCATGGCGGGCACCAGCCGCCCCAACTACGCCCACACCGTCGACATCGTGACGAAGGCCGCGATCAAGGAGATGATCGTCCCCTCCCTCCTTCCCGTCCTCTCCCCGATCGCGGTCTATTTCATCATCGCCGCGGTCGCCGGCCGCGAACAGGGGTTCGCGGCGCTCGGCGCGATGCTGCTCGGCGTGATCGTGTCGGGGCTGTTCGTCGCTATCTCGATGACGTCGGGCGGCGGCGCGTGGGACAACGCCAAGAAGTACATCGAGGACGGCCATCACGGCGGCAAAGGCTCGGAGGCGCACAAGGCGGCGGTGACGGGCGACACGGTCGGCGATCCGTATAAGGATACAGCGGGCCCGGCGGTGAACCCGATGATCAAGATTACTAATATAGTCGCGCTGCTGCTGGTCGCGGCTCTTGCTGCGAACGGCTCTTGAAGCAGCGCCCGGCCGACGACCGTGCGAGCCTTACTCGCACGTGTCGACCGACGGCGCGGCTTTGCCGCGGCGCATGCCGCTCTCCTCTTTGACAATCCCCGCCCCCGACCATAGCTTCACCACATGGCTACCCCCCCACTAATCCTTCCCGAAACCGCGCTCGGCTGGGCCCGCTTGCAGGTCGCGGCTGGCAAGGTCGCCAGCGTGGAAGCCTACTTCGTCGACCTCGCCCGCCGCGACCAGAACGAGGCGGAGGAGACTGCCTACCTACAAGCGGTGATCGACGAGGGCCTGGCGTCGGGCGTCGACCCGCGTCCGGCCGAACAGATCTTCGCGGAGGTGCGAACGAAGTATTTCGGACGGAATGGCTAGACGCGCGCTGATCCTAAGCCGCCGGGCATCGATCGAGCATGAAGAGATCGCGGCCTTCAGTCTCCAACGGTTCGGCCATGATGTCGCGGACTCGTATATGGCCGGACTGGACGCCGTGTGCGAGCGGCTGTGCGACTTTCCGGAACTCGCCCCCATCGATCCGCGCGTTCGCCCCGAAACCCGATCCTTGCATCACCGCAGCCACCGCATCCTCTACATCGTGGAGCCCACCCATATCCTGATCGTCCGCATCCTACACCAGGCCCGGGCTACCCCGACCGCGCTCTAAGCCATGTTCGCGGTCGGCATTCCGCGCTTGATTTCATTTTAGACCCTCGCCAGCATGAGCGCAGAACAAAAGGGGAAGCAAACATGGACTTGGCCACCCGTCTCGTCGAACTCGAAAAACGCACCGCCCAGCACCGCGAACTGCTCCTGACCGAGGAGGCCGCCAAGACCGCGCTCGTCCTCCCCTTCTTCCAGGCGCTCGGCTACGACGTGTTCAACCCGTCGGAGGTGATCCCGGAGTTCACGGCGGACGTCGGCATCAAAAAGGGCGAAAAGGTTGATTACGCGCTGTGCGCCGACGGCCGCGTCAACATCCTGGTCGAATGCAAGCCGTCCTCCGTCGATCTCGACCTGAAGCACGCCTCGCAGCTGTTCCGGTATTTCGCCGCCACCGACGCGCGCGTCGCGGTGCTGACCAACGGCGTCGTCTATAATTTCTACTCGGATATCGATCAGCCCAACCGGATGGACGAAAAGCCGTTCTTCCATTTCTCGATGGACGCGATCAAGCGCACCGACCCCGCCACGCTCGAACGGTTCAGCAAGTCGCAATTCTCGATCGAGGCCATCGTCGCCGAGGCGGGCCGCCTGAAGCTCGAATCGCTCACCCGCACCGAGCTGGAGCGCGAGTTCGCGCAGCCCTCCGACGAGTTCGTCAAGATGATGGCCACGCGGGTCCAGCCCGGCCGCATGACCCCCGCCCTGCGCGAGCAGTTCGGCGCGGTCCTCGCGGGCTCGATCGCCTCGATCATCCGCGACCGCGTCAACGACCGGCTGACGTCGGCGCTCAACGTCGCCAACCCTGTGCCCGTCATCCTCGAGGAAGGCCGCTCCGACGACCCGTCCGATACCGAGGGCGTGATAACCACCGACGACGAGATCGCGGGCTTCCGCATCATCCAGGCGATCGCCGCCCGCCACGTCGATCCCAAGCGCGTCGTCATCCGCGACAGCAAATCCTACTGCGCGATCCTGCTCGACGACAACAACCGCAAAACGCTCGCCCGGCTACATTTCAACAGCCCGACCACACGGTATGTCGGCACCTTCGAGGGCAAAGCCGAAACGCGGCATTCGGTGGTGGAGCTGACGGATGTCTACAAGCTGGAGCCGCAACTGGTGGCGCGCTTGACCGAATTTCGAGCCAGCTAAATCCGGCGCAGGCATGATCCGCGCTTATAGACCAATGGCGCAGCTTTGCCATGACGCAACTCCGTCGAAAATAGGCCCGCTTCCCCTTGCAATGTTGGAAACCGCCCGTCACCGTCTTGTCCGACAAACCCTTCACCACGCTCTTTGACATTGCCGGACAGACTTTGCCGCCCCATACTCGGGTAGAAGCGACCACGACATATCAGATCAAAAGCGCGCAATATTCTTATTGAATTAGCGCGACTTTCGTTACCTTCGGGCAACTTGGCTCATGCCCGCCGCGCCTGAGTTGGCGTGACCTTAGTGACCTTCCAATTTTCCGTCTCGTCCGCTAGGGCGCGGGCTGACCTCCGATCTGAAAGATAGCTTGCTTGGCGAAAGAAGAACTCCTCGAAATGCGCGGCCGCGTAGTCGAACTGCTCCCCAACGCGATGTTCCGCGTCCAGCTCGAGAACGATCACGAGGTCCTCGGCCACACCGCGGGCAAGATGCGCAAGAACCGCATTCGCGTGCTCGTCGGCGACGAGGTGCTGTGCGAGCTCACCCCCTACGACCTGACCAAGGGCCGGATCACCTATCGATTTAAGTGAAGCGCAAGCCCGGCCGGCGCGGCTTGAGCCGCGTCCGACGACGCAGGCTTTGCCCGTGGCGCGCTCACTGATCCCGATGCTGAACCTCGTCCTTGCCTCCACCTCGCCCCGTCGCCTGGACCTCGTCCGCCGCCTCGGGACCGAACCCGCTCGCGTCGTCGCTCCCGCGATCGACGAGGCACCGCGGCCCCGCGAGCTGCCCCGGGACTACGCGTTACGCCTGGCGATCGAGAAGGCCCATGCGGTCGACCGCGCCCCGGACGAGATCGTTCTGGCGGGCGACACCACCGTGGCGCTCGGCCGCCGCATCCTGCCGCCCGCCGACACCGCCGACATCCAGCGCGAGCTACTGGGCAAGCTGTCGGGCCGCCGCCACCACTGCCTGTCCGGCGTCTGCGTCATCGCCCCGGATGGGACCGTCCGCACCCGCCTGGCCGACACGATCGTCGCCTTCAAGCCGCTATCCGCGCAGGAGGTCGACGGGTACATCGACTGCGGCGAGGGCCTGGGCAAGGCGGGCGGCTACGCGATCCAGGGCCGCGCCGAGGCGTTCGTCCGCTTCATACACGGCTCGCATTCGGGCGTGATGGGCCTCCCGCTATTCGAAACCCGCGCCCTCCTCCGCGCCGCCGGCCTGCCCATTGGCTGAATGGCTCTACGAAGCCGGCATAGGCGAGAACCGCGCCGCGCTGGTGGAGGGTGGGATCATCGTCGAGACCGCGATCGAGCTACTGGGCACGCTCCGCCTCGGCACCGTCGCCCGCGCCCGTCTGCTGGAAGCCCGCCCCGGCCGCGTCCTTCTGGACGACCGCGGCGAGGCGACGCTTCACCCCGTTCCCCCCGGCCTGACGCAGGGTGCCGCGCTCCTCGTCCGCATCGTCCGCGAAGCGATCCCCGAGCCAGGCCGCCCAAAACTCCCCCGCGCCGCACCCACCGACGATCCGTCCACTATTAGCCCCACGCTCCGCGACCGCGTCGCCGCGACCGCTCACCCTGTCCGCGACCTCCTGCCCCACCAACCCGATGCACTCGAAGAGGCGGGCTGGTCCGAACTCCTCGACGAAGCGACCACCGGCGAGATCGCCTTTCCCGGCGGCGCGCTCCGGATGTCGCCCACCCCCGCCATGACGCTGTTCGACATCGACGGCGACCCGCCCCTCCCCGCGCTCGCGCTGGTCGGGGCCCGCGCCGTCGCCGCCGCGGTCCGGCGGTTCGGCATCGGCGGCTCGATCGGCATCGACTTTCCCACCCTTTCCGGCAAGGCCGAACGCCAGGCCGTCGCCGCCGCGATCGACGCCGCGCTGCCCCCGCCCTTCGAGCGAACGATGGTGAACGGCTTCGGCTTTCTCCAGATCGTCCGCCCCCGCCCCCGCGCCTCGCTCCCCGAGCTGCTCCGCGCCGACCCGGTCGGGGCCGCCGCCCGTGCCGCGCTCCGCCGGATCGAGCGCGAGCCGCCCACCGCGCCCCGCGCGCAGCGCCTGCCCCCTGCGGTCCTCGCCCGCATCGAGGCGGAGGGCTGGACCGCCGAACTGGTGCGCCGCACTGGTCGCGCACCTATATGGGATGTCCCATGACCTGCCCGCTCTGCGCCAAGCCCGCCCACCCCGACTACCGCCCCTTCTGCGGCCGCGCCCACCGCGACCGCGACCTCCTGCAATGGCTCGGCGAAGGTTATCGTATCCCCGGCCGCCCGATCGTCGATGAGGACGAAGCCGGGCTGGACAGTCCCGGCCGGCCGGATTAGAGGCGCGCTTCCGATCGGTGGAAGGGTTGGCCTGAGTAGCTCAGGGGTAGAGCAGACGACTGAAAATCGTCGTGTCGGTGGTTCAAATCCGCCCTCGGGCACCTTCCGCACCGGCCGCACGTAGCGGAGCTACGCGCGGACTCGATGCGGAAGCGGCCGGCGCGAAGCGACCGACGAAACGCGGGCTTTGCCCGCGTCAGCTTACCAGCATCATCCCCGCGCCTTCGCCTCCCGTCGAAACCGATGAAGCAACGGCTCGGTATACCCGCTAGGTTGCCCCACCCCCTCGAACACCAGCGCCCGCGCCGCGCGGTAGGCCAGCCCATCCTCCTTCAGCGCCCGGTACGCCGGATCGCCCTCATTCTGCGCATCGACCTTCCGTGCCATCGCCCGGAACGCCGCGTCCACTTCCGTCTCCGTGCACACCCCGTGCAGCAGCCAATTCGCGATCGCCTGCGAAGAGATGCGCAGCGTAGCCCGGTCCTCCATCAGCCCGATATCGTGGATATCCGGCACCTTCGAACACCCCACCCCTTGGTCTATCCACCGCACCACATACCCCAAGATCCCCTGCGCGTTGTTCTCCAGCTCCGCGCGCACCTCGTCCGGCCGCCAGTTCCGCCCGCCCGCCAGCGGTACGGCGAGCAGCCGATCGAGCCCCGGCACCGCCTCGCTCGCGATCTCCCGCTGCCGCGCGAACACGTCTACCTGATGATAATGCATCGCATGGAGCGTCGCCGCGGTCGGGCTCGGCACCCAGGCCGTGTTCGCGCCGCTCCGGGGATGCGCGACCTTCTGCTCGATCATGTCGGCCATCCGGTCGGGCGCGGCCCACATGCCCTTGCCGATCTGCGCGCGGCCCGACAGTCCGCACGCAAGCCCAATCCGCACATTGCGGTCCTCGTATGCCGCGATCCAGCCGGATGTCTTCATCTCGCCCTTGGGGATCATCGGCCCGGCGCGCATCGCGGTGTGGATCTCGTCGCCCGTGCGGTCGAGGAAGCCCGTGTTGATGAACGCGATCCGCCCCCGCACCGCGCCGATGCACGCCGCGAGGTTGGCCGACGTACGCCGTTCCTCGTCCATCACCCCCACCTTGACCGTGTGGCGCTCCAGCCCGAGCAGGTCCTCCACCGCATCGAACAGCCGGTCCGTGAAGGCGCACTCGTCGGACCCATGCATCTTGGGTTTGACAATGTAGATCGACCCCGCCCGGCTGTTGCGGAGCGTCCCCAGGCCACGCAGGTCGTGCATCCCGATCAGCGATGTCATCACCGCGTCGAGCACGCCCTCGGGCGCTTCCGACCCGTCCGGGAGCAGCACCGCGGGCGTCGTCATCAGGTGGCCGACATTGCGGACGAACAGCAGGCTGCGGCCGAGCAACGTCAGCGCCGATCCGCCCGGCGCGACATACTCGCGGTCCGGTGCGAGCCGCCGCGTGACGGTGCGCCCGCCCTTGTCGAAGCTCTCCTCCAGATCGCCGCGCATCAGCCCGAGCCAGTTGGCGTAGGCGGCGACCTTATCCTCCGCATCGACGGCCGCGACCGAGTCCTCCAGATCGACGATGGTGGTCAACGCCGATTCGAGCACCATGTCGGCGATCCCCGCCGGGTCGGTCTGCCCGATCGGGTGGTCGCGATCGATCACGATCTCGATGTGCAGCCCATTGTGCCGGAACAGCCGGTTCTCGCCCGCGCGGCCAACGAACTGCGCCGGATCGCGCAAGGACGGCTCGCCGCCCGCAAAGTCCGCCCAGCTCCCCTCCGCAAGCGGCACCGCTTCGTCCAAGAACGCCTTGGCGCGCGCGATCACTTGAGCGCCGCGTGTCGGATCGTATCCGCCCGGCCCGGCAGCACCCGGCAGCGCGTCGGTGCCGTATAGCGCGTCGTACAGACTGCCCCACCGCGCGTTCGCGGCGTTAAGCACGAAGCGGGCGTTGAGCGACGGCACGACCAGCTGCGGCCCCGCCATCGTCGCGATCTCGGGGTCGACCCGCTCGGTGCCGATCGTGAACGGCTCGGGCTCGGGCACGAGATAGCCGATCCCGCGCAGGAACGCCTCGTCGACCGGTTCGCCGGCCACAGAGCGCGCGTCGATCGCCGCCTGCAGCTCCTCGCGCCGGGCGAGCAGCGCGCGGTTGTCCGGCGTGAAGCGCGCGAAAATGGCGGCGACCCCCGCCCAGAACGCGCCCGGTTCGATCCCCGTCCCCGGCAGCGCCCGCTCCTCGACGAAGCGTGCGAGCACGCCCGCGACCTTCAGCCCGCTACGGTCCAGCATGTCGGTCAAATCATCCTCCATCCGGCGCAGGTCGCGCCATTATCACCTGGGGAGGACATGGATCGCCTGCCCAACCCCACGACCTTGCGCAAGCGCCTATCCGCCGTCGTCCAACGCCAGCGTCACCGCGTCGATGCGCCGGAGCATCGCCGTGAAGGCCTCCACCTCCGCCCGGTCGAACCCCTCGAAGATACGCCGTTCCAGGTCCAGCGCCTTGGGCGCGACCGCGGCGTACAGTTCGCGCCCGTCGATGGTAAGCGTCAGCAGATGCGACCGCTTGTCGCCTGGATTGACGCCGCGCTGGAGCAGCCCGCGATCGACCAGCGCGATCGCCGCGCGGCTGACCGTCACCTTGTCCATGCGGGTGCGCGCGGCGACCCCGCCCTGGCTCGTCCCGCCCGTCTCCGCGACCACCGCGACCAGCCGCCATTCGGGGATCGATAGCCCGAACAGCGCCTCGTACGTCCGCGCGATCGTGTCGCTGACGAGGTTGGATGTAAAGCTCAGCCGGAACGGGATGAAGGCGTCGAGAATAAGAGGTCGGTCTGCCATCCGGGAGAACCATACGTTTGACACGCACCATGTCGAGGCGCATGTTCGTATCATTCGTTACTAGATGAGGTCACGCCGATGCAGGACAGCACCAACCCCCTGGGGCTCGACGGGTTCGAGTTTTGCGAGTTCACCTCGCCCGACCCGGACGCGCTCGCGCGGCAGTTCGAGCAGCTGGGCTTCGTTCCCGCGCACCGGCACCCGACCAAGGCGGTGACCCGCTACAAGCAAGGCCGCATTAACCTGCTCCTGAACGCCGAGCCGACCGGCCAGGCCGCCGACTTCCGCGCGGCGCACGGGCCCTCGGCAAGCGGCATGGCGTTCCGCGTCGCCGATCCCACCCGCGCCTACGCCCATGCGATCGCCGAGGGCGCCAAGGCGGTCGATGCGACGGCCGGGACACTCGGGCGTAACTCGCGCGCGATCGAGGGCATCGGCGGATCGTACCTGTACCTCGTCCGCGCGGGCGTCGACCTCTATGCCGACTGGGACGCGGTGCCCGGCGCGGCCGAGGCGGAGCGGGAAAACAATGTCGGGCTCGAGCTGCTCGACCACCTCACCCACAATGTCCGGCGCGGCGAGATGCGGACCTGGTCCAGCTTCTACGGACGGCTGTTCGGGTTCGAGGAGCAGAAATATTTCGACATCAAGGGCAAGGCGACCGGGCTGTTCAGCCAGGCGATGATCGCCCCCGACAAGGCGATCCGCATTCCCCTGAACGAGAGCCAGGACGAGAACAGCCAGATCGAGGAGTTCATCCGCCAGTATCAGGGCGAGGGCATCCAGCATCTGGCGCTCACCACCCCCGACATCTTCGATACCGTCGAACGGCTGCGGACACGCGGCGTCAGGCTCCAGGACACGATCGAGACCTATTACGAGCTCGTCGACAAGCGCGTCCCCGGCCACGGCGAGGACCTGGAGCGCCTGCGCAAGAACCGCATCCTGATCGACGGCGACGTGAACGACAAGGGGTTGCTGCTCCAGATCTTCACGGAGAACATGGTCGGGCCGATCTTCTTCGAGATCATCCAGCGGAAGGGCAATCAGGGGTTCGGGAACGGCAACTTCCAGGCGCTGTTCGAGAGCATCGAGCTGGATCAGATTAGGCGCGGGGTGATCAAGGTCGACGCCTGACCGATGGGCGAAGCGCAAGCTTCGCCCGAGGTGCGACGCGCATGCGTCGCCGTCGACCGGCCGGCGCGGACGAAGCCGCGCACAGGGCGCGGCTTCGCCGCGACCGACGCGGGGCGGGGAGATCGGCCCCCCTCCCCGTCACCCCGGACTTGTTCCGGGGTCCATCGCCGTCCACACGCCCAAGTCTCCGAGCGCGCACAACGATGGATGCCGGAACGAGTCCGGCATGACGAAATCGGGATGAGACCATGAACGCACCCCACCCGATCACCCAAGCCGCTGCCGACGCCGCCTACATCCCCGGCTTCGGCAACCATGTCTCTACCGAAGCCGTACCCGGCGCGCTCCCGATCGGGCGCAACTCGCCGCAACGTCCCCCCTACGGCCTCTATACCGAGCAGCTGTCCGGCACCGCCTTCACCGCCCCTCGCCACGAGAATCGCCGATCCTGGCTGTACCGGATGCGCCCGACCGCCGAGCACCCGCCCTTCACGCCCTACGGCCGCGCGGCGTGGTTCGGCGGGAGCGACGACACGGCCCCGCTCGCCCCCAACCGCCTGCGATGGGACCCGCTCGCCGCACCCGCTCCCGGCACCGACCTGATCGACGGTATGACGACGATGCTGACCAACCGCCCTCCGGCCCACCTGGAGGGCGGCGGCGTCCACTTCTACGCCGCGAACAGGGACATGACCGACCGCGTCTTTTTCGACGCGGACGGCGAGCTGCTGTTCATTCCCCAGGCGGGCCGGCTCGAGCTGCTGACCGAGCTCGGCCGGATCGAGGTCGCGCCCGGCCAGATCGCGCTGATCCCGCGCGGAGTGCGGTTCCGGGCGCTGCTCCCCGATGGCGAGGCGCGTGGATACATCGCCGAGAACCATGGAAGCCTGTTCCGCCTTCCCGATCTGGGATTGATTGGCGCGAACGGCCTTGCCAACCCGCGTGACTTCGAGACGCCAATCGCTTGGTTCGAGGACCGGGACGACCCGACCGAAGTCATCCAGAAGTTCGGCGGTCGGCTCTGGCTGACCGAACTCGACCACAGCCCGCTCGATGTGGTCGCGTGGCACGGCAACCTCGCCCCGTGGCGTTACGACCTCGCGCGGTTCAACACGATCGGCACCGTCTCCTTCGACCATCCCGACCCGTCGATCTTCACGCTCCTGACCTCGCCGTCGGACGTACCCGGCCGCGCCAACGCCGATTTCGTGGTATTCCCCCCGCGCTGGATGGTGGCGGAGGACACGTTCCGACCTCCCTGGTTCCACCGCAACGTCATGTCGGAGGCGATGGGGCTGATCGACGGCGCGTACGACGCGAAGGCGGAGGGTTTCCAGCCCGGCGGCCTGTCGCTCCACAATCTGATGGCGGGCCACGGTCCCGACCTGGCGAGCTGGCGCGGCGCATCGGAGGCGGAGCTGAAGCCCCACAAGATCGCGGGCACGATGGCCTTCATGATCGAGAGCTGCTGGCCCTACCGCCCGACCGCGCACGCGCTGGAGACGGCGCAGCTCGATTACGACGATGTATGGGCGGACTTTCCGAAGGCGAGGCTGCCGGGCTGAGCACACCATGTGCATACTCCTCCGTCACCCCGGACTTGTTCCGGGGTCCATTGCTGTCCGCACGCTCAAGTTTCCGAGCGCGCACAGCGATGGATGCCGGAACAAGTCCGGCATGACGAACGGGGAGTAGTGGCCACGACCAACCTTCCCCGCCTCCACGCCACCCCGGCCGGCGTTATCCTCGGCCCGCTCGACGACCTCATCCCCGACGGCAAGGCACGCGGCTTCGTGCTGGATATGCGCGCCGGTCGGTTCCACGGCTTCGTCGTGCGCCGGGGCGGAGAGGTCCACGGCTTTGTCGACCGTTGCCCGCATGCCGGACTACCGCTCGCCAGAACGCTCGACGATTACCTGACGCCCGCGGGCGACCTGATCGTGTGCGGCTGGCATTCGGCGCTGTTCGACATCGCGACGGGTGCTTGCCGTGGCGGTCCCTGCATGGGCGCGTCGCTCACTTCCTGGCCTGTCGAGGTCCAAAGCGGCCTTATCGTGACCGCTGCTCCTCGCGGTGGATGCTGATCAATATCCCGAACAGGATCAGCACCGTCATCATCGCCGACCCGCCATACGAGAATAGCGGCAGCGGAATGCCCACCACCGGCGCCAGCCCCGTCACCATCGCCAGATTGATGCCCACATACAGGAACAGGGTGAAGGACAGCCCCATCGCGGTCAGCCGGGTGAACACCGTCCGCGAAGCCTGCGCCAGCTGGAACCCCCACCAGATTATGTAGCCGTACAGCACGAGCACCGTCAGCCCGCCCAGCAGCCCCCATTCTTCCATCATGGTCGCGAAGATGAAGTCGGTCTGCTTTTCGGGCAGGTAATCCAGGTGCGACTGCGATCCGCCCAGATAGCCTTTGCCCCATAGCCCGCTCGACCCGATCGCGATCTTGGACTGGGTGATGTGGTATCCGGTGCCGAGCGGGTCGCTCTCCGGGTCCATGAAGGTGAACACCCGGTTGCGCTGATAATCGTGGAGCATGCCCCAGGCGATCGGCGCCATCGCCGCCAGCAGCGCCGCGCCGCCCAGGAACCAGCGCAGCTGGATCCCCGCCAGGAACATGATCGCGACCCCCGCGAAGCTGATCATCAGCGCGGTGCCCAGATCGGGCTGGAGCATCACCAGCCCGACCGGCGCGCCGATCAGCAGGACGGGAACGAGCAGCACCGAAGGCTGGCCGATGAAGCGCGGCGGCACCCCGTTGAAGAACCGCGCGAGGCTGAGCACCACCGCCAGCTTCATGAATTCGGACGGCTGGACGCGGATGATCCCCAGATCGATCCAGCGCTGCGCCCCCATGCCTATATGCCCCATCGCCTCCACGACGATGAGCATCAGGAAAGCGATCGCGTAGGCGGGGTAGGCGATGCGCCGCCACGTCTCGACGCGCACATAGGACAGCGCGAGCATGACCACGAACAGCACGACGAAGCGGATGCCCTGATTGCCCGCCCATGGCATCACCCTGCCGCCCGCCGCCGAATAAAGCGTGAGCAGCCCGAACGCGGTCGCGCCGAGCATCGCCAGCAGCATGCGCCAGGGCAGCGCCCTCAAGGGCGCGGGAAGGGCGTCGGATCGCATGGGCGGCTGATTACTCCGACGTCACCGTGCGCCTATCCACGACGCCCGCGCAAGGGCCCGTGGCCATCAAGCGTCAGATCTTGGCGGCGTAGATCATCCGGCCGGTGCCGAGCTTCGCGAATACCTGCGCCAACTCGGCCTCGGCAAAGGCGAAGCAGCCCTGGCTGCGGCCGAGCATGCCGTGCGTGCGGATCATGTCCGGGTTGGCGTACCAGGCCCCGTGAACCACGATCGCGCGCTCCAGCGCGTTGTTGTTGCTGACGTCGAGGCCGTGGAGCCGCTGCGACAGGCCGTGCTTGCCCTCGTAATAATCAGCGGTTGCGAACGCGCCCTCGCACGAAGCGTTGGAGCCGTGGTCATTCGAAAAACGCTGGAGCCAGCCGGTATGCGCGGGGTCGGACCCGCTGCCGTGCGCGACGCGCAACGACGTGGAGCGACCGTTCGTCAACTCGACAAAGTGAAACCGATGTTCGGCGGACTTCGCGGAGAAGTCGACGATCGCCATCCGGTCGCGCTTGACGCGTGAGCCATGCCGGCCGAGCGCGGCCATCGCGCGGCGCATCAGTTCGGGGCGGACGACGTGCGGGGACGTGACCGCCACGATGCGCGGCTTGCCGACGATGGGCGGCGGCGGGGTGACGGGACGCAGGTCGGCGGAGGTGATGCGGTCGGGCGCGCGCCTGGCCGCTGCGGCGATCGCGCCGGGCGCGGCCACCGCGCCCGCCAGCAACAGACCGTTTTTCAGCAGCGCCCGCCGCGCGTGCAGCGCATCATCCTCGTCGTGCATGTAGTTCCCCACAAGAAGTCCCATCCGCAGCCCAATATCTAATCCAAGTCGGTGAAAATTTCTCTAGCTTTCGCCGCAGGTTACCTTGGCCGTGCCTCCGTTCGGCGTGGTTCGTCCCATTTCAGGCGCGATAAAAGCGTGGGCACCTTCGCCCTTTCCGGGCGTTTTCGGCCTTAGTCGATTTTACTGCTCGGAGGGGCGTGATCATGAATAGACTCTTCGGTCTGGCGGTCGGTGCGGTATTGGCAATGACGGGCGCGGCTCCGGCCTTCGCATCCGACGAGACTGCGGTCGCGGTCGAGACCACCGCCGCGACGCTCGCGCCGGGGCGCTTCGTGTGGCACGATCCGGGCACCGCCGAGCCGGTGACCGTGGTGATCTCGCTCCCGCTCCAACGCGCCTTCCTGTATCGGGGCGAGACGCTCGTCGCCGCCACCGCGGTGTCGACGGGCGCCGACGATACGCCGACCCCGACGGGCGTTTACCCGATCCTGCAAAAGGCGGCGGCGCACCGGTCCAACCTGTACGACGCGTCGATGCCCTATATGCAGCGCCTGACCTGGGATGGGATCGCGCTCCATGCCGGGGCCGATCCGGGTTTCCCGGCGTCGCATGGCTGCATACGGCTGCCGACCGCATTCGCGCGCAAGCTGTTCGAGGTGACGACGCTCGGCACCGCCGTCGTCGTCACCGACGACCCGCTGGTCGAGCCCAGGTTCGATCCCGAGCTGCTCCGCACCGACGACGCCCGCGCGAACGAGGCGGAACTCGCGTCGCTGGCCGAGTAGCGCGGGAACCAAGCGGCCGGCCGGACGCTTGCCCGCGATGAATATCGAAGAGGGCGGCCCCGCGTCCCGACGGAGCATGGCCATGCGGTTACTGGTCGCCGAGAGCGAACCGCCCGCCGACCGCGAGGAGCGCCGCGCCAGCGTCGGGCGCAGCTCCGGCGAGACGGTGCGCGACCTGCTGTCGTCGCTGTCGCCGGGCGCGTCGATCGACCGCGCCACGCCGGCCGACGCGGACGGCGACGTGCCGGACGAGGCGACGATCGCGGGATACGACGCGGTGTTCCTGACGGGCTCGCCGCTCCACGTCTATGACGACACGCCCGAGGCCGCGCGCGAGATCGCCTTCATGCGGACGGTGTTCGCGTCGGGCACGCCCTCCTTCGGGTCCTGCGCGGGGTTGCAGGTCGCGGTCGCGGCGGCGGGGGGCACGGTGCGGCCGATGGGCGACCGGCGCGAGGCGGGTTTCGCGCGCCGCATCGCCGCGACCCAAGCGGGGCGCGACCACCCGCTGCTCGCCGGCCGCGCGCCCGTCTGGGATGCGGCGGCGATCCACAGCGACGAGGTCGAGTCGCTGCCCGAGAGCGCGACCCTCCTCGCGGGCAACGCGGTCACGGCGGTCCAGGCGGCGGAGATCCGCGTCGGTCCCGGTGTGTTCTGGGGGGTGCAGTACCACCCCGAACTGTCGCTGACCGAGGTCGCGGCCGCGCTCCGCCGCCAGGCGTCCGACCTGGTCGAGACCGGGCTTGTCCGCGCCGAGTCCGAGATCGAGGACCAGGCCGCGCTGATCGACGCGCTGGCGGAAGACCCGACGCGTCGTGACCTCGCCTGGCGGCTGGGCCTCGATGCCGAGCTGATCGACCGCGCCAAGCGCACGACCGAGCTGCGCAACTTTCTGGAGCATCTCGTGGTGCCCACCCGCGCGGCGCGCGGCCGCGGCTAAGCGCTATCCGGCCGCGAGCGGCTCGGCGCGGACCCCGTAATAGCTCGCCACCCGGTCGGCGTAGGCCTGGTCGAAGACGGGCGCATTCGCCGCCCAGCTCGGCCCGCCCTCGAGCACGCGGCGGTCGATCGTCACCACATACCGGTCGCTGACGGGATCGAACTGCAGGAGAGCGAAGGGAAGCGGATAGTAGCTTTTGCCCACGCCCAGGAAGCCGCCCAGGCTCAACACCGCGTGCGTGACGCGGCCGGTATTTTTGTGGATCAGAAACGCATAGACCGACCCCGCGACCTCGCCGTCGCGCGATTCGACCTTGAGCGTTGCGGACAGCGCCGCTTGGGCGAGCAGCTGGGTCGGGGCGTCGGTCGTGCTCATCGTTGGGCTACTCCTGTTCGGCCGGTAAACCGGTCGCGGGCGGGGTCGGTTCCAAACCGCACGGGGTTGAGCCGCAGCCGCGGATCGTCGTAGGCGGATCGCATGTCGCGTACCCTCATCCTCCTTCCCGTCCTGCTCGGCGCCTGCGTGCCCGCGGGTCGCCCGCCCGAAGCGCCTGCCACGCCGCCGCCGACGCGCATGGCGGCACCCGCTCCGACCATGCCTGTCCCCGCGCTCGGGTCCGACTGGCGCGACTGGCCGCTCACGCCGGGCGGTTGGAGCTACCGCCGCGACACGCGCGGCGCGGTCGCTTCGTTCGGCGAGGCGGGCGCAGGCCCGCTGCTAATGTTGCGCTGCGACCTCTCGGACCGCCGGATGCTCCTGTCGCGCAGCGGCTCGCTCGCCGCCCCGCTCACGCTACGCTCCACCAGCACCGCGCGCACCGTGCCCGTCCAGCCGACGGGCGGCGCGCCCGGCGACGTCGCGGCCGCGCTCGCGCCCACCGATCCGCTGCTCGACGCGCTAGCCTTCAGCCGCGGGCGGTTCGTGGTCGAACAGGCGAACCGCCCGCCGCTGGTCGTCCCCGCCCATGCCGAGATCGGCCGCGTCGTCGAGGACTGTCGCGGCTGATCGATCATCCGCAGATTGGCCTTGCCAAGCCCGCCCCGACTACGCACATTGCGGTTGCGGGCGATGTACGCCCGTTTGGCTATCAACAAGCGAAAGGAGGTGATCCGATGTCTCATGGTTCAGCAATGGGGTCGGTTCAGTTCGTTCGGGAGGCTCGTCGCTAGGAGCCCGAACGGTGTCGCGCGCGGGGCATCCTCCCCGAGATACGTGCGGAACCTGAGCTTCGAGCGGCGTTCATGGTCTCCCGGGCTGGAGCTATCCGGCCGCTGACCATGCAAAGGGGCCTGTCGGGTCGTCGGGAGACGCTCGGCAGGTCCTTTTCACGAGTGCAGGGCGGCTTGCGCCGCCCCGGCGCAAGACTCGCCCAAGCCCGGCCGGCGGGCGCGAAGCGACCCGTTCGACGACGCGGCTTTGCCGCGGCGCGGCTCCGGCTGCTGGTTCCATCATCTCATACCAAGCGCGCGGGTCGTCGCGCGACGACGCGACTGGGTGGGCCGAAGATGAGGCAGGCGTCGTACTTCGCTCGCCTCCGCGCGGCGACACCGCGTGCTGCTCCGCCTTGTCGACTGTCGGAGGCACGAGGCCGTGGGCCGACATCTCGGCCTAGGACCCATCACCTTCCAATACTTCGTTCCCCGTCGCCGCGACCGTCCCGCTACGGTGCCGATCGCGTGTCTGGAATCGACGGAGCCGCCATATCGCGCGAGGCGTCCGGTGATGCGCTCCGATGAGTGAAGGTGAGCGGAGCGAGCGGATCGGAAAAGCCGATCGGCCGCCATCGCGCCCGCAGCTCGGCGCGCAGCTCCTCCTCGCGTTCCGGCGGCATCCAATTGTACGGCGGAGCTCCTTTCGGCCTGTTCAACCAGCGAAGCGGCATCTCCGGATCGGGATGCGGCCAGAACGAAACTTCGGCAATGCGAAGGCCCGTGTCGCGTTCGAAGGTCGCCAGCGGCTGCCGGTAATTTTTGAAGGGTGCACTTTGCAGCGATGCACCAACCACCACGTCCCGGCGATACACGACGGGAAAATAGCCGAACATCTGCGGCGCGAGCAATTCGATGTTCAGCATCGGCAGATCACGTCTGCGCGCATATGCCTCCCGAAAATGCTTGGTCACGTCCATCCGCCACCCGACCGAATGCCCCGCGATCGAGGAGCCTTCCATGGCCAGGTTGACCGCGACCACGATCGATCCGGCGGGCGGCGGCGGGCGGGAGGCCTCGAATCGCGCGTAGAGCGCGTTGATCTGGCGATAGAAGGCGAAATGCAGCGTCGCCGTGCCCACCGTGGCGATCAGGACGACGGCGCCGATCGCTGCGCGCCAGGGGGTCGTCGGGGTCCATGACGCGAATGCGATGACGACGAGGAAGAAGAAGAACGGCAGCAGGCGCGGATACGCGTCGAACCCGGAAAAGCCGAACGAGCCGATCAGGACGAATATGGCCAACGCCGCCGGCGGGACCGTCGTCGGCAACGAAGCAACCAACCGCTCGCGATCCCTGAATAGCGGGATCGCGACGCGCAGCAGGACCGCCCAGAACAGCAGGACGAACGGCGCCAGGACGAACGCTTCACGCTTGTCGATCGACAGGATCGGCGCGATCAAGGCCATGTGCACGACCTTGTCGAAAGCGCCCGCCTCCGGGGAGGTGTGTGGGTCGGTTACAACGCGCCGCATGAAGAAGCTGACGACGATGACGATCGCGGGCAGCGCCGCGACCGCGAGGCGCAGGGCGTCGGCCAGATAGCTGCGGAAGATCTCCGCACCCGATCGGCTGCGCGCGCGCCGCAACCGATCGCGCAACGCCATGCCGGTACGCGCGAACCCGACGACCATCAGGAACATCAGGACGCCGACGAGGTGGGTGAGCGCCAGCAGCGTTGTGATGACCGCCAGCGGCGCGATGTGCCGGGTGCCGAGACGCTCGATGCGCCTGAAGAAATAACCGCACCCGAACAGGAATAATGCTTGGCTGAGGACGAAGTTATAGAAGCCCCAATGCAGGAATTCCCCTGTCGCGAACGGCAGGAGGAGTAGACCGAACACGCCCTTCCCGTTCCCGAACGCACGCATCAGGTACCAGGACGATCCGGCGAAAATCATCCAGTACACCGACACGAACAGCTTTTCGGCGGTGAGCATCGGCAGGAAGCGGGACGCGGCCCAGATCACGCCATAGACGGTCAGATTCGGATCGACGACGTAGCTGCGCCGGAAAATGCGCGCGAACGGACCGGCGTCGCCCGACGCCAGTTTGTCCATCAGATGGACGATGTACATATGAATGGGCCCGTCCACCGACGGGAACCAGTCCACCGACCAGATGGGTATCAGACCGACGAGCACGCACAGGATCAGGATTGCGCGGTCGTTCGCGGCGAATGCCGCGACCGACGCGCCGGTTGCGCGTCCGCGTGGGGCTCGCAGTGCCGTCCCTACCCCGCGATCCACCCCCGCGATGATGCTTGTTTCCTCGTTCACGAACCCGCCCCCATTTTTCGAATTTTCCTTTGGAACGCGCACGTAAGCGCGACTTCAGGCATGTTTGACGACGGACGAATAGTCGGGGGATCGATCGACGGGTCCCGTGTCCAGACCTACGAAGATAGGGTCATCATATCGCGCGAAGGTCAGCGCGCCCGCGATCGGCCGCGTCGAACGCAACAAGCTCGCGGCCCCGGCGCGCCGGGCGGCCTCGCCGTCGCGTTCCGCCCGGTCGCCGATCAACACCGTCCGTTCCGCCGACACGCCGGCGAGCTCCATGACGCGCTCGAGCCCGCGTGGATGCGGTTTGAGCATGCCCACGTCATCGGCCGTGACCACATGATCCGCACGCAGGCCCAACGCGTCCATCTTGGCCTGCGCCGGATAGTCCGACAGCACCCCGATCGCTCGACCCGACGCGCGGATGCGACCGAACAGCCGGTCCAGCTCCGGATATCGATGTCGGGCGAGGAATTCGAGCGGCCGCACGTTGATCCACTCCTCGACGATCGCCGCGACCCGCGTCGGGTCGCAGCCGTGACGTCGCGCGACCGAATCGATGAGGACGGGTCCGAAATCCTCCGTCTCCTGATCGCCGTATCGCTCGCGGAGCGTGCGATACGATCTGAGAACCGCGAGTTCGAGCATGCTCCGCGTCCGGATCGAATGCCGTGCGAGCGACGCGGCCATCCGCATGCGTAGCGGACGCTGCGCGTAGAGCGTCCCGTCGATGTCGAACACGACGAGCGTTATGCGCGACCAGTCGATCGGCGACGACGCGCTCATCAACTGCCGATTGCGATGAAGCGCTGGCTGGCGAGCGCATCGAAGCCAGGCAGATCGATAAATGTAAAGGCTACGAACAATGCGACGACGAGCGCGACGATCGTGAGGAGACCACGCTCCTCGAACAACCGCTCCGGCTTCTGTGCCGTGGACCCGGGCAACATCGACAATGCGAGATACTTGGCGAACAGCATGGTGATCGCCGGAAGTGCCAAGATGTACTCTATCCGATATTTGATCAGAAAGATCGACAGGAACGACATACTGAAGATCGCGTAGACGAGGATCGACGTGACTAAGCTGATCTCGGTATAGCCGCTGAAACTCCGCCGGTAGCGCGTTAGAAGATCCTTGCCATGCGACGCGGTAATCTCGCGATATTCGGACAAACGCTTCGATCCCATCAGAAACGCACCACCGAACCAGTATGCGAGTATGATCGACGACGGTGGTAAGGTGAGGGGGTCGATCATCGCCCACCCGATCATCAGCCGGAACGGATTGTTCACCGCCTCCGACAGGACGTCCAGATAGGCGACGTCCTTGGTTCGAAGCGGCCGGACGTTATAAACGACGCCTTGCGCCGCGAACAGCAGCGCCACGATCAACATCGTCGACGATGCCGCATAGGCGGCAAGCACGCCGACGACGACGAACGCCAACCATTGAATGAAGACCCACGAACCGCGAAGTTCCATCTGCACCGCCGCGCGCGCCGACTTGGTCGGATGGTGCTTATCGGTCTCACGATCGAGATATTCATTGATCGTATAGTTGGCCGACGCGATACAAACCGCGACGATCACCCCGAGTATTACCGTGAGGGTGACATTCCCTGTATGAACACCGCGAAGAACAAGCGCGAGAAGGATACCTGGTAGGATGAATATGTGCTTGGTGGCGTGATCAAGCCGCGCGATCGATAGATACTCTTTCCATCCGGCGGTGCGCTTCTGCCGAGCGTCCACATCGACATTAAAGGAGGAACTCATACACAACCTCGCTTCCGGTTTCGCTCAACGGTTCACCGTGACATACACACGGCTTGCGGATTAATCCAGAACCGGATCGGTCTGGACTAAGACGACTTCGCACACCTCGAAAAGGTGCGGCGAGCTGAACTCGATCGCTGGTCCATGGTCACGACAACCGTTCAAGAACGGAATGTCCCATATGCGTTAATATTATCCGTCGATATGAAAGGTTCGTCTCGGAACGTGGGATGAAAATGGTCGCACGGGATTTCCATCCGCTTCAAGACGGGCGCGACCGCATTTGTTGATCAAGATGCGGAATGACGTGTTCGGTCGCGGGCAGGTCGTCCATTTTCCGGCACGGGCTTCCGGCCGGCGCTATCCACGTCCATTTATTTTTGTTCGTCACCTGTTCCCTTGCGCTTCGCGGACCTGGCGGAAATGCGCGCGTCGCGGCTGCGATCGAGCCGTTCGACCCCTGCCCGTCCTGAAACGTTTCGCTTGCCTCTCCGCCCGGAACATCACAATCGGTGGTGGTCGATAGGAGACCGGGACCCAAGTGCTGGTGCGAGCGTTGATGATGGCACTAGATCGAGCGGATCGACCATGGATCGTATGTTCGTTTTTTGTTCTCATCGGAGCTTTGCCGGTGATAGCATCGTCGCGCGTCGTCGATCCGGAACAGTCAAGGAACAGGGGAGCTTACAGGAATGGATTTTCGTAATGACCGGAAGGACGGCGGAATGAGCGTCGATACGATCGACATTCCGGCGGCGGCGAGCGCGCCCCAACCAACGACGACCAGCCCGACGCCCGACGCGACGCCCGCGCCCAGGCGCCCCTACCCACTTGAGGTCGATCACGGCCGCGACGCGCTCCTGACCGATTTCGGGCGCGAGACGCTCAAGGACCGCTATCTGCTGCCCGGCGAGACGATCCAGGATCTGTTCGTCCGCGTCGCGTCGGCCTATGCCGACGATCAGCCGCATGCGCAGCGGCTGTACGACGCCATCAGCCGCCTGTGGTTCATGCCCGCGACGCCCGTGCTGTCGAACGGCGGCACCGGGCGCGGGCTGCCCATCTCCTGCTACCTCAATTCGGTGCCCGACAGCCTGAACGGCATCGTCGATACCTGGAATGAGAATGTCTGGCTCGCCTCGCGCGGCGGCGGGATCGGGACCTATTGGGGCAACGTCCGCGGCATCGGCGAGCCCGTCGGGCTGAACGGCAAGACGAGCGGCATCATCCCCTTCGTGCGCGTGATGGACTCACTGACGCTCGCGATCAGTCAGGGGTCGCTCCGGCGCGGGTCCGCCGCCTGCTACCTCGACATCTCGCACCCGGAGATCGAGGAGTTTCTGGAGATCCGCAAACCCTCGGGCGACTTCAACCGCAAGGCGCTCAACCTCCATCACGGCGTGCTCCTTACCGACGCCTTCATGGAAGCGGTTCGGAACGGCGAGGAATGGCACCTGCTGTCCCCCAAGGACCAGTCGATCCGCCAGACGCTCGACGCGCGCTCGCTCTTCCAGAAGCTCGTCGAGACCAGGCTTCAGACCGGCGAGCCCTACATCGTCTTCGCCGACCATGTGAACCGCAACATGCCGAAGCATCACCGCGAGCTGGGGCTCAAGGTATCGACCTCGAACCTGTGCTCGGAGATTACGCTCCCCACCGGCAAGGACCATCTGGGCAACGACCGCACCGCGGTCTGCTGCCTGTCGTCCTTGAACCTCGAGACCTGGGACGAGTGGGACGGTGAGACGGGCTTCATCGAGGACGTGATGCGCTTCCTCGATAACGTGCTGCAGGACTATATCGACCGACACGAGCCCGGCATGGAGCGCGCCGCCTACTCGGCGGGCCGCGAGCGCTCGGTCGGCCTGGGCGTCATGGGCTACCACTCCTTCCTCCAGGCGCGCGGGCTGCCGTTCGAAGGCGCGATGGCCAAGTCCTGGAACCTGCGCATGTTCCGCCACATCAAGCGCCAGGCGGACGAGGCCTCCATGCAGCTCGCCGTCGAGCGCGGCCCCTGCCCCGACGCCGCCGACGTGGGCGTGATGGAGCGGTTCAGCTGCAAGATGGCGATCGCCCCGACCGCATCGATCTCGATCATCTGCGGCGGCACGTCGGCGTGCATCGAGCCGATCCCGGCCAACATCTACACGCACAAGACGCTGTCGGGCAGCTTCTCGGTCAAGAACCCATATCTCGAGAAGCTGCTGACCCAGAAGTCCAAGAACTCGGACGCGGTATGGAACTCGATCCTCGAACAGGGCGGCTCGGTCCAGCATCTCGATTTCCTCTCGGCCGAGGAGAAGGACTGCTACAAGACCAGCTTCGAGATCGACCAGCGCTGGCTCCTCGAGCTCGCGGGCGATCGCACGCCCTATATCGACCAGGCGCAGTCGCTGAACCTGTTCATCCCCGCCGACGTGGAGAAATGGGACCTCCTCATGCTCCATTTCCGCGCCTGGGAGCTGGGCATCAAATCGCTCTACTACCTCCGCTCGAAATCGGTCCAACGCGCCGGCTTCGCGGGCGGCGTCGAGAACGACAACACGATCGTGAAGCCGCAGTACGAGCTGGAAAGCACGGACTACGACGAGTGCCTGGCCTGCCAGTAAGCAAGCGTTCCCTCTCCTTTCAGGAGAGGGAGGGAGCCGCGAAGCGGCGGAAGGGTGAGGACAGAGTGCGGACCTATGCGAACCAACCTCCCGGCACCATCACCCGCGCCCGCGAGCTGCGCCGGAATGCCAGCGAAGCGGAGAAGCGGCTGCTCCGCGCGCTCCGCGAAGCGTTCCCGACCCTGAAATGGCGGCACTCGGTCCCGTTCGGGCCGTACTACGCCGACATCCTGTGCTTTTCCGCCAAGCTGGTGATCGAGATCGATGGCGGCCAACACGGCGAGGCTCACGCGTATGACGAACGCCGCACCCGCCATATGAACGCCGAAGGCTATCAGGTCCTCCGCTTCTGGAACAACGACGTCCTTGCCAACACCGACGGCGTGATCGCCCAGATCTCCCTCTCCTTTCAGGAGAGGGAAGGGGCCCATCTCCGCGCAAGCGGGGATGGGAAGGGTGAGGACGGAGTCGGTTCCGCCCTGCCCTCACCCCTCCGCGCCTTCGGCGCTCCTCCCCTCTCCCGGTGGGAGAGGGGCAGCGGGGCGCCGGCATGACCTACGACGTCGCTATCATGTACCTCGTCGCCGCGGTCCTGACCGCGCTTGGCGCATACATGCTCGTCCACCTGCGCTCCTCGCGCATCACCGAGCGCAAGACCTACGCCTACCGCATGGTCGGGATCATGCTGACCTCGGGTGGGATCGTGCTCGCCATGTCCGCGACCGCCATGTGGCAATGGAGCATGCCGACATGAGGAGCCTGCCCGAACTCCTCGCCACCGTCGGCCTGCTCGTGGCGGGTCTGTTCATGCTCTCGCTCGGGGCCCAGCAGCTCCGCGCCCGCCTGCCCCAACCCCACCCGCGCCGCTGGCTCGTCTATCTCGGCGCGGGCGATTTCCTCTTCGGCACCGGCGTCTCCGCCGGGGCTGCGTACCACCTCTCCACCCTCCTGTCGGAGTAATCCCATGTCCCTCCTCCATGCCTCCAAGCAGTACAAGCCCTTCGAATACCCCTGGGCGTTCGAGTTCTGGAAGCGCCAGCAGCAGCTCCATTGGCTCCCCGAGGAAGTCCCGCTCGGCGAGGATTGCCGCGACTGGGCGCAGAAGCTCTCCGATCACGAGCGCAACCTGCTCACCCAGATCTTCCGCTTCTTCACCCAGGCCGACGTCGAGGTGCAGGACTGCTACCACGAGAAATACGGCCGCGTGTTCAAGCCGACCGAGATCAAGATGATGCTGACCGCCTTCTCGAACATGGAGACGGTTCACATCGCCGCCTACAGCCACCTGCTCGACACGATCGGCATGCCCGAGTCCGAGTACGGCGCCTTCCTCGAATATGCCGAGATGAAGGACAAGCACGACTACATGCAGAAATTCACCGTCGACAATGACGAGGACATCGCCCGCACGCTCGCCATGTTCGGCGGCTTCACCGAAGGAGTGCAGCTGTTCGCGTCCTTCGCGATGCTGATGAACTTTCCGCGCTTCAACAAGATGAAGGGCATGGGCCAGATCGTCACCTGGTCGATCCGCGACGAGTCCTTGCATTGCGAGGGCATCATCAAGATGTTCCACGCCTTTTGCGCCGAGCGCCAGTGCCTGACCAAGGCGGTCAAGGACGACATCGCCGACGTGTGCCAGACGACGATCCGCCTGGAGGACGCGTTCATCGACCTCGCCTTCGAGATGGGCCCGGTCGAGGGCATGAAGCCCCGCGAGATCAAGAAGTACATCCGCTACATCGCCGACTGGCGCATGGGCCAGCTGGGCCTCAAGCCCATCTACATGATCGACGAGCACCCCCTCCCCTGGCTCGCCCCGATGCTCAACGGCGTCGAGCACGCCAACTTCTTCGAACAACGCGCGACCGAATATTCGAAGGCGGCGACCAAGGGCCAGTGGAACGACGTGTGGAGCAGCTTCGACAAGCGGCAGTCGGCGAACAAGGGACCGGCGGCGAACGAGGATGCGGTGGAGATGAGCGGGGACATGTTCGCGGGCATCGCGGCTGAGTAGGTTCGGCGTGATCGAGTTCGATGCCGATAAGGACGTCGACAACCAAGCCAAGCACGGTCTGACGCTCGTCGCGGCCGAGCCGCTGTTCGACGGCCCGTTCGTCGAGGAAGTGGACGCCCGTTACAACTACGGGGAGACCCGGCTCGTTGCGACCGGACCGGTGGCGACCTTTGGCGGCCGGGTCTTCGTTGTGGTATATACGTGGCGCGACGCCGTACGGCGCGTCATCAGCTTCAGGAAAGCCAATGACCGAGAAGTCCGAAAATATCATACGAGTGACGAGTGAGGAGGCGCTCGCGCTCGCCAAGGAATGGATGACGCCCGAGCGGCTGGCCGCGCTCGACGCGATGACCGACGAGGACATCGCCGCCCAGATCGCGAGCAACCCCGACGCCGCGCCCGAACTCACCGACGAATGGTTCGAGAACGCCCGGCTGGTGATCCCACTGAAAGGGCGGAAGCGGGCGGCGTGAGGACATTAGATGAGGACATTACTGCGACCGACCCAAGGTCAATCGCGAACTTAATATTGAAAACAGCCAATCGAGCGATATCCAATCTTGAACTGCAAAAGCTTCTCTACTTTGCACATGCCGCATATATCATGAGAGCTAAAAGGCCATTGGTGAGTGGTTATTTCGAGGCCTGGACCTACGGACCTGTGCATCCAGCTGTGTACTCTGCGTTCAAGGCTTTTGGATCAGAGCCTATTACGACACTAGCACAAAAGAAGGATCTCAGGACGGGGCAGCTAAGAGAGATCGATCTACCTACCGACCCCGAAATTGTAAGTGTTGTGAAAAAGACGGTCCATGCACTTGGTGACTTGACCCCAGGTCAGTTAGTAAAGTTGTCACACGCGAAAGATAGCGCTTGGGATGTAGTTTTTGCAAAGTCAAAGAATGAACGAATGCTAGGATTGAGAATAGCTAATGAGCTTATTAAAGAACGTTATAGGAATCATTGGCTTTCAGCAGAACATCTAGATGATGTGGAGGAACCAAGTGAAGATACGCCACTTACCTATCACCGATTTAGCTAGAATCTGCGTTCAGTCGTATGATCTGCAGCGCCATGCGCTAAAACAAGTAAAAGCTAACGGACAAGGTCCTAATTACAATCCCACACGGGGTCAGTTTGCTGGTATTGTTAACCGACAGCCTGGCGTGTTTCCCTCCACTCGGGACAGCTGGGAAGTTGTCCAGAAGCACATCATAGCAGCTAGTCGCTCCGATGAGGAACGTAAGATGAACGTTCCTGTCGCACAGCAGCTCTATAGATATTGTGAGAGTGAGAATGTTCAGGCGACAGAACTTGATGGATATCCGATTTCATTTTCGGTAGGTCCGAAGCTTCTATGCTGGTCTCCTGCCCTATTCATTTATCCTGATCGTATCACAATTCCCTTTCTAGATCTCAGACGCAGCCGGAATCTTACCTTAGAAGCTCGTAGATGCGTATTCTCGCTTCAGCATCATGCGCTACGTGTCAACAATCCAGATTACCGTGACGATGTATCACTTGAGATTTTTCAGTTCTCGGCAGATGACGAGAGAACAATAAGGGTTAGGCCTGAGAACGGCATGTGGCTGTATTCGTATGATCAACTAGAGGCAATGATCACGCGAACACAGACCTTGTGGTTTGATGTTCTCGCTGGTCGCGAGGAGGAGTTAAGACGGAAATCTGGCGGGCGAAAGGGCGACCTCATGTAAACCGGTCGATGACGCTCGGCGATATTCGCGTGCCGACGATGAACAGCATCGCCCTCAGCTCCTGGAGGCTTGGCATGAACATTTTGGCTAAGGTCACCGACGAGCGCGTCGCCGATGTGCGATGCGACAACGCTTACCTCACTGTGGACCTAATGGATGGCCGCACGATCGCGGTACCGTTGGCGTGGTACCCCCGCCTCCTCGCCGCCACGCCCGCTTAACGCGCAGACTGGCAGCGAGCCGGTGGCGGCTACGGTATCCACTGGCCGGAGCTGGACGAGGATTTGAGCACAGAAGGCCTGCTCCGAGGCGCACCGGCGAGCGCGTCCCGATGAACATCGACATCATCCGCGGAGCCTGTGGAAGCACGAACGTCATGCGCGACGTTGGGCCGTGTGGGACACGGGCACGCAACGATGGATACTCGGCGCGGTATTCGACGCCGGACACTGCGACGATTGCGAGGTCGAGCGGACGTTGGAGGAGGACTCGATCGACGCCGCGATCGGTACGCAAGCATCGTAGCCGCTCGACCTTCACGAGCAAGACACGGAACGAAACGTGAAAAACCATTTTCCTACAGGAACCGTCTTGGTTACCTGATTCGGCTCCCGCACCCAAAGGAGCCGAGTCATGACCTCTCCCCGCCGACGTGTCGCTAAGACCGCCATCGCCGCCGACCCCGATCCGTCGCCTGGGCGCGAGATCGCTCCCGCCGACTTCACCCCCGCGCCGCGTCGCGAGCGCCAGGACGGCTGGACCGCTCACCGCCAGCGCATCTTCATCCAGGCGCTTGCCGAGACCGGTTCGGTCACGGCCGCCGCGGCCGAGGCCGGGATCACTCCGCGCTCCGCCTATCGCCTGCGGACGCATCCCGATGCTTGCGCCTTCGCCGCCGCTTGGGACCGCGCGCTGGGCGTCGCCACCGGTCAGCTGGTCGCGCTCGCCTTCGACCGCGCGGTCAACGGCGCGCTTCGCCAGAAATGGCGCAACGGTGAACTCGTGTCGGAAACTCGCGCGCCCTCCGACCGGATGCTCACCTTCCTGCTCAAGCAATTCGATCGCAAGCGCTTCGGCCCGTACCGGTGGATCGACGCGTTCGCCAACCGCACGGCCGAACTGGCGTTACGGAATCTGCCGGGCGAGCTCGACGCGCTCGCCGACTTTGACGCGTTCCCGCCCACGACCATCGATGGCTGGCCGGACCTTCGTCACGCGCCGGACGCCGGCATTTGAAAAGTCCGGAGATCGAAACCCCGGAGTTTGAAAACATGGTCGACCTTGCGACTTTTGCGACTTTCCGCGCGCGCTCGCCGGCGATTTCCGGCACGACGACGACTCTGCCGGGAGGAGCCCCGCTCATGACCCCAGAAGACGTGACCCCCGAAGATGTCTGCGCCGCCCTCGCCCATCCCGCCGCGACCCCGCCCGCCGACCTGCCGCCCGCCGAAGCGGACGCGATCCTCGCCTCCATCTCGGCCAGCTATTTCCGCCTCCGCCGCGGCATGGCGCTCGTCGCCTTCGCGCTGCCGCCCACGCTGTGGCTCGGCGGCGGGCTGGGGCGGTTGCAGGGGTCGCTCAGCGCCTACTACCACCACGCGGACGGCCAGATGCGTGACGTGCTGGTGGGGGCGCTCTGGGCGCTCGGCACGTTCCTGTACTTCTACAAGGGCTATTCCCGCGCCGAGGACCTGGCGCTCGACGGTGCGGGGCTCGCCGCCGTGCTGGTCGCGGTCGCACCGATGGATTGGCCCGCGGGCGCTCCCGCCACCCTGACCGGCCGCCTCCACGCCGCCGCCGCGATCGGCTTCTTCCTGCTTATCGCCTATGTGTGCGTTTTCCGATCGGGCGACACGCTCCGCCTCCTGCGCGACGAGGCGCAGGCGGCCACCTTCCGCGCGACCTATCGCCTGCTCGGCTTACTGATGGTCGCGCTGCCGCTCGCAGTCTGGGCCGTCCACGCCCTCGCCCCCGCGCGCGAGAACTCCCCCGTCCTGTTCCTGGTCGAGGCGGCGGGCGTCTACGTCTTCGCCGCCTTCTGGTGGATCAAGAGCCGCGAGATCGCCGCGCTGGAGCGGCAATGAGCATGGCCGTCCTCACCCCTCCCCCGCCCGCGCCCGCCTGGTCGGCGCGTGGAAGTCGGGCGGCTTATCGGCGATCCAGCGCAGGAAGCGCGCCACATCCGGCCGGGCCCGCAGCGCCTCGACGTCGGCATAGTCCCGCGCCAGATCGCCGTTGGCGACCAGCGCGTGGATCGTGCGGTGGCAGATGGGGTGGACGGGCGCGGTCTCCCGCCCGCCCTCCGATTTGGGGACGAGGTGATGCAACTCCACCTTGGCCCCGAGCGGGCGGCCGCACAGCGCGCATCGCTCCGGTTCGGCGGCGCACTCGACCAGCGCCTCGGCCTCCGCCAGGCCGATCTTGCGCCTGACGCGGCCCGCCACGCCCTTATGGCTTGATGAGCCCGATCTGGACCAGCCGCTCATGCAGGTAATCATGCGCGGTGATCGGCACCGGACACCGGTCCGCGTTGTCGGGCGTGATCGTCGCCGGCAGCGTCTCGATGAGGAAGTCGGGCGCGGGGTGGAGGAAGAACGGCATCGAATAGCGCGAATGCCCGCGCCGCTCGGGCGGCGGGTTAGTGACGCGGTGCGTCGTCGAGGGCAGGACGTGGTTGGTCAGCCGCTGGAGCATGTCGCCGACATTGACCACCATCGCGCCCTCGGGCGGCTTGATCTGCAGCCAGCGCCCCGACTCCCGGTCGAGCAGCTCCAGCCCCGCCTCCTCCGCGCCCAGCAGCAGCGTGATCAGGTTGATGTCCTCATGCGCCCCCGCCCGCACGCCCTCGGCATCCGGCGCGATCGGGGGGTAATGGAGCAGCCGCAGCACCGAATTTCCGTCCGCGACCGCCGGGTCGAACCAGTCGGGCGCCAGCTTCAGATGCCGCGCAATCCCCGACAGGACACGATCCCCCGCCCGGTCGAACGCCGCGAACAGCTCGGTGAAGGTATCGCGGAACCCCTCCGGCCGCGCGGGCCAGATGTTCGGGGCCATCAGCCCGCCGTAGCGGTGCCCGGCGGGCAGCTCGCGCCCGATATGCCAGAATTCCTTCAGATCGACCGTGCTGGCGTCCTTGGCGATCTCGGTCTTGAACGGCGTGTACCCCCGCGCTCCGCCACCGCCAGCGAGATGATACGACCGCTTTTCCTCCTCCGGCAGCGCGAACAGCGCTTCCGTCTGTCCCCAGGCGCGCTCGATTAGCGGACGGGGAATGCCGTGATCGGCGACGATCGCGAAGCCGAACCGCCGGAACGACCGGCCCAGCGCCGCCGCGAACCCGTCCGGATCGCCCTCCTGATCGCGGAGCGAAAGCGTCGGGACTTGGGCGAGCGGCTGGTCGAGCATGGGGTTCGGGTCCGGTTGGGATAGGGTTCGCCCGATATAGGCCGTCCCGCGCGCCGCGAACAGGTTGCGACGCCCCCGGACTTTTCGCGCCCGATGCCCAAGCAGGGTGTCGGTCCGTGCCTCCCTGCCCTATGTGCACTGCAGCATGAACGATCAATCCCCACCCCAGGTCGGCGCGCCTATCGGCTTTGCGGAGTTCGTCTCGCTCGTCGCCGCGCTGCTCGCGCTGGGGGCGCTCGGCATCGACGCGATGCTTCCCGCCCTTCCTGCGATCGGCGAGGCGCTGGGGGTCGCCGACCCCAATGCGCGGCAATATGTGATCGCCGCCTTCATCGGCGGATACGGGGTCGGGCAGCTCTTCTACGGCCCGCTCGCCGACCGGTTCGGGCGGCGGCGCGTGCTGCTCTGGTCGATGGGGGTTTATGCGGTCGCGAACATCGCGGCGGCGGTGTCGGGCAGCTTCGAACTGCTGATCGCCTCGCGAGCGATCGGCGGGGTGGCGATTGCGGCGACGCGCGTCGCGACGGTCGCGATGGTGCGCGACTGCTATCACGGCCCGGCGATGGCGCGGGTCATGTCCATCGCTTTCATGATGTTCATGGTCGTGCCGATCATTGCCCCCGCGCTCGGCGAGGCGGTGCTGCTGGTCGCGGGCTGGCGCGAGATCTTCTGGGTGATCGCGGGCCTCTCCGCCGCGTTGTTCGGGTGGTTCTGGCTTCGCATGCCCGAAACGCTGGCGCCCGAGCATCGCCAGGGGATCAGCCTGCCCCGCGTCGTGGCCGGGTGGCGGGAGACCGCGGGCGACCGGCTGTCGCTCGGCTATACGCTGGCGACGACGGCGTTGATGGGGGCGCTGTACGGCTACATCAACTCGGTGCAACAGATCATGGCGGATACGTTCGGCCGTCCCGAAGCGCTGGCGACGGTGTTCGCGGGGACGGCCGGAACGATGGCGGTCGCGAACCTGCTCAACGCGCGGCTGGTGATGCGGTTGGGTACGCGCCTCATCAGCCACGGCGCGGTAATCGGCCTGATCGGGTTCGCCGGGCTGCACCTGTTGTCCATAGAGCTGGGGCGGGAAGAATTCTGGAGCTTTGCGGTCCTGCAGGCGCTGACCATGGCGTGCTTCGGCCTGAGCACCTCCAACTTCTCGGCGATGGCGATGCAGAATATGGGCCGGATCGCCGGCACCGCGTCGAGCGTGCAAGGCTTCATCAGCGTAACGATGGGTGCCGCAATCGGCGCGGTTATCGGTCAAGCGTTCGACGGCACCACCGTGCCCATGTCGATCGGCTTCATGGTCGCGGGGCTCGTCGCGCTCGGTTTGGTCGCCTGGACCGAACGGGGGCGCTTGTTCGGCCGCTTGGCCCGTCCGGTGGAACCGCCCCGCCCCGCCCGGGGTTCGAGGGAAAGCAACGGTTGATGGAGGTCAAGATGGCAGGAACGCGGATGCCCGGCATGGGACCCGGCGACGACGGATACGACGAGGAAGGTTACGACGAGAGCCAGCGCGCCGAGATCCTGGAGGTCACGCGCGACGGGCCGTCGGACGGCGCGATCCTGACCGACCTCACGCCCGACCTGGGGTTGGACGACCCGGAAGCGGAGCCGATCGACGAGCTGGAGATGGAGGACGGCGAGGTCGGGACGACCGACGACGACGTCGACATGGACGAAGAGGACATGGACGAGGACGACCTGCAGGACGACTTTGACGAGGGCACGGTCGATAACGAGGAAATCGACGACGCCGACGACGTGGCGCTCAAACCGTGAGCGCACCGGTCTAGAAAATGGGGCCTGCGGCTAGACGGTGAAGCTTTCGCCGCAGCCGCAGGCCCCCTTGGCGTTTGGGTTCTGGAACACGAAGCCTGCGGTGAAGTCGTCTTCGACCCAATCCATCGTCGACCCGATCAAATAGAGGATCGAGCCGCCATCGACGAACAGGGTTCCGCCGGGCGTGTCGATGCGCTCGTCGAAGGGCTTGGCCTCGGTGACGTAATCGACCGAATAGGCTAGGCCCGAACAGCCACGGCGCGGGGTCGACAGCTTCACCCCGACCGCGTCTCCCGGCGCACGTTCCATGAGGTCGGCGATGCGGGCGTAAGCGGTCGCGGTCAGATTGAGCGCCGCCGGACGCTGGCGGAGCGTGGTCGCCATCACAGCATCCCCAATTCGAGCTTGGCGTCGTCGGTCATCTTCTGCGGATCCCATGGCGGATCCCAGACCAGGTTGACCTCGGCGGTGGCGATGCCGGGAACGGCGGCTACGCGGAGCTCGACTTCGGCGGGCATCGACTCGGCGACGGGACAATGCGGTGTGGTGAGCGTCATCGTCACCGCCGCGTGCGCGTCGTCGGTCACCTCGACGCCGTAGATTAGTCCCAGATCGTAGATGTTGACCGGGATCTCGGGGTCGAAGATGTCCTTGAGCGCGGCGATCACGTCCTCGTACAGTGCGCCGCCGGGCTCGCCGACGGGATCGGCGGTCGGCTTTTGCGACAGGAAGCCGTCGAGATAGTCGCGCTTGCGCTCGAACGTCTCGCGCGTGTCTTCGCGCTCGACGCGCGCCTTGGGCGGCAGGGCGACGCTCTCCACTTCCTCGACGACGAACCGATCGCTCATCCGAAAATCCTCGTTACGCGTTCGACGCCCCTCGCGAGCGCCTCGATATCCTGCGGGCCGTTATACACGCCGAAGCTGGCGCGCGCGGTGGCGTCGATCCCGAGCGCCTCCATCAGCGGCTGCGCGCAATGGTGCCCCGCGCGGATCGCCACCCGGCCCTCGTCCAAGATGGTGCCGATATCGTGCGGGTGCACCCCCTCGATCGTAAAGCTCACGATGCCCGCCGAGTCCGTCGGACCGAGCAGGCGGACGCTGTTGATCCGGCCCAGCGCCTCACGCGCGTCGGCCACGAGCGCGGACTCGTGCGCGTGGATGCGGTCCAGACCGATGCCCTCCACGTAGTCGATGCCCGCCGCCATGCCGAGCGCGCCGACGATGTGCGGAGTCCCCGCCTCGAACCGGCCTGGCGGGGGAGCGTAGGTCGTGCGGGCGAAGCTCACCCGGTCGATCATCGCGCCGCCGCCCTGATAGGGTGGCATAGCCTCCAGCAGCTCCGACCGCGCCCAAAGCGCGCCGATGCCGGTCGGGCCGTAGAGCTTATGGCCGGAGAAGACGTAGAAGTCGCAACCGAGCGCCTGCACGTCGACGGCCATGCGCGGGACCGCTTGGCAACCGTCGAGCAGGATCTTCGCGCCTACCGAATGGGCGATGGCGGAAGCGCGACGGCCGTCCAGGACCGAGCCGAAGACGTTCGAAACCTGGTTGAGCGCGACCAACTTGTGCTTGGGCGTGATCATCCGCTCCATCGCGTCCAGGTCGATGCGGTGGTCCGGTGTGAGCGGTACGACGTCGATAGCAGCACCGACACGCTCGGCCGCCATCTGCCAGGGAACGATGTTCGAGTGATGCTCGAGCAGCGACAGCATAATGCGATCGCCTGCCTTGAGGTGGGTACCGGCCCAGCAGGTCGCGACGAGGTTGATCGCCTCGGTCGCGCCGCGCACCCAGACGATTTCGGCCGGAGAGCTCGCGCCGATGAACTCCGCCACGCGGCGACGGGCGGCCTCGTAGGCGAGCGTCATGTCGGCCGAGCGCGCATACACGCCGCGATGCACGGTCGCGTAGGCGGTATCGTAGGCGCGCGTAATCGCGTCGATGACGACCTGCGGCTTCTGCGCGGTGGCGGCGGTGTCGAGATAGGCCCAGCCGTCGGGGATGGCGGGGAAGTCGGCGACCGTGTCGAGCGGGCGTTCGAGGGTGCGGAGGTCGGTCACGCGGCGCTTCGGGCAGGCGGAAGTTTACTAAAGTTCATGCCAACGACGCCGATCAACGCCCAGCCAACTTTACACGCTTTACACCAAAACGAATAATATCCGGCCTTTAAACGCAATATTATTGCGCAACGCGAATCAGCTAAACGGACGATGTCAAAGAGCGATAGCATCGCTTGACATGTCGGGGACGTGTAGGACAGCACCTTCATAGTGCCTGCTCCAGCCACGCACCCGCGTCCGTCAGGAAGGCGTCGCGGACCTGTTCGTCGGCGATGTGGTCGAGGGCGTCGGCGACGAAAGCGTGAGTGAGCAGGCCTTTTGCGCGCGCGCTCGGGATGCCGCGCGACTCCATGTAGAAGAGCGCGCGGGCGTCGAGCTCGCCGACCGTCGCGCCATGCGCGCATTTCACGTCGTCGGCGAAGATCTCCAGCTCGGGCTTGAGGTTCACGGCGGCGGTGCGGTTCAGGAGCAAGCCCCGCAAACTCTGCTCGCCGTCGGTCTTCTGGGCATGACGAGCGACCTCGACGCGGGCGGCGAGGCTGGCTTGCGATTGGTCGGCGGCGACAGCGCGCCAGATCTGGCGGCTTTGGCCGTTGGGCTCGGCATGGCGGACGACGACCGCGCATTCCTGACGCTGCTCGCCGCGGGTCAGAAGGACGCCGCCATATTCGGCATAGCCCGCGTCGCCTGCCAGTGCGATGTGGCCGTCGATGCGGCTACCCGCCTGCCCCGCGCCGAGGAAGACTGAAACGAGGCTGGCGCCCGCGCCGAGTTCGGCCTCGTCGCGGGTGGAGGTGAACCCGTCGGATTGAAGTAGGCGGACGCTGCGCTGGAGGCGCGCGGCCTGGCCGAGCGACAGTCTGGTGAAGCGATTGGTCCAGCCGTTGCCCACGAAGGTCTCGACGACGGTCGCCGCGGCGTTCTCGGCCAGGACGATCTCGGCAGCCGCGTGGTTCTCGCCGCCCGTCGATAGGTGGACGATCTGGACGGGGTCGGCGACGGCGTCGGGGGCGAGGCGGAGCGCCCAGCCGCTGTCGGTCGCACGGCCGCCGAGAGCATGGGTGGTAGCGACAACGCGCGCGGGTTCGGCGCGGTGGAGGCGCGAGGAGGGGTGGAGCTCGCCGTCGACGAACAGCAGGCGGTCGCCGGGGAGGTCGAGAAAGTGATCATGGGCGGGACCGCCGCCCGCTCGCGCGGACCCTGCCGCTGTGGCGATGGCGGCGGTGTCGGCCCAACGCCACGCCTCCTCGCGGTTGGACGGGAGAGTGAGGAGGGTCATGCTGCTAGCCCCTCCTCTTCAGAGGAGGGGTTGGGGAGGAGGTCGCTGCTTGAGGGCGGGGATCCGGTGCTCACTCGGTTGGCGGCGTTCTCCTCCCCAAACCCCTCCTCTGAAGAGGAGGGGCTTACCTGCGGCCTCATCGTGGAGATCGCGCCCATCACGCCGCCACCGCGCCGTAGCCTTGCGCCTCGAGCTCGTTCGCCAGCTCCTTGCCGCCCGTGCGCGCGATGCGGCCGTCGGCCAGCACGTGGACGAAGTCCGGCTCCACGTAATCGAGCAGGCGCTGATAGTGGGTGATCAGGATCACCGCCTTGTCGGCCGCGCGCATGATGCGGTTGATGCCGTCGCCGACGATGCGCAGCGCGTCGATGTCGAGGCCGCTGTCGGTCTCATCGAGGATCGCGAGCTTGGGGGCTATAATGCCCATCTGCACCATCTCGTTGCGCTTCTTCTCGCCGCCGGAGAAGCCGACATTGACGGGGCGCTTGAGCATCTCGGCGTCCATGTCGAGCTTAGCCGCCTCCGCGCGGGCGAGGCGGAGGAACTCGGCGCCCGACAGCGGCTTCTCGTCGCGGTTCGCGCGCTGGGCGTTCAGCGATTCGCGAAGGAATTGGACGTTGGAGACGCCGGGGATCTCTACCGGATACTGGAAGCCGAGGAACAGCCCGGCCGCCGCGCGCTCGTGCGGGGCGAGTTCGAGCAGGTCGATCCACTCGTCCTTTGCGGGAATGGCCGCACCCATATCCGTTCGCCCTGAGCTTGTCGAAGCATCGTCCTTCTCTCCGCCACCGGCAGTCAAGAAGGACGACCCTTCGACAAGCTCAGGGCGAACGGAGTTGGGGCGGAACATCACGCTTCCCCCCGTGACCTCGTAACCGGGACGACCGCCGAGCACATAACCGAGCGTCGACTTGCCCGCGCCGTTCGGCCCCATGATCGCATGCACCTCGCCCGCGTTCACGATGAGGGTCAGGCCTTTCAGGATTTCCTTGCCGTCGATCTCGGCGTGAAGGTCCGTGATGTGCAGCATCAATTGCGTCCTCGGAGTTCCGGCCACCACTCGTCCGTCAGGCATTCCTCAACCCCGAAGGGCGACGAACCGGGAAGGTGTTCCGGCATGCAAAGCTCGATCAACTTCTCGTTACTGAAGTGGCGGAGAGCGTCCTCGTAGCCCTCGCTCAACGCTTCGCCGAGCCGCGGCTTGAGCGATGGGCTCCGCCGGAGCAGCCTGGCGATGCGCCCGCGTTGCCCCCGCACCGAGTTCTTCCACGTATTCTCGCATTCCAAGATCGTGGAATAGTGCAATTTCAGCAGGTGGATCGCGATCTCCTCGAACCGGCTGATCAACTGATGGTGATCGCTGCGGCCCAAGCTATCGATCTCCTCCAAAATATTCTCGATATCGAGATCGAGGTTGCTGCGCTCGACCAGCAAAGCCCGCAGCTTGACCGCCTGTTCCTGAGTCCAGCCGTAGAAGTCGGTTTCGTACAGTTGCGTCGCCATCACCCAACGCTCCCCTCGAGGCTGATCCCCAGCAGCTTCTGCGCCTCGACCGCGAACTCCATTGGAAGTTGCTGCAACACCTCGCGGGCGAAGCCGTTGACGATGAGGGCGACCGCCGCCTCCGAATCCAGCCCGCGCGACATGGCGTAGAACATCTGGTCGTCGCTGATCTTGGAGGTAGTCGCCTCGTGCTCGATCTGCGCGGACGGGTTGCGGACCTCGATATAGGGGATGGTGTGCGCGCCGCACTGGTCGCCGAGCAGCAGGCTGTCGCACTGGGTGAAGTTGCGGACGCCCTCCGCGGTCGGGGCGACCCTCACCAGCCCGCGATAGGTGTTGTCGGAGCGGCCCGCGCTGATGCCCTTGGACACAATGGTCGACTTCGTGTTCCTGCCGAGATGGATCATCTTGGTGCCGGTGTCGGCCTGCTGACGGTTGTTGGTGACCGCGACCGAATAGAACTCGCCGACGCTGCCTTCGCCCGCAAGGACGCAAGATGGATACTTCCAGGTGACGGCGGAGCCGGTCTCGACCTGGGTCCAGCTGACCTTCGCGTTCCTGCCCTGACATAGCGCGCGCTTGGTGACGAAATTGTAGATGCCGCCGACGCCGTTCTCGTCGCCGGGATACCAGTTCTGGACGGTCGAATATTTGATCTCGGCGTCGTCGAGGATCACGAGCTCGACGACGGCGGCGTGAAGCTGGTTCTCATCGCGCATGGGAGCGGTGCAGCCCTCGAGATAAGAGACGTAGCTGCCCTTGTCGGCGATGATCAGGGTGCGTTCGAACTGCCCGGTGTTCTCCGCGTTGATGCGAAAATAGGTGGACAGCTCCATCGGACAGCGAACGCCCTCGGGAATGTAGACGAAGGTGCCGTCGCTGAACACGGCGCTGTTGAGCGTGGCGAAGTAGTTGTCGCGCTGGGGCACGACACGACCGAGCCATTTGCGGACCAAATCCGGGTACTCGCGAATCGCCTCGGAGATCGAACGGAAGATGACGCCCGCGGCCTCCAGCTCCTTGCGGAAGGTGGTCGCGACCGAGACGCTGTCGAACACCGCGTCGACGGCGACACGGCGCTTGGGCTCCGCGCCTTCCTCCGCACCGACGTCCCCGTCTTCGACGCCCGCGAGCATCTTCTGCTCCTGGATCGGGATGCCAAGCTTCTCGTAAACGCGCAGGATCTCGGGATCGACCTCGTCGAGCGAGCCGAGCTTGGGCTTCGCCTTGGGCTCGGCATAGTAATAGGCGTTCTGGTAATCGATCGGCGGAACGTTGAGCTTCGACCAATCCGGGTGCTCCATCGTTTGCCACAACGCGAACGCCTTCAGCCGCCAGTCGAGCATCCACTCCGGCTCGTTCTTCTTGGCCGAGATGTAGCGGACGGTGTCCTCCGACAGCCCCTTGGGCGCGAAATCCTGTTCGATGTCGGAGGAGAAGCCCCACTCGTACGTCTTGGCGACGGCGGCGTAGGCTTCGGCGTTCTTGGTGGCCATTATGCTAGTACCTTGGGGCGCATGACGGACTGCGCGGGCTGGGAAAGATGGGTCAGGGTGACGCTGTCGAGCGCGGAGCGGACGGCCTGATTGACGACGCCCCAATGCGGCTTGACCGAGCAATGATGGTCGAGCGCGCAATGGTCGCGGTGGTCGTCGACGCAGGTGGTTAGCGCAATGGGCCCCTCCACTGCCTCGACGATGTCGGCCAAGCTGATCGCCGCCGCCGGCCGCGCGAGGCGGAAGCCGCCGCCGGTGCCGCGCGCGCTGGTGAGCAACCCGGCGGCGGACAGGCGGCTGACGAGCTTCTGCGCGGTGGGGAGCGGCACGCCGGTCTCGGCCGCGAGCAGGGTCGCGTTGAGCGGCGCCGCGGTGCACTTGCGCGCGGCGGCGGACATCAAGACGATCGCGTAATCGGCTAGGCTGGATAGGCGCACGGAACGGTTCTCAAATCGGAGTATATCGGTCGGATTACAGATGGTCGCGGGCATGGGGCGCGTCAACCGGCGGCGACCGTTTGCGAGTCGTTAGCAGCGCGCTTTGACGGGCTCGCGTGGCGGTGCGATGGGCAAGGCGATGACGCACCCGCTCCGCCCCCTCCTGTTCGCGCTTTCCGCCGAGCGGGCGCACCAGCTGACGATCGCCGGGCTGGCGGCGTGGCGCGGCGTGGGCGCGGGCGGGCCGGCGCGGTCGGAGCGGCTGGCGATCACGGTGGCGGGGGTGGCATTTCCCAATCCGGTCGGGGTCGCGGCGGGGGTGGACAAGGACGGGCACGCGATCACCGGGCTGTTCGGCCTGGGCGCGGGTGCCGTCGAGATCGGGACGCTCACTCCCCTGCCCCAGCCGGGCAACCCGCGGCCACGGCTGTTCCGGCTGATCGAGGACCGGGCGGTGGTGAACCGGTTGGGATTCAACAATGGTGGGGTGGCGGCGGGGCTCGCGCGGGCGCGGAGGGCGAAGCGCGCGGGCGTGCTCGGGATCAATGTGGGTGCGAACAAGGACGCGGTCGACCGGGTGGCGGACTATGTCGCTGGGGTGAGCGCGGCGGCTCGGGTCGCGGATTACGTGACGGTGAACATCTCGTCGCCCAACACGCCCGGCTTGCGCGACCTGCAGCATGGAGCGGCGCTTGACGAGCTGCTCGCGGCCTGCGTGGAGGCGCGGGGGTCGACGCCGTTGTTCCTGAAGATCGCGCCCGATCTGGACTGGCCGCAGGTGGAGAACATCGCGCGGGCGGCGGTGGACCGGGGCGTGAATGCGCTGGTGGTGGGGAACACCACGGTGACGCGGCCATCCTTGCGTTCGCCAAGGGCGGCGGAAGGGGGCGGGTTGTCGGGGCGGCCGCTGCGCGAGCTCGCCGCATGCAGGCTCGCCGACTTCGCGCGCGCGACCGGGGGCGGGATGCCGCTTGTTGCGGCGGGCGGAATCGACACGGGAGTGGAGGCCTATGCCCGCATCCGGGCGGGGGCGAGCCTCGTGCAGCTTTATACAGGGCTGGTCTATGGCGGGCCCGGGCTGCTCCGGCGGATCGCGCGGGAGCTGGACGTACTGCTCGAACGAGACGGGTTCGGGACCGTCGCGGATGCAGTGGGCACCGACGCCCGGTGACCGGCTTGCGCGCGTGCGGCGCGTCGCTAGGGTCCATGCGATGATCCGGTATCTTCTCGCGCTCTGTGCATTGCTGCTGCCCCTGCCGGCGCTTGCGCAAGGAGTCGTCACCTCCGCCGATCCGCGCGCGACGGAGGCGGGACGCGAGATCCTGCGCCAGGGCGGCTCGGCGACCGACGCGGCAATGGCGATGATGCTGGCGCTGACGGTGGTGGAGCCGCAATCGTCGGGGATCGGCGGCGGCGGATTCCTCGTCCACCATACGGCTGGCGGCAAGCTGGAGACGATCGACGGCCGCGAAACCGCGCCGCGCGCGGCGACGCCGGGGCGGTTCCTTGGGCCGGATGGGAAGACGCTCTCCTACCCCCAGGCGGTCGGCGGCGGTCGGTCGGTGGGCGTGCCGGGCAACATACGGCTGATGGCGATGGCGACCAGAAAGTGGGGGCGCTTGCCCTGGGCGCGGTTGTTCGCGCCCGCGATCCGGCTGGCGGAGGGCGGTTATGCCGTGACCCGGCCGCTGGCGGGTGCTGCGGCGAGCGGGGCCGCGCGCTGGGCAAATTTCCCTGTCACGGCCGCGCTATACGCGCCCGGCGGCGCGCCGGTCGTCGAGGGTGCGACGGTGCGCAATCCCATGCTCGCGGCCCTGCTGCGCCGTGTCGCCGCCGATGGACCGGACTCCTTCTACACCGGCGAGAACGCCCGCGCGTTGCTCGCGGCGGCAAACGGCAGCGTCGGCTCGCCGCGCGACATGACGGCCGTCGACCTCAGCGGCTATCGCGCCAAGGAGCGCGCGCCGGTCTGCGCGCCGTACCGGGTGTGGCGCATTTGCGGCATGGGGCCGCCGTCGTCGGGCGCGACCACGGTGCTCGGCATTCTGGGCATGCTCGAGCGGTTCGATCTGAAAGCGCTGGGACCCGCGTCGCCGCAATCGTGGCACCTGCTCGCCGAGGCGATGCAGCTCGCCTACGCCGATCGCGAAAAGTATCTGGGCGACGCCGATTTCGTGAGCGTGCCTGTCGCGGGACTGATCGACCGCGCGTATCTGCGCCGCCGGTCGGGGCTGATTTCTCCCTTGCGTGCGCTCGGAGCTTATCCGGCAGGTAATCCACCCGGCGCGCCCGCGCGCACCCCGGCGATGCAGCGGGAGGTGGCGGGGACGACGCATTTCGTTGCGGTCGACGGCAAGGGCAACGTCGCCTCCATGACCTCGACGGTCGAGGGGCCGTTCGGAAGCCAGCTGGTCGCCAACGGCTATATTCTCAACAACGAACTGACCGATTTCACCTGGACGCCAGAGCGGGACGGCGCACCCGTCGCCAACCGGGTGCAAGGCGGCAAGCGGCCGCTGTCGTCCATGTCGCCGACGATCGTCTACGACGCGTCCGGCAAGCCCGTCTTCACCGTCGGCGCGGCGGGGGGCAAGACGATCATCATGCAGGTCGCCAAGGCGTTGATCGCGCATCTCGACTGGGGCTTGCCCGCGCGCGAGGCGCTTGGCGAAGGCCTCGTATATTTCGGGCGTGAGGGCGTGATCCTGGAGGAGGGTACCGCCCGCGTCGGGCTCAAGGGCGACTTCGAGCGGCTGGGTCACAAAGTCGTGGTAGGCAAATTGGGGCTGAAGGCGAACGCGGCCGAGCGGACGTCCACCGGTTGGCGCGGCGCGGCCGATCCCCGCAGCGTGGGTACGGCCCTGACCGAGTGATCGACGTTCGGCGAAACGGACGCGGGAGAGAGTGATGCGGCAGTTGGAGCCATTTCCCAACCTGGTGACGATGTTCTTCACGCGGGCGCGGGAGCGCGGGGACAAGCCGTTCCTGTGGCGGAAGGTCGATGGCGTGTGGGCGTCCACCAGCTGGACGGAAGCGGCGCGGCAGGTGGCGAGCTTGGCGGCTGGCCTTACCGCGATCGGCGTCGCGCACGGCGACCGGGTGATGCTGGTGTCGGAGAACCGGCCCGAATGGTGCATCTCCGACCTCGCCATCATGGCAGCGGGCGCGGTGACGGTCCCGGCCTACGTCACCAATACCGAGCGCGACCATGCGCACGTCATCGAGAATTCGGGCGCACGCGCCGTGATCGTGTCCACCGCCAGACTGGCGAAGGCGTTGATGCCCACCATCCTGCGCGCGTCGGAGCCGCAGATCGTGATCGGCATCGACGAGATGCGCGTGGCGCAGACAGGTACCGACTTCCACCGCTGGCGCGACCTGATCGACCGGCACCCGACCAAGCCGGCCGAAGCGGAGGCGCACGCCGACTTCGCGCGGGGTGACCTGGCCTGCATCATCTACACCAGCGGTACCGGCGGAGCACCGCGCGGCGTGCGGCAGCATCACGGCGCGATCCTGCACTGCGCGGCGGCGTGCGTCGATGCGATCGGCGAGGATCTGGGGATCGTGGAGGACGAGACGTTCCTGTCCTTCCTGCCGCTCAGCCACGCCTACGAGCATACCGGCGGGCAGTTCCTGCCGATCGGCATGGGCGGGCAGATCTATTACGCCGAGGGGCTGGAGAAGCTCGCCGCCAACATGGAGGAGGTTCGCCCGACGATCATGTTCGTCGTGCCGCGCCTGTTCGAGGTGCTGCACCAACGGATCAGCAAGGGCGTCGCCAAGCAGGGCAGGCTGTCGAACTGGTTGCTCGCCCGCGCGCTCGATGTGGGCGGGCGCGACTATCACGGCATGCTGAGGATCACCGACCGGGCGACCAAATTGCTGGTAGATGCGGTTTTCAAGCCCAAGATCGCCAAGCGATTCGGCGGGCGGCTGAAGGCGATGGTGTCGGGCGGCGCGCCGCTCAATCCGGAAGTCGGGGTATTCTTCCACTCGATCGGAGTGCTGGTCCTACAGGGTTACGGCCAGACCGAGGCGGGGCCGATCATCTCGTGCAACCGCCCCAAGGCAGGCATCCGCATGGACACGGTCGGCCCGCCGCTGCTGAACACGGAGGTCAGGATCGCCGAGGACGGGGAGATCCTGTGCCGGGGCGAGCTCGTGATGCATGGATATTGGCGTAACGACGCTGAGAGCGCGCGGGTGCTGAAGGACGGGTGGCTCCATACCGGCGACATCGGCGTGATCGACGTGGCGGGGCGGGTGAAGATAACCGACCGCAAGAAGGACCTGATCGTCAACGACAAGGGCGACAACGTCGCGCCGCAGAAGGTGGAGGGGATGCTCACCCTCCAGCCCGAGATCGCGCAGGCGATGATCGCGGGCGACCGCCGGCCGTATATGGTCGCGGTGCTGGTGCCCGATCCCGAATGGACGCAACAATTCTGCGCCGCCGGGGGCGCGCCGTGCAGCTTCACGTCGCTGGCGGAAAACCCGACCTACCGCGCCGCGCTGTCGGCGGCGGTGGAGCGGGTCAACAAGGAGCTGTCGGTGATCGAACGCGTCCGCCGCTTCGTGATCGCCGACGAGCCCTTCACGATCGAGAACGAGCAGATGACGCCGTCGCTCAAGATTCGGCGGCATGTGCTGAAGGAGGTGTACGGGGTAAGGCTGAACGGGCTGTACCGGGGGTAGGGGGTGACTTGGCGGCGCGACCAAGTACGCGCACTTTTTACCCGTCACCCCAGCGTAGGCTGGGGTCTCGCGGTGCGGATACGGTGCTCTCCCGGTGGGAGACCCCAGCCTACGCTGGGGTGACGGGTGGCTGTGAGAGGGCGAAGGTGATGCGAGGCGGTTGGACGTACATGATGACCAATCGCCCGAACGGCATCCTTTATGTCGGGGTGACCGCGTATCTCGCCCAGCGGGTGGACCAGAACCGAACGGGTAAGGGGTCCGCCTTCTGCCGCCGGTACGGCATCGACAAGCTCGTGCTGGCCGAGCCGCACGAGCTGATCACCGACGCGATCGCGCGGGAGAAGGCGCTGAAAGCTTGGAAACGGGCGTGGAAGGTGCGGTTGATCGAGGAGACCAACCCGGAGTGGTTGGATCTGTTCGACCTGATCGCGTGAGCTAGCCTGTGGTACGCTTATTCATCGCCAGCTTCCTTCCTGTCACCCCAGCGAAGGCTGGGGTCTGGTTGCTCGGGCGGCGCGCTCTTGGAGGGAGACCCCAGCCTCCGCTGGGGTGACGAAATGTTGTTGGGGTGAGTTGTTGCGCTGCCAATGCGACTTCCCCTTACCGAGCCTCCCCTCCCTTCTCCTACTTCGCTCCGGCTTTCGGCAGCACGGCGAAGGTCCAGTCGCGGTCGGGCCGCAGATATTTGGCCGCGGTCTCCCGGAGCTGCGCCGGGGTGATCGTCACGTAATCCTCCGCGATGCGCTTGGTCGCATCCACCCGGCGCTGGTCGAACGCGCCGCCGCCGAGCTGCTGGAGCCAGAACTGGTTCCCGCTCGATGCGCGCAGGATATACTGCGTCATCGGCCGCATGATGCGTTGCAGCTCGTCGTCGGCGACCGGCGTGGCGACGAGGTCGGCGGCGATCTCGCGGGCCATGCGGTGGAAGAACGGCACGCGGTCGGGGGTGACGTTGCCGACCGCGATCAGGCGGCCGCCGCCGGGCAGGCCGACGGGCCACTGGCTCGACACCTGCGGGCTGTAGCTCGCGCCCGCCGCCTGGCGGAGGCGTTCGAACAGCCGGTCGGAGAAGATCTGCGCGATCACGTCCAAACGGCGGCTCTCGGCAATGCCCTCGATCCCGCCGCCGGTCGGCCAGGCGATCACCGCCGCCGCCTGGTTGGCCGGGCCGCTATGCGTGCGGGTGACGGGCGACGCGTTATGGGCGGGGAAGCGCACCGGCTTGGGCGGCACGGGCGTCTCGCCCCTGGTCGCCATCGCGCCGAAGCTGCGCGCGACCGCGTCGATCGCGAGATCGGCGGTGGTGTCGCCGAACACCGACACCTCGACCGGGCCGCTCCTGAGCAGCGGCTCCCACAAGGCGCGGAACGCGGCGGGGTCGAGCTTGGCGATCAGTTCGGGCGTGGGCGCGGCCCAACGAGGATCGCCCGCGCGCAGCAGCCCTTCGAGCTCACGCCCGATAACGCCGTCCGGCGACGCATCGTAGCCGCGCGTGGCGGCGAGCGCGACCGCGCGCGCGCGGTTGACGGGCGCGGGGTCCCAACCGGGTTGGGCGAGCTTGGCCGCGAACAGCCGCAGCTGGTCGGCGAGGTCCGCGCGGTTGGTCAGCGCGTTGAACGAGAACGCGTCGTCGCCGATGTCGAAATCGAAGCCGACGCGGCGACCAGCGACCAGCGCCTCGAGGTCGTTCTGGTCGAGCTTGCCGATCCCGCTCGACACCAGCGCCAGCTCGCCCGCCCAGGCCGGGGTGGCGCGGTCGAGGGGAAGCGCGTTGCGCCCGCCGCCGAACCGAACGCGGACATAGACGCGGCCGGTCTCGCCCGTGTTGGGGAAGAGCAGCAGGCGGGTGCCGTTGCCGAAAACGACCGTCTCCAGCTCGATTCCTTGCGCCTTGCCGCGGTTCGCCACGGTGCCGGGGCTCCCGAGCGCCGGCAGCTGGGCGAAGGTCACGCTGCGCGATTGGCGGCGCCGGCCCGCCAGGCCGTTCACATCGGCCTTGAGCGCCGCATCGAGCTTGGCCTGCGCGGTCGGGTCGGGGGTGCGGGTGTTGACGACGGCGCGGGTCACGCCCTCGAACAGCCGCTTGGTGGAGCTGAGCACGGCGGCGGGGGTGAACATACCCTTGGCGCGCGCGTCGGTGAAGATACGGTAGGAGGTGTCCGGCGAGGTGGTGACCTCGCGGATTTCCAGCGCCTCGGCGATGTCGTCGGCCTGACGCCCGCCGGGCTCGACGCGCGAGGTCTCGACCTGGGTGCGCAGCGCCGTGTCGTAATCGGCGAGCTCGCGGTCGATCTCTCCTTGCGTCGGCGGCGACCCTGCCGCGTCGGCGAGCACCGCGCGCACGTCCTTGAGCGCCGCGGCCCAATCGTCGCCCACGGGAACGATGTTGACGGAGGTGACGTTGCCCGACCGGTACACGTCGTCGAGCGTCACGCTCGCCTGGAGAAAGCTGCCGCCGCCCCGCGCGCGCTGCTCCAGCCGACGGCTGATGACGCGGCCGGAGATGGTGTCGACCATCCGGCGCTGGTTGAAGATCACCGTGTCGTCGCGGTAGGTCCAGGGGCGGATCGTGGCGGTGGCGACGACCGGGGGCAGGCCGGGTTCGGCGAGCGTCGCGGTGGCGGGCCTGGACGGGTCGGGACGCCCGAAATCGGGATCGCGCGGCTCGGGGCCGATGCCCTTCCAGCTTCCGAAATACTTGGCGATGCCCGCCGCGAAGACCGACGGGTCCATGTCGCCCGCGATCACCACCACCGTGCGGCTGGGGCGGTACCAGCGGTCGTGAAAAGCCTGGACGCCCCGGGCGTTCGCCGCCTCCAGCGTCTTGACCGACCCGATCGGCGAACGCTCCGCGAGCGGCTGGCCCGCGAAGAAGGTGGAGCGGATCGCGTCGCCGAAGCGGACCTGCGGCCCGGGCTGCTCGCGCTGTTCGGCGAGCACGATCGGGCGCTCGGCGGAGACGCTCGCGTCGGTCAGCGTCGGCGCGGCCATCATCCCGGCCATGATCTTCAGGCTCTCATCGAGGCCCGTCGGCGTCGCGCCGGGTAGGTCGAGCTTGTAGAGCGTCTGCGTCGGCGTGGTCTGCGCGTTCGAGTCCGAGCCGAAGGTCGCGCCCAGACGCTGCCACACGCGCTTGGCCTCGCCGTCGGGGACGAATTGCGATCCCCGGAAACTCAGATGCTCCAGGAAATGCGCGAAGCCGCGCTCGCGGTCGGTCTCGTAGAGCGAGCCCGCATCGATGCGGACGCGCACCGCGACCTGGCCGGGCGGCACGCCGTTGCGGCGTACGGCGTAGCGCACGCCGTTGGGAAGCGTCCCGAACGACCAACCCGGATCGGGGGTGATGTCCGATCCCTTATAGAGCCAGGGTGCGGGATCGACGCCGGGCGGGGTTGCGGCCGTCGGAGGCGCGGCCTGCGGCGCAAGGGGCTGAAAGGGCCGACGCGCTTCCTGCCCGGTGGCGGGAAGGCCGAAGCCGAGGAGGATGGAAAGGAGCGAGACGCGGAGCACGCGCTGGGGGAACGCCATATCGCAGCCATGTAGCGCACCAAGATGAACGCTGCCAGACTTGCAGCCGATCGAGCGCGGTGGCGTACCTCGCTTGATCCCCGCCCGCCGCCGCGCCACATGGCTATTCATGTTCATCGAAACCGAGCCCACCCCCAATCCCCAAACGCTCAAGTTTCTGCCCGGCAGGACGGTGATGGAGGTCGGCACCCGCGACTTCGCCACGCCCGAGGAGGCGGAAGCGAGCCCGCTGGCCGAGGCGATGTTCGATCTGGGCGATGTGACGGGGGTGTTCTTCGGGTCGGACTTCGTATCGGTGACGGCCGCGCCGGGGACCGACTGGACGCTGCTCAAGCCCGACATCCTGGGGCTGCTGCTCGACCATTTCACCGCGCAGATGCCGTTGTTCCGGCAGGGGAGCGCGGCGGGGTTCAGCGTCCCGCTGGAGGATGCGGGAGTGGACGATCCCGCCGACGCCGACATCGTGGCGCAGATCCGCGAGCTGATCGACACGCGCGTCCGGCCCGCGGTGGCCAACGACGGCGGCGATATCGTCTATCGCGGCTTCGACAAGGGCAAGGTGTATCTGCGGATGCAGGGCGCGTGCGCGGGCTGTCCGTCGTCCAGCGCCACGCTCAAGAACGGGATCGAGCAGCTGCTGCGCCATTACGTCCCCGAAGTGACCGAAGTGCGCGCGGTCTGATGCAGGCCCCGCTTCCCGACGCCGCGCTCGACCGGCTGTTCCGTACCGCGCGCTCGGCCAACGGTTACACCGATGAACCGGTGAGCGAGGAGCAGCTTCGCGCACTGTACGACTTGGTGAAGATGGGTCCGACTTCGGCCAACCAGAGCCCTGCCCGTTTCGTCTGGTGCGTGTCGCCGGACGCCAAGGAACGGCTCGCAGCCTGCGCGAGCGGCACCAACGGCGACAAGATCCGCGCCGCGCCGGTGTCGGTCGTGATCGGCATGGACCTGGAATTCCACGAGCATCTGCCCGAGCTGTTCCCCCATGCCGACGCGCGCAGCTGGTTCACGAGCGACCAGGCCGCGCGCGAGGCGTCGGCGTTCCGCAACTCGACGCTGCAGGGCGCATACCTGATCATGGCGGCGCGGGCGCTGGGGCTCGATACCGGGCCGATGTCGGGGTTCGACGCGGCGGCGGTCGACCGCGAGTTCTTCGCCGACTGCCCACGGGTCACGGTCAACTACATCTCGACGCTGGGTTACGCGGACCATTCGACGATCTTCGACCGGAGCCCGCGCCCGGCGTTCGAGAAGTTCAACCGCGTCGTTTAGATTGCTGCCCTGCCCCCTAACCCGTCATGCCGGACTTGTTCCGGCATCCATCCCTGTGCGGAGCCAGCGACATCAGGGTTCGCACAACGATGGACCCCGGAACAAGTCCGGGGTGACAGAAGCGTGGCGCGGGTAGCTCAAGCGCGTATGCTCCTCAGATGCTTACTTTAATTATCGAGACCGCAACGGCCGCCTGCTCGGTCGCGCTGATCGAGCGGGACCACGTCGTCGCTCGGCTGCATGAGATCGTCGGGCGCGGGCACGCCGAGCGGCTGGTGCCGATGATCGCCGAATTGCCGGGGGGCGGTCGCGCGGCGCGGATCATGGTCGATTGCGGACCGGGCAGCTTCACCGGCATCCGCGTCGGCATCGCCGCGGCGCGCGGGCTGGCGCTGGGGTGGGGCATGCCGGTTACGGGCTATTCCTCGCTCGCGCTGGTCGCGGCCGCTGCCTTGGCCGCGCGGCCGGAGCTCCGGCGGGTTGCGGCGGTCCTGGAAGGGGGACATGGTGAGGTCTTCATGCAGATCTTCGATGCAACCCTCCTGCCGCTCGGCGATCTGGCCAGCTTGACCCCGCAGGCGGCGGTGGTGCGGCTGGACGGGCTTCCCGCCTTCGGGTCCGGCGCGGCGCGGCTGCTCGCGGTCGATCCCGTGCTCGACGTGACCCAAACGCTGCCCGACGCGGGCGATGCGTGGCGGCTGCCGCCCCAACTCGCCGCGCTGTCCCCGCGCCCGCTCTACGGTCGCGCACCCGACGCCAAGATCGCGCCAGGGATCGCGGAAACCTGAAAATGGCGACGCGCGCCCTAGCGCTGCGCCTGGCCGACGCGCGGGACATCGCGGCGGTGGAGGCGCTGATGAGGGGAGCGTTCGACCCTCGCTACGGCGAGGCCTGGACGCGGAACCAGTGCCTGGGCGTGATGGCGCTGCCGGGCGTCGCGCTGCTGATGGCGGACGTCGACGACGAGCCCGCCGGCTTCGCGATGACGCGGCGCGTGCTCGACGAGGCGGAACTGCTGCTGCTGGCGGTCGCCCCGGCGCACCGCGGTCACGGGGTCGGCGACGCGCTGCTCCGCGCCGCGGTCGAGGAAGCGGCCGTCGGCGGCTGCGTTAAACTGCATCTGGAGGTGCGCGACGGCAACCCGGCGACGCGCCTCTACCGCCGGCACGGCTTCGCCAAGGTCGGCGAGCGGCGCGGCTATTACCGGGGCGTCGACGGCGTGCTCCACGACGCGCACAGCTACAGCCTGGCGGTTCCGGCTTAGCCGCCCGGGCTTATTGCGAATCGATAGCGCTTTTCGCAACAAGCCCGAGCGCGTATGTCCCCGGTCAACCTGATCGGACCGGATGGCATGGCGCGCAAGATCGACCTCGAGACACTGTGCAACCAGAAGGGCCTGCGCATCACCGACCAGCGCCGCATCATCGCGCGCGTGCTGTCGGAGGCGGAGGACCATCCCGATGTCGAGAAGGTCTATGCGCGCGCCTCGGCGATCGATCCGGGGATCTCCATCGCCACCGTGTACCGCACGGTGCGGCTGTTCGAGGAGGCGGGCATCCTCGACCGCCATGATTTCGGCGACGGCCGCGCGCGTTACGAACCCGCGCCGGAAGCGCACCACGACCATCTGATCGATGTCGAGACCGGCCGGGTGATCGAGTTCGTCGATCCGGAGCTGGAACAGCTACAAAAGGCGATCGCCGACAAGCTCGGCTTCCGCCTCGTCGACCACCGGATGGAGTTGTACGGGGTCAGCCTCGACCGGAAGGCGTGAGCGCGGCCAAGTCGTCCTACCCGCGCATCGCCGCTCGGCTGGCCGGGCTGGCCGGGCTCCTTGTGGGATGCGTGGTGCTCCATGGCGGTTGGCGGCTGCTGCGTCCTTCCTCACCGTGGCCGCGCCGCTTCCTTGCCGGCGCGGCCTGGACCTGCGGCGTCCGGACGCGGGTGCGCGGGCACCGTCCGAGCGGAAGCGCGCTCATCGTCTCCAACCATTGCGGGACGCTCGACATCCTCGTCCTGGGCGGTGCGACGGGCGCCGCTTTCGTCGCCAAGGGCGAGCTGGCGCGGGTGCCGATCGTCGGCGCGATGTGCCGCGCCAACGGGACGCTGTTCGTCGACCGGACCGACCGCCGCGCGATCCACGAGCAGGTGGCGCGGCTTCGGGAGGCTTTGGCGCATGGTCCCGTCGTGGTGTTTCCCGAGGGCACGACCAGCGACGGCGCGACCCTGCTTCCCTTCAAGCCAGCCCTGCTCGCCGCGCTGGACCCGCCGCCGCCCGGCGTCGTCCTGCAGCCCGTGTTCCTCGATTACGGCTCCGCCGCGCCCGAGATCGCCTGGGCCGAAGCGGCCGGGGAGAACGGCCTCACGAACGCGCTGCGCATCCTGGGCCGGCGCGGAACCATCCCGGTCGTGATCGACTATCTGGAACCGTTCGACCCCGCCAAGGTCGGCGACCGCAAGGCCGTGGCCGCCGAGGCCCGCCGCCGCATCACCGCCGCGATGGCCGCGGCGGGGTCGCGCATACGGGTCGCGTGAGCAGTCGCAGGGCGGAAACGGTCGCGTCGTCGGCGAAGAAGATCCGAATTCGGAAACATAGCGGCTCAGAATCTTCCCATGGTCTCGTCAGGATGTGCGGCGCGGCGGCGGTTATCCACTTCCCACACCCCGGCACTTCGGTCGGGGGCAGGAAGAAAGGGAAACGTACCATGTCCATGCGCACCATCATCACGACGAGCGTCGCCGGTTTCTTGGCCGGACTTGCGGCATTCGCCGCGGCCTCGCCCGCCAGCGCCGAGGCGCCGACGTTGCGCCTGCGCTATCAATTCGCCGAGCTCCGCACGGACGCAGGTGCCGCGGCCGTGTTCGAGCGCATCCGGCGCGGGGCGGTTCGCGCCTGTTACGACGGTGCCTCGATCCAGCACCATGCGACGGCGCGCCGCTGCCGCAAGGAGTTGACCGATCTGATGGTTACCAAGCTGGCGCACCCGCGCATCGCCGGGATCCATGCCGCCGCCGGTCCCGTGCGGATCGCGGCCCGGTAGCGCCGCTCGGACCGACGGCAGCGGCGGGCGGGAGGCGGCGGGCGGGAGGCGGCGGGGACCAGGGTGACCCGCGCCTCCCGTTCGGCTAGGAGCCGTGCACATGACGGCACCCCCGAAATCCTTCCATGTCAAATCGTTCGGCTGCCAGATGAACGTCTATGACGGCGAGCGCATGGGCGAGCTTATGGCCGCGCAGGGGCTCGTTCCGGTCGGGGCGGATGCGGCCGAGCTGGTGATCCTGAACACCTGCCACATCCGTGAGCGGGCGACGGAGAAGGTCTATTCGGACATCGGTCGGTTGCGCAAGGCGGCGGGCAAGCAGGGCCGCCGGCCGATGATCGCGGTGGCGGGCTGCGTGGCGCAGGCCGAAGGCGAGGAGATCGTGCGCCGCGCCAAGGTGGACGTGGTGGTCGGGCCGCAATCCTATCACAATTTGCCGGGCCTGGTCGCGCGCGCGGCGGCGGGCGGGGCGGCGGTCGACACCGACATGCCGCTCGCGAGCAAGTTCGGGGCGCTCCCCGCTCGGCGGAAGGTCGGGCCGTCGGCGTTCCTGACGGTGCAGGAGGGGTGCGACAAGTTCTGCACCTATTGCGTGGTGCCCTACACGCGCGGCGCGGAGGTCTCGCGGCCCTGGCGCCAAGTGATGGACGAGGCGCGCTCGCTGGTCGACGCGGGCGCGCGCGAGATCACGCTGCTCGGGCAGAACGTCAACGCCTGGACGGGCGAGGACGAGGCGGGGCGCGTCCGGGGGCTGGACGGACTGATCCGCGCGCTCGACCGCCTGCCGGGGCTGGCGCGCATCCGCTACACCACGAGTCACCCGAACGACATGACACAGGGACTGATCGACGCTCACCGCGACGTGGAAAAGCTGATGCCGTTCCTGCACCTGCCCGTGCAGGCGGGGTCCGACCGGGTGCTGCGCGCGATGAACCGGAGCCACGATCGCTCATCCTATCTGCGCCTGCTCGACCGCGTGCGCGCCGTGCGACCCGACATTGCGCTGTCGGGCGACTTCATCGTCGGCTTCCCGGGCGAGACCGAGGCCGAGTTCGCCGAGACGCTGAGCCTCGTCAATACGGTCGGCTATGCCCAGGCCTTCTCCTTCAAATACAGCCCGCGCCCCGGCACGCCCGCCGCCGCCATGGTCGACCAAGTCGCCCCCGAGGCGATGGACGAGCGGCTCCAGCTGTTGCAGGCCGCGTTGAACCGCGACCAGCACGCCTTCAATCTCGGCACGGTCGGCCAAGTATGCGACGTGCTCGTCGAACGGCGCGGCAAGCTCCCCGGGCAAATGCTCGGCAAGTCGCCGTGGCTGCAATCGGTCCACCTGCTGACGAGCGCGGGCGTCGGCGACCTGGTCGAGGTCGCGCTGACCGCGGCGGGGCCGAACTCGCTGACCGGCGGACCGCCGAACTCCCTTGGCGCGCTCGCAGCCGAGTGAGCGCCCGCATCTTTTCCGCTTGCCCGTGCGTCCCCATTTCGATGACGATGAGCGTGGCAACCCAAGGAGTCGCATGAGTCGCAAACCCGTTCCGGCGCAGGCCGGCGACCGTTCCCGCGTCGAGCTGGTGTTCGACAAGCCGCAGACGCTTGCGGCTCTCTTTGGCCAGTACGACCAGAATCTCGTGGCGCTGGAGAACCGGCTGGGGGTGTACATCACCGCGCGCGGCAACCGCGTCCAGCTGGAGGGGTCGGCCGAGCAGGTGGCGCTCGCGCGTGACGTGCTCCACGACCTCCGGGCGCGGATCGGGCGCGGCGAGGAGGTCGATACCGGACTGGTCGACGCGTCGATCGCGATGGCGGCCGAGCCGGTGCTCGACGGCATCGTCCGCGCCGAGATCGGCACGCCGCGCGTGGCCGGCATCAGCATCCGCACGCGCAAGAAGACCATCCTGCCGCGCACGCCCGCGCAGGCCGCATACATGCAGGCGCTAAACTCCAACGACATGATCTTCGCGCTCGGGCCGGCGGGTACGGGCAAGACCTATGTCGCGGTCGCGCAGGCCGTGGCGCAGCTCATCACCGGATCGGTCCAGCGGCTGATCCTGTCGCGCCCGGCGGTCGAGGCGGGCGAGCGGCTCGGCTTCCTGCCCGGCGACATGAAGGAAAAGGTCGATCCGTATCTGCGGCCGCTCTACGACGCGCTCTACGACTGCCTGCCCGCCGAGCAGGTCGAACGACGGATCGCGAGCGGGGAGATCGAGGTCGCGCCGATTGCCTTCATGCGCGGGCGGACGCTGGCGGACGCGTTCGTGATCCTGGACGAGGCGCAGAACACGACGGTGGCGCAGATGAAGATGTTCCTTACCCGCTTCGGCCAGAACAGCCGCATGGTGGTGTGCGGCGATCCCAACCAGGTCGACATCCCCGGCGGCGCGTCCGCATCGGGGCTGGCGGACGCGGTCCGGCGGCTGGAGGGACTGGAGGGGATCGCCATGGCGCGCTTCACCTCGGGCGACGTGGTGCGCCACCCGATTGTCGGGCGGATCGTGGAGGCGTACGAAGGCGGCGAGGCGGGCGCGGGCGCTTGATGGGCGGTATATCCCGGACTAGATAGTGGGATATAAGGAAGCTGGCATGGCGTCGCTCTACATCAAGAAACCGGAAACCGCCGACCTCGCGCGCGAGGTGGCGGAGCTGCTCGGCACCAGCAAGACGGAGGCGGTCCATGATGCGCTCCTGCGCCGCAAACTCGAGCTGTCGGGTCGCAGCCGCGCCGACGAACTCCGAGCCAAGCTCGACGCCTGGCGCGCCGCCAACCCGCTGCCACCGTTGACGGGGCGGGTATCAGACAAGGCGTTCTTCGACGAGATGTGGGGCGAGGACCGGGATTGACGCTGTTCGTAGACGCTTCGGCGCTCGTGGCGATCATCGCCGAGGAGGAAGACCGCGACGACCTGCTCGACCGTCTCGCGCGCGAGCGGGAGGTGCTCTGGTCCGCGATGAGTTGCTGGGAGACCGTCTCCGGCCTGCGCCATTCCCGCAAGTTCGATGCTCCCGTCGCGCGGCGGGAGGCGGAGCAAGCCGCGCGCGACTTGGAATTGCGGTTGGTGCCGGTCGGAGCAGCGGAACTGCGGGTCGCCCTTGACGCTTACGAACGGTACGGGAAGGGTTCGGGTCACTCGGCCAAGCTAAACATGGGCGACTGTTTCGCCTATGCCTGCGCCAAGGCGAACAACGCGCGCCTGCTCTACAAGGGCGACGATTTCACCCATACGGATTTGGCATGATCGAGATCGCCCTCTCCCGCGAGGACTCTTGGCCTGAAGGCGAGTGGGACGCATTGGCGGAACGCGCCGCGCGCGCTGCGGTGGAGCGGACACCGTATAGCGGGCTGCTCGCCTCTGCGGCTATGGTTGAGCTGTCGGTGCGGCTGACCTCGGACGAAGAGGTCCACCAGCTCAACCGGCAGTACCGGGGCAAGGACAAGCCGACCAACGTGCTGTCGTTTCCGATGATCCAGCCCGACCTGATCGAAAGCGTCTCCGCCAATTCGGACGACGGCGAGGTGCTGCTCGGCGATATCGTTCTCGCACACGGCGTATGCGCGGCGGAGGCGGCGGAGCGCGGGATCGCGGTCGCCGATCACGCGGCGCATCTGATGGTGCATGGCGTCCTGCATCTGCTCGGCTATGATCACGCGGGCGACCAGGAGGGCGACGCGATGGAACGGATCGAACGCGATGCGTTGTCGGCGCTCGGCCTGCACGACCCCTACCCCGTAAACGAGGACTGACCACCGACCATGGCCGAGGGCCCCAACACCGCCGAACCCGATAGTATCTGGGGCGGCCTGAGACGCGCGATCTTCGGCGAACAATCGGAGGACAAACTTCGCGACCAGCTGGAGGAGGCGATCGACCGGCATGAGGACGATCCCACTCCCGACGCGGCGGGCGACCTGTCGCCGCTGGAGCGGCAGATGGTCCGGAACCTCCTCCATTTCGGCGAGCGCGACGCGGGCGACGTCGGGGTGCCGCGCGCGGACATCATCGCGGTCGAAGAGAACACGTCCTTCGGCGAGCTGGTGCGCATCTTCGCGGAGGCCGGGCACAGCCGCCTGCCCGTCTACCGGGGCAAGCTCGACCACATCGTCGGCATGATCCACATCAAGGACGTGTTCGCGATCCTGGCGACGGGCAAGGCCAAGCCGCCGACGCTCACCGGGCTGATCCGCGAGCCGCTGTTCGTCCCCATGTCGCGCGGCGCGCTCGATCTGCTCGCCGACATGCGGCAGAAGCGCGTGCATCTGGCGGTCGTGCTCGACGAATATTCGGGCACGGAGGGCCTCGTCACGATCGAGGACCTGATCGAGGAGATCACCGGCGAGATCGAGGACGAACACGACGAAGCCCCGCAGGCGCTGATCGTGCCGCTCCCCGGCGGCGCTTGGGAAGCGGACGCGCGCGCCGAGCTGGAGGACGCGGCCGCGCTGATCGACCCGCGGCTGGGCGAGGCGGAGGAGGATGTCGATACGCTGGGCGGGCTCGCCGCGGTGCTCGCGGGGCGGGTGCCGATGGTCGGCGAGCATGTCGATCACCCGTCAGGCTGGCGGCTGGAGATCGTCGAGGCGGACGAGCGGCGGATCAATCGTCTGCGCCTGCACCCGCCGCGGCCCGAGCCCGAGGACCCCGAGGAATGACAGGCTGATCGAGCCGTTCGCTAAAGGCGATCAGATTAAATCATTCGCTGGATTTGTGGTGCCGACCTATATCGGTGCCAGCACCGGCGAGATGGAGTTTTGAATATGGACGCGATCACCAAGGGCAGCCCGCTCAACGATCCGGGGAAGCAGCCCGCCGCGATGCGGACGCTGCTCGGCCGCACGAACAAGGATTGGTGGCCGAACCATCTGTCGGTCGACATCCTGCATCAGCGCGGCGTGTCCCCCGATCCGATGGGCGACGATTTCAGCTATGCCAAGGCGTTCCTCGAACTCGACTACGCCGCCGTGAAGCGCGACCTGACCGCGCTCATGACCGACAGCAAGGCCTGGTGGCCGGCCGACTACGGGCATTACGGCCCGTTCTTCATCCGCCTAGCGTGGCATGCGGCGGGCACCTACCGCACGGGCGACGGACGCGGAGGCTCGTCCTCGGGCCAGCAGCGTTTCGCGCCGCTCAATTCATGGCCGGACAACGGCAATCTCGACAAGGGCCGCCGCCTCCTGTGGCCGATCAAGCAGAAGTACGGCTCCAAGCTCTCCTGGGCCGACCTGTTCATCCTGACCGGCAACGTCGCGATCGAATCGATGGGGGGACCGACCTTCGGTTTCGGCGGCGGTCGCGCAGACGTGTTCGAGCCCGAAAAGGACATCTATTGGGGCACCGAGGAGGAGTGGCTCGGCCAGACGCGCATCGACGAGGAGGCGGGTCTCGCGCTCGAAAACCCGCTCGCCGCGATCCAGCACGGCCTGATCTACGTCAATCCGGAAGGTCCCGGCGGCTGCCCCAACCCGGCGGGCTCGGCGCGCGACATGCGCGAGACCTTCGCGCGGATGGGGATGAACGACATCGAGACCGCGGCCCTGACGGCGGGCGGCCACACCTTCGGCAAGGCGCACGGCGCGGGCGATCCGAGCCATGTCGGCGTCGAGCCCGAGGGCTCCGATATCGCGGCTCAGGGACTGGGCTGGGCGTCGACGCATGAGACCGGGCACGGCGACCACACCATCACGTCGGGCCTCGAAGGTTCGTGGACGCCGACGCCGATCGAGTGGGACATGACCTATTTCGACATGCTGCTCGACCACGAGTACGAGCTGGTCAAGAGCCCGGCGGGTTCGCACCAGTATCAGCCGGTCGGCAACCCGGCCGAGACGCTGGCACCCGCCGCGCACTCGCCCGACCGGCGCGTGCCGACGATGATGTCGTCCGCCGATATGGCGCTGAAGGTCGACCCGGCCTACCGCGCGGTCATCGAGCGGTTCCGGGCCGACCCCGAATATTTCGCCGACCAGTGGGCGCGCGCCTGGTTCAAGCTGTGCCACCGCGACATGGGGCCCCGGGCTCGCTATCTCGGACCCGAGGTGCCCGCGGAGGACCTGATCTGGCAGGACCCGATCCCCAAGGCGGACTATAAGCCGATCGACGAGAACGATGTCGCCGGCCTTCGCCTCGCCATCAACGATTCGGGTCTGTCGGTCGCCGAGCTCGTCGGCACCGCCTGGGCGTCGGCGTCGACCTATCGCCAGTCGGATCACCGTGGCGGTGCCAATGGCGGGCGCATCCGCCTGGAGCCGCAGCGGAGCTGGGAGGTCAACCAGCCTGAGCGGCTTCACCGCGTTCTTCAGGTCTATGAGGGCATCAAGGCGAAGTTCGACGGGAGCCGCGAGGACGGCAAGAAGGTGTCGATCGCCGATCTGATCGTGCTGGGCGGATCGGTCGGCGTCGAGCGCGCGGCCGCCGCCGCGGGCCATGCGGTCGAAGCGCCGTTCACGCCCGGCCGCACCGACGCAAGCGCGGAGCAGACCGATGCCGAGAGCTTCGACGTGCTGGAGCCCAAGGCGGATGCGTTCCGCAACTACCTCCAGGTCAAGTTCAGCGTCCCGACCGAAGAGCTGATGGTCGACCGCTCGCAACTGCTCGGTCTCGCCGCGCCGGAGATGGCGGTGCTGGTCGGAGGCCTGCGCGTCCTCGGCCTCAACCATCCCAAGGCGGAGAAGCACGGCGTCTTCACCGACCGGGTGGGCACGCTGACCAACGACTTTTTCGTGAACCTGCTCGATATGGGCACCGCGTGGAAGCAGGTCAGCGACGAGAGTGACGAGGAGTTCGTCGGCACCGACCGCGACACGCACGAACAGCGCTGGACCGCGTCGCGCACCGACCTGGTGTTCGGCTCCAACTCGCAGCTTCGCGCATTGGCCGAGGTGTACGCCTGCGCCGACGCCGGGCAGAAGTTCGTCCGCGACTTCGTGAAGGCGTGGACGAAGGTGATGGAGGCCGACCGCTTCGACCTGAGCTACGGCGTCGATACCGCGGGCGACACGGACCGCGTTGTAACTGTCTGACGCGAGGCTGACCGGACGAGAGGCAGGCCGTCGGTGGCGACACCGGCGGCCTTTTCTCATCTCGTTGTCCTCCCCCGGAGGGGGAGGGGGGACCGTTCGCCTGCTTGGGCGAATGGTGGAGGGGTAGCTCTCGACGAGGCCAGGCCAGCGTACGCGGAGAGCTACCCCTCTGTCACGCCTTCGGCGTGCCACCTCCCCGTCCCGGGGGAGGATTGTGTGCGCCTCACTCCCCGCCTACCTTCCCTTCATGCTCCGCCCCATCCTGATCGTTCTCGGCCTCCTTGCGCTCGCCGCGGGGGCCGTCTTCACCTGGCTTGCCTGGCCCGACCAGGCCAAGCTCCCGCTCGAGGCGGTCGAGGGCGCTCGGCCCACCATCTCCGCGCCGCGCGTCCAGACGCTGCCCACCGTGAAGATCGCGGAAGTCGTCGGCTGGACCGGCGGGCGTCCCACCCCCGCCGCCGGGCTCGCGGTCCAGCCCTTCGCGAGCGGGCTCGACCATCCGCGCTGGCTGTACCGGCTGCCCAACGGCGACGTGCTGGTCGCCGAGACCAACTCGCCGCCCCGGCCCAAGAAGGGCGTGACCGACATCGTGATGGGCTGGCTGCTCGGCCGTGCGGGGGCGGGCGTACCCTCGGCCAACCGCATAACCCTGCTCCGCGACGCGGACGGCGACGGCGTGGCGGAGGTGAAGACGCCGTTCATGACCGGGCTCAACTCGCCATTCGGCATGGCGCTGCTCAAAGGGCAGCTATATGTCGGCAATACCGACGCGCTCGTCCGCGTGCCCTATATCGATGGCCAGACGCGGATCACCGCCCGGCCCGAACTGGTCGCCAAGCTCAACGGGGCGGGCAACCACTGGTCGCGCGGCGTCATCGTCGCTCCCGACGGCGAGACGTTGCTCGTCTCCGTCGGTTCGGCGTCGAACATTGCCGAGAAGGGTTTGGAGGTCGAGAAGTACCGTGCCAACATCTTGGAGGTTCGCCCTGACAAGACGTGGCGCGTCTATGCGGCGGGCCTGCGCAATCCCGTCGGCATGGCGATCAATCCCGTCACCAAGCAGCCCTGGACCGTCGTCAACGAGCGCGACATGCTCGGCTCCGACCTCGCGCCCGATTACCTGACGCAGGTCGAGTTCGGCGACCATTTCGGCTGGCCGTGGTTCTATTGGGGCGGCTATCCCGACCGCCGCGTCGAGCCGGGCAACGCGCCACTCCAGCAATATTCCAAGCGCCCCGATTATGCCATGGGGCCGCACGTCGCGGCGTTGGGGCTGACCTTCACCGACGGACTGAGGCTCGGCGACCGCTTCGCGAACGGCGCCATTGTCGGCGAGCATGGGTCGTGGAACCGGAAGCCGGTGTCGGGGTACAAGGTCGTGTACGTCCCCTTCGGCGCGAACGGCTTTCCCATTCCAGGGGCCAAGCCCGTCGATCTGCTCGCGGGTTTCCTGGACGGCGAGGGGAAGGCGCGCGGGCGCCCGGTGGGCGTCATCGCCGATCGTGCGGGGGCGTTGCTAGTGGCGGACGATGTGGGGAACGTGGTGTGGAGAGTCGCTCCTGCCCTAGCGGTCGCCGCGCGGTAGGTGGATGAGAGCTCCCGGCATTCGCCAAGAACGCGGTCCAGGATCATTCGAGTAGTTTGGGCCCGTTAGCCTTGAGCGCCGCCTGTATCTGTCCCGCGAACATCGCGAGCATTGCCGGCAGCTCCAACCGCGCGTGGACGAGCGTTTCCTCGACATCCAGCCGCGCGGCGACACGTTGCCCCATCGCCTCGACCGTGAAGACCAGCGTGTCGCCCTCCCAAGCATGGCGACTCACCTGCCCGCCCGGGATCCAGCCCGCGAGCTTGCCGAAGCCGCGCTCGATGCGGCGGCGCGCCTCCGCCTGGCCGAGCTTGTGCGGCAGGTCGACTTCGACGGGAGCGGTCATGCGGTCACCTTGTCGGAGACGAGGGGGGCAGGGGTAGAGTGTCCGGGGGCAAGCTCGGTGGCGAAGATCTGGGCATCGTCGGCGAACGCCTTGAATTCGAGCGCATTGCCGCTGGGGTCGCGGAAGAACATCGTCGCCTGCTCGCCCGCCTGGCCGGGAAAGCGGACGTGCGGCTCGATCCCGAACGGGACACCCGCCGCCGCGACCCGTTCGGCCAGCGAGCGCCAGTCCTCCATCGTCAGCACCACGCCGAAATGCGGTACCGGCACGTCGTGTCCGTCGACCGCGTTCGAGATTTGGGCGGGCTTGGCCGCCGGATCGAGATGCGCGACGATCTGATGGCCGAACAGGTCGAAGTCGATCCAGCGATCGCTCGACCGCCCCTCTCGGCAGCCGAGCACGCCCGCGTAGAAGCGGCGCGCGGCGTCGAGGTCGTGGACCGGAAAGGCGAGGTGGAACGGTCGAAGCGTCATGGGGACGATCATATCACCTTCGCGCGGGCCGGGGGAGACCGAACCGCCCGATGCGCGTTGAGGAACCATGGCCAAGTCAGCGACCGATATCATGGGCGAGATAGTCGCCGCCGCCGCGATCGACACCGTCGTCGCCTTCAAGACCGCTTCCAGAGGCGTGCCCAACGCACTGTTGCGTGATCTGGGCGCCGTGCACCTGAACACCACGCTCGACGACCTTCCCGTCGAGGTTCGCGCCGCGGTTACCGCGGGCGTCCGCGCCGCCTTCACGCGGCTACAGAAGGAGGGGTACGTCATCGCTCCGGCCGGTGGAGCCTCGCCCACGCCGAGCGCCCCGCTTCGCCCGCGCCCGACTTCCCGCGCGCCCGCCAAGCCGCCCGTCATCGAGACCAAGCGTCGACCGCCGTCCCCACGCGACGGCGGCAAAGGCCCGCCCAAAACCCGGTGAACGTCCGGGATTGTTCCCGCCGCCACTCCGCAGCATAGCGCCGCGCGTGTTCAGCCGTCCCGTTCTCCTTTCGCTCGTCCTAGGCGCGGTCGCGGCGTGCGGGTTCGCGCCGCTCGAACTCTGGCCGCTCACGCTGCTGGCGGTCGCGGGCTGGGCGTGGCTCGTCCACCAAGCGGGTTCGCTACGCCAAGCCCTGTGGCTCGGTTATGCATTCGGGGTCGGGCATTTCACCGTCAACGACAACTGGTTCCAGCACGCCTTCGACTTCCAGGACGCGATGCCGCCCGTGCTGGGCTATTTCGCGGCCGTGGCGCTGGCGCTTTATCTCGCGGTCTATCCGACGATCGCCGCGGGAATCGCCTGGCGGTTCCGCGGACGCGCGCCGGATGCCGCGTACGCGCTCGCCTTCGGGGCTGCGTGGATCGCGACCGAGTGGCTGCGCGCCGTCCTGTTCACCGGGTACGCCTGGGACCCGCTCGGGGTGGTATGGGTACCGGTGATGGGCGTCGCGCGGTTGTCGGCGTTCGTCGGCACCTATGCGCTGTCGGGGCTGACCGTGGTCGCGGCCGTGAGCCTGCTGTTACTCCTGTGGCGGAGCTGGACGTTCCCGGCGATCGCCGGTGCGGGGTTGGCGCTGGCGGCCCTCTCCGCCCCCCTCACCCGCGCGCCCGATGCCGCGCCCGGTTCGCCCCTGGTCCGCATCGTGCAGCCCGATATCGGCCAGGAGGAGCGTGGCCCCGACGACGGCGAGCGTGTGTTGCGCGCGCTGCTGGCGCGCTCCGGCGAGCCCGGGCCCGTGCCCCGCCTGGTCGTCTGGCCCGAGGGCGTCGTGCGCGATTATCTGGAGGACGGCTATCCCGGCTATATCTATTACGGTCGCCCAGCCCCGCTGATCCGTCGTCGGATCGCCAGCGTGCTTGGTCCGAGCGACCTGGTGGTGACGGGCGGGACCGCGCTCAGCTTCGACCGGAACGACGACATCGCCGCGGCCGCCAACTCGGTGTTCGCGGTCGACGCGGCCGGGCGCCTGCGCGGACGCTACGATAAGGCGCACCTCGTGCCCTACGGCGAGTACCTGCCGATGAAGGCGCTGCTCGAGCCGCTCGGGCTCAGGCGGCTGGTGCCGGGCGACTTCGATTTCTCGCCCGGTCCCGGCCCGCGCAATCTTCCGCTGCCCGGTTTCGGCGCGGTCGGCATGCAGCTCTGTTACGAGATCGTCTTTTCCGGCGAGGTGGTCGATCCGGCGAACCGGCCGCGTTTCCTGTTCAATCCCTCCAACGACGCGTGGTTCGGCCGCTGGGGGCCGCCGCAACATCTCGCGCAGGCGCGGATGCGCGCGGTGGAGGAAGGACTACCGATCGTCCGCGCGACGCCGACGGGCATCTCCGCGGTGATCGCGGCCGATGGCCGGCTGCTGGCCACGATCCCGCACGAGACGGCGGGCGCGGTCGAGCTGCCCATCCCCCCCGCCCTCCCCCCCACGCTCTTCTCGCGCTTCGGCAATCTGCTCGCTGCGCTGGTCGCGGCGCCGCTGCTCGGGCTGGCCGTTGCCATTCGGCGTCGCGCTCGCTAACGGACATATAAAGCTTTCTTTATATGACGAGGGTTCCCGACCGTATGCGCACGTCCTTCACCTTCACGTCCGAGTCCGTGTCCGAGGGCCATCCCGACAAGGTCGCCGACCAGATCTCGGACGCGGTGGTCGACCTGTTCCTGTCCAAGGACAGCCAAGCGCGCGTCGCATGCGAGACGATGTGCACGACCAACATGGTCGTGCTGGCGGGCGAGATCCGTGGGCGCGGGGTGTATGAGCGCGGCGAATGGGCGCCGGGTGTGATGGACGAAATCGAGGCGGCCGTGCGCGCTACGGTCAAGCGCATCGGCTACGAGCAGTCGGGTTTTCATTGGGAAACGTTCAGCTTCTCCAACAACCTCCATGGCCAATCCGCCGAGATCGCGATGGGCGTGGACGAGAGCGGGAACAAGGACGAGGGCGCGGGCGACCAGGGCATCATGTTCGGTTACGCCAGCGACGAGACGCCGGGCCTGATGCCCGCGACCCTGTATTACAGCCACAAGATCCTGGAGCGAATGGCGGCCGACCGGCATTCGGGTGCGGCCCCGTTCCTCGAGCCGGACGCCAAAAGCCAGGTCTCGCTCCGGTATGAGAACGGCGTTCCCGTCGCGGCGACCGCGCTCGTCGTATCGACCCAGCATAAGGCTGGCTACTGCGAGAAAGGAGACAATGCCGATCCGGCTCGCTACGCCGAGCTCCGCAGCTATGTCGAGGGCGTGCTCCGCGACGTGCTCCCGAACGGCTTCATTACGCCCGAGACGAAGGTCTACATCAACCCGACCGGCGCGTTCGAGATCGGCGGGCCGGACGGCGACGCCGGGCTGACCGGGCGCAAGATCATCGTCGACACCTACGGCGGCGCGGCCCCGCACGGCGGCGGCGCGTTCTCGGGCAAGGATCCGACCAAGGTCGACCGGTCGGCGGCCTATATCTCGCGTTATCTCGCCAAGAACGTCGTCGCCGCGGGGCTCGCCAAGCGCTGCACGATCCAGCTTTCCTACGCGATCGGCGTGGCCGAGCCGCTGTCGGTCCATGTCGACACGCACGGCACCGGGACGGTCGAGGAGGCGGTGCTCGAGCGGGTGCTGCCCCAACTGGTCCGATTGACGCCCAAGGGCATCCGCGAGCATCTGAGCCTGAACGCGCCCATCTATCAGCGCACCGCCGCATACGGCCATTTCGGGCGCGAGGCGCAGGGCGGTTATTTCACCTGGGAGCGGACCGATCTGGTCGAAACGCTGAAAACGGCGGTCGCGGGCTGACGATCCTCGGGGCCACGCAGCTTATGAACAGGTGTGGCGGCATGCCCTGCGCCTCGCGGATCCCTGGACCGGTAGCCTCATCCGCCTTTGGTCCGGTTTCCATCGCGTACTGCCGCGAGGCGTCGTCGTTACCCCCACCTAGTCGAGCCGACGGTCGATCGTCCGCCGCGTCGCATCGTGCCGTCCTTGGACCGGCTTCGGCGATCCACTCTATCAAAATTCACGATTAGCCGCTAAGCGTTTCCGATGTTCGTCGGATTGCTGCGTAGGTAGCCACCGATCGAGCCTTGCTTCAGGGGTATCGAGGCGATCAACATGACCGTTCAGTCCCGAGTCGAATTACCCGGTCTTGCGAAGATCGTACCCGGGTGGCGGATCAATTGGGCGTTGGTCCCGATCGCCGTCGGGGTACTCTCCATGGTGATCCCGACATTGCAGCGGGTTGCGAACAAATCCTGGTCGACCGAGCAGGGCGCCCACGGACCGATCGTGCTCGCCATCGCGATCTGGCTGTTCGTGCGGCGTTGGCCGGCGATCAAGCGTCACGCCCTGCTGGGCTCCCCCTGGCTCGGCGGCGGAACGCTTGTCGGCGCGTTACTCGGATACACGGCGGCGCGGATCGTCGGCAGCGAAGTGCTGGAGGCCGCGGCGTGCTACGGCGCGCTCTGCGCGACCTTGTATCTGTTCGTCGGCATGGGCGGCATCCGCCAAGCATGGTTCCCGATCCTCTATTTCCTGTTCGTGCTTCCGCCGCCGGGCAGCGTGGTGGCTGCGGCGACGCAGCCGCTTCGGCTGCAGATATCCGCCGGCGCGGTGTCGCTGCTCAGCATGCTCGGGCTACCGGTCGCGCAGACCGGGCTGGTCATCTTCATCGAGCAATATACGCTGGAGGTGAAGGCGGCGTGCGGCGGTCTCAACTCGTTGATCAGCCTGAGCGCGATCGGCCTGTTCTACGCCTATATCAGGCATAGCGGTGACGCGGCCTACATGGCGGTGATGTTCTGCGCCATCGTGGTGATGGCCGTGCTCGCCAACTTCATCCGCGTCATCCTGCTGGTGCTGATCACTTATTATTTGGGCAACGAGGCCGCACAGGGCTTCTTGCACCAGTTCGCGGGCATGGCGATGTTCGTCATCGCGCTTCTCGGCACCATGGCGTTCGACGGACTGCTCGGACGGCTTTGGCATCGCCGGAGCATCCCGGCGTGAGCAGCCGCGATCCGTCTCCGCCCGCGTCGATGAACCGCCGCGCCTTTGTCGTCGGCGGCGCGATGACGCTCACCGCGGCGGGAGCGTTCGCCGCGACGCCGCGGCGCGAGGAGCGGCGTCTGGCGCGGCGCAAGCTTGGTGAGTTGGTGCCAAGAAGCATCGGTCCCTGGAATATAACCACGCCGGTCGGCATCGTCACCGCGAGCGAGGAGAGCGAGAACAAGGACGGTTACGACCAATTGCTTACCAGGGTGTACCAGGCACCTGGTCTGCCGACGATGATGCTGCTGATCGCTTATGGCAGCACGCAAGGCGGGACGTTGCAGCTTCACCGGCCCGAGACCTGCTATCCAGGTCAGGGTTTCCGCATTAATCAATTTGAGGATGCGGACTTCCGTTTTCCCGGCGACCGCGAGGTCCATGCGCGCCGCTTTACCGCCGAACGCGACGAGCGTGTGGAAAGGCTGGTTTACTGGACGCGGATCGCCCGCGACTTCCCGCGCAACACCGCCGAGGAATACGGCGCCATCATCCACAGCGTGCTGCGGGGCGTGGTTCCGGACGGCGTACTCGTGCGCATTTCGACCGTCGGAGTCGATATCGGCAACGTGGACGCTGCGCTCGATCGTTTCGCATATTCGATGATGAACGCGACGAGTCCCGTAGGTCGCCAAGTGCTGGTAGGGCGCGCCTAGGCCGTCAAATTTGCTCGCTGCGAGCCAAGAGCGTGGTGCAGGATAGCCAGGCCGGTCGACCAATTGATTACCGGACCATATGAAGGTGTCAGGACTTAAAACCCGACGCGATCTCGACGCACCTGCGGGCAGTTGGTCCACTGATCGAAGTTCTATCGTTTGATCCAACCGGCGACTCGCGGCGTTTCAGGCCGACGCCAGCCGCTGTTGATTATGCCAAGCACAGCGCGCGCGTAGCTGATCTCCGCTCCGCGATGCCTGCGATCTCGTGGTCGCCAAGCCCCTTTAACGAAACGTGATGCTGGGGAACGGGCGTAGAACATAGTTGATAAAGGCTAACGTCGCGATGATCAGTACCACCGCGCCGACCGCATAGCCCTCGTTGCCGGCGTAATTGGCGACGGCACAGCCGACGGCGGCGACCAGATACTGCCACAGGTGATCCTCCGGCGCATCGGGGTCGACCGATCGCTGAAGAAACAACACGATCAGACCGGCGAAGATCGCCAGTGTGAGAACGTCGTAAATAGTCATCGCCGGATCTCCCGATACCTCGCCCGCTCGAACGGTGCCGCAAACGACAAGGGCGCCCCCTCTTTTGAGGAGACGCCCTTACCGTTCTCATAACCCGGTCGTTTAGGCGAAGGTTACCTTCGTACGGCGACGGGTGGCGCGCAGCTGCGAACCGATCAGGCCGAAACCGAGGATCATCAGCGCCCAAGTCGCGGGCTCAGGCACGGCGGCCGCGAGCTCGTCGATCTCGAAAGCCACGAAGCCCTGCTGCATGCTACCGAATGCGGCGCGGGTGATCGACGACTGACCGCCCAGGTCGAAGCTGACCCGGCCGTTGACGTTCGAGTTGAACGGACCCACGCCGGACTGACCGATGATCTGGGTACCCGCAAAGGTCGACGACGTACCGTTCGCAAACGACAATGTCAGCGTATTGTACGAGTCGAGCGAACCGAAGATGAACGAAAGGAACTGAACGCCCGCCGACCCGAAATTCACGGTGAAGCTACCGTTCTGGATCGCCAGGTATTTGTCGCCACCGCCATCGGGATTGGTCGACTCGCCCGGCACGGTGCCCGAGAAGATCGGCACGTCGCCCGATACCGTCTGCGTGAAACCCGCATTGACGCTGGCAGCGTTCTGCTGAGAGCCGGGGTTATATTGGGTGTTGTTCATGCCGCCGCCCTCGAAATTCTCGAAAATCTGGGCGCTGGTGAAGTTCGGGATCGCGAACGAGTTGGGTGTGAAAATGATGGTCGGCGTCGGCGTTTGCGCGTTGGCGGCCGCAGGCGCCAACATGGCTAGGCCGGTCAGTAGATATTTCCGCATTTTCGTGTCCCTTTTGCATAAGGCGCCCATCGGGACGCGGTAATCATCGGTAGAAAACGTAACTGCCTACCGACGCTCTCGATCCCTTCGCTAACCGAACTTTAAGCCTTTTGTCCAGCTTTTCTTCGCAGATGCGGCATCGGATGTGCCGCTCCGGGACGAACAAGCGCAACAATCTAGGCGATGCGAGGACGGTCGACGACCTTACTCGAGGTCGGATCCATGGTTGGTCTCATCGATCGTCGATCAGGCTCACGCCCGTGGCCGATCAACTCGCCGGTTCCTTCATCATTCGATCCTATGGCCGTCGTCTCCGACGATCGGTGCGGGCGACTCGAACGCGTCCATGCTGTCGCCGTTCGATCGCGGGATTGAAGGAACGCCACTTCGATGATGACGCCCAAACACGACAACGCATTCGGCGCGTTGCGATTGTTGTTCGCTTCGCTGGTTATCGTCTCGCATGTTCCCGAGTTGCTGGACGGCAACCGCGACCGTGAACTCCTGACCGGCCTGACCGGCACCACATCGTTCGGCGAACTGGCCGTCGACGGGTTCTTCATCATCAGCGGCTATCTGATCACGGCGAGTTTCCTGAACAGCCGCTCCGCCCTGTCCTACCTGGGCAAGAGGTCGGCGCGCATCTATCCCGCTTTCATCGCGGCGTCGCTATTCTGCCTTCTGGTAGCGGCGCCGCTCGCGGGAGCCCGGCTCGAGCATGGTCTGGACAGGACGGTCGTGGCGGCCGTCATGCGCATGGCCGTGCTCGCCAGGCCGATGATCGCCGGGGCCTTTCCCGGTCAACATTACGGTGATTGGACCACGTCCCTGAACGGGGCGATGTGGACCATACAGTATGAGTTCGCCTGCTATCTGATTGTGATCGCGTTCGCTCGCTTGGGGCTGTTGCGGCGTCCGGCGCTTCTCCTGTCGTCGGCGATTCTGTGCCTCGCTGCATCGCGCGCAGTCCCCGCGGACTGGATGGGCCAGCTGTCGCGGCCCGCTCTGCTACCTGCCGCGCCGGCGGCCGGCATACGCCTGGTCGGCATGTTCCTGACGGGGGCTTCGTTCCACGTCCTTCGGCATCGCATCCCTTTCGGGCGCGCTCCGATGCTGCTCGCGGCGGTCGGACTGGCGGTCACGCTTCCGATCGCGCCGATCGCCGACATCGGGATCGCGGTCTGCGGCGGCTATCTCATGATCGCCGGCGCGCAGCTGGGCGGGTCGACCTGGCTGGCGCGAATCAACAACCGGAACGACATTTCCTACGGCGTCTATCTATATGCGTGGCCGGTCCAGCGCCTCTTCACCCATCTGTTCGCCGTGACCGACCCATTGTTACTGGGCCTCCTGACTTGGACGGCCGCCATCGCGCTCGGCTGGGCGAGTTGGCTCCTCGTCGAACGCCCGGTAATGCGGTTGATAAGGCGTCGCGCGCAGGAGAGCATAGCTCCTGAAATATCGGACTTGGTCCACATGTCCCCGTCCACTTGATCTTGAGACCTTCGACTTATGGCGACCGGTTACGTTTCGGGAACGACCGAAGCGCTCAAAAACGAGACAGTTTGCTTGTTCATCCCAAGCCGATCGGTGTCGAACGGGCTTGTCGGGTCGGGTGTAATATGGGATACACTTTGCTGCGTCGCAGAACGATCGCGTTTTGATCGCCTGTTGTAAAGGTGGGAGCGTGCGGGTGTTCAGGGAATTCGACTTGTCATCGGCGGAGGGTGGCCCGGGGTTGAGAGACCTCGGCTCGTTCGTCGGCACGACATCCGCGCCTGCAGGGCCGCCGCTTCTCGCAAGCACGGATTTCTCGGCGGAGCGGATTACCCGCGCCATCGACATCGTGATCGCGCTCGCCGCGCTGGCCTTTTTCGCCCCGCTCATGATCCTGGTCGCGTTGACCATCATCCTGTCGGGCGGACCGGTGCTCTATCGGCAGCGGCGGGTCGGACGCGGCGGGGCGTTGTTCACTTGCTTCAAGTTCCGGACCATGCACACCGATGCCGACGGCATCCTCGCCCGCGTGTTGGAGGACGATCCGGTTGCGCGTGCGGAGTGGGATCGGGACCGCAAACTGCGTAACGATCCGCGCATCATCAAGGTAGGATCGGTCCTGCGCAAGACGAGCCTGGACGAACTTCCTCAGATCCTCAACGTGCTGAACGGCTCGATGAGCATCGTCGGCCCGCGGCCGATCGTGCAGGCGGAATCCCACCGTTATGGCCGTTATCTGGCGACATATTGCCGGGTGCGCCCGGGAATTACCGGTCTGTGGCAGATCAGCGGTCGCAACGGTACGAGCTACCGCCGGCGGATCGCCTGCGATGTCACCTACGTCCGAAGCAAGTCGGCGATGGGCGACGTGCGGATCCTGTTCAAGACGATCCCCGCCGTGTGCCTCGCGCGCGGAGCCTACTGAGCGACGCGTTTGATCGTCGGGTCGTCCGCCCGGCTTCGTAATCGCGCGCTATTGCCTGTGGACGCCGTAGCGACGATCCAGGCGTTTCCAGCTTCAAGGCCGACGGCAGATAAACGTCCGGTGCGATATGCCCCGGTGTCCACGCCGATGCGGTTCGCGCCTAAATGCACTCCGCCTTCGCAGACCGTATGGCCATGCACGATCACCGCGCCGTGATCCGCGAGGCTCCCGGTGAACTCGTCGCCGATCCACAACCGGTCTTCATCGGTCTGCTCATCCAGCCCGACGCCCGGCCGTACGCCTGCATGCACGAAATAATGGTCGTCGGACCGCATGTGCGTCGGCAGCCCCGCGAGCCACGACCGGACCGGCTTGGGTATCGCCAAGCGCGCGGCGCGGAGCAGTCGAGGGCCGTCCTCCAAGTCAGGCGCTGCCGCGTCGACGCCGAAGCTGGCCAGCGTCGCCCTCCCGCCATGCGCGAGCCACAAATCGAGCGCGGCATGGTCGCCGTTCAGGGCGTCGCACATAGCCGCCTCGTGGTTACCCTTCAGGATGACGAAGTCCCGCTCCTCCCTGAGCCGCATGAATAAACGGATCAATGACGCCGAGTCGCAGCCGCGATCTATGAAATCGCCCAGGATGACGATGCGCGTCGGGCGGTGAGCGCGGCCCGCGACGTCGATCCGGATCAGCTTGGTCAGCTCGGCGAGCAGGTCCAGACGGCCGTGGATGTCGCCGATCGCATAGACGCGCGGGGCGACCCGGCTCCGAGAAAAGCCGCGCCGGAAACTAAGGATTCCCATCTGGCCGTCCCCTGCGCGCTCGGCGGTCCGGTACCGCGACCGCGACCGCGATCAGGCAAGTCGTACGATGGAATAGCCGAGCAGGCCGAGCAACCCCCACGATCCAAGGCCCAGATAGAAGATGGTCGCAAGCCGCGCCGGCCTGCTCAGCGGGATCGAGGCGGCCGGGCCCGCATCCATGTCTGCGGCCGTCACGCGCCGCAGCAACTCCTGATGCATGGGATGCGGGGGGTCGGCCATCGCCGCCACCTGGTCGCGGCGCGGGCTCGCGATGGTTTGGGGAACCTTCGTCTTGGGAACAGCCATCATCGAAGCCTCCGCTCGGTGGGGTTTGTGATGTGGCGCAAACCGTTACGAAGCTGTTGCGGCTCGAAGTTAACGCCTTGTCGGCCCGCACCGGTGGTCAGATCCCTCCAGGGTCCGATTGGAATGCCAGATAAAGCATCGCCATCAACCCCAGGCATACCAGGATCAAGATCGCCGCAACCGCGAAATAGGCAAGCGCCGGCCCGAGCGGGACATGACCGTTCCGCCGCCGTGGGGGAAGCGGCCTCCCCTCCCCGGCCGCCGCGACCGGCGCGGTGCCGCGCCGCCGCTCACCCAAAAGCACCCACCCGACGACTCGTCGCAGCATGAGCGCAAGCGCGAGCGCGAGGCTGCCGCCCACGGCGATGTTCAGGAACACGTTCTGCCGCACCGGCCCTTCTTCGATCAGCAGCTGCTGCAGCGGGAAGCTGAACAGGAAAACACCTGTCAGGTAAGGCTCCAGCCGCGGTGCGGCGAGCGCGCCCGGCAACCGTCGCATCGACAGGTACAGGGCGGCGTAGGCGATTGGTGGGGCACAGATGACGCGGAACCAAGCCGACGCCGCCCAGGACGCATTTCCGAAAAATGCCAGCGCGCCGACAACCGCGATCGCGCCGGCGGCCAGGCGACGATCGGACGGCACGCGCGCACGCACGCGAAATGCAGCAATGCCGATCAGCCCGCCCAACAGCGCGCTCAGGGCGTCGCCGCGCAGGAACTGGGCCGCCGGGCCGGATGAATCGCCCGACGATACTCCCGACATTTCGAGGGTGACGGCGGCAAGCCCGACGACGGCGGCGAGTGCGATAGGAGCATGCTTGGTGATCCGACGATCCGGACCGACGCAGGCCGCGACCAGCAATACCAAACCGATCGGCGCAACCCAGACGTTGCGATTGACTATCCCCGAAAGATTGTTGAATTCGAACACGCCGGGCAGCGTAAACCGCGGCCACGCCACCAGATTGAGCAGGTATGCGTAGGTCTGCGGATCGGAAAAATAGCTCCGCATCCCCAAATTCGTGACCAGCGGCCCGATCGCGAAAGCGGCGAGCAGGACGGCGGCGGCGTGAACGGGAGCGGTCCTGCGCAGCCGATCGGTCGCGAATGCGCGCCACCCGGCAACGGCGTGGCCCTGCGCGAGGGCGAAACCGAGCGAGGCGGCGAGCGTGCCGATGCAGACCGGGTAAGCCGCCCACACGAGGCGCGTGTTCAGCAGCGATGAACTGTCGGAGACCTCGATGCCCTGTAATGCGACGATAACGGCGACGAGCAGGACATGTATCGGCGCCCGCCCGGGCACCTCCCCACTGCGACGACCCAGCGACCCAGCCAACGACTGCACTTCACGCCTCCATGACCCACGGCGCGCGCCGGAACGATCCGTACGTGCGGGGATCCTCAACCCACCTGCCGCCGCATGAACGGCCGAGTTCGCCGGAGCGAGCATTTTTTAAGGGCGCGTTGAACCATTTCGAGTTAAAGGCATCGGGGTCGGTGATGGAAAAGTCCGCCCGGTGCCGCCCGAACGCGTATGGGGACGACGACTTGAACACAGTGCCTCTCGGACCGCTTGTGCCGGATGATCACGATACTCCGCCGGAGCCGAACGAGGCGGGCGTCGGCGCGAGCTCGCTCCTGCCCGATCCCAAAACGCTGCTGATCATCTTCTGGCGGCGGATATGGATTTTCCTGGGAGTGTTCGCGGTTGTCCTTGGTGCCGCGGTGGCGTACGCCAGCCTCGCGCCCAAGCAGTACAGCTCGGTCGCTACCGTGCTCGTCGAGCCGCGCCGCGGCGATCCCGTGCAGCAGAACGGCGCGGCCACCGCCGACCAAGCGCCCTCGTCCGACTTCATCGACACGCAGATCCTCGTGATCGACTCGCCGCAGCTGTCGGCCAGGGTCGTCCGCGCGCTGGACCTGCTGGACGATCCGACGTTCGGCGGCGGTCCGGTCGCCGATGACGGGCGCGAGCCGACCCCCGCGCAGGAGCGAGCGCGGCTGTCGACGGCCGCGCAGCGGCTACGATCGGTCGTCAACATCCGGCGCGCGGGCCAGACCGCGCTGATCGAGGTGTCGGCGAGCACGTTGTCGCCCGTCCAGTCGGCACGCATCGCCAACCAATACATCGTCCAATACCTCGCCAGCATCAACGAGGCCCGCGAACTGAGCGCCACGCAGCTGAACGGTCAGATCGACAGCCGCCTGAACCAACTGCGCGGCGAGGCGGAACAGGCCGATCGGGCGCTGCAAAATTACAAGATCGCCAACGGGCTGATGAGCTCGGAAGGCGCGACCATGGCCGAGCAGGAGAACTCCACGCTCAACCAGCAGGTCCAGGCGGCGCGCGCGCAGCTCGCCGAGCGTCAGGGCCGGCTCGGCGCGGCGCGCCAGCAGCTCCGCTCGGGCGGCGGCGGCAGCGACGTGACCTCGACGCTCAGCTCGGGCACCGTCGGCTCGCTACGCTCGCAGGAAGCGGACAGCAGCCGCAACCTCGCCCAGCTTCGTGCCCGCTACGGTTCTCGCCACCCGTCGGTGGCGCAGGAAGAGGAACGACTGAAGGATGTACAGCGCCAGATCCAGGCCGAGACCAACCGCATCCTGACGAGCCTGGAGGGCGAGGTCCGCGTCGCAGCGTCCGGCCTTGCCTCGCTCGAGGGCGGTCAGGCGCAGGCCCGCTCCAGACTCGCCGCCAATGCATCGTCGCAGGTCGGCTATCTCGAGCTGGACCGCAAGGCGCAGGCCGCGCGCACCATCTACGAGGCGTTCCTGAACAAGTCGCGCGGGACCGCGGCGCGCGACGGCCTCGAACAGCCGATCGCGTCCATGTCGTCCCCGGCGGTCCCGGCGACGCAGCCCTCGTCGCCCAACGTTCCGCTGATCTACGTCATCGGACTTCTGGCTGGACTGGTCGCCAGCATCTCCGCGGTCGCGCTGGCCGAGTTCCTGGATGGTGGCATCAAGACCAAGGCGGATGTGGAACGCCGGCTCGGGGCGCGTTATCTGGGTTCCGTGCCCGAGATCGGATCGACGCTGGGCACGCTGCGCAGCACGGAGACGCCGGAGGAGTACATCATCTCCCATCCGCTCTCCACCTTCGCGGAGGCGCTGCGCAACCTCAGGGCGTCGGTGACGCTGCGCGGCCGCCGCCAGCCGCGCGTGCTCGCCATCACGTCGGCGCTGCCGCGCGAGGGCAAGACCACCACCGCGCTGTGCCTGGCGCGGACACTCGCCATGTCGGGCGCAACCACCGTGCTCGTCGATTGCGACGTTCGGCGCCATTCGGCGAGCGACGCGCTGCTGAACGGTCGGCCCGGCCGCCTGTTCGAGGTACTGGCGGGCGATCTCCCGGTCGAGGACGGCCTTCTCCGAGATCCCGATACCGATCTGATGGTTCTGGGCACCGACCGCGCGCCCGACGACGGGCGCGACCTGCTCACGCCTAGGATGGTAGGCGCGCTGCTGGCGACGCTCAAGGACAGGTTCGAGTATGTCGTGATCGATACCGCGCCGATCCTGGGCATCGCCGACGCCCGCTCGGTCGCGAGCCTGGCGGACGCGGTGATCCTACTCGCGCGGTGGCGTAGCACATCGTTGCGCGCGGTCGACACCGCGCTAGACCTGCTGATCGGCGTGCGCGCCAAGGTATTCGGCGTGGCGCTGACTCAGGTCGACATCCGCAAGTTCGGCAGCACCGGGCAGGAGGACGTCTATGGCTATCATAAGAAGTTCAAAGGGTACTACGTCAACTAACGGCGGAGCCGGCCGGCGCGTGGTCGGCTGGTCGTTGCTGCTGAGCGGCGTCGCGGCGGGGTCGGTCCTGCTCAACGGGTCGACCGGTGCCTTGCCGGTGCCGCAGGCGAAAGCGCCGACTCCGACGCCGTCGTTCGCGATGCCGCAGGAGCATGGATCGTTCTTCGATCCGCTCGACCGGATCGACGCCGCGCGGTGGACCGTGTCGGATGACTGGACGAACGGCGACCACCAAGGGTGCACCTGGTCGCGCGACAACGTGTCGGTGAGCAAGGGCGTGCTGCAGATTCGGCTGGGCCGCGCGGCCGACCGGCTGCGCCCGTACCGCTGCGGCGAGATCAAGTCGACGGTCCCGTTCGGATACGGCACCTACGAGGTGCGGATGCGGACCGCCGCCGGGTCCGGCCTGAACTCGAACATGTTCACCTATTCGGGTAAGCCGTTGACCCCGGTCCATGACGAGATCGATTTCGAGTTCCTGGGCAAGAGCAGCGGCACCGTTCAGCTCAACTTTTTCGCCAGCGGCAAGGGCGATCACGGCACGCTGCCCGAGCTCGGCTTCGACACCGCCGCCGGGTTCAACGACTACGCGTTCAACTGGACGCCCGGCCGGATCCGTTGGTACGTCAACGGCAAGCTGGTGCGCGACGCGAGCGGCACCGACCTGCCCAAGGTGCCCGGAAACCTGATCCTGTCGCTGTGGAACGGCACCAAGAACATCGAGGATTGGTTGGGGCCGTTCGACGCGGCGCGGACGCCCGTCGCGGCGGAGTTCGACTGGATCGCCTATACCAAGACCGGCGAGCGGTGCCGCTTTCCCCAATCGGTGACCTGCAAGCTTCCCTGACGGCGGGACGCGGTCGCCCCGAATCGGAACCAGAGCCGCACCGGACGGTTGAGCCGTCCGAGTGTCCCCGGTCGGTACGGCGTTCCCGCTTGCGCAACCCGACCGGCGGGCCGAAACGCCCCCAGCCGGGATGGTCGCGATCAGCGTGACCGTTCGACCGGCCCGACCGTCCGGGTTTCGCCGTCGACGGTTCGCCTTTCAGGGCGTTGGGCAGGGGCACCGTGAAGCGAGGCCGATGATGACAGCGACGACCTACCCCAGGAACGATCTTCGATCGTCGCTTCGTCGGTCGCGCGACCGCGCGGAGGCGTGGGCGGCCCATGCCATGCAAGCCTTGCGCGGTCCGGCGGCCCGTCCCGCGCTGGTGGCGGCGGCGCTGCTGGTGGTCGCGCTATTCGCGGCGGTGGTGTTCTGGGCGGCAGCAAGCATCGGCGACGGACAGGACGAACGTCGTGCGAAGACCGAGTCGGTGCCGTCGCGACTCGCTCCCCCACCCGTCGAGGAGCAGCGGCTGTTGGAGGTGCCGCCGGAAGCGGCGCGCGTGCTCAACGCCGAACGGCCGATCGTCGCCGGGCCGCTGCCGGCGGCGGCTCCCTTTCTGGCCGCGGTCGCGCCAGCGTCGCGCGAGCGCGCGGTCGACTGCTTGGCCGCGGCGAGCTGGTACGAGATCGGCGACGACGCGGTCGGGCAACGCGCGGTCATGCAGGTGATCCTCAACCGCGCACGGCACCCGGCCTTTCCCCGGACGGTATGCGCTGTCGTGTTCCAGGGGTCGGAGCGGACCACCGGGTGCCAGTTCACCTTCACTTGCGACGGATCGCTGCTGCGCCGTCGTCCGTCCGCCGCGGCCTGGATGCGGGCGCAGGCGTTGGCGCACGTCGCGCTGAACGGCGCGGTCGACAAGAGCGTCGGTTTCGCCACGCACTACCATGCCGACTACGTCGTCCCGTATTGGGCGAGCTCGCAGGATAAGATCGCGCAGATCGGCCCGCACATTTTCTATCGCTGGCGCGGCTATTGGGGCACGAGGGCGGCGTTCGGCCGACCGGCGAACGGCGAGGAGCCCCGGGAGGCCGGGCTCGCCGTCTTGTCTCCGGTCCATCTGGAGGAAGGCGCGACGCCGCCGGCCGACGGTTTCACCTTGTCGCTCCCGACCATGACGGAGGCGGGGGCGGCGACCGCTCCCCTGCCCGCGCCGATGGCGATCGAGGGTGTCCGCGAAAAGTCGCTGCGCGGCGCGTTGGTCCGCGGGGCGGAAGCGGACGCGAACCAGTATTTCCTCCAGCTCGACCCCGACGTCTTCCCCGGCAACTACGCGACCGCCGCGGTGGCGTTGTGCAAGGGCAAGCCGACCTGCGAGGTGCTCGGCTGGGGCGACCCGTCGGGCATGGGCCGGTCGCTGCCGCTGAGCCGGGAGCAGCGTCAGGCGCTCAGCTTCCACTTCACGCGCCGCGGCGAGGGCAACGACAGGGCGCTGTGGAACTGCCGGCAGTTCCCGCGATCGAACAAGACGCAGTGCCTGACTGACGGCGCGGCCCAGATGGCCGCGTCCTGATCAGTAGAGCCAGGTGCTCCATTTGGCGACCGGGGCCCAACCCGCGCCCGATTCGCTGAAAGCATAGGTGGAGCCGCGATGGCCCGCAGTCACGGTCACGAACGCCGCGCCGCGGAACACCACCGGCTTGGAGAAAGTGTAGACGGGTCCGCATTTCGAATCGAAGCGGTTGAGCGGCCACCAGCGCACGGTGGCGCGCGGCGCGGCCGGGTTGGACCGAAAGCTGGTGCTGCCGTGGGGCGTCATCAGCGCGCCGTCGGCGGCCAGGCTGTTGAGCTGCACCTGCCGCGTCACCGGCAGTCGGTCGCGGGGCTGGCTACGCTCGGGCAGCACGACACGTTCGCCGCGCAGCTCGACGTCCACGAGCTGTCTGGCCCCGAGCGACGGCCCGAACTCGAGCGGACGCGGCGGAAACCAGCCGAGCGGCCGTTTGGCGGGATCGGGGGCGGGCAGCATGGTGCGGAAGATGCCGAGCGGCTCGCCGTAGGTCTTGGCATCGACGCAGATCCGCCGACCGTCGGAGGTGAGCAGCGCAAGCAGCGAATCGTTGATTCGTTGGACATCGTCGCGCGGCCCCGGCGCGACGCTACAGCTGGCCAGGCCCGTGGCGCACAATGTCAGGGTGACGCCCGTACGGGCCCAAGAACCGGCTTTTCGTCGACCAACATGCATATTCCCCGCGGTGGTAAGCGGGCGCGCTCAATAAGCAAGCATGTCGAATGCCACGTAGGATATCTTCGCATGTCGATCATCCGCGTCCCGGTGCAGGACCGGATGTTCCCTTTGTGCGTTCAACCGTTCATAACAGCGTGATAGGGGTATGCGTATGACCGAAACAGCAGGCTTATACGGCCAGAATCACCGACGCCAGAAATGGCTGGTCGGCAGCATCTCCGGACTCGCGCTGGTGCTCGCGATCCTGCCTCGTCAGGAACGGTCGTTGTTCATCACCGACGGCCCGACGCTCGGGGCGTTCGGCGCGGCGTTCCCGCCGATCACCCTCGCCCGGATCCTGAATCCTATCTATGACGGTTTAGGGGCAGGCGGGCCGAATGACTTCGCGCCGCTCAGGGCGTTCCTCGCGCGGGTGCCGGGCGGCCCCGGCGCTCCTGCGATCTTCGGTGCGCCCGGCCCGCTGGGTGCGGGAGGAGGCCCCGGCGCTCCGGCGTTCGCGCCGGACGCGGCGGCGCCGTTCGCGGCGCCCGGACCGGTCGGTGGCGCGCCCGGCGGCGCAGGGCCCGGCGGTGGCGCGGGGCCCGGCGGCGACGGCTCGGGCCCCGCATCCTTCCCCTTCCCCGGCGCGGGATTCGGAGGCTCGGGATCCAGCCCCGCCGTCGTGATAGCGCCCGTCGCGCCGGTCACGCCGGGAACGGAGCTTCCGATATTGCCGGGCACGGGAGCGCCTGTTCCTCCCGTGACGGGAGGCCCCAACCCTCCGGGTCCGGGAACGCCCGGACCCGACACGCCCGGCCCCGATACGCCGACGCCGCCGATCGCGCCGGCGGTGCCCGAACCCGCGACCTGGGCGACCATGATCGCAGGCTTCATGATCGTCGGCGGGATGCTCCGTCGTCGTCGCCGCTATTCCAGCTCGAGCCGGGTCTTGCGGAACGTTACCGAACCGAGCTGAGACAGCGCGCTCTGGCCGAGCAACGATGTTTCGAGATGCCGGTCGACGATCGCGGCGTCGACGCCTTGCATCGTTTGCCCCGCCAGCACGACCCGCTCGATCCGTGCGCGCCGCATGGAGGAGACGCCCCCGGCCGTGTCCACCGCGACGCTGCCGGCCGCCAGGACGCCGGCCCGCGCCGCGTCGCGCGCGCTGAGGACGACGACGCTGGCGCCGGTGTCGACCACGAACTGAATGGACGCGTCGTTCACGCGCACCGTGATGTAGAACAGCCCGTCGTCCGCCTGCTCGACGATGGTCGGACCGGCCGCGACCGTTCCTGTCGTCGGGGCGGCGCGGGCGACCTCCACCGCTTCGATCGGCGCCGCTTCCATCGAGGCCGCTTCCATCGAGGCCGCTTCGACCGGCGTGCTGCCTACCGACCGCGGTATGGCCATGCTCGGCACCAGCGCGGTCGCGAGCAGCATCATATGGAGGGGGCTGGTCATGCACCCTCATGTTCTCCGTCCGTCTAAGCCCGCGTGAAGGCGTTAGCTTAATCGCGTCGAAAGCAAGCCTCAGACCGGCCGGGCGGACGGCTCGACCGCCGGTTCGGGTTCGAGCTCGGCCTTGGGCTCGCGTTCGCCGAATCGCCCGATTCGGCGACGCTGCAGCAGCGCGAATAGCAGGGCCAGCACCGCGCCGACCGCGAATTGCGCAAGCGCGGTCCGGTACGGCCACCGCATCGCCGCCGGCTCGGCGAACAGCACGTAATGCGGCTCGTCCAGCCGGTAGCCGGCATAGCGGAACAGCCGCACGATCTCCCCCGGCAGTCCATTGCGCTTCAGCACGCCCTTGACAGAGCGGACGCCCCGGCGCGTCCGCTCGTCGGCCGGCGGAAGCTGGACGAAGAAGCGCAGATCGCCGGGCTCGTTCCCCACGCCGATCACCGGCGTGAAGCGGAAGGAACGCCGGGCGACCAGCAGGTCCTCGTCGAAGCCGGCGGTACGTTCGTAGATGATGTCGCCCGACAGGATCGCGGGTCCGTCATGCGGCTGGGCCACGAGCGGCCTGGACAGGTCGATCCGCTGCAGCTCGCCCGATTCGCGTGGTAGGAACAGCAGCAGGAGAGCGACGAGCAGCATCGCCCCGCCCAGGCCCGCCGCGACGCCGAACAGCGCCTTGAGAAATGCGGTGGCCGACCGCATCAGCGCACTTTCGGGGCGCTCCTCCCGCCTCGGCTTGCGGGGCCGGAGGAACAACAGATAGCCCGGCAGCCCCAGAAGGAATACGAGCACGACGTAGTTGAAGGTCGGGTAGTGACGCCCGAACGCATTGAACTGCCACTCGCCGACCAGCGACATGAAGCCACGGTACGTCGCCGCCTGCCACAGCAGGAACAGCGACACGAGCGCCAGCCACAACGAGAAGCCCAGGGTGCGCCCGACCGCGCGCCGACCGCGGCTGCGTCCTGTCCGACGCCTGCGGCGCATGCGATCCACCTTAACCGTCCCACCCTCAACCGACATCGCCGACGCCCGCCCCCCTGCTCCGGGTGTGCGCCCCGATCGCGCTTGGTGAATGGCACATTCCCGCCGCTCGTTCCAAGCCTTTGATCCGCCATCCCGATCAGGCACGGGCGGCGGCGCGCGGGGATGTTCGACAATTCGTCGTGCGGTGCTAGTGGCGGGCCGATCATCTGCCAACATCGTCCTTGGGGGGAAAATCCAATGTCAGCAACGCGCCTGCGCCGACCGTCCACGCGACCGGCTCGACGAGTCCTCGCCGTTTCCACCGCCCTTTTCGCGCTGGCGTCGATGACGGCGTGCGACAAGAAGCCGGGCGGGCAGGTCATCGCGGTCGTCAATTCGGAAGAGATCACGCAGCAGGAGCTGCGCGCCGAGGCGGAGGCCGCGGGCGTACCGGCGGGCCAGGACGTCCAGACCTTCGCGCCGCTGATCCTCAACCGGGTGATCGAGCGCAACCTGCTGGCGGACTCCGCGCGCGATCAGGGGCTGGATCGCGGGCCGGAATATGTCGGCCGGCGACGCCAGCTCGAACAGTCGCTGCTCGCCACGCTGGCGCTGCGCAAGCTGGCGACCGCGTCCGGTGCCCCGACGCCCGCCGAAGTGCGGGCGTTCATCCAGGCCAATCCGGCCGTGTTCGCGCGCCGCGAGCGACTGGCGCTCGACCAGCTGCGCTTTCCGACACCGAGCGACCCGACCCAGGTCAAGGCGCTGACGGCGCTGGGATCGCTCGACGCGATCGAGGCGAAGCTGCGCACGGACAAGACGCCGGCCGCGCGCGGCCGATCGTCGCTCGACACCGGCACCGTCGAGTCGATGGTGGCGCGCCAGATCGCCGCGCTGCCGAACGGGCAGATCTTCGACCTGTCCGCCAACGGTGGGACTTTCATCAGTGCGATCACCGCGCGCACCCCCGCCGCCGTACCCAGCGCCGGCTGGACGCAGCAGGCGACCGGAATGCTGCGGCGCGAGCGCACGCAGAAGACGATGGTCGATGCGATGGCCAAGCTGCGCGCCGACGCCAAGATCGAATACGACCCGGCCTTCAAGCCGAAAGCCGCGCGCTAGATACCGGGCCCGCTCAGAAGCGCCGTTCGCCGATCCGGATCGTATCGCCCGCGCGGATCACGACGGGGGTCGCGTCGCGCAGGTCGAACAGCCGCTCCTGCGTTTCGTTGGCGCGCTTCAGGAACACGCGGCGGGTGTTGGCGCGGTAGGTGTAGCCGCCCGCCGACGCCACCGCCTGCTGCAGCGTGAGCCCGGTCGATACGGGGTACTCGCCCGGCCGCGACACCTCGCCCAGGATGTAGAAGGGGCGGAACGAGACCACCTGGATGCTGACGCGCGGGTTGTTGATGTACCCGTCGGCCAGCGCGGCGGCGAGCGCGGTCTGCAGCTGCTCGACGGTGCGCTTGGTCGCGGGGAGGTTGCCGACCAGCGGGAATGTGAGGTTGCCGCCGCTGGTGATGACGTACTCGCCGGTCAGCGTCTCCTCGCCGAAGACGATCACGCGGATCCGGTCGCCCGACGACAGGGTGTATTCGTCGTCGGGGTTGGGCGCGACCGCGACGGGCGTGCCGATCGGGGCCGACACGCCGCAGGCGGCGACCGCGAGCACGGGCGACAGGGCGAGCGCCGCGACGGCGTGGGCGCAGGGTCCGGACTTCACACGCAACATGGATGCTCCTGAAACTTAACGCTCCGTCCTTATCGGCCGCTCGCTGCGGCGGCAAGAACGCGGGGACGTGCGGCTTCGGCCGGGACCGATCATCCGGCGTTCGGCAGCGGAGCCGGTGACGCCTCCCGCCGACTGGGCGGCTAAGATCGTCCTCTGGCTGTAGTCGACCCGGGCTATTAGGGATGTCATATGACTATTGAGACCGCAGTCGTGACGAAGCGCTATTTGTATGTATTGAACGGCTATGTCGGCCAAGACCTTGGGGCTGCACCGGGCGAGCCGACGTTCGAGTATCAGCGATTCGTGCAGGTCAACGGTGCCGATGTCGTCAGCCTGTCGACGTTGGGGCCTGATGATAAGGGTGCTAAGCCCAACCGCAAGTGGGCGCTGCTGGCCCACCGTTTCAAGCTGGCGATGCTGGTGGCGCGTCGAGCGGATCGCTATGATGCGATCATCGCGTCGGGTGAGGACATTGGAATTCTCGTTGCGCTGGCGTTGCGCGTGAGGCGGCGGCGGACGCCGCTCGTCATGGTGACGCACGGGCCGCAGTTCGGCTCGGCCAAGTTCCGGCTGGTCCTGGCGGCGGTGAAGTCGATGCCGAACGTGATCTTTGCTTGTTTGTCACGCTCGCTCGCGGACCGGCTCGCCTTGCATCACGGGATCGATCCTCGTCGTTGCCTAGCGACCGGTTACGGGATCGATACCGAATATTTCCGAACCGATCCCGCACCGACCGAGGCGATGGTGGCCAGCGCCGGCGCGTCCAACCGCGATTACGATACGCTGGTCCTTGCCGTCGCCGGTACGGGCATCGACACGCGGATCGCTTCCCATAGCACCTGGGTCGGCGCGGCAAATGCGATGCGGGTGGTCAAACCCGATCATGTTGAGTTCCGATCCTATGGTAACTACGCGAATCTACGCGAATCTACGCGATCTCTACCGGCGCGCGCGCGTCGTGGTCGTACCGACGCACGACGTACCTTTCGCAGCTGGATTCGCGGTGATCGCGGAGGCGATGGCGACGGGCACGCCGGTCATCGCGTCGGAGGGGCGCGTACTGTCCGATTTTGTAATCCCGGGCGAAACGGGGCTGCTCGTGCCGCCAGGCGATGTGAATGCGTTGCGGACAGCGGTCGTATCACTCATCACCGACCCCGACCGCGCCGCCAGGATGGGCGCTGCTGCCGCCACACTGATGCGCGAGCGACACTCGCTCGACGGCTATGTCGGACGGTTGCAAGCGGCGGCCGACTTGCCCTCCCAGCTATGCGGTCACGTCGGTGAAGGACCGAAACGATGAGGATGACGCTCTGCATTGCCGAGAATCGGAAAGATTGTGAGCCCGGTCTCCGCCTGCTGCTGGCCAGCTTGGCGCATCACTGGCCCGATCAGTCGATGCATGTATTTTATCCAGATCCAGACGGCGCATTTTTAGAATGGGTCGCCAACTACCCACTGGTCGAGCTAAACGCCTTGCCGATCGACGGAGACTGGGACGGTTACAATATAAAACCGACGCTGTTGGCGGCGTTGATTGATCAAGGCTACGACGCGGTCACCTGGATCGACGCGGACATCAGCTTCGCTCGATCGCCGGAGCCGCGACTGATGCGCACGACATTGGCCGAGGTTATAATATGCGAGGAAGCCATGATTGATACCCATGGCAGCTTCGGCGAAACTCGGACCAAGCAGTGGGGCCTGGATGTTGGAAGATCCTTGCCCTTTGCATTCAATAGCTGCGTGCTGGGTGTCACAAGAGAACACCGCGAACTCTTGTCCGCGTGGCAGGCTTTGCTGCGGTCGAGCGAATACCGCGCGGCCCAACGGCTCGACTTTTCCGCCCGTCCCATTCACCTGATGGGTGATCAGGAGGTCTTGACCGCTCTACTTGCAAGTATGCGCTTCGCTGGCATACCAATCCGCGTTCTGCGGCGTGGACGCGACGTGATCCAGTATCTTGGGACAGTGGGCTATACTATGCGCGAGCGGGCGCTGCACCTAGTCGGAGGGCTTCCACCGATCATCCATTCTCAAGGATACAAGCCTTGGTGGCCGTCCACCGAGCCCAAGACACACTACGACAGGATACTGAATCTTTATAAAATGCTTACGCCTTATCGCCTGATTGCGCGACAGTACCAAGACGATCTGGTCGAGACTCAATGGCTGAAGCCGCCGACGTTGCTGTCACGCCTCATTTATCTGGGTGCATTCGGGCGTCCGACGTTGATCGGACTTCCTATCGCCGCGGCGGTCGATGTCGTGCGATTCGTAAGGAGAGCGAATCGACACCGAGACGCGCCGCCGGACCGCTTCAACCATACTAATGCATCGTGAAGTTCGCCACGATAATTGTAGATTCGCTTGCCGGTGCTGGTACAGACGGCGATTGAAAAGGACAGGATCGCTTGTGAATCGCCAGGCCTTCGTCGCGACTCCGCGGTCTTACTCGCCCGCACCCCGCGTAGCTGCTCACCAGGTCCGGCGGACGCTGTTCCGGCCGACGCCTGAAATGCTCGCGGGCCTGGCGCTGCTGTCGCTGGCGGTGGCGGCGGTGATCGGCTTCTTCGGAGTGCTGCTGTTCTTCGCCAGCGCCGCCTTGGTGATCGGCATACAGCCCCTGACCGGTGCCGGCCAGATCGGGCGCTTGTCCCCGCTCCTGCTCCTGCCGCTGCTGGCGATCGTCTCCACTCTTTGGTCCGACGCGCCTGGCCGTTCGATGCGGGTGGGGCTTGAGCTGTTTCTGACATTCGTGGCCGCGATCCTCATCTGTTGCAATCTGCGGCTGGAGCGGATGATCCTGCTCCTGTTTCTGGCGCTCGTGGTCATGGGCCTGCTGACGATCCCCTACATCCCATTCAGTCTGGCGTCGGGAACACCGCTGGTGGCGGCCATGGGCAGCAAGAATCAGGTTGGAACTCTCGGCTATCTGATCAGCGCCCTGTCGCTGGCGCTGATCTGCGACCGCGCGCAGCCGGGACCGGCCCGGCTCGCCGCGATCGCCGCCGCGCCGTTCGGGCTGCTGCTCGCGTGGCTGGCGCAATCGGGCGGCACCACCTCGTCGATCGCGCTCACGCTGATCGTATTCCCGCCGTTGGCGCTTCTCGTGGTCGTAAGGCCGACGCTTCGGTTGGCCCTGACTATGCTGACCTTGTGCGTGCTGGTAGCGGCCTATTTCTTCCTCGACGATATCGAGACCGCTATCACGGAATTCCGGCAGAACGTCCTGAAGAAGGACGCGACGCTTACGGGGCGCACCTATCTGTGGGAGGTCGCGGATCGTTTGTCCGCCGCCCGGCCGGGTCTCGGCTATGGTTACGGCGCGTTCTGGCGGCAGGGCAACATCGACGCCGAGGGACTGTGGCGTTGGGGCGGGATCGCCAGTCGGAGCGGGTTCAACTTCCACAACGCGTTCATCGGGATGCGCGTCGATCTGGGGCTGGTGGGCATGGGGCTGCTGATCCTGAACTGCGTCGTGATCCTGGGGGCGGCGCTGATCCGTCAGATCGCCCGGCCCAGCGTGGCGCTGGCGTGTCTGGTCGGCATGACGACCGTCAACTATTTCCGCAGCCTGGTGGAGGAGGGATTGGTGGCCCCGTTTTCGCTGATCACGCTGATCTGGCTGGCCACGGGCATCTATGCCTTTTCCCGCCCCGCGCCGACCGGATCCGGCGCCGGCGATGCCGGTGCTCGCCTCGCGGCCGGCGGCGCGCGCGGGACTCCCCGGCGCGGCGTGGATTGAGCCCTGTTCAAATCACGCGGCCGCCGGTATGCCGCGATCAAACGGGTTGGGGGCGGATAATTGAGGATCGCGGCGCTTTTCTGCATTGGCGTATCGGTCGCCGCCCTTCTATATTCCGGTCCGAGCGCCGCGCAGGCGCTGATCCAGGGCCAGGGAGTCGCTGATCGCGCCCGGCCCGATTATGATCAGCGCGGCGCGCGGTTCGGGTCCTACGTCCTGTTCCCGTCGGTGACGCTGACCGCCGAGGCGACCAACAACTACCTGGCCAGCAATACCAACCGCCGCAGCGACGCGTATCTGGTCATCGCGCCCGAGCTGTTCGTTCGCGGCGATTTCGCGCGCACCCGGGTCGAGGGACGCGCGTTCGCCACTCAGGCGCTACATGCCAACCTGCCCGGCGAGAATGTCGGGCAGTATGGGGCGTCGGCGTCGGGTGCTTTTGAACCGAACCGCGACTGGCAGCTGCGCACCGACGTGTCTGCGGCGCATTACGTGGAAAGCCGGTCGAGTCTGGGAGCGTTCCAGGACGCGCGCGAGCCCGTATCGTATGACGTGCTTCATGCCGGGGTCGGGGTAACGCGGCGGTTCGTCGATCTTTCCGTCTCGGCGAACGCGGCGCTGGACGACCGCAACTTCGGCGACGCCAGCCTGCGCGACCGCACGCCCATCGACCAGGATTTCCGGGACGTGCGCCTCACCACGCTGGGCGGCACCGTCCAGTATGATCTGCGTAACGGCATCGCCCTCATCGCCAATGCCCAGTATGACAGCGAGGATTATAACGACCAGACAGCTGCGCCGGGCCTGATCGCACCGGGCGTGATCGACCCCGGCCTCAACCGCGACTCGAGCGGCTTCAACATCCTGGGCGGCGTTTCGCTCGAATTGACCAGCCTCGTCTTCGGCACGGTCCAGGTCGGCTATCTCAAGCGGAGCTACGACGATCCGCAATTCCGCGACTTCAGCGGGCTGTCCTACAACGCCGACCTGCTGTGGAACGTCACGCCGCTGACCTCCGCGCGGTTCCGCGCCAGCCGCTCGGTGCAGGGCACCAGCTCGCCCTTCATCGCCGGCAACACGCGCAGCGACTTTCGCGCCACCGTCGACCACGAGCTCTATCGCTACGTGATCCTGACGGGCGATGTCGGCTATGGGCGCTTCCGCCCCAACGGCGTCGGGATCGGCGGCGACGAATATTATGCGGGCGCGCGCGCGCGCTATCTGATCGACCGCCGCTATTCGGTGAGCGGGGGCGTGCGCTATTCCGGGCGATCCTCCGACAGCCCATTCCTGCGCTATAACGCCGCCTATGCCGACGTGTCGCTGCGGATCGCATTCTAGGCGTTCGCCGTCCGCGCGGGCCGGAGGTCGAATTCTCGCTCCATGATAAGATTTTGCTACCATCGTATGAATTACTCGCGCATGATCGGCGACGTATCGAGCAACGCTGCGTTCAGACGGCGGGAGAGGTTGCGATGACGGTTGATGATCTGGAACGGATCGGCGGCGTGAGCCCCGAATGTTGGATGAACGCGGTCGCCGCGAGCTTGGCTTTATGGCTGACGATCGGTCTGGTGACGGGTCTTTTGTAACTTCTCGACGTTATGAGCCGCTGATGGAGGTCGCGTGTTGAGTTTTTGCACCATCGGATTGCATCGGTTCGTTCGACGCCGCGCGAGCGCGCGGCCGACCACGATCGTGTCGCGATGCGCGCGGTGCGGACTAGCTCGCGTCAGACACACCGCGGCGCGTCCCGACCCCGGCCTCGGCAAGCCCACCGCCAACTCCGCGCCCGGCGTGAGACAGGAGATGTTGCGGTAGATCGGCCGCTTCCCCTTCCACCTTGAAAAACAGCTTCCGAGCCGTCGAATGAGCGTCTGCTTATCGGAATACGTCGCCCACGCCTTTCACCGGGCTCGATCCGACCTCGGATCGGTCGTCGTGCTACCGATCGAGGGCGATCGCGTCCGGCAGCGCCGTTGGGCGTCATCAAGCCGCCATCACGCGGATGGAACGCCGGTACAGCTCGGCGATTTCGGCATAGAAAGCCGGGTCGCCGTGGACCAGCCCATCACGCATCCGCGCCCGCAGCGCGGGCGTGAATGCGCCGCCATAATGGTCGAACAGCGACAGGAACGCCACGCCCTCGTCGACCGCCAGCGCGGCCGCAGTGTCGCGGTACGCCGCCGCATTCACCGCGAACTGCTCACCCGCCGGATGCGGAAAGACGAGCAGAACATCGCCAGATAGCTTCGCCGTCGCCACGGCCCTGCGCAGGTTCGCGCGGTAGGTCGCGGGCGGGAGCGCGGCGCCGATGTCGTTCAGACCCAGATTGACGATCGTCAGATCGGGCGCGTCGTACCCGAGCGCCTGGTTGTTGTACCAGCCTGCGCCGTCGTTCCCGGTGCTCGCCTGATCGCCCGAGCTCGCGCCGCTCGATGCGTGGTTCAGCAGGTCGATCGCCGCCGCCGTCCCGTCATAGGCGGTGACCGAGCGCACCACGCCGCCGCCCGCCTCGGTCAGCCGCAGCGTGTGTGTCCCCGCGTCGGCCGCCCTGGCCACGATGCGGTGAAATCCCCCGGCCCCCGTCGCGGTCGCGACTCCGCCGGCGACGTTCACTCCCGCGCTCGCGGTCAGCGACGCGGGCGCGGCCCCGTCGATGGCGATCCGGTAAGCGGCGGGCACTGCATAGACGACGATCTCGAACGTATCGACGGCGGTATCGGGCGTGAAGTCGAACGCACTGTTCCGGCCGAGCAGATAATTTCCGCCTGCGAATGCCTGACCGCCGTCGATCGTCCACGGGTCGGGCGAGCCCAGCGTCACGCGCCGGTCGTAATCGGGCAGGGAGACGTATCCGGCGCAGCCGTTGTCGCCGACGACCGAGCCGTCGAGCGTCGGATAGCCGTCGGTCGTGAGCAGCGCGGCCAGGACCGCGCTTGTGCGGGCGGGCCGCGCATCCGCAAGATGGACGGGGCTGTCCGCCCGGCCGCCGCCCGCGCCCGCCGTCGTACTGTCGCCCTTGAACACGATGCGCCCGCGCCCGGCCCCGCTGCGAACACGCGCCAGCATCGCCCGGAGCACCGGATTTTCAGATCCGTTCGCCGCGAAGCCGAAAGGCGGCGTAGGCGAGATCGTCGCCACCGCGCCGAGCAGGCCACGGCGACGGCCAAGCCCCGCCCCCAGCCCAAGTCCGAGCCGCCCCATCAGACGAGCCCCACGATGTCGGACGCCGTGGTGCCGCCCGCGCGCACGAACCGTGCGCGGACGTCGAGGACCTGCCCGCTCGCCACGTTGCGAAACACCACGTCGGCCGCCGCGTCGACGCCGCGCAGGGTCACGTGGCCGCCGGTCCCGACATACAGCGCCTTCGGAATGGTCGGCAGTTCGTCCGCGTCGTTCGAGTTTACCGCGAATGGCGCGCGCGCCGAGGCGCTCAGGCCGTCGGCATGGGTGCGGAAGGGATCGTCGCTCATGGAAATGTCCTTTCATCGGTGTCGTTCACGGGACGTCGCCGCGCCCGCCCACGGCCGCGACTCGTCCTGGAGTTCGTGATATGTTCTCCCCGATCCTGTAGGACAGCGAAAAATAACGCCCCGCTCATCCGCGTCGGAGGACGCGTCCCAGAAAGCCGAGGCCCCAGGCCAGGTGCATCGTCATCGCGGCCACGCCGGACCCCAGCGCGCATCCGCCGCCCGCCCGCGCGCCCACGACCGCGCCCGCGCCCAGGCACAGCAGCGCCCAGGCGGCGAGCGGTGCCGCGAAGAGGGGATGGACCGGGGCCGCGAGCGCGAGGAACGCCGCCGCCGGTACGAGCAGCGGCAGCGCCTGGCGCGGCTTGGGCCGCCGATCGTGGAGCCGGAGCGTGCGCGCGCGCCCCGCACCGTAGGATCGGTATTGCCGCCACAACGCCCCGATCGTCCGCCGCGGAAGATAGCCGAGCGCCAGGGACGGCTCGAGCCAGATCCGCCCGCCGGCCGCGACCAGCCGCAGATCGAGCTCGGCGTCCTCGTTGTGCGACATGTCCTCGCGGTAGCCACCGACTCGGGTGAACAGGTCGAGCCGCATGAGCGCATGGTGGCCGTGATCGACCAGCCCCCCCTCCCCCACATGCCGGTGCGGCGAACCGCCGGTGCCCAGCCGCGAGTTCTGGGCGGCGGCGGCGGCGATCTGGAAGCATGCCGTCCCGCGACTGACCATCGGCACCACGACCGACGTCACGTCCCGCGCTTCCCCGACCGCGACCAGCCGCGAGGCGTAGTCCGCCGGATAGTCGCAATGCGCGTCGACCCGGACCAGCCAGCGCGCGCCCGCGCCGTGGGTCCGCACCGCCGCGTTGATCCCCGCCGACTGGAGGCGCGCGGGGTTGTCCAGCAACCGGACGCGCGGGTCGCGCTCCGCGAGCCGCTCGACGATCGCGCGGCTGCCGTCGGTGCTGCCGCCGTCGGCGACGACGATCGACGCGTCGCCCGAGTCGGCGAGTAGCCGGCGGAGCAGCCCGGGCAGCGCTTCGGCCTCGTTCAGGCAGGGGATGACGATCAGCACGCCGCCCCGGGTCGTCATCGACCGGCGACCGTGTCGACGAGCGACTCGCAATCCGCGGTGGTCGCGACCAGCGCATCGCTCGGGATCGCGGCGACGGCGTCGCGCAGCCGCAGGTACGCCGGCATATCCAGACGTTCGAACAACTCGGCCAGCTCCGACCGGGGATCGCCCTCGATCAACAGGCCCGCGCGGTGCCCGGCCAGCCATCGCCCCGTCTCGACCCCCGCCAGCGCGATCGGCACCGCGCCGTATCCGCTCGCCTCGTACAGCCGGTTCGGCAGCAGCCAGCTCGAATTGAGCCCTTCCTCGAACCAGTCGATCGCCCAGGCGAAGTGGCACCGGGCGTAGAGCGCGGGCAGATCGTCCGGCGCGAACGGCCCGTGATAGTCGAGGTGCGGCGTCGCGGCGACCATCGCGGGCAGGTCGGCGAACACGGCGGGGCTCGGCCGCCCGGCGATCAACACGCGGACACGGCCGTCGCATTTCTGCGCGAGCTCGCTCAGCACGTCGAACGTCCGGCGGCAGCGCAGATTGCCGAACCACCCGATCGTCCAGGGCGGTCCCGGCGGCGACTCGGAAGGTGCAGGCGGGGCGTCGCCGAGCGCGAGCAGCTTGTTCTCCACCAGCAGCGCCGGCGCAGTGAGCGTCGAGCGACCGTCGAAATATTCGCGAAGGAACGCGGGCGACGAGACGAGCAGCAGGTCGACCGAACGCAGCAACCGCGCCTCGATCGCCTGCACCGCGCGCGCGGGCAGCGAGCGGCCGAGCAGCATGCGGTGGATGTCGAGGCATTCATAGACCAGTCGCGCGCCCGGGACCACGCGCCTCGCGCTCGCCGCCAGCGCCAGCATCTCCAGGTTGCGCGCGACGACGACATCCGCGCCCGCGACCGCCGCGCGGAGCCTGGCCGGCCGCAGGGTGTTCGCCGCGACCATCGCGGCGCGCTGCGCAAGCCGGGCATCGCCCGTGCGGCCGAGATCGACGGCGCGGGCGCCCGCGACCGACTCGGGCACGCGCTCGTCGCGGCGGAACCCCGCCACCGTCACCTCCGCGCCGCCCGCCCGCAGCATCAGGATGCGCCTGGCGACGGCCGCGTCGTTCAGGTCGTGGACGAGGTAAGCGATCCGGGTACGCCCGCGCATCGTGATCGAAGCTCCCGCTCGGTGTCGCCCGCGCTTTGGCACGGGCCGGTCGCGGCCGCCATCCCGGCCCTCACTTGCGGTTGCGGCTAACGGCGAGAGGTGAAAGAGGGGTGAGCACCTAGTGGGAGTAGTGCGCGTGTCGGACGGCCAGGGCGTGTGCGTCGTCATCGCCGCCTATGGAGCGGAAGGAACAATAGGTCGGGCGGTCGCCTCAGCGCTGGCGCAGCCCGAAGTGGTCGAGGTGCTGGTCGTCGACGACGCCTCCCCCGATTCGACGGCGGCCGCGGCGCGCACCGCCGACGACGGTTCCGGCCGATTGACCGTGCTGCGATTGCCGACCAACGCCGGGCCGAGCGCCGCGCGCAACCTCGCGATCGGCCGCAGCACCGCGCCGCTGCTGGCGGTGCTCGACGCCGACGACTTCGTCCTGCCCGGCCGCTTCGCCGCGCTGCTCGCCGAGCCCGACTGGGACCTGGTCGCCGACAACATCGCCTTCGTGGACGAAACCGATGCGCATTCGATCGATCCGGGACCGATCACCGCCCACCGAACGAAGCCGCGATCGCTTTCGCCGGCCGACTTCGTGCGGGGCTCGGTCACCCGCATCGGTCGGTACAAGGGCGAGCTGGCGTTCCTGAAGCCGGTGATCCGCCGCGCGTTCCTCGATGCCCACGCGCTCCGCTATGCCGAGGATATGCGCTTGGCCGAGGATTACGACCTGTATCTGCGCGCGCTGACGGCAGGCGCGCGCTTTCGCGTCATCGGCGGCTGCGGCTATGTCGCGGTCGAGCGTCGGGGCTCGCTCAGCCACGCGCACGGCGCGGCCGACCTCGGCCGGTTCGAGAGGGCGATCCGCCGGGCGCTCAAGGCCGCGCCCGGGGACGCGGAGCTGCGCGGCCAGCTCCGCCGGCATCTGCGCCAGACAACGCGGCGGCGGCGTCACCGCGCGCTGCTGGACCGCAAACGCGAGGTCGGTCTGCTCCGCGCGCTCGCCGAACAGGCGCGGGAGCCGGTCGGCCTGCTGCGCTCGCTCGCCGACGTCGCGCGCGACAAGCTGCGCCCCGCACCGCCCACGCCGGAGCGGAGCGGCCCGCGCTTCCTTCTGTAGCGTTCAGCCCATCAACCGCCGCAGCCGTCCCGCGAGCCAGTCCACCACGCGCGGCCGGCTCGACCGCTCCAGTTTCCACGCCAGCGAGCGCCGCGCGACCGGTGCGGGCGCGAAGCCCGCCAGCAGGAACAGCCCCGCGTTGGTCGCCCGGCGCTTGAGCGACGTCGTACCCGCGAACGCCGCCCGCGCGCCCGCCAGGCCGAGCGCACCGCGCCGGTCCCGCGCATAGGGATGCTGCGCCCGGTCGAAGCAGAGCGACGCCAACCGCTGCTCGACATGCGTCGCGTCGCTCAACCCCGGCGACCACCCCGCCCCCATGTCGCCGTGCTCGCGCATCGCCGAGTAGCGGTGCTCGTCGTGGTCGACCCGCCACCGCGCGCGCTTGGCCATGTTGGCGCCGAAGCCGCTGTGGTTGGCGTCGTGCCGTCGGTAGGCCCCGACCGGCTCCTCGATCCCAGCGACCCGCCCGTGCAGCGGCGCGACCGCGGCCAGATAGCCGTCGGCGGACCGGTCGAATGCTCGCTCCGGGATAGGCATGATGCGCTCCAGCGCCGCGCGCGAAAAGGCGAGGCCGCTGGTCACGGTGGTCGAGTACCGGCCCCGCGCGCGCAGCGCCGCCGTCACGTCGCCCCGGTCGAACCCGACCTCGAGCGCGGGGAACACGTCCTCGATCCGGCCCGCGACGTCCACCAGATGCAGCCGCGCCTGCACCTGCGCCACCCCGTCCACGGCCGCCGCCGCCATGCGCTCGGCCGCGTGCGGATAGAGATAATCGTCCGCGTCGAGGAACAGCACGACCCGGCCGCTCGACCGCGTGAAGCCGGTGTTGACCGCCGCCGACATGCCCCCGTTCTCCGGCCGGTACAGCGCGACGATGCGCTCGCCATAGGATCGCATCACATCGCGCGAGTCGTCGGTGGAGCGATCGTCCACCACGATCACCTCGCAACCCGGCAGCGTCTGCGCCAGCGCCGAGTCGACCGCTTGGGGCAGGAACGCCGCATAGTTGTAATTGACGATGACGATCGAGAAGGGTGGACGATCGGCGGTCGGGCTGTTCATGATCGTCCCTTCGAAGCCGTCCTTGGTGCGGCGGCCAACAATTGTTCAGTACAGCTGCAAATCGCGTCGGCCCAGATAGCGCGCGCACGCGCCCAGATGCAGAGCGCCGCGCACCGCGAGACGACGCCATCGCCACGGTGACGGTAGCGTGAGCAGCGCACCCGTCGCGCACGCGCCCGCCTTGGCCAGCGCCATCGCCAAGGCCGTCGTCCTGTTCGCCCCGCCTTCGATCCGGTTGCGCGCATGGGTCTGGCCGTTGCGGAAGGATCGGCGGCACAGCCAGCGCAGGTTCGCTCGCGCCGCCGGGATGGGATCGTCGACCACCGCGCCCGGCGCGAACGCGATCACTGCGCCCCGCCGTACGGCGCCCGCGAAGAACACGTCGTCCTCGCCTCCCGTCCGACCCAACGCGGGGTCGAAGCGGTCGCCGCCGAATGCCGCCAGCCGCAGCAGCACGTTGCAGGTGTATCCCGTCCGGATCGCCCCGGTTTCGACGTGCGGCGGCCGGGTCGAGTGGAGGTCGGCGCGGGCGACCCATCCGGGCGCATCCGCGGGATAACCGGCGCGCGCCGGCCCGAGCACCACATCGGCTCCCGTCTCGTCCATCCGCGCCAGCAGGGCCGCGATCCAACCGGACTGCGCGACCTCGTCATCGTCGATGAAGGCGAGCAGCGGCGCGGTCGCGGCATCGAGGCACGCGTTGCGCGCGACCGATATGTTCCGACTGGGCGCATGCACGTACCGGCACTCCATCCCGAGTCGCGTCGCCGCTTCCTCGACCGACGCCCGCGCGCTCGGCGTCTCGTCATTGTCGGCGACGATCACCCGGACGACCACGCCGTCCGGCAGCGCCTGCGCCGCGATCGAGGCAAGCGTCGCCGCCAACGTCGCGCGGCGATAGGTGCAGACCGCGACGTCGATCGCTCGAAATGGTCCGGCCTGCGCCGACATTTGACCTCCGTAACCGGTCCAGCGCGGGAATCGGCGATGTACCCTCTTGCCGCGACCCATCGTTCGCGTATGCCGCGCGCGTCAAGCCGGGGACCGAAATGCGTAAAGGAATTATTCTGGCGGGCGGTTCGGGCACGCGGCTGTATCCGCTGACGCGCGGCGTCTCCAAGCAGTTGATGCCCGTCTACGACAAGCCGATGATCTATTACCCGCTGTCGACGCTGATGCTGGCGGGCATCCGCGACGTCCTGCTGATCACGACGCCGCACGACCAGGCGGCATTTCAGGCGGTGCTCGGCGACGGGTCGGATCTGGGCATCTCGTTATCCTACGCGGTCCAGCCCACGCCCGACGGGCTCGCCCAGGCGTTCCATATCGGCCGCGACTTCGTGGGGACGAACCCGTCGGCGTTGGTGCTGGGCGACAACATCTTCTACGGCCATGGCCTGACTGACCTGCTGGCGGCGGCGGACGCGCGCGAAGAGGGCGCGACCGTGTTCGGCTATTACGTCGCCGAGCCGTCGGCCTACGGCGTCGTGTCCTTCGACACGGAGGGCCGGGCCGAGACGATCGAGGAGAAGCCCGCCTCGCCCAAATCCAACTTTGCGGTGACGGGCCTGTATTTCTACGACGGGAACGCCGTCGATTATGCCCACCGGATCAAGCCGTCGCCGCGCGGCGAGCTGGAGATCACCGACCTCAACCGCCTGTATCTGGAGGCCGGGACGCTGCGCGTCGAGATCATGGGCCGCGGCTATGCCTGGCTCGACACCGGCACGCACCAGTCGCTTCTCGACGCCGCGCAGTACGTGAAGGTGACTGAGGAGCGCCAAGGCCTCAAGATCTGCTGCCCGGAGGAGATCGCCTGGCGCATGGGCTTCATCGACGACGCGCAGGTCGAGCGCGTCGCCGCGCCGCTTCGCAAGAGCGGCTACGGCGAGTATCTGCTGGCGATGCTGAAGGGTTCGCGCGCATGGTGACGGTGGTAGAAACCGACCTGCCCGGCGTGGTCGTGATCGAGCCGCGCGTGTTCGGCGACGAGCGCGGCTTCTTCTTCGAGAGCTGGAACCGCGAGGCGTTCGCCGACCAGGGCCTGCCGACGAACTTTGTCCAGGACAATCACAGCCGCTCGCAACGCGGGGTTCTGCGCGGGCTGCATTTCCAGAATCCCGAGCCGCAAGGCAAGCTGGTCCGCGTCGCGGCGGGCGCGGTGTTCGACGTCGCGGTCGACTTGCGCCGATCCTCCCCGCATTTCGGCCGCTGGACCGGGGTGGAGCTGTCGGCCGCGAACAAGCGGATGCTGTGGGTGCCCGAGGGCTTCGCGCACGGCTTCCTGTGCCTGCAGGACGACACCGATTTCCTGTATAAATGCACCGCGCCTTATCGTCCCCAGCACGACCATTCGCTGCGCTGGGACGATCCGGCGATCGGCATCGACTGGCCGCTGGACGGCATGGCGCCTAGCCTGTCGGCCAAGGATGCGGCGGCCGGACCGCTGGCGGACGCGGAGGCGTTCGCATGAAGGCGCTGGTGACGGGCGCGCATGGCCAACTCGGGACGGCGCTGGTCCGCTCCGCCCCGGAAGGCTGCGCGGTGGTGGCGCACGACCGCGACACGCTCGACCTGACCGACGCCGCCGCGGTGCGCGCGCTCGTCGATCGCGAGCGGCCGGACGTGATCCTGAACGCGTCCGCCTGGACCGCCGTCGACGCGGCGGAAGCAAACGAGGCCGCCGCCCACGCGATCAACGCGGACGCCGTGGGCACGCTCGCCGACGCCGCGCGCGCGATCGGCGCGGACCTGGTGCATGTCTCCACCGACTTCGTCTTCGACGGCGAGCGCGGCGTGCCGTACGCGCCCGGCGACGAGCCGAGCCCGCTCGGCGCATACGGCCGGACCAAGCTCGCGGGCGAGCTGGCGGCGGGGCCGGACGCGCTGATCGTCCGGACCGCCTGGGTCTATGGCCCGACCGGCGGCAATTTCGTTCGCACCATGCTCCGGCTGATGGCCGAGCGCGACGAGGTGCGTGTCGTCGCCGACCAGATCGGCACGCCGACCTACGCCCCCGACCTTGCCGCAGCACTCTGGCGGCTCCACGCAGCCGGAGCGCGCGGCGTGTTTCATTACACCGATTCGGGCGCGGTGAGTTGGTACGACTTCGCGGTCGCGATCCAGGAGGAGGCGGTCGCCGCCGGGCTCCTCGCCCGCACGGTCCCGGTGATCCCGATCGCCACCGCCGACTTTCCGACGCCCGCCAAGCGACCGTCCTATTCGCTGCTCGACAAGTCGGCGACCTCGGCGCTGCTTGGGAAACCCGCCCCGCATTGGCGCGCCAACCTCCGTATTCTCATCAAGGACATCGCCGCCCATGGCTGACATGCTCGTGACCGGGGGGGCCGGCTTCATCGGCAGCAACTTCGTCCGCCACCGCCGCGCCAGCCATCCGAGCGACCGGATAGTCGTGCTCGACCTGCTCACCTACGCGGGCAACCGCGCAAGCCTCGACGGCGTAGCGGACGTGAGCTTCGTCGAAGGCGACATCTGCGACCGGGCGCTCGTCGACCGGCTGCTCGCCGAGCACGCGATCGACACGATCGTCCATTTCGCCGCCGAGAGCCACGTGGACCGATCGATCACCGGCCCGGAGGCGTTCGTGCGCACCAACGTTATCGGCACGCACACCCTGCTTGAGGCCGCGCGCATGCGCTGGCTGAGCGGCGACGCGCGCGCCCCGCACCGCTTCCATCACGTGTCGACCGACGAGGTGTATGGTTCGCTCGAGCCCGACGAGGCGGCGTTCAGCGAGACCACGCCCTACCGTCCCAACTCGCCCTATTCCGCGAGCAAGGCCGGGTCGGACCATCTGGTGCGCGCGTACCACCACACCTACGGGCTCGACACGACGATCAGCAACTGTTCGAACAATTACGGGCCGTACCAGTTTCCCGAAAAGCTGATCCCGCTCTTCACGCTTAACGCGCTGTCGGGCAAGCACCTGCCCGTTTATGGCGACGGCATGAACGTGCGCGACTGGCTGCATGTCGAGGATCACTGCCTGGGCGTGTCGCTCGCGATCGATCGCGGCGTCGCTGGCGAGGTATACAACATCGGCGGCGGCCAGGAGCTCGCCAACCTGCGCGTGATCGAGGAGATCTGCCGGAGCATCGACGAAGCGTTCGCCGCCGACCCGTCGCTGGCGACGCGCTTTCCCGACGCCCCCGCCGCGCAAAGGCGCGCGACGGCCGAGCTGGTACAATACGTCACCGACCGCCCCGGCCACGACCGCCGCTACGCAATCGACGCACGCAAGGCGGAGGCGGAACTCGGCTACGCCCCCCGCCGCGACTTCGCCACCGGCTTCGCCGAGACGCTTCGGTGGTTCCTAAACAACGAAGAGTGGTGGCGCCCGCTCCAGGAACGCGCCGCGGTGGCGCGTTGACGGATCGGTCCGGAGGCGAGCGGTGATCCTGTTCATCACGCGCATTCCGCCCAACGCGAACGGCCATGGCGGGTCGCAGCGGGCGATGCACATCCTGAAGAGCCTCGCCAAGCTCGACACGGTGGACCTCCTCCTGATCCACCGCACGCAGGACCTGGACTCGGTCCAGGACGACCTGCGGCAGGTCGAGGGCGTGGCGCGGACGTGCCACAAGGTGCAGCTGAACAGCTGGGAGGACCCACAGACACGCTGGCCGTTCCTGACCTGGCGGACAGGCAGGATCGCGTCGCTTGTCGCGCCCTACAGCATCGACGCGCCGCGGGTGGCGACGAGTGAACTGCGCAGGGTGGCAGCGCGGCTTCCCGTCCACGACTACGACGTCGTATTCGCGGGACGCGTGACCTGCGCCGTCGTCGTCGACAAGATGCTAGCCAAAGGCATGCTGACCGCGCGCCGCAAGGTACTCGACCTCGACGACGTGATGTCGCGGTTCAAGGAACGCGAGCTTGAGGTCAACGGCCCGACCATGGGACGTCTTCTCCGCTTCCTCAACCGAACCGACGTGAAGCGATTGCAGGAGGCGGAGCGGCGCGCACTCGGGGAGTGGGACGCGGTCAGCGTCTGCACCGACGAGGACGTCGCAGCCCTCAAGGTCGTCGACCCCGAAGCCAACCTGGTGCGGATGTCGAACGTGACCGACAAGGCCGCGCTCTCGAAGACCAACTCCCCCTCCGTCCGCCTGCTGTTCGTGGGATCGCTCCGCTTCCAGCCGAACGTGCACGGGCTGCGGCTGTTTCTACAAGAAGCATGGCCATTAGTCAGGGAGAGAGTTTCCGACGTCACCCTGGACATCGTCGGCATGTCGCCCTCGCTCGAGCTTAGGGCGGAGATCGAGGCGGCCGGAGCGCGGTTGCATGCCGACGTGCCGAGCGTCGAGCCGTTCTACCGGGATACCGACATCGTGATCGCGCCGATTGATTTCGGCAGCGGGACACGTATCAAGATCGTCGAAGCGATGGCGTATGGGCGGGCAATGGTCGCAAGCACCATCGGGGCGGAGGGGCTGCATATCGAGCCGGGAGTGCATGCGCTCATCGCCGACGAGATGCCCGATTTCGCCGACGCGGTGGTGCGGCTCGCCCGCGATCCGGCCTTGCGCAACTCGCTCGCGACCCAGCCGGGCGAACTGCAGCAGCGGTTCTTCTCCCCGCAGACGATCGAGGATAACATAGCCGCGATGGTCGCGCCCGATCGCGCGGCCGATCTCGACATCGCCGCATGACGGCCGCACCGCCGGGTGGCGGCGGGCGGACGCTGCTCTTCTTCTGCTACGGCTCGGACGCGGTGTATGATCAGACGATCTACGCCGTCCTCACGGCGCTGCGTTTCGCGCCGGAACCGCGCCCGTTCCGCATCGCCGTCTATTGCGACCGACCCGAAGCATTCGCCCCGCTCCCCGTCGAAGCGATCCGCACCGAACCCGCGACCCTGGAGGCTTGGCTCGCCGGCAGCGACTATATCCACCGCCGCAAGACCTGCGTCCTGATCGACGCGATCGAGCGGTTCGGCGGCAGGATCGCCTTTCTCGACTCAGACACCTATTTCAAGAAGTCTCCGATGCGCCTATTCGACCGGATCGGCCCCGGCCGCGTCTGCTTTCATCTTTGCGAAGGGTTCCTGCGCTCCACCGGCACGCCGTTCGACCGCGCGCTCGACCGGCAACTCACCGAGCACCCGCCGTCGATGCCGTCGGGCGAGGTCGTCCGCGTCGACGCGCGCACCCGCATGTGGAACACGGGCGTCGTCGGGATCCACGCCGCCGATCTGGCGACCTTGCGCGACGCGCTGGCGCTCAGCGACGCCATCTGGGACGGAGCGGACCCGGACGGCCCGTATGGCCGCAAGATCCACCATGCGGAGCAATTCGCGATGGGTCACGCCTTCCGCCGCCACCACATCGTCGAGGCGGCGGACCTCGTCCATCATTACTGGCCCGCGACGGCGAAGCGCGAGTTCGGCGCGGTACTGCCCGAACTCGCCCGGTCCGGCCTCGCCGACGCGTCGCGGTCAAACCTCGACCGCCTTTACCGCCGCCGCTACCGCGAACGTGGGTCCAGGGCGCGCCTCGACCGGATTAAGATGGGCGTTCGCCGCCTGGCGCTTTTTCTCGACCGCCCCGTCAAGGGCGTGCGTCGCAGCGTTTGATGATCAAATTTCCGGACGTTCGTCGCGAGCGCCGGGGGCAATGCGCGGTGCTTCCCTCTTCATCCGCGGATCGTCAGGCGCGGAGCACAATCTCGTCACGCGCGAATAACTCGGCCCGGTTTATCTCGACGCCATGCCGGATGAGCAGCGACCGACCCTCCTCCCAAGCCGCATCAAGATTGTACGACACCGCGACCGGCCGCAAATGGCGGATCGGCGTCGCATCCACCACTCCCATGCGTCGCCGCTTGCGTCGCACGATCTCACTCCACATCAAGTCGATACCATAGCACCAACGTGAGGCCGGAAACGGCACTAGATCGGCGAACAGGTCGGACCGCACCAGCGTCAGCGGCCCGATCTCCACGAAGTCTGTGCGGCGGGCAAGCGAGCCGAAACGACGCCGGGTGACAGCGTAGGTCGCATGCGACGCGATGCCGTGCGCGGGCTGCGCCAGAGCGAGGTCGGTATGCGCGGCTACCGCGATCATGTCGTCCAGCAGTCCGCGCTCGAACGCGATATCGTCGTCGACGATGACCAACCAGTCATGTGCCGACAACGGCCTGCCAGCCTGCTCGATAGCCAAGTCTATGTTTGCGAATTTTCCCTGGTCAAGCATGGGCGCGATAGACACGGTTATGTCCTGTCTAGAGCGAAACCGTAGCCGGTCGACTACTGCATGTATGTCGCCCGCTCGCGAAGGAACCTCAATGCCGACGATCAGCACCCTCGCTGGACCATGCTCCGCCGCTTCTCGGCGAACTGCGCCCATGGCGCGGCCAAGCAGGACCCGCGCGTCATACGTCTTGTCGAGCAGGCGCAGTTGCTTCCAGCGCCGCGAGTCGATTGGTGCCGCACTGCCCGTATGCGACGAGAAGAAATCGCTCATCGACTCACAGCCTTCGACATTTGCCGAGCACTTCGCGCCAGTCGTCGTTTCACTTTGTCGATCTTACCGCGGATCAGATGGGAGGCGACTGGAAAAAGTAGCGACTTCGGAACGTCTCTTAGCACGGACTTGAGCCGACCGCGCGACATTAGCTTAGCTACGTACCACACTTGGCGAAGGTGAAGCTCCTGCGCGTTTTCAGGCGTCAGCAGGGACGCGTGGGATTTAATGCTCTTCGTCACGAACCGCCAATCATCCCCATCCAGCTCGTATGGACGATAATTGACCAACTCGATCAACTTGGCGGCCGTGGCCAGGCTCAGCCTGGCCCGCTCCGATCCATCGAGTTCCTCCTCAGCTACTGCGATCATTCGGGCCGTCGTCTGCGCCTCCACGAAACGATCGAGCCGTTCCCTTGGGAACGTAAGGTCGGGCCGTTCACCACGCCGACGCTCGCTCGACAAGGCGGCTAGCTGCGCGTTGACGGCCCCAACGCGACCGTTCAGCACCGACTTTCCCGTCACACTGCCTGCGTGGATCCGATAATCGGCCAGCACATCGGGAAGATTATGTAGCCGGCCGCAACCGCCCAATCGCCAATATAGATCAGCGTCCTCCGCGTGGAACACATACCGATAACCGCCCGCCGCGACCAGCGCGTCGCGCCGGATCAGGAGTAGCGGGTGCATCAGGTACGGCTCGCGAGCGGGAAACCATGCAGCATCAGCCGTGTCCATGCTGCCCATTGCAGTCACGACGCCGATAGGCGCGCTCATTGCGTCGATATGGCGAGCGTTGGCCCCCACCGCGATGCAGTCGGGATGCGCGTCGAGATAGGCAGTCTGCTTCTCGAACCGGTCTGGATAGGCGAGATCGTCGCCGTCATGCCGGGCGATCAACTCGGCGTCGCAGAGCGCCAGGCCGTTGTTGAGCGCGTCGACGATGCCGCCGTTGGCTTGCCGCAACACCGTGATCCGGTCGTCCTCGGCGGCGAGGCGCGCGACGATGGCGGCCGTGTCGTCGGTCGACCCGTCGTCCACGACGATCACGCGGATGTCCCTGACCGTTTGGTCGAGGATCGACCTCACCGCCGACTCGATCGTCGGAGCGACGTTGTATGCCGGGATCAGGACGTCGATGCGGACGATGGACATATCAGGACCCTCCCAAGCATACTGGCTGATCGAGGCCCCACACCGAGGGCACGGCGAACTCGCGACCCGTCACGCCTCGCCTCGCGACCAGTTCGCTCCGCGCAACGCGCCGAGCTTGTCCAGCACCTTCCGCAATTCGGCGACAAGCGGGTGATCGCGTACGACCAGCACCGCGAACCAGCCCGCGCCGCCTAGCGCGACCGCCGCGGCGATCAGCAGCGGCGACGTGTCGGCGGCCCAGCCCTTCCACAGCATCAGCCCGAACGCCGGCGCGACCGCGATGGCCGTGAGCAGCAGGCTTTCGCCCAGGACCCGCTCGATCTCGCCGCGTTCGGTTTCCGCCAGTCGATCGATATGCGGGCGGTACAGGAGATAACCACTTATCGACTCGATAAGCCGGCCGCCCGCCGCCGCGGTAACGCTGAACAGGCTACCGACCGCAAAGCTGCCCAATCCGATCACGGCGCGAATCAGCTCGTAGCGCGTCAACGTCGGGGTTTCGCGCCGGAGCACGAACAGCTCCCAATTCATGCCGAACGCCAGCGCCACGAACTGCCCGATCATCAGGATGGAGAGCGGGGCCGCCGCGCCCATCCACTGCTCGCCGTACAGAATGTGGATGGCGGGCCGCGCCAGCACGGCCAGCCCGATGACCAGCGGCCAGATCACCGCGGTGATCAGCCTGATGCTCAGCACGAACGTGTCGCGCAAAGTGCCCTTGTCGCGCAGATCGTCGGACATCTTGACGAACAGCACACCCGTGGCGAGGCCGTACACGTTGCTCCACACCAGGCTCGCCAGCGTGGCCGCGCGCGAATAGAGGCCGAGCGCCGCCAGTCCGAGCATCCGGCCCAGGATGATCTCCGACAGGCGCTGGGTCAGGCTCGCCACCCCGCCGATCGACATCATCTGGAAACCGAACACGACGATCGGCTTCAATCCTTCGCGTGTCGGCCTGAAGATCAGCTCGCGGCGACGGCGGATGTTGTAATAGGTCGCGCTGTACACGCCCGCGACCAGCGGGCCGACCACCGGGCTGAGCGCGCCGAGCCCGCCGTATGCGCAGGCGACGATCGTCACCGACGTGATAACCACGCGCACCATGCCCACGCGCGTCAGCACGCCGTAATTCATCTCGCGCCTGTACAGGGTGCTGGGCACGAATTCAAAGATGCCCAGCAGCGGGCCGACCGCGCTCAGCATCAGCACGGCGCCGATCTCGCGCTCCCCGCCCCAATAGGCGGTGATCGCCCCGGCGCCGAAGGTCAGCAGCGCCAGCAGCAGGTTCATGGCCGTGTGCACGGTGTAGACGCGCCGAATCAGCGCCTTGGTCATCTCGCCTTCGCGCAACAGATAGGTGCCGATGTCGAGCGAGGTGAAGATCGAAATGATGCCGTAGGTCGCCATCGCGATCGCGAATACGCCCATCTCGCGCGGGCCCAGCAGCCGCGCGACGATTACCGAGCTCGCGAAGGTCACGATGAAGGTGAAGGCCTGGCCGCCATAGGACCAGCCGAGGGACGTACGCACCGACATCGATCGACCAAGTTACCTTTGCAACGCGCCGCGCCGTACCGCAGCTACCGGCAGAAAGCCAACTACGCTTGCCGCCCGCGCTCCGGGTCGCCATGGACCGGTCAGTTATCGCACATTGCGGGTATCACGAGGGCTGGATGTTGCAAGCGTTGTACCGCCGGATCCGGCTTCGCGCCCGGATCGAGTCGATCCGCGACGGCGGGCCGAAGGCGCATCGCGCGCCCGCTCGATGGGTGCGTCGACCCACGATCAAACCGGGCGCAAGATTGTGCATCTTCGTGGTGCTTGCGCGGGGAGGCCGGCTTTTGCCACACAGCATCGACCATGCGCGCGCCTGGCACGACGCCGGATACGATGTCGTCATCACCGTGGTCGTCGACTCCCTCGATCAATCAATCGACACCACCCCGGTCGATTTCGCAGACGGCCTTCTTCTGCGCGTGAACCGCGGCTATGATTTCGGCGCATGGGCGGCGACAATACGACTAATCGGCCGGACGTTGGCCGAGTCCTCAATACTCGCTATCGCAAACGACAGCGTCGTTGGCCCGTCATCAAGCTTTGGTGCTATGCTGTATCGCGTCGCCGGATCCGGCGCCGATCTAGTCGGTCTAGTTGAGAGCAAGGAACGCGCGCCGCATTTTCAAAGTTTCGTGCTGTTTTTCAAGCAGAATGCGTTACGGTCGCGCGTCTTTAGGCGTTTCTGGAACGGGGTCCGCTCCGGCGAGCGTGAGTATGTCGTCAATAATTACGAGGTGACGATGCGCTCGCGGTTCGAAGCCGCCGGACTTAGGACTGAGCCACTCCATGCGGCCGGCGACTTATTATGGTTCAATCCGACCATCAATGGTTGGCGGGCGCTACTGGATGCGGGATTTCCATACCTCAAGGTGCAACTGCTTCGGGACAATCCGCACCACTCGCCCTTGAAGAACTGGCGCGAGGCTGCGGCGCGAAGCGGCTTCGATCTGCTTAGGCTCGAGCATCAACTTGAGGAGCTGGAGCGGATCGGAGGTTCGCCATGGGCATTCCGCATCGCCGATCAGGAGTGACGTCCCTGCCGGTCGCCCGGGCGGAAGCAGGACACGTTGAGCTGCAGGTCAAATCCGTGCGGGGGCGTGTCGGTAAATGGATGCGCGACTCCGTGCGCGCCGTTGATGACGTAGCGGAAACCAGCCTTCGTCACGAGGTTCAATAGATCGCCCAGCAGCTGCGGCTTGTCGGGATTGCTATGATACTCGAAGAACAGCAGGCCAACATTGTCCAGCTTGTCCTCGATATCGAACATGACGTTGTTCTCGGCTCCCTCGATATCAATCTTAAGGAAATCGACGAACCGCTTTTCCAGCTCGGACCGCAGCCGCTCCGCGCGCACCTTGACAGGCCGGTTCAAATTCTCCGAATCAAGTTCCAGCGATCCGGCGAGCGAACCTTCGGCGTAGAAGGTAAGCGTCGTATCCTCGACCCAAGCGGCGGCTTGGCGCAGATCGACAGCCGAAAGGTTAGCGACGTTATCCTTCAGTAGCCCGAAGATCGTCTCGTCGGGCTCGTAGGCGACGATCGTCGCTTCCGGGAATCGTCGTTTGAAATAGACGATGCTCAACCCGATATTCGCGCCGGCATCGATGATATGAGGCGCCGGCCCCGCCGCGTCGAAGCGGTAAACCTCGTCGTAGAATATCTCCCCGACGGAATGCAGAAATCCTCCAGCGCTTGAATAGCGGATCGGCTCGCCGAACAGCTGCGAAGCACCGCCCTCGAAATGCGACTTGCGTTTAACGGCGCGGTAGTCGCGGCCTGACATCACCTCGCGCATGGGAGATGCTTTGCGCCTCAGTCTATTCACAAGGCCCACCCGACCACTCCTTTGCCACGCAAGATTCGCCCGGCGGACGAGCACCATGATCTCGAAGCCGCCACATGATCGACGACCCGGAACGGCGCTCCCGAGCCCGCTCGTCCTCATCTTCTATGACGGTTACGGACTGAAGGCGAGAGTAACCATCGATTGGTTAACGCCGCGTCAACCAACCCCCTTGGATCGCGGTTAAAGGGTCGCCGCCTACTCCCACCTCAGTTCTTGGGAGGGGTTTCAAAGACATGCATATCAATCGGTTGCGTACGTCGTCCGCCATGGTCACGGTCGCGCTGCTGCTGGCGGGCTGCGGCGGGGGCAGCGAAGGGGCCGCGCCCGGCATCAACATCGTACCCGGCGCGGTCGCCGTCGCGCCGGTCCCGGCCGCGGCGCCGGCCCCCGCGCCCGAAACGGCCCAGGGCTCGCCCGAGGACCTGGAGGCGCTGCGCTACATCAAGCGCGGCGCGGCGTCGCTGCCGCCGCTCGACCTGTCGGACATGCGGCTGTGGAACTGGGGCGGCAAGTGGCACGCGTCCGAATGGGGCAACTGGATGGGCCCGCTCCCCTGGAAGTACGACCACGTGTCGAAGGCCGCCAACGGCGACGTCGTCATGAAGCTCGATTCGGGCGGCGCGCCGCAGCTCCAGGCGATGGACGGGATGCCGCCGGTCGCGACGGGCATGTGGGAGACCGAAGTCACGCTGCCCAAGCTCAAGGACGGGTTGGTCGTGGCGCCGCTCTGGCTCTACGACGCCCAGAGCAGCGACGAGATCGACTTCGAATTTGCCGGGCGCAAGGGCTTGGACGTCACCATGCACGTCAAGGTGAACGGTCAGATGCAGCACATGTCGTCGCGGCTTTTCGCTGGCCGCGACATGTCGGGTGAACGCCACCGTTTCGGCATCAAGGTCGACCAGACGAACGGCTATGTCGAGATGTACCTGGACGGCTACCGCGTCCACCGCTGGGATCGGAGCACCTCCAAGGGATTCGTTTCCCGCACGCTGCGGCCCTTCATCGAGATGTGGGCCGCCAATCCGGACGACGGCGGCTTCGTCGGCTGGGTCGGCCGGTGGACCGGGCTGGCCGACAAGGAGACGCTGACCATGACCGTCCACGGCTACGGCTACAACCCGACCGGCAAGACGCCGATCTGACCCGGCGGCCCGGGCGACGACGACGCGTCGCCCGGGCGATTTCCGGCCGCTTCAACGGTTTAACCGGCCCGCGATCGGCTGCCGGACGCTTTCCCGCAACGGACGCGGCGCGGCACGGAGCTTGCGCGCGGGACTAACCTCAAGCTAGGTCACTCGCGGCGGTCGCCCGGTGGAATGGTCCGCCGCGCGCCCGGCGAGGAAAGTTCTGTGGCGAATATCCAGGGTGACGGCAGGCGGACGGAGCTGCGCGCCGCGGTGGCCCGGTACCGGACGGCCTTCATCACGGTGGCGATCCTGAGCGGCATGCTCAACGTGCTGCTGTTGGGCGGGTCGCTTTACATGATGATGGTCTACGACTCGGTGCTGCCGAGCCACAGCCTGCCGACGCTGTTCGGCCTGCTGGCGATGATCGTCGTGATCTACGCGTTCCAGGGGCTGTTCGACACGATGCGCCAGCGCATCCTGTCCGATGTCGCCTCGGGACTGGACCGTCAGCTGTCGCGGCGCGTCCAGCTCGCCATTTCCGAAGCGTCGATGCGTGGCGGACGGACGGCAGGCGACGGGCTGACCGTGATGCGCGATCTGGACCAGGTGCGCGGCTTCCTGGGCGGACCGGGCCCCGCCGCGCTGATCGACCTGCCCTGGATCCTGTTCTTCCTCGCGATCCTGTTCATGCTCCATGTCTGGCTGGGCGTGACCGCGCTCGTCGGCGCGGTCGTGCTGATCATCCTGACGGTCCTGACCGACCGTCGCACGCGCGAGCCGATGAGCCAGGTCGCCCAGATCGCCGCGATGCGCAACGGCATGGCCGACAACAACCTGCGCCACGTCGAACTGCTGACGGCGCTCGGCATGCGCAGCCGGATGCAGGATCGCTGGAGCGAGGTGAACAACCTGTACCTCGGCGCCAACGACCGCATGTCGCGCACCATCGGCGTGCTGGGCGGCACCAGCAAGGTGTTCCGGCTGCTGCTCCAGTCGCTGATCCTGACGGTCGGCGCGATCCTGGTGATCGACGGCAAGGCGAGCGGCGGCGTGATCTTCGCGTCCTCCATCCTGGCCGGCCGCGCGCTCGCTCCCGTCGACGCCGCGATCGGCAACTGGCGGGGCTTCGCGGCCGCACGGATCGGTTGGAAGCGGATCAGCGACCTGCTCGCGCGCGTGCCCGGCGAGCAGGCGGTGATGACCATCCTGCCCCGGCCCACGCGCGAGCTCTCGGTCGAGGGGCTCGTGGTGGCCCCGCCCGGAACCCAGCGCGTGACGGTGCAGAATGCCGACTTCAAGCTGACGGCGGGCGATGCGCTGGGTATCGTCGGCGCGAGCGCGGCGGGCAAGACCTCGCTCGGCCGCGCGCTGATCGGCGTATGGCGCCCCGCGCGCGGGGCGGTGCGGCTCGACGGCGCGACGCTCGACCAATGGCATCCCGACGCGCTGGGCGAGTTCATCGGCTATCTGCCGCAGACCGTCGAGCTGCTCGACGGCACCGTCGCCGAGAACATCGCGCGCTTCGATCCCGAACCCGACTCGGCCGCGGTGATCGCCGCCGCCGAGGTGGCCGGGGTGCACGAAATGGTCGTGCAGCTGCCGCAAGGGTACGAGACCGCCGTCGGCTCCGACGGCTCGCAGCTGTCGGCCGGGCAGCGGCAGCGGATCGGCCTTGCCCGGGCGCTCTACAAGGACCCGTTCCTGGTGCTGCTCGACGAGCCCAACTCCAACCTCGACGCGGCGGGCGAGGCCGCGCTGGAGCGCGCGGTGCGCGCCATCCGCGACCGCGGCGGGATCGCCGTTCTGATCGCGCACCGCCCGTCGGCGCTCGCGCAGGTCAATTACGTGTGCTTCATGCGCGACGGCCGGATCGAGGCGTTCGGCCCGCGGGACGAGGTCCTCGCGAAGATCACCGCCAAGCCGACGCCGCTTCGACCCGTACGGCCCCAGGCGGCCGGCGCTGGCGGCCCCGCCGCGGCCGCGGTATAGAAGGTTCAGCCATGGCCACCAATCTTCCCGCCCTGTCGGGCGACCACGACCGGTACGGCGTCGCGCCGTATGATCCCGACCGCAACATCAAGTCCAAGCTGCGCCTGTCGCTCATCGCGATCGCGATCCTGGTGTTCGGGCTCGGCGCGGCGGCGGCGTTCGTGCCGATGGGCGGCGCGGTGCTCGGCAGCGGCCAGGTCGGCGTCGAATCGCGGGTCAAGCGCATCGCCCATCCGACCGGCGGCATCATCTCCGCCATCTACGTCAAGACCGGCGACCGCGTGAAGAAGGGCGACATATTGATGCGCCTGGACGACACGGTCACGGGCGCCGACGCGCAGCTATCCGGCCTTTCGGTCGACCAGCTGCTCGCCCAGCGCGCGCGGCTGGAGGCGGAGCGGCTCGGCGTAGCCGGCATGGGCGTCCCGCCCGAACTGCGCGGCAGCACCGACGCGGGCGCGCGCAAGGCGCTGGCCGACGAGCAGAAGCTGTTCGCGATCCGGCGCGGCGAACAGGCGGGCATGCGCGCCCAGCTCGACGCGCGCATCCGCCAATACGGCCAGCAAATCGCGGGCTATCGCGCGCAGATCGACGCCCTGCAAAAACAGACCGCGCTGATCGAGCCCGAGCGCCGGGGCGTGAAGGAGTTGTGGGACAAGGACCTGGTCACGATCAGCCGCCTGAACCAGCTCGAGCGCACCCAGGTCGACTTCCAGGGTAGCATCGGCGCGCTCCAGGCTCAGATCGCGCAGACCGAGGCGCGGATCACCGAAGCGCGCGAGCAGATTATCCAGCTCGGCGAGTCGCGCCGGTCGGAGGCGGGCACCCAGCTGGCGCAGGTCAACGGCACGCTCAACCAGCAGCAGGTGCGCTCGGTCTCGGCGGGCGACACGTTCGACCGAAGTGTCATCCGCGCGCCTTATTCGGGAGCGATCGACAAGGTCGCGTTCGCCACGATCGGCGACGTCGTCCGCCCGGCGGAGACGATCATGGAGATCGTGCCCGACGACGACCGGATGGTCGTGGAGGCGATGGTCAGCCCCGCGGACATCGACCAGGTGCGGTCCGGCCAGCGCGCGCGTATCCGCTTTTCCGCCTTCAGCTCGACCGCGACGCCCGAGATCGAGGGCGAGGTCGCCGTGGTCGCGCCCGAGCGCACCACCCAGGCCGAGACGCAGCAAAGCTTCTACGCGGTGCGCGTCGAAATCGACGAGCGCGCGCTGTCTCGCGAGCGCCAGATGAAGCTGGTGGCGGGAATGCCGGCGGAGGTCTTCATCGAGACGGGCAATCGATCGATGCTGTCCTATCTCACCAAACCGCTGCGCGACCAGTTCGCGCGCGCGTTCAACGACGGCTGACGGCCGCATCGGCCGGAGCGGGAAAGCATACAGATGAGTATCGTTACGCGCCGGACGGCGCTTCTGGCCGTGTGCGCCCTGTCGGTGGCGATCGCCGCCGAGACCGGGGCGGAGGCGCAGGAGCGGCCGACGCCCCCTCCCCCGGCCCCGCCCGGCCGCGACGCGCGCCTGCCGGTGTACGTGCCCAGCTTCCCCTACGGCGCGGACGCCGGCGTTGCGGCGACAACGCCGGGGCGTCCGATCGGTACGCTGCGCGACGCGATCGCGCTCGCCTATTGGTCGAACCCGCAGCTGCTGGCGGAGCGCGCCAACCTGCGTTCGACCGACAATCAGCTGCCGATCGCGCGTTCCGCCTACGGCCCCACGCTGGACCTCCAGGCGAGCCAGAACTACCAGCGCGACCGGCGCGAGCTGGTGCCGAACCGTTTCCGCGGCGATCAGGGCTTCTCGAACACCGCCGCGCTGATCCTGAACCAGCCGCTCTATACCTTCGGGCGTAACCGGGCGCGCGAGAACGGCGCGCGCGCGCAGATCCTGCTCGGCCGCGACTCGCTCCGGCTGACGGAGGCGCAGGTGCTGCTGGACGTGGTCAGCGCGTTCGTGTCGGTCGAACGCGATGCGTCGGCGGCCCGGATTGCGCAGGAAAACGTCGATCTGCTCGACCGGCAATACCGCGACAATGTCGAGCGGTTCCGCGTCCGCGAGATCACCTCGACCGACCTTCAGCAGGTCGAGACGCGCGTCGAGATCGGCCGCGCGCAGCTGCTCCAGGCTGAGGGGCAGCTGGGCGTCAGCCGCAGCCAGTTCCTGAATGCGGTCGGCGCGCCCGCCGCGCCCGCGCTCGCCGAGCCCATGCCGCTACCGATCGCGTCGCCTGACATCGCCGGGGCCTACGCCTATGCCGACGCGAACAGCCCGCTGGTCCGCGCCGCCCAGTCGCGCGAGAAGATCTCGCGTGCAAACATCGAGGCGGCACGCGCGGAGATGGGACCCAGGCTCGATCTGCGCGGTACAAGCGCCTACGGCAGCGCATCACCCTATGCGGACAGTCTGCGCACGACCAATCTGGGCGCGGGCATCACCTTCACGCAGCCGCTGATCGACTCCAACCTGCGCGACTCGCAGCTACGCGCCGCCAAGGAGGCCAACGAGGCGGACTGGCGTCTGATCGACCTGGCGCTGCGCGATACGCGCGAGGCGGTGGCGACCAGCTGGAACCAGCTCACCGCATCGCGGGCGTCGCTCGAGCATTTCGCGAAGGCAAGCGAGGCGGCCCGGCTCGCCTATGAGGGCGCGTTGCTTCAGGAGCGCGCGGGCGCGCGGACCACGCTCGACGTGCTCGATCTCGCGCGCGACCTGCTCAATGTCCGCACCAACTTCGTGATCGCCCAGGCCAACGAATATCTCGCGCGCGCTCAGCTCCTCGCCGCGATCGGCCGGCTGGAAGCGCCGCTGCTCGTGCCCGACATCCGCTCGTACGATTCGCTGGCCAATTTCGACCGGGTGGCGCGGAGTGGCGATGTTCCCCTCCTCACCCCGGCGTTGTCGGCGCTCGACGGGCTGACCGCGCGCGACGTGCGGACCGACCGGCCGATCCGCGACCCGAGCGGCGCGCTTGCGGAGGACGGCCTGGTGCCGCTGACCACGGAGACCCCGCCGCGCATACGGTTGACGCCGGTCCTGCCTCCGCCCACCGGCGGCGGTAAATAGGGACGGCGGCTCACATGTCGTGGAAGTCGCGGTACCATGCGACGAAGCGGTCGATGCCTTCATCCAGCCTCACGCGCGGGCGATATCCGGTTAATTCCATGAGCGCCGACACGTCGGCATAGGTGGCGGTGACGTCGCCCGGCTGCATCGGCCGCATGACCTTGACCGCGTCGCGCCCCAACGCGCGTTCGAGCGAGCGGACCATGTCGAGCAGGCCGACCGGGTCGTTGCTGCCGATGTTGAGCAGACGCTGCCCGCCGGGCGCGGGCGGGTGGTCGAGCGCGCCGATGACCCCGTCCACGATGTCGTCGATATAGGTGAAGTCGCGCGCCATCCGCCCCTCACCGTAGATCTCGATGGGGTCGCCCGACAGGATCTTCGCCGCGAAGCCGAAGATCGCCATGTCGGGCCGTCCCCACGGGCCATAGACGGTGAAGAAGCGCAGGCCCGTCTGCGAATAGCGGTATAAATGGGCGTAGCTGTGGCTCATCAGCTCGCACGCGCGCTTGGTCGCGGCATAGAGCGACACGGGCGCGCCGGCGGGCTCGTCCTCGGTGAAGCCCGCACCGCCCATCGGCCGGTCGCCGTAGACCGAGCTCGACGAGGCGTAGACGAGATGCTCGAAGCCGGGCGCGTGGCGGCTGGCCTCCAGGATCGACAGATGCCCCTGCAGGTTCGACCGCTGATAGGCGAACGGGTTTTCCAGGCTGTACCGGACCCCCGCCTGCGCGGCCAGATGGACGATCCGTCGAACCCCGGCGGTCGCGACCAGCGCCCGCATCCGGTCCGCGTCGGCGATATCGGCGCGCTCGAACGCGAAGGCGTCGCGACCGGCGAGCGTGGCCAGCCGCGCCTCCTTCAGCGCGGGATCGTAATAGTCGTCGACGATGTCGACGCCGATCACCCGCTCGCCCCGGTCCAGCAGGCGGTGCGCGACCGCATGGCCGATGAAGCCCGCCGCGCCGGTCACTAGGACCGGGCCGGTGCGCGTTCCCTCCGTCATCGTCCGACGCCCGTGTAGCTGAAGCCCGCGGCCTCGATCTCGGCGCGATTGTAGATGTTGCGCAGATCGATGAGCACGGGCGACTTCAGGAGCGATTTGACGCGCGCAAAGTCGAGCGCGCGGAACGCGTCCCACTCCGTCACGATCGCCAGGGCGTCGGCACCCTCGATCGCCTGGTACGGTCCCTCGCAATAATGGACGTCGGGCAATATCGGCCGGGCCTGCTCGTGCCCCTCCGGATCATAGGCCCGCACGGTCGCGCCCGCGTCCTGCAGCGCCTGGATGACCGAGATCGCGGGCGAGTCGCGCATGTCGTCGGTGTTGGGCTTGAACGTCAGGCCGAGCACCGCGACCGTCTTGCCCCGCACCTCGCCCCCCATCGCCGTGATGATCTTGCGACCCATCGCGCGCTTGCGGGTGTCGTTAACCGCGACCACCGCCTCGACGATCCGTTGCGGCGCATCATAGTCCTGGCTGGTCTTCAGGAGCGCCAGCGTGTCCTTGGGGAAGCACGAGCCGCCGTAGCCGGGGCCGGCATGGAGGAACTTGCGGCCGATGCGGTTATCGAGGCCGATGCCGCGCGAGACATCCTGGACGTCGGCCCCCACCTTCTCGCACAGATCGGCGATCTCGTTGATGAAGGTGATCTTGGTCGCGAGGAATGCGTTGCCGGCGTATTTGATCAGCTCGGCGGTGCGCCGGCTCGTCACCAGCATCGGCGCCGCGTTGAGCGACAACGGGCGGTATACCTGGCGCATCACCTCGGTCGCGCGCGCGTCCTCCGACCCGATGACGATGCGGTCGGGCCGCTTGAAGTCCTCGATCGCCGCGCCCTCGCGCAGGAACTCGGGGTTCGACACCACCCCGAACGCCGCCTCCGGAGCGGCCTCGCGGACGATACGCTCAACTTCATCCCCCGTCCCAACCGGCACCGTCGATTTCGTGACCACGACCGTATAGCCGGTGATCGCCTCGCCGATCTCCTTGGCCGCGGCATGGACGTAGGACAGGTCGGCATGGCCGTCGCCGCGCCTGGACGGCGTTCCCACCGCAATGAAGATCGCCGCCGCGCCCGCCACACCGCCGCGCAGGTCGGTGGTGAAGCGCAGCCGTCCTGCCGCGACGTTCCGCGCGACCAACGCCTCCAGCCCGGGCTCGTAGATCGGCATCTGGCCCGCCAACAACCGGTCGATCTTGCGCACGTCCATGTCGACGCAGCAAACTTCGTGCCCGAAATCGGCGAAGCACGCGCCTGATACGAGCCCAACATAGCCCGAACCGATCATGGTGATGCGCAAGTCCGTCTCCCCCTTCGCCTAACCGGCAATGTCGCGCGGTCGACCAAGCGGGACGGACCGACGCGAGTCGGCCAATAACGGCACCCAAGTGAAAGTCAGCTTATCCCGGCGTTCGTCTGAGTGAGTATCGCACTGAATCGCCTACTAGGACGCCGCTACGCGACGACCTGTGGAGTGCGAGCTAAGCCGTGGATAGTGATTGGAGCGGGTGAAGGGAATCGAACCCTCGTCGTAAGCTTGGGAAGCTTCTGCTCTGCCATTGAGCTACACCCGCATAGCGAGATCCGAACCGGAGCCGGCAAGAGCGCGGTGCAAATCGATCAGCAATCAGTCAATGCCACGAACGAAGTATGATGGTCAATGCGATCGGTGTCGGATGGCAGCGACTTAACCGCTTACAAAAAAGGGGCAGGAGCCGCCGACTCCCGCCCCTTCTTCGTCATCCGGACAAGCGTTCAGCTGGCGAAGCTGATGCGGGTGGTGACCCTCCTGCGTCGCAACGCCGCACCCACCGCGCCAAAGCCGAGGATCATGAGCGCCCAGGTGGCCGGCTCCGGAACCGCGGCGGCGAGATCAGCGATCGTTAGGTTGCCGGCGAAGGTCAGATTGCCCGCGTCGTCGAACCTGCTCAGATCGAAGTTTCCGAGCCGGAAGGTCGGCGACGTGTTCGGGCCAGTAAAGAGCTGCGCCCCGCGTAGATCGTCGAAGTCGGTCGTGAACCCGCCGCCTTCGATTCCGAAAAAGAACGAAACATCGCTGACCGTTGACTGCGTCACGCCACCGGTACGCCGGATCGAGACGTCGGCGACGCCGAAGCCTAGCTCGCTCGCGAAATCCGGGGTCACGCTGCTCGGCAGCGCGAACGAGAAATCCCGGTTGAGGACCGTCCGGTCATCGAACGAAAACGAATATTGCTGCGCCGCAGCCGGCGTGGCGACTGCGGCCGCGCCGATCAACGCGGCCCCGACCACCGACTTGTAGTTGTACGTCATAAGCTCATCACCCCTAAATTGCGGCCGATCAATGATTGCGGACCGCATAACAGGTTAACGCTCAAAATGCTTGTCCCGAAAAGACACGATTAGAAAAGTATATAGTCGTTGAACTGCCCAACTAGAACGCCGCTCGGCGATCCCGAGAAACTGCCGACCACTGTGTCGCCGGTCGTCGTGGATGTCGGCGAACCGATCGTGGCGAACAGGAAGGCGGAGTCGCTGACCCTGTCGCCCTGGACGAGGATGGTGATGTCGTTTGCGCCGTTCTCGATGAAGATGCGTCCATTCGACAGGGTAACGTCGCTGCGGTCGACGCCGACGAACGCGGTGAGGTCGATCTTGTCGCCACGCCGGAAGTCGACGATCGTGTCGATACCGCCATTCGCCTCGAACACGAAGCGGTCGACGCCGAAGCCGCCCTGCAGCCGGTCATCGCCCGCCCCGCCGACCAGCACATCCGCGCCGTCGCCACCGATCAACGTGTCCGCGCCGACCCGGCCGTGCAGGACGTCGTCACCCGCATTGCCCGTCAGCACGTTCCCGGCTGCGTTGCCGAGCAGGACGTCCGCGCCCGACCCGCCGGTCGCGTTCTCGATGACGACATCGTTCGCGATCGTGTATCCACCGAAGATGCCGCCCACGAACGACACCACGCCGCCGCCGGTGGCGGTGTAGTCGAGTGTCGCCGCGGTGAGGTCGATCTGTGACGCGCGCGCACCGTTATAGCGGATCTCGTCGGTACCCGCCATGTCCCAGATCGTTGAATAGAAGGTGCCGCGGGCATTGGCGTCACGCAGCTCGTACACGTTGTTCCCGGTCTCACGGTCGACGACGCCGTACTTGTCCTGAAGCACCGCGATGTCGAACGCGCCGAGCGTCCCCGACCAGCCCCGGTCGATGGTCGCGCCGGTAAAAGGCGACGGACCGTTCGCGCCGCGCGGGTTCGCGTCATTGTATGACATGACGGAGTAAACGCCCTGGTTCAGGTCGAACAGGCCGTAGGTGCCGGGACCCGAAGAACCGGCCACGCCCAGCATGATCTCCGACCCGCCGCCCCGGTCGTGCGGATGGGCCAGGCCGTGCGCGTGGCCGAACTCATGCAGAATGACCGCATAGGAGAAGCCGCCTCGCTCAAGACTCTGCTGCTGCTGGAAGCGCCAGCCGCCGCTCGCGACGTTGAACACGCCAACGCCCTGATCCCCGCCGAAAACGGGGTCCTGCGGAAAGAAGTACGCGCCATACTGGGTCGATACGGTCTTCAGCAAACGGAAGGTCGCCTGGCTCGAGTCCTCCGTTACCTGATAATCGATGCCCAGGATGCGCTCGAACTCATCGAGGGCGAGCATGACCTGCTGCTTCTCGAAGGGGTTCCAGTCAATCGTCACCATCGGCGAGGTACCGTCGTCCGCGGTCTGGCCAAAATTCTCGTCCGAGTCGCCGAAATAGACGTATGCGGTTTCTCTGCCGTTCACCGTCGTGGTCGGGATGGTGGTCGAGTTGCGCCAGTTAATCGAGTCGAGCGGGTCGAACTGGGTTGGATCGATCGCGGTAACGTCGAGCGTATAGCCGCCCGTCTGGGTAGCGCCCGCCGCGGATGCATCGAGATAGTAGAAGCCGGTCGTGGGCGCAGTGTAGCTGAAGCCCGAACTCAGATCGCTCGCGCCGAGATCGTCGCTGCGCCCGATGAATGTGCCGTCGGGTCGGTAGATGCCGAGCACCGTGTCGAGCTCGCCCGGCGTAACGGCCGCCTTGGTGTCGTTGGCGTCGGTGCCGCCCGCCATCTGGAAGGTATAGAGCTTGCCCGCCTCCAGAAACACCTTGTACCGGTCAACGTCGCCGCCGGTCTCGACATGGCCGAACGTGGTACCTGTTCCGATCGTCACCGCGCCCTCGAAGGTCGCGGGCACCCGGTCCGTCGCGCGCTGCTGCCAGATGTCGACGGTGTAGTCACCAACGTCGCCCTCGTCGAACGGCTCGGACGTCAGCGTATATGTGCCAGTCGCGACGGCGGTGAAGGTGAGCAGCGAGGTGGTCGACACGCCGCCGTCGTCGTCGAACTCCGCGACCGCGCCGGTCGTGTCGAACACGAACAAGAGCGGGTCCGCGAGCGAGTTGGGACCCGTGCCCGCGCCGCGCAGCGCGACGGAATAGGTCTGACCCGCAACGACCGAGAAGGAAAAGGTGTCGAACGCCTCGCCCTGCGAGATCGTGCCCGTGAACCTGACGTCCGACGGAAACTGGATGCTGCTGGGAACGGTGGCGGTCACGCCGGCGGACACGTCGAGCGTGCGCTCGCGGGTGACCAGCTCCTTGCCCTGACACATCATGCAGCCGCAGGGCATGATGTCGATCCGGTCGCCGGCCGCTTCGCCGAAGCCAGCCGTGAACTGTCCGACCAAGTAGCTATCGGTAGTCATTCGATATTCCCCTTTTGGTTTTCGGTCCGCCCGGGCGTTCCCGAAAAAGTTCTCGTATTGCTAAAAAACATGAACTTAACCACGATACAATAGCTATGTTCGAGTAAATCGCGCGGAGACGAACGATGAGCGACGTTATGACGGCAGGTCTCGTCTGGCCGGTGATGTTCCTGGCGGCGACGGGCCACGCACAAGCAGCCGCACCGTCTCGAGGAGAGGTGGTCACACAGGCGGCTGCGGCTCGGCCGACGACACGGCCCAGCGCAGCCTTTCCCGGCGGCTTGCCGCACGCACGCGGGCGCGAGTTTGAGACGCTCGACGAGTATCTCGCCCATCTGCGCGACTATGCCGGGCCGATGGACCGGCCGTGGTACCGGGAGGTTAGCCCGGGCCTATTCAGGCTTGAGACCGGCAACCTGCGCGATGGATCGGCCGCCCGGCATTTCACCCGCGACCAGCTGGCAAAGCGGTTCGGGTTCAAGCAGTAGCGACCGAACCGACGCGCAGCCGTCCGGAGTGACGAGGCACTAGTCCGGCCGCACCCAAATGCGGGTACGGCCGCTCCGTCAGACCCCGAAAACGAGCTCCGCGTGCGCGAAACCGCTTTGCGTCAAGTCGAGAGCGCCGCCGGGCTGCTGCAAGGCCATCGCGGTCGATGTCTGGTTTGAAGGGCCGAAACGCACCGCGGCGACGTCGCTCACGCCCAGCAGATCGACGGTCGTGCCGAGCCCCAGCGTCAGCGTCAGGTCGTCAACGCCGTCGCCGTTCACGTCGCGCACTCGGCTGCGCAGCAGGGTGCCGCCGCCGTCGATGACGATGAAGTCCGCGTTCGTGTCGAAGTCGGTGATAACGTCCGCGCCCTCGCGCCGGCCAAAATGGAACGCGTCGCTCCCTGCGCCGCCGGTGAGCCGGTCGTTGCCGAGCCCGCCGAACAACGCGTCGTTGCCCCCCTCGCTCGACAACGTATCCTCGCCCGCGTCGCCATATAGCAGGTCGCGGCCACCGCCGCCGTTGAGCCGGTCCGCGCCCAACCCGCCCTCGAGCCGGTCGTTGCCGCCGCGCCCATTCAGCGTGTCGGCACCCGTGCCGCCAAACAGCGCGTCCTCGTCGTTCGTGCCGTCGATCGTGTCGTCGCCCGCGCCGCCGATTCGCGTGACGCCGTCGGTGACGCCCGTGACCGTTACGGCCACGCTCGCGGTGCTGGTCAGCCCGCCCGCATCGGTCGCGGTGTAGGTAAAGCGGTCGACGAACGTCTCGCCCGGCGCCAGCGCGTCGAACGAGTCGTCGTCGGCGACATAGACCAGTCTGCGCGCGCCGGCGTCGAACCGAACGGTGCCGAACGTACCGGCCGTGTCGACCGATGCGATCGATAGCGTCTGGCCCGCGTCGGGATCGGCGTCGTTGGCGAGTAGCGCGGCATACAGATCGCCCGCCTCCATGTCCTCGTTTACCGCGGCCGTATCGGCGCGCGCGGTCGGAGCCTCGTTCACCTCGACGACGGTCAGCGTGAAGCCCGCCGTCGTCGCCAGGCCACCCGTATCGGTCGCGGTCGCGGTGATCGCGTAGCTTCCCACGCTCTCCGCGTTGAGCGGCGCGGTGGTGGTGACCACGCCGGTCGCGGGATCGACCACGAACAACCCGCCCGCATTGTCGGTGAGCGCGAAGGTCAGCCGGTCGTTCGACGTATCGCTCGCCGACAGACTGCCTACCACGCTGCCTGCGGGCAGATTCTCCTTGATGCTCGCGTTACTGAGGACGAGGTTGGTCGGCGCGCGGCCCAGTTGCAGGAGCGCCAGCTGCGGATCGTGATCGGTCGGCCGCGTGCCCGAGAACTCGGCGTTCAGATGGACCGCGTCGAACGCCGCCCCCGCCGTCAGGCCGCCCGACACAAGGATGTTGTCGAGCGCCTGCGCGTTGCCGTTGAACACGAAACTGTAGCGCTCCTGCTCGGGCAATAACCCGTTCAGGTTTACGAGCACGCCGCCCCGTCCCGGATCGGTCAGCTGCAGCTGCTCCTCCTCGAAATAGAAGCCGTTGAAATCGCCAAGCACCGCGACGTTGAACGCCGGGTCGCTCGCGGGCTGGGCGTTAATGTAGGCCTTCACACCAGCGAGCTGCGCGGTGCGGGCAGCGTCGCCCGCATTGATCGGCGGTTGACGGTCACCCTGCAGCGGATCGCTGCCTAGGCGCGAGGTGAGATGGACGTTGATCGCGGTCAGCGTCTCGCCCGCGAAGGCGAACTGCGCGACCAGCGGCTTGCGGGTGCCGTTATAGGCGGAACCGGTGATCAGCGACGCGCTGCCCTCGATATAGGCGACCCGGTCAATGTTATAGAAATACCCGTTGCGGATGTTGCCGCCGGGCTCGCCACCGGTCGAGTTGGGCGCGTCGGGCGCAATCTCGACATATGCGTAGCGCAGGCCCGATTGCGCGCGGATCGCGTCGATCAGCCCCTGCGCGGTCACGACACCCGACAAGTTCGAACCCATGCCAGCGCCGTCGGCGTCTTGGATCTCCTGCACCGCCAGGATGTCGGGCGCTCGCAGGCGGAACACGATGTCGCTCGCGAGGATATCGAACTTGTTGTCCGAACGGTCGAGATTTTCCAGATTGTAGGTCGCAATCGACAGCCTGTTGCCGTCGCCCCGGAGCGCGGTCGTCTCGCGCTCCAGCGTCGCGTCGCGGGTGACGGTCACCGGCGCGGTCACCACCAGCTCGTAATTGTCGAACGCGTAGTTGAGCACGCCGGTCACGCTGCTCAACTGATCGCCGATCGTGTAGGCCGGGGTGAAACCGGCGAATACGTCCGCGTCGTTGTCGATCTGGAGCTTTTCCGGGTTGAAGTCGCCCAAGCCGTCCGTGGCGTTCGGCGAGACGGTAATCCCGCCCCGCGCGTTGACGCCGGTCGCGCCCGCGCCAAACGAAGCGACCACATCGGTCTCGCCGAAATTGTTGGTGTTGGACACTGCCATCGGCCGGTCGACGGTGACGCGCATCCCCTCCAGAGACTCGTAGAAATCCAGTCCGTCGGTCGCAGGGTCGAAGCTCGTCAGCCCGTCGTCTTCGGTCGTCTCGGGCGGCGGCGTCCGTCCGCCTACGCCGATCAGCACCGCGGTCGGAAGCGCGTTCCCGCGGCTGTCGATCGTCACGGTGGGGGCGGCGATCTGCGTGACGGACAGCCCGGTCGGGCCACCCTGAAACTCGCTCACCGTGCCGCGCACGGTGGTCCCGTCGCCGACCGTCACCGCGGGCCGCGTATTCGTGAAGACGAACACGCCCTCCGACGTGGCGACGTCACCGTCGCCGGTCGGGTCCTGCAGATAAAAGCCGTTGGAGTCGACGGCGGTGACGATGCCGGTGGTCGAGACCACTTGGCCGACGAAGGCGGACTGGTGGCCCGCTCCCTGGATTTGGGCGATCGTCGCCTGTACCGGGTCGTCGTTGTTGATCGTGCCCGTCGCGGACCCTTGCGTCACGACCACGTCGCCGGTGGTCGCGCCCAGCGTCACGAACAGCGTCTCGTTGCGCTCGCCGACCGTATCGCCCTGGACAGAAACGATGACCGGGCGGCTCGTCTCGCCGGCCGCGAATTGGACGGTGCCGGCGAGCGCCGCGCCGGCGATGAGGTCGGCCGCGTCGGCCGTGCCGAACGTGATCTGATAATCTACGCTGGCGGCCGACGCCGTGCCGCCGGCACGGCTGACGACGAAGGTCAGCGCGCGCGTGCCGCTGTCGCCTTCGGTAACCTGCGCGTCGCCTACGCGGAGCTGGCCGGTGCCGGTAGGCGACAGGAAGGTCTGGCCGGCGTTGACCTGGCCGAAGCTGTCGTCGGATGCGGTCGTCCAGGTGAAGTCGGCGGCGCTCGAGCCGCTGCCCTTCAGCTGGAGCGACAGGCCGACGCCGGGAGCGGGCTCTTCCGCCACGCCGATGTCGGTGCTGGTCAGCCCGGCGGCGGGTCCGTTTGTCGCGGTCATCTGTCCTTCGTAAGACAGGAACTGGATCACACGCCCGCCCGCATCGACGAGCGCCACGCCGTCGGGCGCGCCGTTCTGCAGCCCGACCGCAGCGACGGACACCGTGCCGAAGCCGCCCGCCTGGTCGGCGATGACGCCGCTCAGCGCGAGCGTGCCGTACACGGCGCCCCCGTTGCCGTTATACAGGACCAGCGTCCAGCCGGTCAGGTCGGTGCCCGCGACGCCTGCGACCTCGATCGCCTCGCCGACGTCCGTGCCGGCATTGTCGTAGTGGATCTCGTTGATGAACACGTTGGCAGGGGCGGTGGGAGGCGTGGCGTCGTCGTTGGCGATCGTCCCGGTCGCGACCGCGTCGGCCAGCGTCGCGCCACCCTGCGGAGCGGAAAGCGTCACGGTGAACGCCTCGTCCGCCTCGAATGCGGTGTCGCCCCGAACAGGTAGCCGGATTTCGGCGGTAGTCTGGCCGGCGGTGAAGGCGACGGTGCCGGTCGCGGCGAAGGCCGGGCTGAAATCGTCGGCGGCCGCCTGGCCCGTACCCGAGCCGAACATGACCTGGTAGCTAGCGGACACCGCGCCTTCGCTGCCGCCCGTGCGGGTGACTGTGAAAACGATATCCGACGCGCCGTCGTTGCCTTCGACGGCCTGAGCGTCGGCGATCGACAGCGCGCCGTTGGCGGCGGCCGCGGTGAAGGTCTGGCCGTTGTTCACCGCCCCCGGGCTGCTCGCCGATGGCGCGGTCCAGGTGAAGTCGCTTGCCTGCCGGCCGCTGCCGCGCAGCTGCAGGCTGAAGCCGACCGGCTCCGTGCCGGCCTCCGACACGCCAATGTCGGTGCTGGTCATGCCCGACGCGGGACCATTGGTCGCCGTCAGCGGACCCTCGTAAGACAGGAATTGCACCACGACGCCCGCCCCGTCGACCAACGCGATGCCGTCGGGCGAGCCGTTCTGGATGCCGGCGCGTAGGAAGGAAAGCGTGCCGAACCCGTTCTGCGCGTTCGGGATCACGCCCGACAGCGCGAGCTGGTCGTACACGACGCCGCCGGTGCCGTTGTAGAAGAAGACGCGCCAGCCAGTCAGGTCGGTGCCGGCGACGCCCGCGAGCTCGAAGCCTTCCTGCGTATCGGTGCCCGCGTTGTCGTAATGCAGCTCGTTGAAGAAGACGTTGGCAGGCATGGCGATTTCCCTCGAATGCGGACGAGGCGCCTGGGCGCGGTCCGTCGATCCCGGGCTCCTAGCCTTGCTTTATGACATTCGCGATGCGTCGTGGCCGGCTCCGCCCGGGTCCGCGTCCGATATTCAGACGTTGGCTGCGAGCTCGGCGATGCGTGCGCCGTTCAACGTGCGACGGCTGCCCGGCTCGTCGCTGTGCACGATGAGGTAGCTGCCCGCGCGGGTCGCAGGATCGAGCCCCGCCCAGCGCGACAGGCATTCGCCCACCGTCGCGCGCCAGGGAGCGTGGATGCTTGCCACCAGCTCGGCGGCGCGGGTCGGATCATACGGCGTCATGCGCGGGTCGTAGCTCCCGACCGGTAAGCAGCGGCTTAACGACCCTGTGCGGATCGACGCGAATACCGTGATCCGTCCTAAAATGGGACCATGACGTCAATTCGGTCGAACGCCGCATCCCTGCGGGAGATGCCCCCGTACATACCCTTGGCAGATAATGCGTCCGGCCAGCGCCCGACGGTCGCCGAAAAGGGGAACCCATGATGTTCATCACGAAGTTCGGTACGGCCTTGCTCCTGTCGGGCATCATCGCCGCCGCGCCGGTTGGCGCGCAGACGGTCTTCGGCCTCGTCGGCAACGACCGGATCGTCACCTTCAGCCCGCTGCAGCCGGGCGTCATCAAGTCCGACCAGTCCATCACCGGCCTTGGAACGGGCCAAATCCTGACGGGAATTGATTTTCGCCCGGTGGACCGGATCATCTACAGCGTCAGCACCACGGGCTCCGTATTCCGGCTCGACCAGACGAGCACCGGCTATGCGGCGACGCTGCTCGGATCGACCGGGGCGGCGGGATCGATGTCCGTACCTTCAGGCAGTAATTTCGGCATCGACTTCAACCCGGTGCCCGACCGCATCCGGCTGGTGAGCGACACCGATCAAAACCTGCGCATCAATCCGCTGACGGGTGCGACCATCGTTGACGGGACGATCAAAAGCCCTCCCGCGATGACGGGCCCGGCGACCTACGATCTGATCGGCGCGGCCTACACCAACAGCTTCGCCGGCGCGACGAGCACGGTGCTGTACGGAATCGACGCGTTATCGTCTTCTCTGGTCCGTAGCCTCAGCCCGAACGACGGCACCTATGTAGGTACGAACTTGGCCGACATGCCGTTCTCCCCGCTCGGCGTCGCGCTGACCGGCGCGTCGCAGGTCGGCTTCGACATCCTGTTCTCGGGCGGGACGAACCAGGCCTATCTGGCGGCGAACGACCTGTTCTATTCGGTCGATCTTACGAGCGGTGTCGCTACCAGCCGGGGCGCGATCGGCGTGGGCAACATTCGCGGAATCACCACCGCCGATCTCGCCGCCGCGGTGCCGGAGCCGGGCACCTGGGCGATGATGATCGCCGGGGTCGGTTTGATGGGTGCCGCGCTGCGCCGTCGTCGACATCCCGTAGGCGCGATCGCCTGACGCGTCCCGACGGTTAGATGGCTAAGGGCCGCTCGCGTGCTTCGTCGCGCGAGCGGCCCTTTTCCCTTATGCCGGTAACCATAGTTACGCCCCGCGCCGCCTTTCGCGTTGCCCGCGCGTTGGCATGAACACGGTTCAAGGGGACGACGCATGGACGACAGACGCGGGATGGACGGCAAGCAGTTCGTCGTCAGCATGATCGACGTGCTGCGGTGGCCCATCGCCTTCGTCGCGGCGGTGCTGATCCTGCGCGAGCCCTTGTCCGCGTTCCTGCGCGCGGTGACTGCCTCCCTGACTGGTTGACGCTTATCCGGCGCGCAGCGGGGCCATGTCGATCACGAAGCGGTATTTCACGTCGCCGCGCTCCATGCGGTCGAACGCCTCGTTGATCCGGTCGGGCGCGATCACCTCCACATCGGCGGTCAGCCCGTACTCGCGGCAGAAATCGAGCATCTCCTGCGTCTCCGCGATCCCGCCGATCAGCGATCCCGCCAACTGGCGGCGGCGGAAGACGAGCTCGCCGATCGCGGGCGACGGATGTGGCGTCGCGGGCACGCCGACGAGCGTCATGGTGCCGTCGCGCTTCAGCAGGCGCATGAACCGGTCCAGATCGTGCGACGCCGCGACCGTGTTCAGGATGAAGTCGAAGCTGTTCGCCTGAGCCGCCATCTGCTCCGCGTCTTTCGACACCACGACATCGTGCGCGCCCAACCGCAACGCGTCGTCGCGCTTGCCGGGCGAGGTGGTGAACGCCACCACCTCCGCCCCCATCGCGCGGGCGATCTTGACGCCCATATGTCCCAGGCCGCCGAGCCCCACGACGCCGACCTTGTGGCCCGGCCCGACCTTCCAGTGGCGCAGCGGCGAGTAGGTGGTGATGCCCGCGCACAGCAGCGGCGCGACCGCCGCCAGGTCGGCCTCATCATGCCGTACCCTGAGCACGAAATCGCGGTCCACGACGATCCGGTCCGAATAGCCGCCCAGCGTATGGCCGCCCATGACGGGATCGTCGCCGTTATAGGTGCCGACGAACCCCGTCCCCTCGCAATATTGCTCCTCGCCGTCCCGGCACGAAGCGCAGGTGCGGCAGCTGTCGACCATGCAGCCGACGCCGACCGTGTCACCGGGCGAAAGGTCGGCGACCTCCCCGCCCACCGCCGTCACCCGCCCTACGATCTCGTGGCCCGGGACGCACGGGAACAGCGTGCCGTCCCACTCGCTGCGCGCGGTATGCAGGTCGGAATGGCAGACGCCGCAGAACAGGATGTCGATCGCGACATCCCGAGGCCCCGGATCGCGACGCTCGAACGAGAAAGGCGCGAGCGGCGTCTGGGCGGAATGGGCGGCGTAGCCGCTGGCGGCGCTGGGCATCGATCAGGCGACCGTCAGGCCGACATCGATGTTGCCCCGGGTAGCGTTTGAATAGGGGCAGACCTCGTGCGCGGCATGGACCAGTCGCTCGGCGTCCGCGCGATCGGTGCCGGGCATGGCGATCGTCAGGTCGGCGGTGATGCCGTATCCGCCCTCGGACCGCGGACCGAAGCCGATCTGGGCCGATACGGTGGCGTCGGCGGGGACGGGCACGCCCACCTTGCCCGACAGCGCCTTCATCGCGCCCAGGAAGCAGGCGGAATAGCCGGCGGCGAACAGCTTTTCGGGGTTCGCGCCGTCGCCGCCCGGACCGCCCATCTCCTTGGGCACGACGAGCTTGACGTCGACCGATCCGTCGTCGGAACGCGCGGAGCCGTCGCGGCCGCCGGTCGCGGTGGCGCTGGTCTTGTAGATGACGTCGACGGGCATGGGGAAGCTCCTTGGAACGATGACCTCCTGAACGGTCGACCCGCACGGGCGGTGCCGTCCGCGCCTGAAAAACTTGAGCGGACGAGGTGACCGTGGCGCGCGGAAGCGGCATTAGGGACGGCATGCCTTTTCCCATCGACGCGGTCCGCGCGCGCTTTCCCGCCCTGTCCGTCCCCGACCGGGTGTATTTCGACGCGCCGGGCGGCACGCAGGTCTGCGGACAGGCGATCGCGCGGATGGTGCGGCATCTGGAGACGGGCACCGCCAATTCGGGCGGGTGCTTCGCCACTTCGCGCGACACCGACGAGCTCAGCGACGAGGCGCACGCGGCGGTCGCCGATCTGCTGGGCGGCGAGCCGGGCGAGATCGCGTTCGGGGCGAACATGACGAGCCTGACGTTGGCGGTGAGCCGGTCGTTGGCACGGTGCTGGACGGCGGGCGACGAGCTGGTGGTGACGCGGCTCGATCACGACGCCAACGTCGCGCCGTGGCTGCAGGTCGCGGCCGACCGTGGGATGGAAGTCCGCTGGATCGACTTCGACCCGGCGATCGGACGGCTGAGTTTGGACACCCTTCCGGAGCTGCTGAGCGACCGCACCCGACTGGTGGCCGTCGGCGGTGCGAGCAATGCGCTGGGCACCGTCAACGACGTGGCGGAGGTCGTGCGCACGGTGCGCGCCCATTCGGATGCGCTGGTGTTCGTCGATGCGGTGCAACTCGCGCCGCATCTGCCCATCGACGTGCGCGAGCTGGGGTGCGACCTGCTCGCCTGTTCGCCCTACAAGCTGTTCGGGCCGCATCAGGGCGTGCTGTGGGGTCGAGCCGAGCTGATGGCCGGGCTGGAGGCGTACAAGGTCCGCCCCGCATCGATCGATCCGCCCGCGCACCGGTTCGAGACGGGGACGCCGTCTTTCGAGGGGCAGGCGGGCGTGCTCGGATCGATCGAGTATCTGGAATGGCTGGGCGAGGAGATCGCGCCCGGCGCGAACGGGCGGCGCGGACGGTTGCTCGCCGCGATGCGCGGGATCGCGGGCTATGAGGAGGGGCTGAGCGCGCGGATGCTGGACGGGCTGGCGAGCGTTCCGGGCCTGCGACCGTGGGGCCCGCCGGGAATCGAGGGACGCGTGCCGACCTTCGCCTTTACGATCGCGGGGCACCGGCCCGAGGCGGTGGCGGCGCATCTGGCGGCCTGCGGCATCTTCGCCTGGTCCGGGCATTTCTACGCGGTCGAGGCGGTGCGGCGACTAGGGCTGGAAAACGCGGGCGGGCTCGTGCGGGTGGGCCTGTGCCACTACAACACCGCGGACGAGGTGGACCGGTTGGTCGCGGCGCTGCACGCGCTCTAGTCGCCGGGCCGATAGCGGCGCGTCACATGCCCCCACAATTCCTCCGGGTGGAAATAGACGGGGCGCAGACGGCCGCCCGCATAGCGTTCGGCCTGGTCGGCGAAGTGCGGCGAGCCCGGGTCGCCGCTCTGCCCGCCCGCCGAGACGGCGCGCGCGGTGACGCGCGGGCCGAACTCGACCGCCGCGACGAAGCTGTTGCCGAGCGTGCCGTAATAGCGCTTGGCTCCCGGCCAGGCCTTCGCCCCGAACGCGGCGAGCGACCCCCATTGTGCGGAGGTGAAGGGCACAGGGATGCTCGGCTCCGCGTCGTCGAACCGCTGGAGGCGGTCGCCGGTCAGGCGCTGGAATCGGTTGATCTCGCCCCAGGGTGTGCGCCACCCGCCGAAGTCGCGCGTGAGCCGGTCGACCGCCGCCTGCAACGCTGAGAGCTGGACGTCGGCGGGTGCGCGCGCCGCGAGCTCGTACCGGGCGAGGCCGACGGGCGGGTCGGGCGCGGCGGTCGCGGCCCACAGCGCCTCGGCCCAGAATACCGCGAGCGAGGTCTCGGTCGAGGCGGCGGCCCAGCGGCGATCCCAGGCGCGCAAGGACGCCACCGGATCGGCGAGCCCCGCGCGGCGGGGGTCATCGGGCACGAGCGCGTCGTGCGCGGCGAAGAGTGCGGGCAGCAGGATGTCGAAGGCGGGTAGCGCGGGGTCGTAGGCCAGGTTGATCAGGCCGGGCAGCGTCACTGCCTTGGCCCGGCCCAGCAGCGCCAGCGCGTGCAGGCCGCGCGGGTTCTCGCCGAAGCCGTCCATATAGCGGGGATATGCGGCGGCGCGCGGCGAGTCGGCTCCCGCAGCGCTCCAGGGATGGTTGTTCGTGTTGACGACCCAGCCTGCGCGCGGGCTCACGATGCGCGGCAGTTCGCCGAGCGCATGGAGTCCGCCCCAGTCGGCGGCGGGGTCGGTGCCGTCCACGGGCTTGGTATAGTCGAAGCGCACGTCGCGGCGGGGCACGAACTGCGGCAGCAGGAGCGCGGTGGTCCCCCGCGCGTCGGCGAACAACGTGTTGTTGGACGAGTTGGCCTGCGCCCGCGCGACGCGGACGAAGGCGTCGTAATCGCGGGCCTTGGTGCGCTCGTAGCTTTGAGTGAGCGCGGCGACCGGCTTGTGCATCAGCGCGGTGGCGATCCAGCGGCCGTTCTCCGCGCGGGTGATCGGCCCGTGGTGCGTCCGATACGTGGTGAAGCTGCGCGTGGCGAGCGTGCCGTCGGCGGCGCGGTATCGCAGCGTCACGGGGCGAGTCTCGACCGCGCGCTCGGCACTGCCATGGCGGTAGGATATGCGGCCGCCCTGGCGCACGATTTCCTCGGCGAACTCGTCCACCGCGTCGACGCCGCTGGTGGTGTGCATCCAGCCCGCCGTCTCGTTCCAGCCCTGATAGATGAAGAACTGGCCCCAGGTCGCCGCACCATAGGCGTTCAGCCCCTCGCCGCTCGTCACCTGCTGCTCCGCGCGGAAGAAGAAGGAGGTATGCGGGTTGATGAGCAGCAGCGGATGGCCGCTCGCCGACAGCGTCGGCCCGATGGCGATGCCGTTGGAGCCGCTCGGCTCGGCGGCGACGAGCCCGCGCTCGCGCGGCGTCCAGGCCACCTCGCGGCGGTCGTAGAAGGCCTGGAGCTGCGACAGCGGCACACGCTCGACGTCGCCGCCGATGCTCCCCTCGGTGAAGGACAGCGCCATCCAAGGCTCGAACCGGGTGAGGACGCGCGGGCGCACCTCCGGATGCTTGGCGAGATAATGGTTCAGCCCATCGGCCCAGGCGATCGTCAGGCGGCGCAGCCGGGCGGGCGCACGGTCGTGCTCGCGGCGCAGTTCGTCCGGGTCGTTCCATAGCCGCGCGCGCAGGTCTGCCCACAGCGCCGCCTCGCCCTCCGCCTCCGCCGTGCGGCCGAGCGCGGTCAGATAGTTGGCTTCGATCCGCGGGAAGTCGTCTTCCGCCTGCGCGTACATCATGCCGAACACCGTATCGGCGTCGGTGCGACCCCGGATATGGGCGATGCCCCAATCGTCGCGGGTGATCGTTACGTCGCGCGGCGCGACGGCCTGCGCGAGGGCCGGTCCCGCGACGGCGACCAGGGCGGTCAGGAGAAGCGGGCAGAGCGCCGCGCCGAGTTCCAATGGTCGAGACCGCGCTCGATGCGAGCCGCGATCCGGCCTTTCGGGACATACGGCATGGCGGCTCCGATCTCGAAAAGTTGACACTGGTTGACACGTGATCGCGGCTCCGACGTCGCCCAGTCTCGTGGAGCGAATCGGGTGGCAGCTCGCGCCGTTGTAGGACAGGCCTATTTTCGCCCCCGGCGAAAGTGCCGCGCCAGCGTCCGCGCGATCAGCAGCGTGTCGGGGCGGACGGGGGTGTCGGGCGTGTTGCCCAGCCGGACGATCACGACGCCGCGGCCCGAGCCGCTGTCGGGGGACACGGTGACGTGCTGGCCCAGATGCCCCTCCGCGCTGGCGACGGTCGCGGGCGCGCCGGGAAACATCGGGCGGGTGCCCGGACGCGCGCGGTTGAGCCAAGTCTGACCGCCATAGCCGGGGTCGGTCGCGGACGGTGTCTTCATGAAGGCGAGCCAATCCGGCGCGATCACGCGGCGTCCGGCGAGGCTGCGCCCGTCGAGCAGCAGGGTCCCGAACCGTCCCCAATCGGGGAGCGTCATATGGAGGAGCGAGCCGCCGACCTGCGTGCCCGCGCCGTCGAACTCCAGAAACGCGCTGCGGATGCCCGCGGGCGCGAACAGGCGCTCGGTCGCGAAGCGGCGATAGGCCTTGGCACGCGCGCGCGGATCGGGGCTGGGCGTCAGCGCGCAGGTGACGATCTCCGACAGGATGACCGAGGTGAGCGAGCTGTATTCGAACCTGCTCCCCGGGCGGACCTCCAGCGGCTGCGCGATCGCGCGCGCGGCCATGTTCCCGGTGCCGCCGGCGAACAGCACTTGGTTGGTGTCCGAATTCTCGACCGGCCGGCCGACCTCCGTATGATGCAGCCCCGACGACATGGTCAGGAGGTGGCGGAGCGTGATGCCCCCGCGCGGATCGCCCGCACCGCGCCATTCGGCAACCGGCGCGGGCGCGTCGAGCGTCAGGCGCCCGTCGGCGACGAGCGCGCCCACGAGCATCGCGGTCACGGTCTTGTTCATCGACCAGCTGATGAAGCGGTTTCCGTCCCCATAGCCCGGTGCGTAGCGCTTGGCGGCGATCCGACCGTTATCAAGGATCAACACCGCGCGCGTGTCGCCCTGTCCGGGAGCGAAGAACGGGGCGGTTATCGGGTCGGCTCGCGGCGGGATATCGGCGCTCGACCCGGTAGCGAGCCACGCCAGAATGGCGGCGAGGAGGACGCTTCCCTTGCGCATGCACGGAGCCTAAACTTCGGTTTTATGAAAGCAAGACGAGCGATCGGGATCGGGGGGCCGGTGGCGCTGCTGGCGACGTTAGGCGGCGCGGTCGCCTATGCCGACCGGATGCGGCCGCAGCTGGAACTGGGCGTGGGCTACGCCGCGCGGGTCGGGTGCGCCTGCCGGTATATCGGCGGCCGCGCGATCGGCGGCTGCCCCGCCGACTTCGAGCCCGGCATGGAGCTGATCCGACTGACCGACGATCCCGCCGCCAAAGCTGTTACGGCGTCGGTGCCGCTTCTGGTGAGCAGGACCGCACGCTTCGATCCGCTTCTGGGATGCCAGCCCGACCCGCTCTAGACGCGGCGGCGAAGCTCGATGATCATTTCGGCCAACTCGGTCGGCGCGTCCTCCTGAAGAAAGTGCCCACCGCCTGCGATCGTGCGGTGCGGCTGGTCCGCGCAGCCGGGAACCCGTGTCTGGAACACGCGCTCGCCGCCCGCGGTGATCGGGTCGGCGTCGCTGAAGCAGGTGACGAACGGCTTGGTCCAACGCTCCAACACGGCCCAAGCGGCCTTGTTCTCCGCGACCGACGCGTGCTCCGGCGTGAGCGGGATGAGCAGCGGAAAGGCGCGCGCGCCCGCCTTGTAGGTCTCGTCCGGGAACGGCGCGTCGTAGGCGGCGACTTCCGCGTCCGTGAGTGTGCGACCGGACGCGCCCTGCAGGATGCCGCCGATCGGCAGTTCCGGCACGGCTTGGCTGAACCGGATCCAGGACGCGACCGCGTCGGACATGCCCTGGCCGTCGGGCAGGCCGGTATTGCCCGCGATTACGCCCGCGAACAGATCGGGCCGCGCCGCCACGAGCCTGAGCCCGATCAACCCGCCCCAATCCTGGCAGAACAGCACGACGTCCGACAGGTCGCGGGCATCCAGCCATTCGAGCATCCAGGCGACATGGTTCTCGTAAGTGTAGGCGTTCCGGTCGGCAGGTTTGTCCGACCGGCCGAAGCCGATCAGGTCGGGCGCGAGCACGCGGGATCCCGCGTGGACGACGGGCGGGATCATGCGGCGGTACAGATACGACCAGCTGGGTTGGCCGTGCATCATCAGCACGACCGGCGCGTCCGCCGGACCTTCGTCGAGATAGTGGAGCCGCAAGCCCTCGCCGACCTCGTGATAGCGGGGCGTGTAGGGATAGCCCGGCAGGTCGGCGAAGCGGTGGTCGGGCGTACGCAGGACGTGCATGGGTGTGCTCCTCCGAAGGTCGGGCCGGAGCCTAACGGCCCGTTTCGCCAGCGCCAGACGGCGCGCGAGGGAACGCACGCCGCACGGGTCACGTTAGGCACGTGATGGAAGATGTTACCGGCTGGGTCGCGCTCGTGGCGACGTGCACCGCGGCGTTGATGACGGCCGCCAATCTCGGCGCGCGCATCACCGGCTGGGGCTTCGTGGTATTCACCGTCGGCTCGATCAGCTGGTCGATCCTGGGGATGGTCACCGGCCAGCAGCAGCTGCTGCTTTCGAACGTGTTCCTGACGGCGGTGAACCTGCTCGGGATCTGGCGGTGGCTGGGGCGACAGGCCAGGTTCGGCGACGGTGGCAGGCGCGCGATGAAGCGGTCGGAGCGGACGGAGGGGCCAAGCCTCCTATCCGCCTGCACCTTGGTGTCCGCGCCCATCACCGACCTCGACGGCGATCGGATCGGATCGGTGGTGGACGTGATGCTGAGCCGCGACGGGCGGGGTATCGTCTATTTGGTGGCAAGCCGGGGCGGCGTCGGCGGCTTGGGCGAGGAGCTGCACCCGCTTGACCCGGACGCGGTCGAGCTGACGCCCGGAGGGGTGGTGGCGCAGCTATCGGCGGCCGAGTTCGCCGCTCTCCCGGTACTGGAAGCGGACCGCTGGCCGAGCGCGCTGCCGGTGGCGGCGCGCTATCCGCCGCACCGCGGACCGCGACTGGCGATGGCGAGCTAGAGCCCCTCCCCGCCGACCCACTGCGCGTTCGACAGCCTGCGCGCCAGGTTCCAACTCTGCCAGCGGATGTCGGGCACCGCGACGATCTCCCACACGCCGCCGCGCGTCATGGGGCCGATCGCGTGGAGGCGGTCGGACACGTCCCCGCTCCGGCCCACGATCCGCGACTGCGCGTCGACATCCAGGCCGAGCCGCAGGGGGTCGGGCCGGATCGCGCCGACATCGAGCAGGCGGCGGAGCAGCGGCTCGCGGGAGCGGAGCAGGTCGCCCTGCGGTCCGGTGCAATTGACGATCCGCGCGGCGCGGGTCTCGACGACCTCGTTCGTCCCGCGCGGACGCCAGCGCAGCGTCGCGCCGCGCTCTTGCGTTTCGATCCCGACGGGCTTGCCGCCCGCGAAGGTCAACCGCCCCTCGCTCACCAGCGCGTCGATCCGGTCGGCGATGGCGGGGGCCAGCCGGTGGCGGTGTATGTCCCAATAGGGACGGGCATGGCGCAGGAAGCGCGCTCGCTCGGGCCCGGTCGCCGCGCCCCACATGATGTGCGTCATCGGGCGCAGCTCGTCGACCGCGGTGCGCCAGCCCGACGCGGCCGCGCGCGCGCGGACATGCGCGACGACCCCCGACAGCGGGCCGGACGGACGTTCTAGCACGGGATCGCAGTGCGGCAGGCCGTCCTGGTGACGATGCGGCGCGAGGCCACGGCGCGAGAGCGCGAGGATGCGCCCCCCGAAACCGCCCGCATCGAGCAGCAGCGCGGCGTCAACCGCGGTCAGGCCCGTGCCCACGAGGACCACCGTGTCGTCATCGGTCAATCCGTCGCCGATATCGGCAGCCCACGGATCCGCGCTATAGCAGGAGGACGGCAGCGCGTCCGCGCCGAGGCCGGGCGGGTCGTGCGGCGGCAGGTTGCCGACCGCGAGCACCGCCACGTCGCCCGCGATCGCGGCACCGTCGGCCAGCGTCACCGCCACCCCCTGGCCGTCATGCGCCAGATCGACCGCCTCGCCCTCGATCAGTCGCAGCCGGCCGGGCGCGCGCTCGCACGCCGCGCCGAGCATTTCGTGCAGATAAGCGCCGTAGGTGGTCCGGGGCACGAAGCTGGTTCGGCCGCCTTCGCCCCGCGCCCCCAGCCAGCGGACGAAATGGTCGGGCTCGTCGGGCAGCGCGCTCATGTTGCCCGCGCGGACGTTGAGCAGGTGGCTCGGATGCGCGGCGCTATAGGCGACGCCGCGCGCGACCTGCAACGGGCGGCGCTCGATCAGCGTCGCGCGCGGTCCCTCGTGACGCAGCAGGTTGATCGCCAGCAGCGTGCCGGAAAAGCCGCCGCCGACGATCAGCACGTGATCGCCCGGCTTCGCGATGCGGGGGGCGATGCGCGCCCCTATGCATACCGGCGCGTTCACAGATCGAGCTCGCTCATCTCGACGACGCGGCGCTCGCGCGCACTCAACTCGGCCGCGATACCGATCGCGACCGCCATCAGCCCATCATGCGCAGTCACTTGGACCGGCCCGTCCCCGCGCACCGCGGCGGCAAAGGCGCGGTGCTGGTAGAAGGTCGCGCCGTGGTGCGATCCGGCGTCGAGCGCGGCGCGGTCGACCTCGATATGCGTACGCTCGGGCGCTTTGGGCCCACGCCAGTCGACGCGCGGCGAGAAGACGAGGTCGCCCGGCGGGATCAGCACGTCCAACCGCGCACGGTCGCCGGTGGCCGACATCTCCTCCTGGTGCGCCGCGCCTTCGGCGAACATGCACAGATCGAGCATCGCACGCGTTCCGTTCGCGAAGTCGACGGTGGTGAAGCTGTTGTCGATGATGTCGGGCCGCTCTCCGCCATATTCCTCGTCCAGATGGTTCACGTCCATCGAACCCGAGCAATGGACCCGCACCGGCTCCGACCGGGTGATAAGCCGCATCAGATCGAGGAAATGGCAGCATTTCTCCACCATCGTCCCGCCGGTATTGCGGCTCAGCCGGTTCCAGTCGCCGACCTTGGGCAGGAACGGGAACCGGTGCTCGCGCATAGCGAGCATGCGGAGCGTCCCGATGCGGCCGCCATGCAGCTGCGCGATGAACTCGGCGGCGGGGGGCATGAAGCGGTATTCCATGCCGGTCCAGAACGGGCGCGGATGGGTCGCGGCGCGCTCGACGATCCAGCGCGCGTCGGCGAGCGTGGTGGCGAGCGGCTTTTCGCACAGGATCGCGACATCCTTGTCGAACAACCGCTCCAGCACCGCACGGTGGGTGTGGTTGGGCGAGGCTACGACCACCGCGTCGACCTGCGCCCCATCCGCGAACGCCTCGACCGTGTCGAACCGCGCGACGCCCTCCGCCCGGTCGCCGAGCGCCGTCGTCGCCCATTGCAGCGAAGCGGGAGTCGGATCGGCGACCGCGACGATCTCCGCGCCGGGCGTGATCAGGAGGTTGCGGAGGTGTTCGACCCCCATCATCCCCGTCCCCACCACGCCGTACCTGATCGGAGCTACCATCGTTACTCGCCCTATGTCATGACCCGTGCCATGACGACGATCCGCCCTTCACGCGAACCACGCCCGCTCGGCAAGAGCGAACTGACCGTATCGCCCATCTCCTGGGGCATGTGGCGGCTGGAGGGAACGGACACCGCCCCCGTCCGCGCGCTGATCGACGCTGCGTTCGAGGCGGGGATCACGCTCTTCGACACCGCCGACATATACGGTTTCGGCGGGCCGGGCTTCGGGACGGCGGAGGCGCTGTTCGGGCGGGCGCTGGCGGAGGACGCGTCCCTGCGCGACCGGATGGTGATCGCGACCAAGGGCGGGATCACGCCGCCCGCGCCCTACGATTCGAGCGCGGCATATCTGACGGCGGCGATCGACGCGTCGCTCGGGCGGCTGCGGATCGACGTGATCGACCTGTACCAGATCCACCGCCGCGACTTCCTGACGCATCCGCACGAGGTCGCGGGCGCGCTGACCCGCGCGGTCGAGGGGGGCAAGGTCAGGGCGCTCGGCGTGTCGAACCACGCCCCGGCCGAGCTGTCCGCGCTGCAGCGGTTCCTGGACGTGCCGATCGTGTCGACGCAGCCGGAGTTCTCGGCGCTCCAGGTCGCGTCGTTGTATGACGGCACGCTCGACCAGGCGATGGCGGACGACGTCGCGGTGCTCGCCTGGTCCCCGCTCGGCGGCGGGCGGCTGGTCGGGGGCGACACGCCCGCGGGCAGCCTGCTGGCGGAGCAGGGCTCGACCTACGGGGTGGACGGGACGGCGGCGGCGCTGTCGTGGGTCATGGCGCACCCGGCGCGGGTGATCCCGATCGTCGGGTCGCAGAACCCCGCCCGCGTCCGCGCGTCGGCGGACGCGTTCAAGGTCGAATGGACGCGCGAGCAATGGTACGCGGTGATGCAGGCGGGCACGGGGGAGAAGCTGCCGTGACGCCTTGCGAAATGTCGTGGTTCTCGGCGTTGTGCGATGACGATTACGAGTTTCTGGGCGTCCCCGACGATAAGCTGAAATCCAGCTGGGAGCATTGCCGTGACATCGCCATGCAGGCGGAGTCGGGCGGGTTCGACAACATCCTGCTGCCGTCGGGCTATCAGCTGGGCATCGACACCACCGCCTTCGCCGCCGCGATCGCGCCGATGCTCAAGCACATGCGGCTCCTCATGGCGGTTCGGATCGGGGAAAGCTGGCCGCCCCAGCTCGCGCGCCAGCTGGCGACGATCGACCGGATGCTAGGGGGACGGCTGACGGTCAACATCATCTCGTCGGACTTACCCGGCGAGAAGCTCGACAGCGAACCGCGCTACCGCCGGACCGTGGAGGCGATGCGGGCGCTCCGGACATTGCTGGACGGCCAGCATCTCGATCTCGACGGCGAGTTCTACAAGCTGAACGTCGATCCACCGCGCATCGGCACGGTGTCGGGCCGCTGCCCGCCCTTTTATTTCGGCGGCCTTTCGCCCGCCGCGCGCGAAGCTGCGGCCAAGGGCTGTGACGTCTATCTGATGTGGCCCGACACGATGGAGAGCGTGCGCGCGATCATGTCCGACCTCCGCGAACGCGCTGCGAAGCACGGCCGGACGTTGAAGTTCGGCTACCGCGTCCATGTCGTCGTCCGCGACACGGAGGCGGAGGCGCGGGCGGCCGCCGACCGGCTGCTGTCCAAGCTGGACGATGCCGAGGGCGCGGCGATCCGCGCGCGGTCGCTCGATGCGGCCAGCGCGGGCGTAGCGCGCCAGGCCGAGTTGCGCGAGGCGGCCGGGAACGAGGGGTATATCGAGGACAACCTCTGGACCGGCATCGGCCGTGCGCGATCGGGTTGCGGCGCGGCGATCGTCGGCGATCCCGACCAGGTGCTCGCCAAGCTGAACGCCTACCGCGCGGAGGGCATCGACGCCTTCATCCTGTCGGGATACCCGCACGCCGCCGAGGCCGACCTGTTCGCGCGCCACGTGCTCCCCCGGATCGAGCATGGACCGCTGATCCTGTGATCGCCCGCCTCCTGTGACGATCACCCCGGCGCGGCGCTGGACGCTCTATGGCCTGCTGTGTGTCGCCGGAATATTCAACGCGATGGACCGCCCGGTCATCGCCATCCTGAAACCCGACATCTCCGCCGATCTGGGCTGGACGGACGCGCAGTTCGGCGAGCTGGCTGCCGTCACCCAATTCGCCGCCGCGCTGTCGTTCCTGTTTACTGGCTGGATGATCGACAAGCTAGGCGTCCTCCGGTCGGTGATCGTGGGCGTCACTGCCTGGAGCATTGCGGCGATGGCGCATGGCTGGGCGCGGTCGGGCGCCCAAGTGGTTGCCGCCCGCCTGGGGCTGGGCGCGACGGAGGCGGTGCAGACGCCGCTGTCGATCAAGACCGTGGCGACCCTGTTCGCACCCGCTCGCCGTTCCTTCGCGATCGGGCTGGGCACCGCGATCGCGGGCGCGGGCACGATCCTGATGCCGTTCGGCGTGCCCGTTCTGGCGGCGACGGTCGGCTGGCGGGGAGCGCTGGTGTTCGCGGGCGTCGGCGGGTTCGTGACGCTGGGCGCGTGGCTGGTCGCCGCGCGCGGCATCCGGTTCGACGACCGCGCCGAACTCGCGGATGCCGACTATTCGGATGACGGCCGGCCTTATGGCCCCATCCTGTCCGATCGGCGCACCTGGGCGATCGTGATCGCCAAGGCGATTTCGGACTCGACCTGGTGGCTCCTGAATTTCTGGCTGCCCGACTTCTACCGGCGCGAATATGGGCTCTCCACCGCCGAGCTTGCGGTGCCGCTGGCGATCGCGTTCGCCGGTTCGGGCGGCGGCGCGTTCCTGGCGGGGTGGATTTCCACCCGGCTGATCGAGCGCGGCTGGGCGCCGGCGCGGGTGCGGCGCACCGTCATGCTCGTCTCCGCGCTGATCGTGCTGCCCGTGCCTTTGGTGCTTCGGCTTGACAGCTTCTGGCCGGTGTCGATCATGATGGGGCTCGTCCTGGCGGGGCACCAGGGCTTTTCGCTCAGCCTGTTCTCCGTCATCACCGACGTCGTGCCGCGCGCCAAGGTCGGGCGGGTGACCGCTTTCGGGTCGTTCTGCGGCAATATCGGCGGCATGGGCGTGGTGTACGCCACCGGTCTCGTGCTGACGGCGGGTCTCGGCTATCAACCGCTATTCGCCTTCGCGGCGGTGTCGTACCTGTTGGCATATGGATGGTTTCGGCTGGTCATGCCGCGTTCGGGCCCCGCATCCAGGTTGGCGGTGGGGTAGCGCTTCTTTGTTCACCCGCGACAGGTGGGGAGCTAGGACGCGCAAGTCAGACGGGGAGAGAGCATGAAAACGACCACGAGCCTGATCGCGGCGCTGCTGGCCACGACCGCCGCGCCGGTCGTCGCGCAATCGGCCGCCGAGACGCAGGCGACCGGGCCGACCACCGCGCCCGACGAGACCACCTCGACCACACCCGCCGACATCGTCGTCACCGCGCAGAAGCGCGAGCAGCGGCTGCAGGACGTCCCGATCGCCGTCACCGTCATCTCGGGCGAGGCGATCGCGGCGTCGGGCGCGGTCAATATCGAGAACGCGCAGTATCTCGTCCCTACCCTCAACTTCCGCAAATCGGGCACCGCGATCAACCAATCGCTGTTCCTGCGCGGGGTGGGCACCTCGACCTTCTCGATCGCGGGCGAGCCGTCGGTGTCGACGGTGGTCGACGGCGTCGTTTTCAGCCGCGCGGGCGAAGCGTTCAGCGACCTGATCGATATCGAGCGGATCGAGGTGCTGCGCGGGCCGCAGGGCACGCTGTTCGGCAAGAACGCGTCGGCGGGCGTGGTCAACATCGTCACCAAGCGCCCGGGCGAGACGCTCGGCGGCTATGTCGAGGGCGGCTTCTTCACCGGCAACGGCGACGAATACCGCACGCGCGTGGCGCTCGACCTACCATTGGGCGACATCGTGCGCAGCCGCTTCACCGGCTTTTACGGGACGTATCAAGGCAACATTCGCAACGACGTGTATGGCAACCGCGTCAACGGATACGAACATTACGGCGTGCGCGGGATCGTCCTGGTCGAGCCGACGCCCGACCTGACGCTGACCTTCATCGGCGACTACCGCGAGTCGGACGACGATTGCTGCGGCGAGGTGATCGGCACTGCGCCCGCCGGGCCGGTCGCGGGCGCGCTGCCGACCCCGCGCGGCGACCGGACGCGGCGGCTCGCGCAGGACCTGATCACCCGCACGACAGAGAAGAGCTGGGGCGGGTCGTTTCAGGTCGACGCGACGCTCGGCGAACAGACGGTGACGGCGATCACGTCGTACCGCGAATACGATAACCGCGAGATCCGCGACGGCGACTTCCTGCCGCAGGCGTTCGTGGACCAGTTGCAGGTGCCGCGAATGCCGCCGGTGCCGGGTCGTCAGAACCTGAATCAGCTGCACGACGATGGCCCGCAGGTATCGGACACCTTCACGCAAGAGGTGCGGATCACCTCGCCGGCGAACCAGTTCTTCACCTATACCGTGGGTGCGTTCTATTCGCGCGCCTTCACCGAGCGGACCTTCACGCGCCGCGACGTGGTGTGCGACGCTGATCCACGCCCCGCGATGCTGGTACCTTGCGGCTCCCCGGGAGCGCCGCCCTCGACTTTCCCGAGCGGCACGGCGAATTTTGGGTCGACCTTCAAGAACCTTGCCTTCTACGGCCAGGGCGAGCTGAACCTGACCGATCGGCTGCGGCTGATCGGCGGCGTCCGCTACACCAACGACGAGTTGTCCGTCTTCCACCAGCGCGTGACCACGCTGGCGGGGCCTGGCATCCAGGCCGGCTTCGGGCCGTTCCGGGGCAAGACCACCAACGACAACTGGTCGGGCAAGGCGGGCGCGCAGTTCGACCTCGCGCCGGCCGCGACCGCCTACGCCTCTTGGACGCGCGGTTATAAGGGTCCCGCCTTCAACGTGTTCTTCAACCTAAACGCGACGGGCACTAACCCGATCGAGCCGGAAACGGCCGACAGCTACGAGGGCGGGCTCAAGACCACCTTCCTGGACGGACGGTTGGTGCTGAACGTCGCAGGTTATTATGCGAAGTACGACAATTTCCAGGCGAACAACCCCGACCTCGTCGCGGGCGTGCTCGTCACGCGCTTCACCAACGCGGGCGAGATATCGACGCGCGGCGGCGAGCTCGACCTGCTGTTCCGGCCCGTGCCCGACCTGAACCTGTCGGGCGGCGTCGCGTATACCGACGCCAGGGTGGACCGGTTCCGTGTCCCCACCAACGGCGTTACGACGGGCGTGATCCCGGCCGGCACGCGGCTGGGCTACGCTCCCAAATGGAAGGGGTCGCTGGCCGCCGACTACCGCATCCGCACCGGCGGCGCGGTCGATTTCGGGTTGGGTGCGGACGCGGCGTACCAGTCGAGCCAGCTGGCGCAGTTCGACGCCAACCCGGCCATCCGCGCGGCGACGACGATCCGCGGCTACGGCCTGGTCAACCTCGCCGCCTCGGTGATCGAGGCGAACGACCGGTTCAAGCTGACCGCGCAGGTCCGCAACCTGTTCGATGAAAGCTTCGCCGCGTCGATCACGAGCGGCGGGCCGGGCGGCGCGTACCGCTACATCATCCCGCGCGAGGCGGACCGGTATTACGGGCTTACGGGCCGGGTGAACTTCTGAGGCTTGTCCTCCCCCGGGGGGGGGAGATGGCGCGCCGAAGGCGTGACGGAGGGGTAGCTCTCGACATAGCTAAGCCTGACCCCGTCGAGAGCTACCCCTCCACCATTCGCGTGAAGAACGCGAACGGTCCCCCTCCCCCTCCGGGGGAGGAATAGGAGTCAGGGCAGCGCGCGCCGGACGGCCGGCAGCATCCGCGCGACCACCAGCCCGACGCCGCGCGCGTTGGGATGGAGGCCGTCGGCCTGGAACAGCGCGCGGTTCCCTGCGACGCCCTCGCCCAGGAACGGATAGAGTGGGACACCGTGCCGCCGCGCGACGCGCGCGTAGATCCCGTCGAAACGGCGACGGTAGTCGGGGCCGAGATTAGCGGCCGCGCGCATGCCCACCAGCAGCACGGGAATGCGCCGCCGCTTGAGCTCGACGACGATGCGGTCGAGATTGGCCTCGACCTGCGCAGGGGGCAGCCCGCGCAGCATGTCGTTCGCGCCCAACTCGACCAGCACGAGGTCGGGCCGTACGCCCAACCCCCGCAGACCCCACAGGAGCCGCGCCCTCCCTTGCGCCGCCGTGTCGCCCGACACGCCGCCGTTGCGCACCTCGGCGGCGACCCCGGCGCGGCGGAGCGCACCCTGGAGCTGCGGCGCGAAGCCCTCGCGCGGCCGCAAGCCGTATCCGGCGAACAGGCTGTCGCCGAACGCCCAGATCAGCGGCCGCTCGGGCGAGGCCGCCGCCGCGCTCGGCAGCGCAAACAATGCTGCGCCCGGAAGCATCAGCAGCGCCGCCAAGTGGACAAGCCGGCCCCACGTCCCATATCGCGTCACCAGTGACCTCCCCGTTCCGACCATTGCCCCCAGTTAGCGCCGTCATCGACGCGCGCAACGTCACCCTCACGCTCGGTCGTCCGCCCGCCAGCGTGGAGGTGTTGCGCGGCGTCACGTTGTCGGTCGACCCGGGAGAGACGGTGGCGCTGCTCGGCCCGTCGGGATCGGGCAAGTCGTCTTTGATGGCCGTCCTGTCGGGGCTCGAGCGGCCGACCGGCGGATCGGTCGAGGTGACGGGGCTCGACTTCGCGGCGCTCGACGAGGACGCGCTGGCGGTGGCCAGGCGCGGGCGCATCGGCATCGTGCTCCAGGCGTTTCACCTGCTCCCGACGATGACCGCGCTGGAGAATGTCGCGGTGCCGCTCGAACTCGGCGGCGCGCCGGACGCGTGGGCGCGCGCGGAGGCGGAGCTCGACGCGGTCGGCCTGGCGCACCGGTTGACGCACTATCCCGCGCAGCTTTCGGGCGGCGAGCAGCAGCGCGTCGCGGTCGCGCGCGCGCTGGCACCCCGCCCCACCCTCCTCTTCGCCGACGAGCCGACGGGCAATCTCGACACCGCCACGGGCGCGGAGGTGATGGACCTGCTGTTCGCGCGCGGTCGCGACGCGGGGTCGACGCTGTTCGTCATCACCCACGATCCGAACCTCGCGGCGAGGTGCGCGCGGGTGATCACGCTGGGCGACGGGCGGATCGTGTCGGATACGACCGCCCGATGAGGCTGGCCTGGACGCTGGCGCTCCGCGATTTGCGGCGAAGCGGCCGGGGGCTGGTGCTATTGGGGCTATGCCTGTTCCTGGGCACCGCCGCGCTGGCGGGGATCGGCAGCGTGTCGGCGAGCATGCTGGCCGCGCTCGCGACGCAGGGGCGCACGTTGCTGGGCGGCGACCTGGAGCTGCGCGTGTCGCAACGCCGCGCCACCGTCGAGGAAGCGGCTGCCTTCGCGTCGCTCGGCCGCATGTCGGAGTCGGTGTCGATGCGCGCCATGGCCGAACCCTCGGACGGCGAACCGGCGCTGATCGACCTGAAGGCGGTGGATGCGCGCTGGCCGCTGGTCGGGCGCTTCGCCGTCGAGCCCGGCGCGAGCGCGCCGCGCCCGAGCGGCGACGGCGTGATCGTCGGGCGCGCGCTCGCCGACCGCCTGCGTCTGCGCGTCGGCGATCCTTTGCGCATCGGCGTGGCGCGCTTCCGGGTGGCGGGCGTGATCGCGACGGAGCCCGACGGCCTGGGCGAGGGCTTCAGCCTGGGGCCGCGCGTGCTGGTCGACCTGCCCGCGCTCGACCGGACGGGACTGGTCCAGCCCGGCAGCCTTTACACCAGCCGTTACCGCGTCGTCCTGCCCCGCCCAGAGCGCGCGAGCGCACTCGGCGAGGCGGCGACGCGGCGCTTTCCGAATGCGGGCTGGTCGGCGCGCACGTCCGAGGACGCCGGCGGCGGCTTAAGGCGAGGCATCGGCCAGCTCGGGCAGTTCCTGCTGCTCGTCGGGCTGGCCGCGCTCGCCATCGCCGGGGTCGGAGTGGGCAGCGGCGTGTCGGCCTACCTGGCGGGCAAAACCCGCGTGATTGCGACCTTGAAGGTCTTGGGGGCCAAGTCGGGGCTGATCGCGACAACTTTCCTCATCGAACTCGGCTTGGTCGCGGGCGCGGGCATCGGGGCGGGGCTGCTGATCGGCGCGGCGACCCCGGCGATCGTCACCGCGCTGGCGGGCGACGCGTTGCCGATCGCGCCGCGCGCTGGGCTGTACCCCGCTCCGCTCCTGCTCGCCGCCGCGCTCGGCGTCATCGTGACGTTGCTGTTCGCGCTCCCTGCGCTCGCCCGCGCTCGCGCGGTGCCCGCCGCGACGCTGCTTCGCGGCGCGGTCGCCCAGCGCCGCCTGCCCCCGCTCCGCACGCTCGGCGCGATGGCGCTGCTGGCGGCGGGACTCGTCGCGCTCGCCGTGCTGACCGCGAGCGACCGGCGGCTGGCGGCTTGGTTCACGGCCGGGGTGGCGGGGCTGATCGTCGCGCTCTGGTTCGTCGGCTTGGGCGTCAAATGGCTGGCCGCCCGCGCGCCGCGTCCGCGCGGTACGCTGCTTCGGCTGGGGCTCGCGAACCTGCACCGACCCGGCGCGCAGACCGACCGGCTGGTGGTGGCGCTGGGTTTGGGCTTCTCGATCTTCGTGGCGCTCGCGGCGATCAATTCCTCGCTGGGCGACGCGATGCGATCGACCGCCCCCGCCAAGGCTCCGCGCTTCTTCGCGCTCGACCTCCAGCCCGACGATGCGCTCGCCTTCCGCACCGCCGTGACGCAAGCCGGCGGCGGGCGGATCGAGGTCACGCCCTCCTTGCGCGGTTCGATCGTCGCGTTGAAGGGCCGCCGCGTCGACGAGATGGGCGACCTGCCCGAGGGCGCGTGGGTGCTGCGCGGCGACCGCACCATCACCTGGTCGGCCACCGTCCCCCCGCGCAACGCGGTCAGCGCGGGCCGCTGGTGGCCTGCCGACTACCGGGGCCCGCCGCTCGTCTCGCTCGAGGGCCGCGCGGCCGAGGCGTTGGGGCTGAAGGTCGGCGACCGGATCACGGTGCTCGTGCTCGGCGTCGAGGTGCCGGCGACCATCGCCGCGCTGCGCACGATCGACTGGGGCGGGCTGGGGCTGAATTTCGCGATCGTCTTTTCCCCCGGGCTGATCGAGGAAGCGCCGCACGGCCTGCTCGCGTCGGTCTATTCGCAGCCCGCGAACGACGGCCGGGTCGCGCGCGTCGTGGCGCAGGCGTTGCCGTCGGTGACGCTGGTGCGGGTCGGCGACGTGATCGGGCAGATCGGCGAGCTGCTTGGCCGCATCGCCTTGGCCATCCGGATCGCGGCGGCGGCGACGATCGCGGCGGGGATCGCGGTGCTCGTCGGCGCGGTCGCCGCCTCCGCGCGCGCCAGGCGCGCCGACGCGGTGATCCTGAAGCTGCTGGGGGCGACGCGCGCGCAGGTGCTGGGCGCGCAGGCGATCGAATATGGGCTGCTGTCGCTGCTCCTCGCCGGGGTGGCGCTGGCGGTCGGGCTCGGCGCGGGATGGTTCACCGTGACCCGGGTGTTCGAGTTGCCCTTCGCGCCCGATGCCTGGGCGATCGCCGGAACGCTGGCGGCCGCGACCGGGGTGACGATGGCGGTGGGCGTGCTCGGCAATCTGGCCACCTTGCGCGTCCGTCCGGCGGAGGCTCTCCGGGAGGATTAGGTTCAGGCGGTGGTCTCGCCCATTTCGCGGCGGATCTGTTCCTCCTGCAGGTCGAGCTCCTCCGTCAGCAGCGTCAGCGCCGCTACGTCATGCTCCTCACGTCCGTCGATCAGCTTCGCACGCGCGGCCTCCAGAGCCTCAATCCGTAGACGGAGCCTCTGCGTCGCATGTTCGCGCTCGGGCTCGCGACCGTCTTCCACCGCGACCGCCTCGTCGACGCGCTCCTTATATTCCTGAATCAAATCAACCGCCGCCGCGCCGTGCTCCGGATGGTGGAGGTTGTCCTCCACCGCTTCCAGCGCGGCCTCCGCGACCTGACGCCGCGCGGCCATCTGTTCGGGTGCAGGCCCTTCGGCTTCGGGCTCGGTAACGCCCAAGCGGCGGATGAGCGGGCCGAGCGTGGTCCCCTGCACCACCAACGTCACGAAGATCGCGCAGATGGCGAGAAACAGGATGATGTCGCGCCCCGGGAAGTTCACGGGCAACGCCAGCGCCGCCGCCATGCTGACGACGCCTCGCATTCCCGCCCAGGAAATGACGGTCAGATGCGCCGCGGGCGGCATCGGATCGCGCTCGCGCAGGCGAGCGGACAGGCGGCGGGGCGCCCAGGCGATGAAGAAGACCCAGGCGAAGCGACTGACGATCAACGCCGCCGACGTGGCGAGCGCGAGCAGCCCGAGTTGCGACCAGTCGTACCGCTCCAGCCGCTCAACGATGCCACTCAGCTGTAGGCCGATCAACATGAAGACGAGGCTGGTCAGCACGAACTCGACGAACGACCAGACCGCCTTCGCCTCCAGCCGGGTGCGCGCGGTGAAGATGTGGTGCTGTTGTCGGCCGAGCACGAAACCGCAGACGACCACCGCGATCACGCCCGAGGCGTGAACCGTTTCCGCCGCGAAATAGGCGGCGAACCCGGCCAGGATGGCGGCGGTGATGTCGTGGAGCGTGTCGTCCAGCGCGACGAAGACCCACATGGCGAGCCGTCCGACCACATACCCGATCACCGCGCCGCCGATCGCCCCGCCCGCGAATGCGAGAGCAGTCTCTCCCCACTCGAACGTCCCGGCGATCGTCGCCGCCACCGCGACGCGGTACAGGACGAGGGAGGATGCGTCATTGAGGAGGCTTTCGCCCTCCAGCACCGTCACGACGGACTTGGGCGGTTTCAGGTCGCGGAGCACCGACGCGGCCGCGACCGCGTCGGGTGGCGCCAGGATCGCGCCGAGCGCGATCGCCGCACCCCAGGGAAGGTCGGGCACCAGCCATTTGGCGACGACCGCGACGAGGAAGGCGGAGAACAGCACCGCGCCGACCGCGAGCAGAAGGATGGGCCTCAGGTGGCTTTTGAAGGCGGAAAAGTCGGTGCGGTAGGCGCTCAACTGCAGCAGCGGTGGTAGGAACAGCGCCAGCGCCAGCTCGGGCTCGAGCTCAACGGGCGGCAGGCCGGGAACGAAGGCGAGCGCCATGCCCGCGAGCACCAGCGGCACCGCGAACGGCACGTCGAAGCGGCGCGCCAGATGCGCGAGCAGCAGGCACAGCGCCAATAGCCCGAGCAGGAGTTCGAATATGAGTATGACCGGACCCCTTGACCGCCGTGCGCGGTGTCCAGCGCGTGAACGGCTGCGGGGGTTCCGGCCAAGTGGTTGGGATCGTTGTTTCCGGCCGTCGGAACACGACCGGGACGTCGGCGCGTTGGACCGCGATGAAGGATTCCACGATGGCATGGATCGAGTGGGTCACCCGCGCCGTCGAGGTAACGGGGGTGGCGATCATCGTAATCGGCGCGTTCGGATCGCTCGCGGCGTTCGCGCTGGGTCTGGTAGGGCGGCGGGGCGGGAGGGAGGCGCTGATCGACCGGTTCCGGTCGAACCTGGGACGATCGATCCTGCTCGGGCTCGAGTTCCTGGTCGCGGCCGACATCGTCAACACGGTCGCGATCGAGCCGACGCTGGACAGCCTGGCCGTGCTCGCCGGGATCGTCCTGATCCGGACGTTCCTGAGCTTTTCGTTGGAGGTGGAGATCGAGGGGCGCTGGCCTTGGCAGGGCAAGGGAGGGCGGCCGACCGGGTAGGGCAGGCCGCTTGCCATTCGGTCGGCGCGCGACCGCCGCGCGCGGGCGAGCGGCTGTGGTCGGATAGCCCGCCCTGAAGCCGCCGGGCGACCCGAGTTCGATGACGGGAACCACGCCCGCCGTTCGCGCTTTGCCGTTCCATCACGGAACAGGGAAACGGCGCGATGCGGCTCACACTTCTTCTCGGCGGCGCGGCGCTCGCGCTTGCGATCGCGATCCCTGCGGACGCGCAGCGGGGCGGCGGCCGGCCGGAGCTGGTGGCCTCCTTCCCCGATCAGGTGACGGGGGTGGCCGTGACCGAGACAGGGCGGACATTCGTCAACTTTCCGCGCTGGACGAACGATGTGCCGACCTCGGTCGCCGAGGTGCTGCCGAACGGGTCGATCCGGCCCTACCCGGACGCGCGGTGGAACGGGTGGCGCAACGCGAACAAAAACGGGCTCGATCCGGCGACGCACTTCGTGTGCGTCCAGAGCGTGGTCGCCGACGGACGCGGGGGCTTGTGGGTGGTCGATCCGGGTGCGCCCAATGCGGAGAAGGTCGTGCCCGGCGCGCCCAAGCTCATCAAGATCGACCTCGCCACCAACCAGGTCGTGCAGGTGATCCGGTTCGACGAGTATGTCGCGCCGGCGGCGAGCTATATGAACGACGTGCGCTTCTCGGCCGATGGGCGGCACGCGTTCCTGACCGACTCGGGGGCGCAAGGGGCGCTGATCGTGGTCGATCTGGCCAGCGGGACGGCGCGGCGGGTACTAGACGGGCATCCGTCGACGCAGATCGAGCGCGACGTGACCGTCACGCTCGACGGCAAGCCGCTCAGGCGACCCGACGGGCGCGGGCCGGAGTTCGCGTCGGACGGGATCGCGGTATCGCCCGACGGGTACGTCCACTATCAGGCGCTGACGGGCAAGACGCTGTACCGGGTGCCCGTCGCCGTGCTGACCGACCCGACCGCCAGCCTCTATTTGATCGAGCGAGCGGTGGAGCGGGTGGGCGAGAACCGGGTCGCCGACGCGATCTGGTGGAGCAAGGCCGGGGCGTTCTATTCGACCGCGCCCGAGGATTATGCGGTGCGGGTGCGGGGCGCCGACGGCGTCATGCGGCCGTTCGTGACCGACCGGCGGCTGCGCTGGCCCGACAGCCTGGCGGAGGGACCCGACGGGTCGCTGTACGTCACGGCGTCGCACATCCAGGACTCGGCCTGGTTCAAGCCGGGCGCGGGACCGCGATTGAAGACCGAGCTGTACCGGATCGCGGTGCGGCCGTGAGGACGAGAACCAGAATAATCCGACCTAATGGTCGCTCGGTCGGAGCGAAGCCGAGGCCGGATCCCATCTATCGGTGAGACTGGACGGCGCTTTCCCGGTCCGCGATGATGCGGACAAATAAGGAAGGCGTTCGATGGGCAAACGGGTGGCGATCGCGGCGGTGCTGGCGCTCATGGGCGGAACGGCGGGGGCGCAGTCACCCCAGGCATCCTCGCGGTTCGGGGTGCGCGACCTGTTCGGGCTGGAGGTGGCGACCGACCCGCGGATCAGCCCCGACGGGCGATATGTGGCCTATGTCCGGCGGCAGAACGACCTGATGACCGATCGCGCGGTGCCCAGCATTTGGCTGATCGATACGCGCACCGGCGAGCACACGCCGCTGGTCGCCGGGCCGGGCGCGCACACGTCGCCGCGCTGGTCGCCCGACGGCCGTCGTCTGGCTTACGTCTCCGCGACCCCAATGACGGACGGGGGCGCGTCGGCGCAGCTGTTCGTGCGCCAGATCGACGGCGGCGAGGCGGCGCGGGTGACGAACCTGCCCGATACGCCCGGCTCGCTGTCCTGGTCGCCCGACGGGCGGCGGATCGCCTATACGCTGTTCGTGCCGGATGAGGGGCCCAAGCTCGGCGCGGCCGACCCCAAGCCCGAAGGCGCGAAATGGGCCGATCCGCTGCAGATCACAAGCCAAGTGACATTCCGGTCGGATGGGCGCGGGGTGCTGAAACCCGGTTATTCCAAGATCTTCATCGTACCTGCCGACGGCGGCGCGGCACGGCAGCTGACGTTCGGGCGGTATCACGACGACGGGCCGCTATCCTGGTCGCCCGACGGACGGACGATCCACTTTTCCGCCGACCGAACGCCCGGGTGGGAGCGGAACGCGCAGGAGTCGGAGGTGCATGCGCTGGATGTGGCGACGGGCGCGATCTGGACGTTGACGTCGCGCAAAGGGCCGGACGGCGAGCCGGTCGTGTCGCCCGACGGCGCGCGGATCGCCTATACGGGGTTCGACGACCGCGACTTGGGCTATCATAACGTCGTCCTCTACGTGATGGACCGCGACGGCGCTTCCCCACGCGCACTGACGACCGCGCTCGACCGCAGCGTCGAGCGGCCGGTCTGGGCGGCGGATGGGCGCAGCGTGTACGTGTCGTACGCCGACAAGGGCGAGGTACGCGTGGCGCGCGTTGGGCTCGACGGATCGGTACGTACCGTGGCCGAGGGGCTGACGGGCGCGCCACTCGACCGGCCGTATAGCGGCGGCGAGTTCTCGGTGGCGAGGGACGGCGCGGTCGCGTTCACCGGCGGCGACGCGTCGGCTCCGGCGGATGTAGGACTGGCGCGGGGGACCGCGAGGCGGATGCTGACGCGGCTGAACGACAGCCTGCGCGCGGGCAAGCGCATGGGCGAAGTGCGGCGCGTGTCGGCCAAGTCGAGCCACGACGGCCGGGCGATCGACGCTTGGCTGACGCTGCCGCCCGGATATGCGGAGGGCGCGCGCGTGCCGTTGATCCTGGAGATCCATGGCGGGCCGCATGCCGCCTACGGCCCGCATTTCTCGACGGACAACCAACTCTACGCCGCCGACGGCTATGCGGTGCTGTCGGTCAATCCGCGCGGGTCGACGAGCTATGGCGCGGAGTTCGCCAATTTGATCCATCACCAATATCCCGGCGACGATTATGCCGACCTGATCAGCGCGGTCGACGCGGTGATCGCGTCGGGCGTCGCCGATCCCGACCGGCTGTTCGTCACCGGCGGATCGGGCGGGGGCGTGCTGACGAGCTGGATCGTCGGCAAGACGAACCGGTTCAAGGCGGCGGCGACGCAGAAGCCGGTGGTCAACATGACGAGCCAAGTGCTGGTCGCGGACAATCCGGCCTATTTCTCGCGCTACTGGTTCGGCAAGTTCCCGTGGGAGGACCCGCAGGCCTATTGGGCGCGCTCGCCGCTATCGCTGGTCGGGAACGTCACGACGCCGACGCTCGTGGTGGTCGGATCGGAGGATTACCGCACGCCCGTAAGCGAGGCGGAGCAGTATTACACCGCGCTCCAGTTGCGCGGGGTGCCGACCGCGCTGATCAAGGTGCCGGGCGCGAGCCACGGCGGGCTGGCGGCGCGGCCGTCGCAGTCGGGTGCCAAGGCGCGAGCGATCCTGGCGTGGTTCAAGCGGTACGAGCGGGGAGCGCCCTCTCCCACCGCGGTGGCGGGGTCAGCCGCCGAATAGGTGGGGCGGGAGGCCGCGGATCCCGGGGTCGAGTTCGAATAGCGCGCCGGCGTGCGGTTCGGCTTCCGCGCCGTCGGCGGCGGAGGTGACGAACATTCGGTCGTACGCCTCGCCCGCGAAGCAGACGTTGGTGATCTGCGAGGCGGGAAGCGCGATCGATCGATCGAGCGCGCCGTTGGGGGTGAACCGGCTGACGCGGCCCCCGCCCCAATGCGCGATCCACAACCCGCCGTCGACGTCGATGGTCATCCCGTCGGGTCGGCCCCAGCCGCTCTCGAACTGGATGAACAGCTCACGGTCGCGCACGCCCGCCTCGTCCAGCGCGAAACGGTACACGCGACCGGGTACGGTGTCGGTATGGTAGAGCCATGCGCCGTCCGGGCTGATCGCCGGGCCGTTGGCGACGGTGTAGCCGGTGTCGACCCGGCCGGTGGTGCGGTCGGGGTCGAGACGGTGGAGCGAGCCGCTCGGCCGGTCCGCGCCGATGGGCATGGTGCCCGCCCAGATGCGGCCGTGCCTGTCGGCCTTGGCGTCGTTCAGGCGGTTGCCGGGCAGGTCGGGCTCGGGGCCGGTGATCGGGGTGATGACGAGCGGGTCGAGCGTGAGCTCGGCGAACCCGCCGCGGAAACCCGCGATGAACCCGGGGGCGTGCGCGCGCTCAATGACCCAGCCGATCATGTCGGGCATCGGCCAGCGCGTGACCGCGCCGTCCTCAAGCGAGAGCCGGTTCAGCGCGGGGGCGAGGATGTCGGTCCAGTAGAGCGCGCCTTCGCGCGCGGACCAGAACAGCCCCTCGCCGAGCCGGTCGCGCTGGCCGCCGCGCGGGATCACGCGGGGCTTGGTCAACGCCGCATCAGATCCGGAAACGCAGGCCGAGCGAGAAGGTCTGCTCGTCGAAGCGCAGGAAGCGCACGAACTCGGCGCGCGGCGCGCCGGCACGGGCCGAGCTGAAGGTCACCCTGAACGGATCGCCCGTCAGATTGGTGGCGTCGAAGAACACCGTCGCGCGCTCGGTGACGCGCAGGTTGGTCGACAGGTCCAGGCGTCCGGCGGGCTCGGCGAACTCGCGGAAGAGCCCGCCCTCCTCGTCACCGCGCACGTCGCGGCGGTCGAGATAGCGGCTGCGCTTGTTGTAGGTGACCCGCGCCGACACCGGCCCACGCTCGAACAGACCGACGATATTATAGGTGTGCTTGGAGACCTCCTGGATCCGGTCGCGGACGATCGTCACCGCGCCCGCATCGTTCTGGACCGGGAAATCGGTCTTGGCGTCGAGGTAGGTGTAGTTGAGCTGCACCCCGAAGCTGCGGACGAATTCGGGGACGAAGTCGAAATCGAAGAAGGTCGACAGTTGCGCCTCGGCGCCGTCGATGCGTCCGTTATCCGTATTGATCGGCCGATCGGTGATGATGACGGGGCCGAGCGCCGGGTCGATGAAGCGGTTGGTCTGCGTCTGGATGAAATTGTCCACGTCGCGTCGGAACACCGCCACCGACACGAAGCCCGCCCGCGAGAAGAAATATTCGAGCGACGCGTCGTAGTTGTTCGACTCGACACGCTGAAGGGCGGGATTACCGCCCCGGCCGACGCGCGCATTGATGTACGGGTTGGACGCGCTCGGCGGCTGGGTGCCGGGCCGCCCGAGGCTTTGGGACGGGTTGAGCTGCGCGAAGCTGGGCAGCGTGCGCGTCTGCGTCGCCGACAGGCGAAGCTGCAGTTCGGGAGTGATCCGCCAGCGGAGGCTGGCGTTGGGCAGATAATCGGTGAACCGGTCGTCGAGTGACACGGGCGTCGCCGCAGCCGCGCCTTCTCCGGTCGGATCGACGAACGAGGTTCCATCGATCCCGATCGTCGAACGGACGGCGCGGATGCCGACCACGCCATCCAGCACATCGCCGACCGCATAACCGACCTGGCCGTAGCCCGCGATCGTCTCGAGCGTCGCGTCGAACGTCTCGAACGGATTGGCCGCGACCGCCTCGTCGGTGAAGGCAGCGGCACCGCGCGCGCGCACGAACTGACGCAGGTCAGTGCGGTTCGCGCGGATGCTGTCGTAGGTCTGCGCGAGAAAGGTCCGGAAGCCCTGGACGTCCGTGCCCTTGAAGCCGGACGGGACCGAACGAAAATCGAGCGGCAGCGCGCTTTGCGGAATGCCTTGGCCGCGGAAGCCGGCGAACCGGTTGCCGAACTCGCGGCGGGCGTCGCGGGTCGTATAGCGTCCGCCCACCTGCAGGCTGCGGATGAAGCCCGATTCGAGCTTGTACTCGGCGTCAACCCGCGCCTGGTAGTCGTCGCCCTTGGACTCCTGTGCCTCCTCATAAAACCCGTCGAAAAAATAGTTCGCGGGATCGGCGGCGTTGAAGCTTGGGATGCTGAATTGCGGGGTGCGGAGATCAAAGTTCACCGTCTGCCCACCCGCGAGCGTGCGGTCGACCGACTCGGTCGAACCGGTGAAGGTCGATTTCGTGCGCGCCAGGTCGGCGGTGATCCGGAGCGGCCCTGCATCGTAGATGCCGCCGACCGCGAACTGATAAGTGTCGGTTTTGTTGAAGGTGCCGCCCTGGACCGCGAACAGCGCACCGGCGGAGTTGGTCACCGTGCCGCTTTCGAGCAGGTTGGTGCCCGGGCGGAGGACGAGGTTGCCGTAGCTCGTGTTGCTTGCGGCGTTGCCGAACAACGTCGCCTCGATCAGCCGGTCGTCGATGCGGTTGCGGAAGCCCTGATACAAACCCTCGGCGTAGAATTCGAGATCGGGGCTGGGCCGCCATTGCAGCGAGGCGTTGCCCGACGGACGCGAGCGGTTGCCCGACCGGTAGAATAGCCGCTGGATGTCGGGAAAGCGGACGCGCTGCCCGTTGATGACGGGATCGGCGACGAAGTCGGTGTTGGACGGCTCGGAGTCGAGGAACTGGAGCTCGGTATAGGAGCCGTTCACAAGCAGTCCGATCTCGCCGATTCCCGTGTCCCATCGGTTGGAGACGAGGAGATTGCCGTTGGGCGTGACCTCGCCCGCCTGAACGGTGTGGAGACCGTAAACGGTGCCCGACAGCTCGAAGCCGGTGAAGTCGAACGGCCGGCGCGACCGAACGTTGGTAAGACCCGCGACGCCCGGTTCGACGAGGTTGGCGGTGCTCGCCTTGAATACCTCAAGCGCGGCGATACCGGCGGACGGGAAATCCTGGAGCGCGACCTCCCGGCGTTCGGCGGTGAAGATTTCACGGCCGTTATAGAGCGTTCCGAAGAATGCCTCGGGAAGCCCGCGGATCAGCACCTGCGCCGCTTCGCCGCCGAGCCGCACGACCTGGACGCCGGGGATGCGCGCGGCGGTGTCGGACACGGCGATATCGGGAAGCTTGCCGATATCCTCGGCCACGACGGCGTCGACGATCTGCGGGGCGTTGCGCTTCAGGTTCTGCGACGATGCCAAGCTGGCGCGGATGCCGGTGACGACGATGTCCTCACCCACCGCGTCGTCGCCGACAGGATCGGTCGCATCGACAGGGGTGCCCTGGGCCGTGTCGGGCACGGTCGCGGGAGTCGTCGTCGCGGGAGTCTCGGGCGCCGGGGTCCGGGTCGGCAGGTCGGAAGCGGTGGTTTGGGCCAGGGCCGGCGCGGCACCCAGAAGCAGGGCGACGACGGAGCTGGTGGCGCGTAGCCGCGTAGTGGCCTTCATGACGTCCTCCCGGTCTATCGACGGCGGGTTAGAACCCGCTCGGTTCATCGTCGCTTACCTAGAGCAAGGTCGGCATAGAGCATCAAGTCATAGGATAACAGATTTATCGCATAAATTAGATGTTGTAACTTTTTCGCAACGGTCGCGACCTACCGGCACCCACGATGGTCAGCAGGGGCGCGCGTCGATCGGCGCGGGCGGCGGCGGCGCGTCGGTCATGCGTATGGTCCGGAGGCCGTTCCGCTCGTCATGCTCCAATCGCTGGACGGCCGTGACGCGGACGCCCCGGAACGGGCCCGCGCCCGCCGGGCGGTCCCACCGGTGATAGGCGACGAACCAGTCGCCGCTGGTCGGATTGCGGACGATCGAGTGGTGGCCGGGACCCTTGCGCATCCGGTCGCTTTTCAGGATCGGGCCGCGGTAGGTCCAAGGACCCTCGGGCGAGCGGCCGGTCGCGTAATGGACCGAATAGCTCGCATCGTTCCAGCGGCCGTGGCTGTAGGATAGATAGTAGACGTTGTTCCGGAGATGGACGAACGGGCCTTCGGTGAAGAGCCTGGGCATCTCCGTGGGCACCTCGCGCAGGATGTCGGTCATGGTCGGTGCGAGCTCGAACACGCGGAGCTTCGCGCCCGCGCTGCCGCCGGCATAAAGGTACGGCTTGCGGCTCGCGGGGTCGACGAACACCTCCGGATCTATCGCCTCGAACCCTTGCCCGCCGGTCAGGAGCGGGCGACCGCTGTCGCGGAACGGGCCGCCGGGGCGATCGGCGACCGCGACGCCGATGCGGCTAGGCGTCGGGTTTTGCGGCCCGACCGAGTAGTAAAGGTAATAGCGGCCGTTCGCCTGGGCGAGCGCAGGTGCCCACAGGTAGTGTTTGGCTGCGCCGTCATCGTCGATCCAGCGGATGTCGGCCATGTCGAGGAGCGGGCCGGACCGCGTCCAGCGCCGCAGATTGCGCGATGCATATCCGTAGAAGCGTGTTGCTTGGAAGCCGTCCGACGGATCGGTCGCGTTCGTGGGGTATAGCCAATAGGTATCGCACACGATCGCCAGATGCGGGTCCGCGCCGACGATCACGGGGTTACGCGGTTCGGGGCGCGCTTGCGGCGGGGCGAAGGCGAGTAGCGGGAGGGCGGCGAGGAGCAGCAGCGCGCGCACGATCATCATCGTGAACTCCAATCGGAACCCCGACATGGTACGTCCTGCCGCCAAATGCAGGCAAGTGCGATCAATCTGACTAACGTCTATCGATCCGACTTGCCCGTACGTCGACCGTCGTTAAACCCCTGTGTCGAATGGGGATCGCGACCGGAGGATCATGAGCGAAGAGGGATACCGGCCCGACCCGGGCGGTGTGCGTACGCAGCTGGGCCGCAACCTGACCTACGGCCTGCTCGACAGTCTGGGGCGCGCGATCGTGCATGGCCGCTTCGAGGCGCGCGGCTTCCCTACGGAGGGTGAGCTCGCCAAGCAGCATGGCGTCAGCCGTTCGGTCACGCGCGAAGCGGTGAAGATGCTGACCGCCAAAGGATTGCTGAGCGCGCGTCCGCGCCAGGGCACGATCATTCAGGCGACCACGTCGTGGAACCTGTTCGACACCGACGTGCTGCGCTGGCTGCTCGAGCGGAAATTCTCGGTCGAGCTGCTCCAGCATTTCAACGAACTGCGCATCGCGATCGAGCCGGAGGCCGCCGCGCTCGCCGCGCGCCATGCGGGTGCAGACGACATGGACGCCATCCAGGCCGGGTTCGACCGGATGACGGCGGCCGACCGCGGCGAGGACGAGATATTGGAGGCCGACATCGAGTTCCACGTTGCGATCCTGCGCGCGTCGGGCAATCCGTTCTATCGGCAGTTCCGCGAGGTGGTGACGACCGCGCTGCGCACCTCCATCCGTTTCACCAACCGGCTGACGGGTCATTCGGCGAACATCGCCGACCACCGCGCGGTGCTGGGCGCGATCGAAGCGCGCGACGCCGACGCGGCACGCGGCGCGATGCGCAAGATCATCGCCGACGTGCTCGCACTGATGGCGCGCGCAGAGGAGGAGGCGGGATGAACGTGCGTCGCGCATATCGCCCGCTCGTTGCGAGACGTCATATTCACCGATCCGGCCGATGTCGCTATGCCCGGAGCCGGGACCGTGGGAGCCGTTCATGATCGTCGTTACGGGAGCCACGGGCGAACTCGGCCGCGCCATCGTCCAAAAGCTCGTCGGCCTGGTCCCGGCGGCCCAGGTCGGCGCGAGCGTCCGCGATCCGGGCAAGGCGAGGGAGCTGGAAGCGCTCGGCGTCCGGGTGCGGCGCGGCGACTTCGGCGACCCGGACAGCCTCCCACACGCCTTCGAGGGTACGGAACAGCTGCTGATCGTCTCCTCCAACGCGCGCGCGTCCGGGGGCGATCCGCTGGCGCAGCACCGGTCGGCGGTCGAGGCGGCGCGCGCCGTCGGCGTCCGGCGGATCATCTATACTAGCCACATGGCCGCGAATGGGACATCCGCCTTTCCGCCGATGCTCGACCACGCCGCGACCGAGGGGATGCTGGCGGCGTGCGGGACGGCATGGACTGCGCTACGCAACGGATTCTACGCGGCGAGCGGGATCGCGCTGATGGGCGACGCGCTGGAGACGGGGGTGATCGAGGCTCCGGCGGACGGCAAGGTCGCCTGGACCGCGCATGCCGACCTGGCCGAGGCCGCCGCGATCGTTCTGGCGGGTGGGGAACGGTTCGAGGGGCCAACCCCGCCGCTCACCGGGGCGGAGGCGCTCGACCTGGGCGACATGGCCGGGATCGCGTCGGACCTGCTGGGCCGTCCCGTCCGCCGGGAGACGATCACGGAAGAACTGCTGCGCGCGAAGATGACAGCGCGCGGCGCACCGGAGGGCGCGGTCGCCATGGTGTCGGGGCTCCACACCGCGAGCCGGGCGGGCGAGTTCGCACCCGCCGACCCGACGCTCGCGCGGCTGTTGGGCCGGACGCCGACCTCCATGCGCGCGCTGATCGCGCAGAAGCTGCGCGGCTGACGCCGGGGGGCGACGCGCTACCGCGCCGGTCGGAAGTCGGCGTAGGTCGCGGCCGTCCGCAACCGCCCGGACCTGCCGAGCATCGAGCCGGAGGTGTCGCTGCTCAGATCCTGCGGAACCGGATAGCCGTCCGGCAACAAGCGGTAGCGCGCGTTGACCGCCATGTTCCGTACCGACGCGACCAGCATCATCCGGAACGGCTTGGTCGCCGTCCAGCGCACCCGTTCCACGAACGGGCGAGAACCCTGGACGTTGACGACCGCCTCCGCCGTCACATTCTCCGACGCGTCGAAGGGACCGAGCTTCAGCGCCCCCTTGGGCAGGCGCGCGAACCGGTAGGCGGCGTAACCCGGCGCGGCGGCGACGCGCACGGCCGGCGCGCCGAACCAGCGGGCGATGTCGGCGTAGGAGGGAACGGGCCCGCGCCGCTGCCTGCGCGCATCGGCCAGTTCCTTAGCGGTGGGCGCCCGCCCGTCGATGCTGACGAGCGACCAGCGCTGGGCGGTGGGTCGGCGCGGGTCGTGTTCCTCGATGCGCACCTGGCGCGGCGCGCCCGTCCGTTCGATCGCCAGGGTGCGGCGGAACAGGTGGGAGTCCGCCCGCGTCGCGCGCGCGCCCGCCAGCACCCGGTCCTGCAGTTCGTCCGCGTGCGCTCCCCGCGCGCAGCAGCCAAGCGCTGCCGCCAGCATCATCCGCTTGAGCAATCGCCGTCTCCCCAAAACGTTAGGGACTAGCGGCGCGCCGCCCTGCCCGCCACCGCCATTGTCGGCGCGGGCGGCACCACGCCCTTGGGCGCGGCACTCAGGCGGCGGATCAGGTCGGTCTCGGCGGTGCGGTAGGGGGTGCCGTCGGCGCGGAAGACCTCGTGGAACCAGATGGTGGGCTCGTCCATCGTATAGGGCTTCTTCCACGAGTCCCAGGGCAGGCGCGTCTGCGACTTGCCGTCGACGAAGCCCCAGTTGATCATGGCGATGTTCATGCGTTTGCCGATCGGCAGCGACCCGTCGAAGGTCGATCCGTTGCCGCGCGCCATATATTCGGTGCAGAGCACGGGGCGGCCGTAGGTCTGCATCTGGCGCGCGCGGCGCTCGAACTGCTCGGGCCAGTTATAGTCGTGAAACGACATGATATCCGAGCGCGCGACCTGGACTCGTTCCACCGCGTCGAGCTTGGACTGCTGATCCCAGTTCTCGCCGATCCACAGGCCCGAGGTCAACGGCTGGATCGGGTCGGCGGATTGCGCGGCGTCGAACATGCGGCCGAGCAGGGCGGCGACGAGCTGTTTCTTGTTCGGGGTCGGCGCGTAGTTGCCGCCGCCGTCGTTGTTGGGCTCGTTCCACACGTCCCAGGCGACGATGCGGCGATCGTTCCTGAAGTGGCCGACGATGTCCTTGACGTAGGCCTCCAGCTTGGCGTGGCCGCTCCGGTCGGCGAGACGCGCGGCACCCGGTGCCTGCATCCAGCCGCTGTTATGGACGCCCGGGATCGGCGGATGCTGCGGTCCGGCGACGGGGTTCGGGTCCCAGCAGCTGTCGAACAGCACGAACATCGGTCGGATGCCGTGCTTGGCCGCGATCGTCAGGAACTGGTCCATGCGGCGCTTCAGCCCCTCCGGGTCGTTCTCCCAGAGCATGTTGTGAAGATAGACGCGCATCGTGTTCATGCCGATGCCGCGCGCCAGGCCGAGCTCCTTGTCGATCGTCGCGGGATCCCAGGTCTCGGCCTGCCACATCTCGAACTGGTTGATCGCGGTGGCGGGGGCGTAGTTCGCGCCGACGAGCCAGGGCTGGCCGGCGTACCAGTCGTTCGCGGTCCCCTTGGTCCACTGGTCGCGCGCCTGCGCGGGCGAGGCGACGATCGTCAACGTCGCGGCGGCGAGCGCGAGGGAAAGCTTGTTCATGCGCGAATACTCCTGGGAACGACGGATCAGCGGCCGGTCGTGAAGCGATAGACCATGACGTTGCGATACGTCTGGCCGGGGGCGAGCCGCGCCGACGGAAAACCGGGCTGGTTGGGCGTGTCGGGGAACAGCTGAGGCTCCATGACGATCGCGTCGCCCATGCGGTGGAGGCGGCGGTTCTTGCCGATGCTGGTCCCGTCGAAGAAGTTGCCCGAATAGAACTGCAGCCCGGGTTGATTGGAGTGCAGCTCGTAACCGCGCCCCGATACCGGGTCCTCGACCCGCGCCATCAGGTGCAGGTCGCGCGTCACCTCCCGCCCGATTATCCAGTTATGGTCGTAGCCGCGGCCGAACACGATCTGCTCGTCGGACGCGTCGCGAACGCGCGCGCCGATCGCGGTCGGGCGGCGGAAGTCGAACACCGTACCCGCGACCGACTTGCGCTCACCGGTCGGGATCGCGCCCGCGTCGGTGGGGAGGAAGCTGTCGGCGGGGATGGTCACGACATGCCCCATCGCGCCGCTCTCCGCGCCCTCACCGGCCAGGTTCCAGTATGCGTGGTTGGTGATGTTGGCGATCGTCGGCTTGGTCGTCGTGGCACGATATTCGATGGTGAGCTGGTTGCGCTCGTCGAGGCTGTAGGTCGCGTCCACGGTCATCGCGCCGGGATAGCCCTGGTCGCCGTCGGGGCTGACATGGCGCATGGTGACCGATGCGGTCGAACCCGACTTCAAGTCGCGCACCGTCCACAGCACCTTGTCGAAGCCTTGCGTGCCGCCATGCAGCGCGTTCGGGCCGTTATTGACGGGCGTCTGATACGTCCGCCCGTCGAGCGTGAAGCGCCCGAGCGCGAGGCGATTGGCGAAGCGGCCGACGGTTGCGCCGAAATATTGCGGCTTGGCGAGATAGGCAGCGATCGTCGCATGGCCGATGGCGATGTCGGCGGGCTTGCCCGTGCGGTCGGGGAGGATCACCGACTGGATCGCCGCGCCGTAGGCGATCAAAGTCGCGGACATGCCCTGGCCGTTGGCGAGCGTCACCGCCGCGACCTCGCGCCCGTCGGGCAGCCGGCCGAAGCTGGACCGTTTGGCGGTCGCCGCCGCCGCCGGAGTCGCGATCATGGCCCCCACTCCCACCAGCAACCCGAGAAGAAACCTGCCCGTCATCCTAATCTCCCGTCCCGGCCGGGCGTTCAAATCGCCCGTGCCGTTTATCAATGACTGTCGCGCGGCAGCCCCTTCTGGGCGATGCGCTGGTACTTGACCGCGGGCTCGAGCACCGCGCCCGTCTCGAACTGGCCGACGATCCCGCGCTGGATTTCCTGCCACGGCGTCTGCGAGGCGAGGGAGACGTAGCCGCCCGCCTCCGCCAGCGCGGCGCGGCGGCGTGTGATCTCGGCCTCGTCCGCCAGCAGGTCGACCCGCCGGGTGTTCAGGTCGATCCGCACCCGGTCGCCCGTGACGAGCAGCGCAAGGCCGCCGTCCACCGCCGCCTCGGGCGAGGCGTTCAGGATCGACGGGCTGCCACTCGTCCCCGATTGCCGCCCATCGCCCAGGCATGGCAGCGCATGGACGCCCGCCTGGATCAGCGCGGCGGGCGGGCGCATGTTGACCACCTCCGCGCCGCCCGGATAGCCGATCGGCCCCGCGCCGCGCATCACGAGGATCGTGCGCTCGTCGATGCCGAGTTCGGGGCTGTCGATACGGCTGTGATAATCCTCCGGCCCGTCGAACACGACCACGGAGCCCTCGAACGCGTCGGGGCTGGCGGGGTCGGACAGGTACCGCTCACGGAATTCGGGAGAGACGACGGAGAGCTTCATCACCGCCGCGTCGAACAAATTGCCGCGCAGCACGGTCAACCCGGCATGCTCTTTAAGCGGCCGGTCGAACGGGCGGATCACGTCCTCGTCCGTGCTCCGCTTACCCGTATAGTTCTCGGCGACCGTCAGGCCGTTGGCGCACAGCGCTCCGCCCTCGATCAGCCCCTCGTCGATCAGCGCGCCCATGACGGCGGGGACGCCGCCCGCACGATAATAATCCTCACCCAGATACTCGCCCGCGGGCTGCAGGTTGACGAGCAGCGGAACATCGGCCCCGTGCCGCTCCCAATCCTCCAGCGTCAGCTCGACACCGATATGGCGCGCGATCGCATTCAGGTGGATGGGGGCGTTGGTCGATCCGCCGATCGCCGAGTTGACGCGCACGGCGTTCAGGAAGGCGTCGCGCGTCAGGATGTCGGACGGCTTGCGGTCGGCGCGGACCATCTCGACGATACGGCGACCCGTTTCCCACGCCGCCTGCTGGCGGTCGCGGTAGGGCGCGGGGATCGCCGCCGATCCCGGGAGCGACATGCCGAGCGCCTCGCAGAGCGAGTTCATCGTCGTCGCGGTGCCCATGGTGTTGCAGAAGCCCGTCGATGGCGAGGAGGACGCCACCAGCTCGATGAAGCCGCGCGCGTCGATCTCGCCCGCCGCGAGCATCTGGCGCGCGCGCCAGACGATGGTGCCCGAGCCCGTCCGCTCGCCCTTGTACCAGCCGTTGAGCATCGGCCCGACCGACAGCGCGATCGCGGGAATGTTCACGGTCGCCGCGGCCATCAGCGCCGACGGCGTCGTCTTGTCACAGCCGATCGTCAGCACCACGCCGTCGAGCGGATAGCCGTGCAGTATCTCGACCAGCCCCAGATAGGCGAGGTTGCGGTCGAGCCCGGCGGTCGGGCGCTTGCCCGTTTCCTGAAGGGGATGCGTCGGGAATTCGAGCGGGATCCCGCCCGCTTCGATGATCCCCGCCTTTACGCGCTCGGCGAGCACGAGGTGATGGCGGTTGCAGGGGACTAAGTCGCTGCCCGACTGCGCGATGCCGATGATCGGGCGGCCACCCTGGAGCTGCTCTAACGACAGGCCGAAATTGAGGTAACGCTCGACATAAAGCGCGGTCATGTCGGGGTTGGTCGGATCGTCGAACCATGCGCGGGAACGCAGGCCGCCTTGGGCGTCACCGCTCATTCGCGTCGCTCCTTAGCCGTCGAGAACCACCGTCGCATTTCATGCATGACGCGAAGATAGCGGCGACCGCCGCCGATACAAAGCAGATAGATCATATAAAACCGGGTCTGCATGAAGCATGACAAACATGGGGGCCTGGCGTTAGGCTCCCCGGCGAAACGGCGAGTCCGCCGCACGGGGAGGAATTCATGTCCGATCAGCCACACCAAAGCCTGGAACTACGCTCGACGGTGTTTGCCGACGGACGGCTGGTGCTCGACCTGCAGGAGGTCGCGGTCGGCGAGCCCGGGCCGAGCGAGCTGCTGGTGCGGGTCGAGGCCGCGCCGATCAACCCGTCGGATCTGGGCCTGCTGCTCGGGCCCGCCGACCTCGCGACGATGACGGCGGGCCGCTCCGGCGACCGGCCGACGCTGACCGCGACGATCCCGCCGCAGCGGATGGGGATGATGAAGCCCCGGCTCGACGAGCCGATGGCGGTCGGCAACGAAGGCGCGGGCACGGTGATCGCGGCAGGTCCCGACAGCCAAGCGCTGATCGGCAAGCGCGTCGGGATGCTCGGCGGGGGCATGTATACGCAATTTCGCAAGCTGCGAGCGCGCGACTGTATCGTCCTGCCCAATGGCGCGAGCGCGGCCGATGGCGCGTCGATGTTCGTCAACCCGCTGACCGCGCTGGCGATGGTCGAGACGATGCGTGCCGAGGGACACACCGCGTTGATCCACACGGCCGCCGCGTCGAACCTGGGGCGGATGCTCAACCGTATCTGCTTAGTCGACGGGGTACAGCTGGTGAACATCGTGCGCAGCGTCGAACAGGCGGCGATCCTGCGCGAGATCGGCGCGAAGCACGTCGTCGACAGCACGGCCGAGAACTTCCGCGAGGCGTTGACCGACGCGGTGGCGGAGACGGGCGCGACAATCGCCTTCGACGCGATCGGCGGCGGCAAGCTCGCCAACACGATCCTTCATGCGATGGAGGCGGCCGCCAATCGCACGGCCGGCGCCTATAGCCGCTATGGGTCGGCGACGTTCAAGCAGGTCTATATCTACGGCTCATTGGACGTGGGGCCGACGATCATCGACCGCGGTTTCGGGCTGTCCTGGGGCGTGTGCGGCTTCCTGCTCACGCCGTTCCTGGGCAAGATCGGAGGCGACGCGGTGCAGGCGCTCAAGGACCGCGTGGCGCGCGAGCTCACGACTACCTTCGCCAGCCACTACACCCACACGATCTCGCTCGCCGAGGCGCTGGAGCCGGCGACGGTGGAGGCCTATGCGCGCAAGGCGACCGGGGCCAAGTACCTCCTCGATCCAAGCCGCTGAGGGCGAGCTGGCCGCCCGCAATTGGCCCGCAATTAGCGACGGCGCGGTGTTGCCGCCCTCGCGGTGGAGGTCGCGGATCGGTGGTAGGTGTGAATCGCCGCGCCGAGCTTGTCGCTCCCGCCGCACCCGCCCAGCTGGTCGGCCGCACAGCGAGCAGCGCCGCGCCCGCGACCTGGCCGGATAGCCTGATCACGGGCTTGCCCGCGCTCTCCCGAATCTGCACCGCAGTCTTGGTGAAGCGACCAGAGCCGCAGACGATGGCTGATCTCGCAGGCGCTCAGCGCAACTTTGGCGACCATCGTGAGGATCCAGCTCGGCACTCATTGGCGAGTCCTGAAATCGCTTACGTTCCGGACGCAAAAAAGCCCCCACGAAAGACGCAGGGGAATACGGATAAACGCGAACGGAAGATGGTTGCGGGGACAGGATTTGAACCTGTGACCTTCAGGTTATGAGCCTGACGA
>NZ_CAXSBH010000002.1:0-123549 GCF_964235535.1 uncultured Sphingomonas sp.
GCCCTTGCCGTTGCCGGTGTGGACCAGCACCAGCCCGCGCTCCGGATCGGCCGCCGCCTTGCGCTTGGCCTCCTGTTCCGCCTTGAGCGCCCGCATCCTCGTCTTGTGGTCGTCGCCCTCGTCCATGCCCGTTCCCGTCCCGTTCAGATGGTGATGCGGCCGCCATAGGGCAGCGTGGAGCGCCACGCATCCTCCCGGCCCGCCTGCGCGAGCGCGGCGCGGATCACGCCGTTGTGCGTGACGATCAGCGTCGTGCCGCCTATCGCGCGGGCGTCGGCCAGCGCTTCTGCAACACGCGCGGAAAATATGGCGACACTTTCCCCACCATGCGCGCGGGCATGATGGAAATCGATGGCCCAGCCGTCGATCTGGTCTCGCGGCAGGTCGTCCCAATGGCGGCCCTCCCACGCGCCGAAATCCATCTCGGCCAGTCGATCGTCGACATGCGGCACCAGGCCAGTCGCGTCGGCGACGAACTCGGCCAGCCGCCGGCAGCGGCGCAGCGGACTGGTCAGGATCCGGTCGACGCGCGACAGGCTGGCCGACACGGCGGTCGCGTCGGCCACGAAGCTATCCGCGCATTCGAGGTCGGTCGCCCCGTAGCAGACACCGGCCGCGACCGCCGGCCGCGTGTGGCGAAGCAAGATCAGGCCCATGCGAGCAGCCCCAGATAAATGCCGACCTCGCTCAGCTGCTGCACCGCGCCAAGGCAGTCACCGGTATAGCCGCCCAGCCGCCGCTCGAACACCAGCCGCGCCGCGCCGTGGCCGATCCCGAGGCCGGCGAGCGCGAACAGGACGCCGGTGCCTCCAATGTTCCACCCGATCGCGGCGGCGATCAGCGCGCCGGTGCCCAGCGCGACGAGCAGGCTTCCGGCCGCCACGCCGTCGGCGGTGAACTTGCCCGTGCCGTCGTCGCGCGCGTAGCGGCTCGTGGCGACGACCAGCACCGCCGAGAGCCGGCTCAGTCCATGCGCCGCGATCAGCGCGATCGGAACCGTCGGCGGCGGCAGCGCGGCCAGGGCGGCTATCTTGAGCGCCAACACGATCGGCAGCGCCAGCGCGCCATAGGTGCCGATCCGGCTGTCGCGCATGATCTCCAGCGCGCGCGCGCGGCCTGCGCCGCCGATGCCGTCGAACGTGTCGGCAAGCCCGTCCTCGTGAAACGCGCCGGTCAGGAGCAGCGTCGCCGCGCAGGACAGCAGGATGGCGATCAGCGGCGTGAACGGTCCGGCGGCGGCGAGCATGACCAGCGCCGCCGCGCCGCCGACCAGAATGCCGACCAGCGGGTAATAACGGACCGCGGCGCGCAGCCGCCCGGGCGTGTACGCTCCAGCCGGCACCGGCAGCCGCGTCAGGAACTGGACGGCGACGGCGAAGGTCGCGGCTTCCTCGCGCGGTCGAAACGTCAATTCCGTCCGCTCACGCCCGCGTCCTCGAAGGTGGCCATCTCGCGCAGCATCGCGGCCGCGGCCTTGACCAGCGGCCAGGCAAGCAGCGCTCCCGTCCCTTCGCCCAGCCGCATGCCGAGATCGAGCAACGGCTCCGCGCCGAGATGATCGAGCAGCAGTCGATGCCCCGGCTCGGCCGAGCGATGCGCGAAGACCACGGCGTCGCGGCTCGCCGGCTCCAGCTTGGACGCGGCGAGCGCGGCGGCGGTGGCGATGAAGCCGTCGACAATCACGATCCGCCCGGTCGCGGCCGCGCCGATCGCCGCGCCCGCCATCATCACGATCTCGAACCCGCCATATTCGCGTAGCGCAGCGCCGGACGGCAGGAGCGGATCGGTGCGCGACGCGGCCCCGGCCAGAACCGCGCGCTTGCGGTCCAGCCCGGCCGCGTCGACCCCGGTGCCGGGACCGACCAGATCGCCCACTGTCCGGCCGAGCAGCTTCGCCCCGACCAGCGCCGCCGCCGAGCTGTTGCCGATCCCCATCTCGCCCAGGCAGATCGCGTCCCCTGGCGCGGCCTCGGCGAGCTCGCGCCCGATCGCCAGCGCGGCGTCGCACTCGGCTTGCCCCATCGCCGGCTCGATCGCCGAATTGCGCGTGCCGGCCGCGATGCGGCGCGAGATCAGCGCGGGATGGGCGATCGCCTCGCCCGCGACGCCCGCATCGACGATGCGCACCTCCACGCCCACCGAGCGCGCGATGACGGTCGCGGCGGCTCCCCCGTCCAGGAAGTTCACGAGCATCTGCCGGGTGACCGTCTGCGGGTAGGCCGACACGCCGCCTGCCGCGATCCCGTGATCGGCCGCGAACAGAAGCAGCGTCGCGGTCTCGATCGTCGGGGTGAGCGAGTCCTTGAACCGGGCGATCCGAGCTGCCAGCGTCTCCAACCGCCCAAGTGAACCCGGTGGTTTCGTTTTCGCATCGAGTGCGCGTGCGATCTGGGCATCCGATAACGGCAACTTGGAAAACCTCGTGCTGGTCGTGGAACGACGGCCTATCCCAAGAAGGTCGCGCGCGGAACCGAAACGCCTCCTACTCGCAGCCGCTCGCAACGACGCGCGGCGGGAACTGCGATGAGGGGCAATGCCCGGCTCACATTGCCTGGGAACGATCAGATCGGCAGGCGCAGTCCGGCGACGCGCAAACAACGATCGTGCCCGCAGCGTATCGCTTCCATGGAAGCGGCCGTTCGTTCGACCTGATGCATTCACGCGAGGACGACCTGTATGAACATCGACGGCCAAGGGTATGACCCTACCCGTGCCGGAGGCGAGTCATGACGTACGGACGCATCATGAAATGGGGAGCGCTCGGCAGCGTGGGGGCGGTGGTCGCGGTCGTAGCGGGATACTTCTATCAGGTCCGCAAACCGCCGGCCGCCAACTCCTGGTACGTCGCGCTGGGCAGCTCCTACGCGGCGGGACTGGGACTGGGACCGCGCGCACCGGGCAGCCCGGTCGTCTCTCGGCGCAGCATCAACGGTTATCCGCAGCAGCTTGCCCGCCTGTTGAGGGTGCCATCGTTCACGGACATGACGTCGTCCGGATCGACGGTGCGGCATGTCATGTACGGAGGCCAGATGATGCTCGGGCCGCAGATCGACGCGCTTGGTCCGGAGACGCGCCTGGTGACGCTGACCGCCGGCGGCAACGATGTCGGCTATATCGGTGACCTCACGGCGATGGCGTACCGGAACGGTGGCGGTGTTCTCGGTGCGGCCATCGGCGCCTTTTGGAAGGGTGCCAAACCGGTGGCGGAGCGCGACTTCGTATCGCTGGATGAAAAGCTGCGGGCAACGCTGCGCAAAATCGCCCGACGGTCGCCCCATGCTCGGATCGTTGTGGTCACCTATCCCACGATCCTGCCTGGTCAGGGCACCTGCCCGTCGATCGGGCTCACCGAGGAGCAGGCGGCGCTGATGCGCACGGTTGGTGAGAAGCTGGCCCAAACGACGCGCGCCGTTGGCACCGGTGCCACGATCGTGGACATGGCCGTGCTGTCGGCAGGTCACGATGCATGCAGCAAAGCGCCCTGGGTGAACGGCTTCGAGCCGGAAACGGGAGCCAGCTTCCATCCAACGCTCCAGGGCGCGCGCGCGACGGCCAAAGCGATCAAGAACGTGGTCGGGTCCGTGTCTCCAACGGCGGCTGCTGGCCTCCATTGATTAAAACCGGCCGGACCGCGGACCACCTGGCGCGGGCTGCTCAGGGTCGAAGCGGCCATGTCCGTCGGAACCGGCGACGATCCCGTTGGATGGCGCCACGTCCTCCATGCGCTCGACGCTCGCCGTCACGTCCTAATGGAACCACCCCTCCGCCCCAAGTTCGGTCCAACGGTCGAAAATCGCCCGGATGACCGCGGTGGAGACCGCCGGCGTCGGCAAGCTTTCACGGCTTCTCCCGAGTAAGAGCCTCCCGGACTGCGTGATCCCTCAGCAACGGCGCCCCCTCCGATCTCGGGGATAGCCCCCCAGCTTGGCCCGGCTTCGGATGGATGCTGATGGATGATACGGAACGCGTCCGCCCGATAAAACCGCGAAAATCCAAGGTTTCTGGTCGGGTCTGGACGTCTTCGGACGGTCCGCTGGCGGAGACGGAGGGATTCGAACCCTCGGTACGGGTTTACCCCGCACGGCGGTTTAGCAAACCGCTGGTTTCAGCCACTCACCCACGTCTCCGGAACGGCCACCCGTCCGCTATAGCCAGCACGCCCCCCGCGATCAACCGCCCGGCGCATCGAGTGCGGGAGCGGCAGTTCGTTCATTGCATGGTCAGCCCGCCGTTGGTTAATGTGCAGGCAAGGTGTTCGGGGAGTAGTCGCGATGCGTGGGTGGATAGTCAGTCTGGGGACGGCGGCGCTGGCGTTGGCCGCGCCGGTTTCGGCGCAGGTGCGCACCATCGATCCCAACCGGCCGGTCGACGCCGACCTTGCGCCCCGCCCGCCCGCGCGCGACCCCGCGCCGATGCAGGACTTACCCGACGAGCCTTCCGCGCCGGTGCCTACCGCTCCGGCCGCCGACCTCGCTCCCGACGCGGCGACGCGCGCCGCCGACACGTTCGAGCGCGACGACCTGATCGCAGCGGGCGAAGATGTTTTCGGGAAGGGGGCAGCCGGGTTCGCCGGGGTGATCGAGCGCATCCTGAAGGGCCAGGGCCGCCCCAACGCCTACATCGCCGGGCGCGAGGCGGCGGGGGCGTTCGTGGTCGGCCTGCGCTACGGATCGGGCGTGATGACGCACAAGGTAGAGGGCCAGCGCCCCGTCTATTGGACCGGGCCTTCGATCGGCTTCGATTTCGGCGGCGATGCGGACAAGGTGTTCGTGCTCGTCTACAATCTGTACGACAGCCAGGAGCTGTTCCGCCGCTTCCCCGCCGCGGAAGGGCGCCTGTACGCGGTGGGCGGGTTCGCCGCGAGCTACCTGCGGCGCGGCAACGTCGTCCTGATACCGGTGCGCCTGGGCGTCGGCTGGCGCGCGGGCGTGAATGTCGGATACATGCGGTTCAGCGAAAAATCGAAGTGGCTGCCTTTCTAGCGCAGCGCGGCTTGCGCCGCCCCGGCGCAAGACTCGCGCAAGCTCGGCCGGCGTAGCAACGCTACGACCGACGGCGCGGCTTCGCCGCGACGCCCCTTCTCGGCGCAGGGCGGCCTGACGCGCCCCGCGCCAGGACTCGCGCAAGCCCGGCCGGCGGGGCCTCAGCCCCGACCGACGGCGCGGCTTCGCCGCGATGCCCCTTCTTGCACGCCCCTATTTTAATAATCCGGCATGGTCTGCACCCCCGCCGCCGCCCGCTTCTTAAGCGCCCCCGGCATCATCCGAAGCGCCGCCCGCATGGCCGCCTGCACCACCACCGGCCCATGCACCGCATACCCACCCTCCCCCGCCCGAGCGACTACCTGACGCACGCGCGGCAAGCGCATCGCCTCGAAAAGAGCCGGCACATCGGCCGGGTCGTCGGTTTGTATCGCCGCCGCCCCCAGCGCCGCCGCATCCTCGATCGCCTGGCACGCGCCCTGGCCCAGATTAGGCTCCATCGCATGCCCCGCGTCGCCCACGCACACGACGCGCCCCCGCGCGAGCCGCTTGGGCGCGGACCTGGCGTGGATCGGCCATGGGATCAGCCGCTCGGCGGGTGTCGCCGCCACCGCGTCGCGGACGGGCGCAGGCCACCCCGCGGTTCGCGCCGCGATCTCGCCGAGCGTCGGCGCGGGCTCGCCGATCCGCGCGGTGCGCATATGAAACCAGTAACGCCGCCCGCCGCCCAGATCGAACACCCCGAACCGCTCATGCCGCCCCCAATATTCGGCCGCGAGCCCGGCGGGTATGTCCCCCTCCATCGCGTCCGACAGCGCGACGACGCCGCTATAGCCCCGGTAGGTCTCCTCCGTGCCGGTGATCGCCCGACCGATCGCCGACCGTACGCCGTCCGCCACCACGACCAGATCGGCCGAGCGCCGCTTTCCGCCCGCGAAACCGATCTCGCCGCGCTCTGCCGACACGAGCTCGACCGCTTCGCGCGCCCACTCGACGGCCAAATCGCCGGCCATGTTGCGCAGCGCCGCCTGCAGCAACGCGCGCGTCGGCAGGTACGCGTCCGCGACCGCCCGGTCGATCAACGCCCCACCCTCCCGCGTCGTGAGCAGCATGCGCACGATCGGCGCCGCATCCGCCTCGATCCGCGCCGCCGCGCCCAGCCGCCGCAATCCCGCCATCGCATTGGGCCACAGGCTCAGCGCCGCGCCCGCCACTCGCGGTTCGGGCGCGCGTTCGACCAGCTCGACCGTCCACCCCGCCCGGGTCAGCGCCGCTGCCGCCGCCAACCCGGCGATCCCCGCGCCGATCACGAGCGCGGTCGGCGGGCTCACGCCTCCACCCGCCACCCCAGCCGCTCGCCCGCATGGAACGGCACGACGTCCCCCACCCGCTCGGGCACGAGGACCCCGCCCCGCACCAGCGTCACCGTCCCCTCGTTGAGCGGCAACCCGTACCACCGCGCGCCATTCTCGCTCGCAAACGCCTCCAGCCGGTCCAGCGCGCCCTCCTCGTCGAACACCGCCGCGTAGCTTTCGAGCGCGAAGGGCGCGTTGAACACGCCCGCGCATCCGCACCCGGACTCCTTGCGCGCCACCTCGTGCGGGGCGCTGTCGGTGCCGAGAAAAAAGCGCGGACAGCCGCCCGTCGCCGCGCGCCTGACCGCCAGCCGGTGCCGCTCGCGCTTGAGCACGGGCAGGCAATAGGCGTGCGGGCGCAGGCCGCCGTCGAACAGGGCGTTGCGGCTCAGATGCAGATGCTGCGGCGTGATCGTCGCGGCCAGGCGGTCGCCTCGTTCCTCAACGAACGCCGCCGCCTCCGCCGTCGTGATATGCTCCATCACCACCTTCAGCGCGGGAAAGTCGCGTAGCAGCGGCCGGAGGACCCGTTCGATGAACACCGCCTCCCGGTCGAATATGTCGACCGCCGGATCGGTCACCTCGCCGTGAACGAGCAGCGGCATCCCGGCTCGCTGCATCGCCTCCAGCACCCGCGCGATGTTCCGTACGTCCGTCACGCCGTGCGCGGAGTTGGTCGTGGCTCCCGCGGGATACAGCTTGCAGGCGGTGAACACGCCGGCGGCATGGCCCCGCACGATCTCCCCCGGATCGGCGTTGTCGGTCAGGTAGCAGGTCATCAGCGGCGTGAAGCCCGACCCCGCCGGCAGCGCGGCGGTGATCCGCTCGCGGTACGCCTGGGCCGCCGCGACTTTCGTCACCGGCGGCGACAGGTTGGGCATCACGATCGCGCGCGCGAACGTCCGCGCGGTGTGGCCCGCCACCGCCTCGAGCATCGCGCCGTCGCGCAGGTGGACGTGCCAATCGTCTGGGCGGCGGATCGTCAGGCGGTCGGTCATCGCATGGGGTTTAGCGGCGCGCTCGTGACCACGCCACCGCGCCACTTGGATTCTTCGCGAACGGCGCTAGCGTCCCCGGCATGACGAACTCCAGCCCCGGCATGCTCCCCGACCGCGCCGTATTGCGCCTGAGCGGGGAGGACGTGCGCGGCTTCCTCCAGGGGCTCGTCCCCGCCGACATCGACGGTCTGACGCATGAAGCGCCGCTCTGGACGGGGCTGCTCACGCCGCAGGGCAAGGCGCTGTTCGACTTCATCCTGTGGGATGATCGGGGCGACATCCTTATCGATTGCGAGGCCGCCCAGGCCGACGCGCTCGCGGCCAAGCTGTCGGGCTACCGCCTGCGCCGCGCGGTCGCGATCGAGCGCGACGAGCTGACCGTCCATTGGTCCCCGCACAACAACACAAGCCTGCCCGACCCCCGACTTCCCGAACTCGGCTGGCGCTGGCTCGCCCCGACCGCCCCGCGCGCGGTCGGCTGGGACGCGCACCGGCTCGCGCTCGGCGTGACGGAAGGAGTGGGCGAACTCGGGTCGGGCGAGACGCTCTGGCTCGAATGCAATGCGCGCGAGCTGAACGGCGTGAGCTTCACCAAGGGCTGCTATATCGGCCAGGAGAACACCGCGCGCATGCACCACCGCGCCAAGGTGAACCGCCGCCTCGTAGTCGCGCCGCTTGCCGAACCGGGGGACCGCACCCGTGCGGCGTATCCCGAACTCGGCCTGATGGTCGAACACCGCCGCGTCGAGACGCTGAGCGACGCGCTCCGCCCGGCCTGGCTGGAGGCGGCGCTGGGAGAGGACGCGGCCGACTAGGGTGTCGCAGGGTTCCCGCCCGGTGCGCGTCGCCGCCATCCAGATGGCGAGCGTCCCGGGCGATGTGGCCGCGAACCGCGAGAAAGCCGACGTGCTGCTCGCCCGTGCTGCGGACGCGGGGGCTGAGCTGGCTCTGCTGCCCGAGCTGGCGCTGAACGGCTATACCCTAGGCCCCGGTCTGTGGACGCATGCCGAGCCGATCGGCGGTCCGCTGACGCGTTGGCTCTGCGAACGCGCCCGCCATCACCGCCTCCATCAGGGCACGACGCTGGTCGAGGCGGCGGGGGATCACTTCCACAACAGCTTCGTCCTCGCGACGCCGGCCGGCGAGGTCGCGGGCGTCGTGCGCAAGTCGCGCCCCGCCTGGATCGAGGCCCGCTGGTACCGGGGCCGCCCCGGCCCGCACGTTATCGATACGACGCTCGGCCGGATCGGCGTCGGCATCTGCTACGAAAACTACCTAGCCGGCCCGCTTCGCGCGCTTGCGGCAGCGTCGGTCGACCTGGTCCTGCATCCCACGGCGGCGGCCACCCCGCCCGCCGCCTGGCCGATCGGCGCGCGCGGCGCCGCGGCGTTCGATGCGATGCTGGCGCGGCTCGCGCAGGACCACGCCCGCACGCTCGGCGTGCCGGTGATGATGGCGAATCTGTGCGGCGCTCACGAGGTCGCCAGGCTCGCGACCCGCTTCCCCGGCCTGTCCTCGATCGTGGACGGCTCGGGTGAGGTCCGCGCACGGTTGGGCGGCGACGAAGGCGTGGTCGTCGCCGAAGTAACGATCAGCGGCGAGCAGGCGGCGATGCCTGCGCTGCCCGACCGTACACGCCACTGGGCGGTGCCAATGCCCTGGTATGCTCCGACCTGGCCGATCGCACAGCATCTGTGCGCAGTGGGATATCGGCTGGACCGAGACCGCCGATCGCTCGCCCGTATGTCCGCCTGCGATAATGGGCTCGACTAGGGTTAATCTGTTACCGGGTGCTTGGACTTCGACGACCCGCAGGTATGATGCAGCGCGACCGCACACCACCTCAAATCATTTAGAACACCGGCTTATCTCGCCAGTCCCAGCGTCTTCAGCCGTATCTCCATTGCGGCCTTCGATACTCGAAACTCGTTCGCCATCTGCGCCGTCGTAAGCCCATCGATGTGCCGCCGGCGCACTAGAAGGGCAGGCATCACGATCTGTGCGGCAAGCCGGTTGGCCTGAACCTCGTGATGGTCGTCGAACAACGACCCGCCATCGTCGTCGGCGTCGTCGAACAGCCGATCGGTATGCCGGTTCATCCGTGATCCGTCGTCCATCAGATCACGGTGAAGAAGATAGTGCGCGAGTTCATGGGCGGCGGTGAACCGCCTACGCGGCTCGGGCTCACGCCCATTCACCACCACTCGGTACCGTTCTCCGCTCCGTTCTATCCAGCCGGACTCGCCCGTCGCTATGGCCTCTTCGCGGTATCATATGCCGAGATCGGCGAACATGCCGTCCAGATCGACCGGAGCCGATTTCGCGTGCCGCGCTATGATCTGAAGCTCATTTTCCATCACCGTCCTCCTTCCCACCGATCGCATCGACCATGTCATCCAAATCGGTGTTCGATATAGGTGCTTCGTTGCGAAATGTCTGTAGGTTCTCCTGGACGTGCCCCAGGATGAGCGATGGGGCGATCTTGCGCACCTCCGCCTCGGCGACTTCCTCAGCCTTCTCCCTCGTCGCGCCGCGAAGCGCCCAGAAACCGCCGATGGCGGCGATCCCGAACAACGTCTGGAACATGCTCATGGCGACCGCGATATGGTCGAAATCAGGCTGCCCCTTCTCCTGCCAGAGGACGAGGAGTGCCGCCGTGCCCACGCCGACGATCACCGTAAGCACGAGCAGCAGATAACCTTGCCACTCCACCAGCGTCTCCAACCGTCTGATCCGCTTTTCCATCACCCGCCCTTTCGACAGGTGACGCTAGGCGACCTGAGCTCTCCCGATCAAGTCGGGAGCGATCGGCTCGCTTGATGGCGGAGCACGGTTCGACGCCCTCCACCTGGTAGCGCGCCACTGCTGTTGACGATTACAGTCGGCGACGGAAAGGTCAGCGCTTCGGTTCGGCTCGACGGTGCCCATCGCCCAACGAAAAAGGGAGGCCGGTTTCCCGACCTCCCCGATCCATACGGTACGGTAAGCGTAGGGCTTACTGACCCGCGCCCGGTCCGTACATGACTTCCACGCGGCGGTTCTGCACTTCGCGCACACCGTCGGCGGTGTCGACGCGCGGGCGGCTCTCGCCGAACGCCTCGGTCGAGATCGAACCGTCGGGGATCGACCGCGACGACAGGTAGCCGCGGACCGCGTCGGCGCGGCGCTGCGACAGACCGACGTTATACGACGCCGCACCCGACTTGTCGGCGTGGCCGGCCAGCATGACCTGCGCGTTACCGCAATTGGTGTACTGGGTGACGGCGTTGTCGAGGATCGACGAGGCCTCGGGCGTGATGTCCGACTTGTCCCACTCGAAGAACACGATGAACGGTCCGGGCGAGCAGACCACGGCGGGCTCGGGCGGAGCCGGCGGAGCCAACGGGGCCTCCGGGATCGGAGGAGCCTCGGGCGCCGGGGGCGGCGCGGGCTCGCCGAAGTTGAACGTCACGCCACCCAGGATCGAGTGCGAACGAAAGCGCGTCTCGAGCTGACGGTTGCCGATATCCACCAGCTTGACGTCGTCGGCGTTGAAGAAGCGGTACTTCAGCGTCGCGTCGATCGTGTCGGTCAGCGGCGCGCGGACGCCCGCCAGGCCCTGGAACGCGAACACGGTGTCGGAGTCGTCGAGGAACGCGCCGCGCGTGCTCAGGCGGTAGCTGTCCGCCTTGACGCGCGCCACGCCGACGCCGCCGCCGATGAAGCCCTGGATGCCGTCATCCGCGCCGAAATCGAGCAGCCCGTTGACCATGAACGACAGCGCCGATGTGCGGCCGCCCGCATCGCGGTTGCCCGAAGCGACGTTGAACGTGCCGCCCGCGGCGTTGAACGCGGGCACGGTGACCGTGGAGGTCAGCTCGTCGACGACCGCGCTCTTGTAACCGACTTCCGTCTCCAGGCGGAACCCGCCGAAGTCGTAGCCGATCACCGCGTCGACGTCGTAGCCATAATCGTGATCGATCGAGATCGCGTTGCTGGTGCCGACGCCGGCGGCGGTGGTCACGTCGTAATCGAGATCCTCGACGATCATCGCGCCGCCTTCGACGCCCACATACCACGCATTGTCGCGGGCGAGGACGGGCGAAGCGAGAGCGGTGGAGGCGAGTGCCATCAGAACGGCAAGCTTCCGCATATAAAACCCCTTTTCCAGATTGTCCGATAGGACAGGTGAAACCCACTATCGGAGGGATCGTTTCCATGCAAGAACTGAAAAGCTCGAACCGTGTCTCCAGGGCAACAGGTGGACGGAGGATCGTACCGCCCGACGCTACGTCACGGCGCGATAAGACCATGGGTCCTGAGCGCGGCCAGCACCCGGCCCAGCATCGCACGGGCCTCGACATCGACCGTCGCACCACCCGCGGGCTCCGCGATCGCCGCCCCGCGCGGCCCCACCACCGGCACGCCTCCGACCAGCACCCGCGCGGCCCGCACCTCGCCCGTGACCCACTCGCCCCCGGTGAACCGAGCCCGCAGCTTTTCGGCGACGATCCAAACGCTTAGGCCCTCATACGGCGCGACGAACCGCCAGCCGCCGCCGGTCCACCCGGCGAGCGCACCCGCCCGGCCCGCCCACGCGGCCGTCGGCGCCGGACCGACGATCCACGCCCGCCCGGGCTCCGGATCGGACGGCGGCGCGTTCGGCCCCATCGCTTCCACCTCCGCGCCCACCACCAGGTCGAGAAGCGCCAGCGCCTCGTTGTGCGTACCTTCCTTGCCCGCCTGCCCCGTCGCAAGCAGCGGCAGTCCGAGTCGCGCGGTCGTTTCGTATTCCATCGTTCCCTCCTCAATTGCCGGAACCCGGCACGACGAGCATCGCCGCCGCCCCGATCCCCAGATCGCCCACCTGCCGGACCGTCACCGACACCGCCCCGCCCGCGCGCTCGCCCGGCTCGAGCATCAGGCCGGGAGCGTCCGTCGCCACGACCCGAACGCTCCCGTCCGCGCGCGTCACGCGTACGGCCAAGGCCTCGCGCTCCTCGCCGAGCGGCGCATCGACGCCGTCGACCCAGCTCCACCCCGCCTGGCTCCGCCGCACCCACGTCACCCACGCGCCGCCCTCGGCCGAGATCGCCGCCCGCAGATGCACGGGCGCGAGCGGCAGCACCGACCGACCGCCGATCACCGCCCGCGCCTCGACCGGCCCGTCCCGGTCGCCCACGCCCGACGCCAGCACCCGCACCTCGCGCCCGATCGCCCCGATCGGCAGCTCGACGGTCCGCGCCGCCTCCGGCTCAAGCAACGCGAAGCGCGCGCCCACCTCCGCCGGAGCCGCGCCTTCGGTCGCGAACCGCCCGCGCCGCAGCTCCTCCAGCCGCCACCGCCCGCCGCCCAGCGGCGTGGCCCGCCCGAACTGCACCAGCTCGTCGCCGAGCAGCGCCAGGTTTGCGCCCGCATCGATCGCACGAGCGTCCGCATCGCGGAGCTCCATATGCTCCGGGAGCACGACCACCACCGCCGACCGCCGGTCGATCAATGTCGCGGGCGCGGCGACGGGCGGCGTCTCGACCATTCCGATCACCGCCGGGGCCGCCGTCCCGCCCGCCTCCGTCCAGCTCGCCCCGTCGTCCAGCGAATAGAGCAGCGCCGCGCTTCGCCACCCCGCGCCGCCCGCCGCCACCATCGTCAGCCGCGGCCCCGCTCCTCGCGCGCCCTCGGCGGGCCGCTCGAACGCGTGGAGCACCGTCGCCCCCGCCACCCGGTCCGGCGCGGGCAGCACCCGCCCCGCGCTGGCCGCCGCCGGCATCGTCTCCGCCTCGACCGCGATCAGCTCGACGCTCACCGCGCCCCGCTCGCACTCGGTCGCGGCTACGCGCCATAGCCCGGCTTCGCCGCCGATCCGCACGCCGTCGCCCGGCCGGACCTCCAGCCCCGCCGGACCCAGCGACAGCGTCCGCCGGGTCCGCCCCGCCTCGCCCCGCGCCAGCAGCGCGGCCGCCAGCGTCTTGGCCGCGTCCGCCCCCAGCGCCGCGGGCAACTCCACAGCCTCGGTCCGCCCGCCTGCACCGGCGCGCGCGGCGCGCTGCACCCCGATCTGCCAGTCGCGCGCCGGATCGTGATGCGCCACCGTCACCACCCGCGCGACCGTATCGGCGGGCGCCAGCATCCGCCTCCGCCGGGCCGCCCGTCCCTCCGCCGCCACCCCCGCATCCGCCAGTTCGATCACCCGCTCGGGCCGGTCTCGTACCGCCACCCGCGATCCGCGCGCCGCGACGCTCGCCCCGCCGGCCCGCGCCAGCTCGGCCAGCACCGCGCGCACGCTCCCGCCCGTCGCGGCGAACCCCTCGAGCGTCATCGCAACCTCCGCGTCCACTTCGTCGCCCAACGCCCGCGCGACCGCGCCGATCGCGACCGGCCCCGCGTCCGCGACCACCTCGAAGGTCAGCGACGGGATGCGGTTGCCGAAATCCGCGAGCTCCAGTCCCTCGAACACCGCATAGGCGCACCCCCGAGCCGCCGGGGCCTGAGCCCCTTCGGCACTCGCGATCAACGGATCGGCCGCCTGGTCCTCGCTCCCGAGATGCAGCCGGAACCCCGTCCGCGCCTTCCAGTCGCCGCCCGCGCCACGCAGCAGCTTGCCGTCCGCCCATATCCGCCCGACGTCTAGGATCGGCCGCGCCGACAACAGCACCGCAAAGTTCGCGCTATAGCTATAGTCGGTCGTCGCCGCCCGCCCCTTGCCGCCGCCCGTGCGCCCGCGCCGCTCGATCAGGTCGGTCGCCCAGAACACCGTCCCCGCCACCCGCATGCGGCCGAACAGCCTGGGTATCCGCGTGCCGTACGAGGACGTCTGCACCGCCAGCTCCGCCAGCCGCGGCCCCTCGGGCCGCTTGGGGCCGAGCAGCCGCCGGTCGATCGCGCCGCCCAGGATGCTACCCAGCGCCGCCCCGACCGGCCCACCCACCAGCCCGCCGACCGTCGTCAGAACCAACGTCGCCATGTCACCCCTCCAATCGCCACGCGGCGAGCAGCGGCCAGGGAAATGCCCCCGGCCGCTCCACCACCCGCCCCAGCCCCGCATCCGCATGGACCAAGCCCCGCTCCGTCCTGACCGCCAGATGCACCTGCCCCGGCCCCGCCGCGAACAGCAGCAGGTCGCCCGCTCGCTCCCCGTCGGCGGCCGCGAGTCCGTCCCCGACCAGCCTTCGCACCACGCCCGCATCGCCGCCGCGCAAGGCATACCCGGTCGGCACCGGCCCGCGCCGCCCGCCCGCCGCCATCGCCAGCGCCGCCAGCCCCACGCAGTCGAGCCCCGTCCCCGCCCCCCGCCCATGTAGCCGGAACCGGGCACCCACCGCCGCGACCGCCGCAGCCGCGGCCCGCTCCCCCGCCTCCACCGCAAAGGCGGGCGGCGCGCGCAGGCGAAGCACCGCCCCCTCCGACCGCGCCACCCCGGCCTCCAGCCCGGCGTTCGCCCCGCTGAACCACCGCATCCGCCCGCCTCCATAGGCGTCCGCCACCGGCTCGGCCGCATCCACCGTCAGCGCCCCGCCCTCCGCAGTCACAATCCGCACGAACCGCCGCCGCCCCGCCATCGCCACCCGGCACCGCCGATCGCCCAGCTCGGCGCGGCATTCGGGCGAGGTCTCCTCCACCACCGCCCGGTCGAGCGCCGCCATGCTCCCGCGCAGCTCGGCGGTGAAGCCCGCATCCGACAGCTCCACCGCCCCGATCGTCCCCTCGCTCAAATCCACCCGCCGCGACACGTCGCTCCAGTCGACCGCGAACAGCAGGACGCGCGCCCCGTCCCACCTTCCGGCAAGCAGGTCCGCTTCCCCGATCGCCGCGCCGCCCAGCGCGCCCGATACGTCGCCCGTTTCCACGTCCAGCCCCTCCTCGCGCCGGATCGCCGACGGCGTCATCCCCGGCGACGCCCGGTGGACCAGCCCGTCCACCACCAGGTCGCGGTCATGCGACGTCAGCCCGATCGCCACCCCATCGCTCCGCTCCACCCGCCAGCAATAGGCGAGCGTCGTCAGCTCCTCCTCCAGCCAGCTCACCATTCGCGCACCTCGACCAGCGGCACGCTCGCGGCCTCCCCCGCCAGGAACGTCGCCCGGCTCACCCGCAACCGGTCTTCGGCGAAGCGCACCGGCACGTCGAACCGGAACCCCGCCCGCACCGACACGCCCACGCCCGGAGCCTCGTCGAGCACCACGAACCCACCCGCCTCGACCGAAAACCCCTGCACCGCCGCCCCGCCGACCCGCACCGACACGCTCCCCGGCACCGGCCGCGTGATCCGCCGCTCCTGCTCGCCGTACCGCCGGACGAGCGCGAACCGCCGCCGCGTCCCGTCGCCCACCCCTAGCAGCTCGTCCGCTCCCTCCGAGTCGAACGGATCGCGCAACCGGAACCCCCGCGCCGGTCCCAGCCGCGCCCGGAAGAACGCGAGCAGCGCCGCCACCTCCGCCTCCGACCGCACGCCCGGCCACACATCGTACGTCGTGCGCGCCTCCGCCCAGGCGGCGCTCCGCGTCTCCGCCCCGCCCGCCGCCGTCAGCACCGTCGTCGAGAAGCCAGGGGCCACCTCCACCTCGCGCCCCAGCGCCAGCGGGAATAGCACATCGTCGAACGCCTGCATTTCATCCTCCCCATCCCACCGAACGAACCCGTCGCGCGCCACCTGCGGCAGTGCCCAGACGAACGCCTGCGCGACACCCCGCGCCCGCGCGACCTGAAGCGCCGCCTCGATCGCCGCCCACTGCGCCCGCTCCTCCGGCCGCAGCACGAACCCCGACATGTAATGCTGCTGCGCCACCGGATAGCCGAGCCTCGCCCCCGCCTCCGCCACCCCCGCGGCCGTCCGCGCGGGGTCGTCGCCCGTGACCCAGTCGTAATCCTCCAGCTGCAGCACATCGAACGCCGGCCGAGCCCACCCCACCGGCAGGTTCGCCCGCCGCACCTCGGGCGCTTGGCGGTCGAGCACGCTCGGCAGATACGCCAGCAACAGGCACTCGCACCCAGGCGCTTCGTCCCGCACCGCCGCGACCAGCCCGGCAGTCGCCGCCGCCAGGCTCGCACCCGCCCGGTCAAGCGTCGCGCGCTGCGCCATCGACAGCGCCCCACGTACGCTCGGCACCGCCACCGGCGCGAACGCCGCCACGGCCGCCGCGTCGTAGAGGCAAGGCCGCCCATCCCCCGTCACCCACCACCAAGGCTCGCCAACCTGGAACCTCGGCACGAGCCCCGCCGCATTCCCGATCGCCAGGAACGCCCGCGCCACGCCGTGCAGATACGCCATCGCCACCGGATTGGCGGGCGACAGCAGCGTCGACGGCGGCACCCACCCCGTCAGCGCGGGGCTCCCGTCCGCCGTCCGCTGCTTCCACTCCTCCGGGCAATGCGCATCGAACAGCTCGAAGCTCAGCGACCAGATCAGCTCGTACCCCAGCGCCTTCGCCCGCCCCGCGAAATCCCGGTGCCAGGCCGCGCACGCGACGTTCAGCGCGCCGCCCTCCAGCGTGACGAGCCCGTCCGGCCGCAACCGGAAATAATGGCTCATCCCGACATAATGGATCAGGCTTCCCCGGTACCCCAGATGCAGCGCCTGCCGCAGCAACCGAGCGGGCGTCAGGTGGTAGCTGTCGTCGTAACCTCCCGCGATCCCGGCCCCGTGCGGCGGCACGACCGCGTCGCCGATTGCCAGCACCGACCCCGGTCCCTCGCACGCGATCCCCGTCAACTCGACCCACCCCTCCGCCGGCGCAGAGAGCGGCGCATCCGCCCCGTCGAATCCGGGCGGCACCATCGACACGAACATCCGGTCGACATCCCCCGCCCACACCGGATCCGCCTCGCCCGGCAGCAGGAACCCGCCATCCAGCCGCGCGAAGTCGATCGCGACCGCCGCATCCATCGGCGTCCCCACCGCATAATTCCACAACCGCACATACCAGGCGCGTGGGAGCCCGCCCGCATCCCGCCCCTCGATCGTCAAGGTCGGCCCGTTCACCGCATCCAGCGGCAGCACGCCCCCCGACCGCCACCGGAACCGCAGCCGACATCCCCGGAAATCCCGCGACGTCTCGTACGCCAGCAGCGGATGATCGTGCTTATCCTCCGCCTCCCAGATCAGCCCCGCCAGATCGTCTTGGGCGTAGAACGCCAGATCGACCCGGAGCGCATCGTGCGCGGGCGTAGTGACGGAGGCCATCATCGGCCGAGGAAAGTTCACCGTCCAGAACCGCGCATCGAACTGCGAGATCACGTCCGCCCGCTGCACCGTCCGCTCCGATGCAAGCCAATAAGCCATGTCGTCCTCTCCTTTTTGAAGAAGATTGGTTTCACGCGAAGGCGCGAAGGCGCGGAGGAGGAGATGAGCGTCTCGCCGCGCCAGCAGCCTTCAAAGTCGATACCCCGAGCGATTCTGCCGCTGCGCGGTGAAGAAACGACCCTCGCCCACTCCCCTCCGCGTCTCCGCGCCTCCGCGCGAACCGACCTTCTTCTCTTCGCGCCTTCGCGCCTTCGCGAGAACCACCCCTTACTCCTCCCGCAAAGCCGCCCGCACCGCCCGAGCCACCTGCCGCCCCGACCGCGTCAGCGCCTCCGGGGCCCCCACCGACCCCGCATTCACCGTGATCGCCACCCGCACTTCACGCCCGCCGCCTCCGCCGGCCCCGTTCGCCAGCACCCGCCCGCTCCCGGTCGGCACGAACAGCTCCGGCCCCCGCTCGCCGACGACGTAGGCCCGCCCCGGCGACACCGGCCCGCCCGTCGCCCGACCCGGAAGCCCCGGAGCCGCGCCGCCGAGTAGCCCGCCAAGCAACCCGGCTATCCCGCCGCCCGCACCCCCGCCGCCCAGGACCGCGCCCAGCCCGTCCCGCACGCTCGCCGCCGCGATCTCCGCCAGCACCGACAGCGCCACCCGCTTCAGGTCCTCGAACCCCAGCTTCCCCGTCCGCACCGCCCGCGCCAGAGCACCCTCCACCGCGCGCCCCGCCCGCTCCGCCCCCGCCTCGAGCGGCCCGTCGAGCGCCCCGCGCATCGCCTGCACGTCACGCGCGAACGCGCCCGTGTCCGCCCGCACGCGGATCACCAATCGGTCCAGTTCCTCATCCATCCGGAAACGCCTCCCTCAACGCGGCGAGCGTCCCCGCGTCCGGCGGCGCGACCACATCGCCTCCGCCGGTGATCGCCCGCGCCACCGCCTCCAACTCCGCCGGCGTCGCCCGCCAGAACGCGTCCGGCGACCACCCCAGCACCGCCCCCGCGTACCCCGCCAGCCGCACGGCGGAGTCCACGAACTGTCCCGTCACCGCCCCGCCAGTATCTGCCGCAGCAGCACGCGCAGCACCGGCGTCGCCGCCGCCAGCCCGGCTTGCGTCACCGCCTCCCCCAGCGCCTCGCGCGTCAGCCCCTCGGGCGGGTCGACGACGCAATGCCAGAACAGCGCGACCAGCTCGGCCAGGTTCAGCCGCCCGTCCGCCGCCCGCTCCACCAGTGCGAACAACGACCCCAGCTCTCCCTCCGCCGCCACCAGAGCCTGAAAACTGGGCCGCAGCTTCAGCGCGCACCCACCCACCCGCACCGCGGCCTCGCCGCGCGCGGAATTCGCCATGTCCATGTCCATTCTCCAAAAACCCTCTCCCGCTTTCGCGGGAGAGGGACAGGCGCGTCAGCGCCAGGGTGAGGGCAGTGCCCCTCCGAGGCGAGGTCCGGCCCTCACCCTCGCCGCGGCTACGCCGCGTCTGTCCCTCTCCCGCAAAAGCGGGAGAGGGTTCTAAGAACCAACCACCGCGCCCGAGCTCTCCAGGCTGACCGCGTAGGCCCGCTCCCCGTTGAAATCGCCCGAGTAATCCAGCCGCGTGACCAGGAACCGCCCCTGCATCACCTCGCCGCCCTCGAACGTCAGCCGGTACTCATCCAGAGCGCCCGACAAGGCGTTCCCCTTGACCCGGGCCTCCGCCGCCGACCCGGTGAACACCCCCGCCGCCGACACGCTGACGGACCTGACGCCCGCCCCGCCCAGCAGCTGCCGCCAGCCCCCGGAGTCCTTGCTCGTCACCACCACCGCCTCGCCGTTGACCGACATCTGCGTCGTCCGCATCCCCGCCACCGTCGCGAACGACGGCGTCGCCGCCCCGTCCCCGACCTTCAGCAGGAACGCGCTACCCTTCTCGACCGCCATCACTCTTCCTCCCTCCACATCCGCACGAATACATCCACGCTCCCCACCCACCGCTCGCCCGACGCCCGCGCCAGGCGGCTCCGCACCACCCTCGCCCCCGCCACCCGCCAGCCCCCGCCGAGCTCGGCCGGGAGCGATCCCACCGCCGCCTCCACCGCGCCCAGCAGCGCGCGCAGCCGCACCGGCCGCTCGCCCGCGTCCCACACCAGCACCGCGAACCGCGCCTCGTGGCCCGCGAAGGACTTGGTCCCCCACTCCCCCAGCACCGCCTCCTCGACGACCGCATGGGGAAGCGCGGCGCGGACCGGCGGCGCATCGAACACCGCCACCCCCGCCAATGCCGGATCGGCCCGGAGCCGAGCGACCACCGCCGCCCCCAACATCTCCCGCGCGCTCACCGCAGGACACTCGCCGGATCGCGGAGCACCCGCTCCGTCACCACCCGAGCCCGCAAGCCACGCCCGCTCAGCACCAGGTCGCCGCCGGTCCGCTCCACCGTCACCCCCTCCACCGCGCCCAAGGCGTCCGCCAACGCCGCCGCCCGAGCCTCGACCGCCTTTGCCGCGATCCGCTCGACCGCGCTCACGCCTGCACCCCCACCAGCCGCATCCGCCGGTGCGGCCGCCACAGCGCCGCCACCGCCGCCGGGGGCGCAGCATCCCGCCCCCGCGCCTCGAACAGATGCGCGGTCAGCATCACCACCCCGTGCGCGATCCCGGCCGGCAGCCCGTCCCAGTCCGTCGCCAGGACCGGCGCGGGCGACGCCGTCTCCCCGGTCCGCGCGACGAAGCACGTCCCCGTGAATTGCTCCCCCACCTCGATCGCCGCCCGCGCGAGCACGCCGAGCACGGCATCCTCGGCGTTCCCTACGATCCGCAGGTAAGCCCGCGCCGCCCCCACCGCCCCGTCCACCGCCCCCTGCGGCACCGGCGCTCCTCCCGTTGTCATCTGATCATCCCCGCTTTTTCTGTAATCCTCCCCCAGCTTGCTGGGGGAGGGGGACCACTCGCCCTCTCGGGCGAGTGGTGGAGGGGCTCGACGCGGCAAAGCCGCGTCGTCGGACGGCTCGGCATGACCGAGCCGCCGGCCGGCTTCTACGAATCAGCTCGCGGCGATCTTCATCAGCTTAATCGCCTCCGAATTCACCACCGCACCCCCGATCCGCTTGGTCGCGTAGAACCCCACGAAGGGCTTGTTCGAATACGGATCGCGCAGGATCGCGGTCTCCGTCCGCTCGGCGACCAGATACCCCGCCCGGAAGTTCCCGAACGCGATCGGCAAGGTGTTCGCCGCCACGTCGGGCATGTCCTCCGCCTCGACCACCGGGTACCCCAGCAACGTCGCGGGCTGTCCCGCCGTCAGCCCCGGCGACCACAGGAACGCGCCGTCCGCCGTCTTGAACTTGCGGATGCGCGCCAGCGTCGCCGCGTTCATCACGAAGCACGCCCCCTGCCGGTACGGCGCGCGGAGCGACTGGACGAGGTCGATCAGCCGCTCCTGCGGGTTGGTCCCGAAATCCGCCGCCGCCCCGGACGCCAGATGCTGCAGCGTCCCGAAGGCCCGCGTCGCGTCGCTCGCCGGGCCCGTCGGATAGGTCAGGAAGCCCTTGGGCCGGTTGACCCCCGATCCGCCCACGAACGCCGCGCCCTCGGCCTTGGCGAACTCGGTCGCGATCTCGCCCGCCAGCCATTCCTCGACATCGAACGCGGCGTCATCGAGCATCGCCTGGCTCGCCGACGGATTGGCGTACAGCTCGCCCATCGGCGGCGCGATTTCCGTGAATACCGGCGTCGCCGTCTCCGGCCGCGGGCCCGTCTCGCTCGCCCAGCCCGACGGCGTGCCGCCCGTCGTCACCAGCTTGCGGTACCCCGCCGTCCCGACCTTCACCACATTGGCGATCGCCCGGATCGGCGAGATGCCTTTCAGCACCGCGTCGATCGCCGCATCGATCTCGCGCGGCACCGCGAACCCGCCCGCATCCCCCGTCACCCCGGTGAACGCCTTCATCTCCACCGTCGTCCCCGCCCGGACGAACCCGTCGAACGCCGCCCCGCCCCGCGGAACCCCCTCGCGCGCGCCTTCCAGAACCGGCCGCGCCATCACCACGTCACTCATGCCACTCTCCTCCAGAAACGAAAAAAGGACGCCGAAGCGCCCCCTCTTGAAAACCCTCTCCCGCCTTCGCGGGAGAGGGACAGGCGCGAAGCGCCAGGGTGAGGGCCGGACCTATCCGCTCCCCACCCACTCCACCCGAGCCAAAGCCTGCATCGGCACCTTGACCAGACTCACCTCCACCAGCTCCACCTCGAACAGCTCCCGCCAAACCCCCTGCTTCGCCCGCAGCGCCCGGAACCCGACGGACAACCCCGCCACCGCCCCCGACCGAACCAACCCCGCCAGCTCGCCCCCGACCATCCCCTCCACCCGCAACCCCACCGCATCCTCCCCGATCGCGCCGATCTCCCCCACCGCCCCGCCCCAATGCGCCCACAGCAACGGTACCGGAGCCACAGCCCCGAACGCCCCCCGTCTGACCACATCCCCGACCCGGTCCACCCGGTCGAACACGGCGGCGTATCCGGCAAAGCGTATCTCCCTCTCCCCGGAAGGGGAGAGGGCCGGGGAGAGGGGAGACGCCCGGACCTCTCCAACCGACGGCATCACTTCCAGACCTCCCCGCCCCACCTGACCGCAATCCCCGCCAGCACCACCGTCGACAGCACCCGCGCGACCCAGCCCCACAGCGCCTTCCACGCCGACACCTTGGCCGCCCGCCAGCTCCCCAGCAGCTCGCGCAGCTCGGCGACGTCCCGCCCCGCCCCCGCATCCGCCAGTCCCAGCCGCGTCAGCGCCCGTGTCGCCGCAGCCTCCCCCGCCTCCTCCACGATCGCGCGCAAGGTCGCCGCGTCGACCCCCCGATCCGCCGCCTGCCCCAGCAGCTGCTCCAGCACCGCGCTCACGGCCGCACCAGCTCGCGCTTCTCGTCGTCGGACAACCAGTCCGCCGCCGATACCGATTTCCACAACATCGCCCGCTCCTCCGCCAGCGCCGGCACCCGGTCCAGATCGACCATCAGCGAGGCGTCCGGCCACCAACCGCGTAAGGCTTCCGCGATCCCCGCCAGGATCGCTCCCGCCATCGGCAGCACGCTCAACCGCCACAGCGCCCGGTTCGCCTCCCGGTAGTTCGCGTGAGTGCTGTCCCCGGGCAGCCCCAGCAGCATCGGCGGCACCCCGAACGCCAGCGCGATCTCGCGCGCCGCCGCCGCCTTTGTGCCGACGAAATCCATGTCGGCGGGCGACAGCGACAACGCCTGCCACTTCAATCCGCCCTCCAGCAGCATCGGTCGCCCGGCGTTGGCGGCGCCCTGGAACGCGCCCTCCATCTCGTCCTTCAACCGTGCCCATTGATCGGGCGACAGCACCGACCCGTCCCCCGGGTCGAACACCAGCGCCCCCGACGGCCGCGCGGCGTTGTCCAGCAGCGCCTTGTGCCACCGCGCCGCCGCGTCGTGGATCGCCACCGCCCCCGCCGCCGCGGGCAGGCACCCAAGCCCGTAATGATCGTCGACCGGGTTGAAGCTGCGCAGATGGATCACCTCCGGCCTGACCGGATCGGCCGAGAAGCGCGCCACCCGCTCCCCCACCGCGTACCGGTAAGCCGCAGGCCATCCGCCCGCATCGAGCTCCACCCGCACCCGCTCCGGCCGAAGCGCGAACAGCCCGTCCACCCCGCCCTCGGCATCGCGCATCACCGCTACGAACGCATTCCCATGCAGCAGCAGCTGCGCCGCCACTCCCTCCAGGAACGGCCGCCCCCCGCTCCGCGCGCCGACCAACGCCGCCAGCTCGGGCGCGGAGGCCTCCACCGGAGCGGACGCCACCCCCTCGCTGACGAGCTTGACCGCCCGCTGCGCCACTGCGTTCAGGCAGTACCCGTCCCGAACCTGCGCCTCATAAGTCCGCGGCCACTCGCCCAAGGCTACGCCCGACCCACGCGCCAACACCGGACGCGACTCGTCGCGCCCGGACTTGCGTCCAAACCATTTCATCGCCTGTCCCCTAGATCAAAGAGTCCGCACCGCCGGCGCCGCGGCCGGTTTGCCCAGCAGCTCGGTCAGCGCCCATACGCACGCGTCGGCCCGGTCGGGGGAGCGCCCCGGCCCCTCGTACGCGCCGCCCACGCGCAGGCCGCACAGCTCGTCCTCCAGCGCCGGAAAGCGCCCCGCATGGAACACCCGGCCCGACGCGTACCAGGTCATCACCGGCTCGGCCCGCGCCGTCTTGCTCCTGCTGGCATGGACCGGCTTGACCGGCAACGCCCTGTCCGCCCCGCGCAGCACGCTGGCGACCATCTCACCACCCTGGTTCGTCTCCGCCACCACCCGGTCCGCGCCCCAGCGCTCGGCGCAGGACGCCACGGCCGCCGCCCAGCCCTCCGGCGTCAGCCCGCCGACGCTGGCGTCCTCCAGCACGTATCCGCGCCCGTCCGCGCCGAGGCCCACGCACACGATCCCGCACGCGTCGCCCTCAGCGGTCGCGGGCGGATCGACGCCCACCACGATCCGCGCCAGCTCGGGATGCCCGTCCACGCGGGCGCGCTCGATCAGGGCGCGCGACCACAGCGCGCCGTCCGCCTCCTCGATCATCTCGCCGTCGAGCTCCTGGCGACCCTTGGCCGTCCCGCCGTAAGCGTCCTCCATCGCCTCGACGAACACGGCGGGCAGGTGGAAATTGTCGCGCGTCCGCCCCGTCGTCAGGGTCACGCCCTTCGTCGTCATGATCCTGCGCATCAGGTTGTTGGGCCGCGGCGTCGTCGTCACCACGACCCGGGGATGTGTCCCCAGCCGGAGGCCCAGCATCAGATTGTCCCACGCCGCCTCGCCGTACCGCCATTTCGCGATCTCGTCGCACCAGGCGACATGGTGTTGCGCGCCGCGCAGGGATTCGGGCGCCTCCGCCGAGAATACCTGCGCCTGCGCGCCCGATCCGAAGAGGAGCAGCCCCTGATCCCGCTTCCAGCAGGTCGCCTCGCCGTGACGCTTGCACGCCAGCAGCCCGCTCTCGCCCTCCACCATCACCTGCCGCGCCTCGCTCGCCGTCGCCCCGACCAGCGCGATGCGGGCGTCGGGCGTGGTCCGCGCGATCTCGCTGATCCATTCCGCCCCCGCGCGCGTCTTGCCGAACCCGCGCCCGGCCCGGATCAGCCAGACCCGCCAGTCGCCCGCGACGCGCTGGCCCGGCAGCGCCCAGGTGTCCCAATCCGCCTCCAGCGTCCGCAGATTGTCCGCGCCGATCCGCCGCAGCGTGGGCAGCCAGTGCAGCGCCGGATGCTTCGTGAGCCGCTCCAGCGCCGCGAGCACGCCGGCCCGTCCGCCCTCGCCGGCCCGCCCCCCATCGCCGCCCTGCCTCTTATGCGGCGGCCCCTGCACCGCGGCCTTCACGCCTCCTTCCCCGACCTCAGCCGCTTTTCGAGCAGCTCGAGCTGCCGCAGCAGCGCGGCCTCCACGTCCGCCATCGGTACGTGGCGGGTGCGGCTTATCATCCCATAGCCTCCCGGCGCGCCCGACCGCGCCTTGGCGTCGCGCCTCCCCAGCAGCGACAGCGCGAGCGCCCGGTCGACCGCGACGTCCGCCGTTTCGCCCTCCAGCGCGGCGGCGAGCAGCTCCGCCTCCAGCCGCGCATATCCCGTCGCCAGCGCCTCTTCCCACGCCGCGGCGAACGCCTCGTCGCTCCGGCGCAGCGCATAGAAGGCGGACTGGCTCGCCCCGACCGCCCCGGCCGCCCGCTTCACGTTGCAGCTGGTGCCCAGCTCCGTCAGGAACAGCTTGCGTCGCTCCGCCGTCAACCGCTGCGCCCGCCCATCCGCCCGCCGCTGCAGCGCCCGGTTCGTCCCACTCGTTATCTCGTCCATGCCCCGCTCCCCCCTGAACGCCGAAACGCGCGAAAGGCCGGCGACCCGGCCGGGGTGCCAACCCCGCCCGCGTATCCGGCCTTCCATATCCCCGACCGCCCGAACCCCGATCGGAGCCCCCCGGCCCGACTCGGTAATTCTCGACGTTCCTGTTTTGTACTTAAACAGCGTGACGATGTCAATCGGAAAAGAACCGCGCGGGTTCTTTTTCGATCGACCGGCGATGCTCATGCTACGTCACCCGCCCTGCGATCAGGTCGTCCACGACACCGGGGTCGGCCAGGGTCGAAATGTCGCCCATCGCGCCCGTCTCGTTCTCCGCGATCTTGCGGAGGACCCGCCGCATGATCTTGCCCGACCGGGTCTTGGGCAGGCCGGGCGCGAACTGGATCGCGTCGGGCGTCGCGATCGGTCCGATCTCGCGGCGCACCCAGCCGCGCAGCTCGTTCCTGAGCGCCTCGCTCTCCTCCTCGCCGACATTCAGCGTCACGAAGGCGTAGATCCCCTGGCCCTTCACCTCGTGTGGCATGCCGACGACGGCGGCTTCGGCGACCAGTCGGTGCGCGACGAGCGCGCTCTCGACCTCGGCGGTGCCCATGCGGTGGCCGGACACGTTGATGACGTCGTCCACGCGGCCGGTGATCCAGTAATAACCGTCCTCGTCGCGGCGGCACCCGTCGCCCGTGAAGAATTTTCCCGGAAAGGTCGTGAAGTACGTGTCGAAGAACCGCTCGGGGTCACCCCAGACCCCGCGCATCTGGCCCGGCCAGCTCGCGGCGAGGCACAGGTGGCCTTCCGCCGCGCCCTCCAGCACCGTTCCCTCCCCGTCGACCAGTTCGGGACGCACGCCGAACACCGGCTTGGTCGCGGAGCCCGGCTTCAGCGCCGTCGCGCCGGGCATCGGCGCGATCATCGCGCCGCCGGTCTCGGTCTGCCACCAGGTGTCCACGATCGGGCAGCGGCGCTCCCCGACCACGCGGTGGTACCACTCCCAGGCCTCCGGATTGATCGGTTCGCCGACGCTGCCCAGCAGGCGCAGCGACCGCCGGTCGTATCTGGTCACCCACTGGTCGCCCTCGCGCATCAGCGCGCGCAGCACCGTCGGCGCGGTATAGAGCGTGTTGACGCCCAACCTGTCGCAGGTCTCCCAGATGCGGCCGGGATCGGGATAACTCGGCACGCCGTCGAACATCACCGTGGTGCCGCCATTGGCGAGCGGCCCATAGACGAGGTAGGTGTGTCCCGTGATCCAGCCGATGTCGGCGGTGCACCAGAATATGTCGCCGCGCCTGTGATCGAACAGATATTCGAAGGTCGATGCCGCCCACAGCAGATAGCCGGCCGTGGTGTGCAGCACCCCCTTGGGCCTGCCCGTCGATCCCGACGTGTACAGGATGAACAGCGGATCCTCGGCGTCCATCGGTTCGGGCGGGCAGTCCGTCGATGCGGCGGCGACCAGTTCGGCATATGCGTGGTCCCGGCCGGACGTCATGGGCACGTCGGCGCCCGTGCGGCTGATCACGATCACCGTTTCGACCGAGTCGCATTGCGCAAGCGCGGCGTCGACATTGGCCTTGAGCGGGATCGTCTTGCCGCCCCGGACGCCCTGGTCGGCGGTGACGACCAGACGGGAGTCGCAGTCCCATATACGGCCGGCCAGGCTTTCCGGCGAGAAGCCGGCGAATACCACCGAGTGGACCGCGCCGATGCGCGTGCAGGCGAGCATCGCGACCGCCGCCTCCGGCATGTTCGGCATATAGATCGTGACGCGGTCGCCCTTGGCCACGCTCCGCGACTTCAGCACGTTGGCGAAGCGGCATACCTGCCCGTGCAGTTCGGCATAGCTGAGCCGCCGTCCCTCGCCGGGCTCGTCGCCTTCCCAGATTAGCGCCGTCTCGTCCGCGCGCGTGTCCAGATGCCGGTCGAGACAGTTCGCGGACACGTTGACGGCCCCGTCCTCGAACCATCGTATCCGGAAGTCGGCCCGGTCGAAGCTGGTGTCCTGGACCTTGGTGAACGGCCTGATCCAATCGAGACGCCGCGCCTCGTCGCGCCAGAAGCCCTCCGGGTCGGCGACCGAGCGCGCGTACATCGACCGGTAGCGCTCGTCGTTCACGATCGCGCGCGCGGCCGACTCCGCGGGAACGGGGTAGCTTATGGCCATGGAACCCTCTCCTTCTTCTTCGAACCGTCGGCATGGTTTCCGTCCGTCCGCGCGCGGGCGCAAGCCGGTTCCGCGCGGCGACGATCGGGGGCGCGTCGCGGCGACCCGCCCGGGGTGCTGGACTCCGGGCCCTGGATGCCGGCGCGTCGGGATCGGGCATCGACGTCGCGGCCTCGCCGTCCCAACTCGGATCGATGCCGCTCGAATCGCTGCAGGGCTGAGGCGCTCGTGACGGCTTGGATCATCACGCGGGGGCCTGTAGCGAAGCGGACATGTCGCCGCGGTTCGCGCGCGCTTGGTGAACGATTCGAATTCAGGGAAGGATGGAGGATGGCGATGCTGGCCGAACCGATCGAGGGGACGACGCGGGAGGAGGGAACCGTCCCCGCGCATAAGGCGCTGGTCGAATGGGTGCGCGGGATCGCCGCCCAGACCCGTCCCGACGCGATCCGCTGGTGCGACGGCGGGCAGGCCGAGTGGGACGAGCTCGCCGGGCAACTGGTCGACTGCGGCACCCTGACCCGGCTCGATCCCGCGAAGCGTCCGAACAGCTTCTATGCGCGGTCCGACGCGCGCGACGTCGCACGCGTCGAAAGCCGCACCTTCATCTGCTCCGAGGCCGAGGACGACGCGGGCCCGACCAACAATTGGAAGGCCCCGGACGAGATGCGCGGCGTCCTGGCTCCGCTGTTCGACGGCGCGATGCGCGGGCGGACGATGTATGTGGTACCGTTCTGCATGGGGCCGCTGGGCTCGCCGCAGAGCGCGATCGGGGTCGAGATCACCGACAGCGCCTATGTCGTGTTGTCCATGCGGATCATGACGCGGATGGGCGCCGCGGCGCTTGAGATGCTGGGACATGACGGCTTCTTCGTCCGCTGCGTCCACTCGGTCGGCACGCCGCTCGACCCGGGCACGCCCGACGTGGCGTGGCCGTGCAACGAGGAGAAATGGATCGTCCACTTCCCCGAAACGCGCGAGATCTGGTCCTACGGCTCGGGCTATGGCGGCAACGCGCTCCTGGGCAAGAAATGCTTCGCGCTCCGCATCGCCAGCGTCATGGCGCGCGACGAGGGCTGGCTCGCGGAGCATATGCTGATCCTGAAACTGACCAGCCCCCAGGGCGCGGCCCATTACGTCGCCGCCGCCTTTCCCAGCGCGTGCGGCAAGACCAACATGGCGATGCTGGAGCCCACGATCCCCGGCTGGAAGGCCGAGACGGTCGGCGACGACATCGCCTGGATGCGCTTCGGCAAGGATGGACGGCTTTATGCGATCAACCCGGAAGCCGGCTTCTTCGGCGTGGCACCGGGCACCGGCATGTCCACCAACCGCAACGCGGTGGAGACGCTGACCGGCAACGCCGTCTACACCAACACCGCGCTCACGGCCGACGGCGACGTCTGGTGGGAGGGACTGACCGACGAACCGCCCGCCGGCCTGATCGATTGGGAGGGCCGGCCCTGGGATCCGGCTTCCGGCAAGCCGGCCGCGCATCCCAACGCGCGGTTCACGGTGCCCGCCGATCAGTGCCCGGTGATCGCCGACGAATGGGACCGGCCGGCGGGCGTGCCGATCTCGGCGATGCTGTTCGGCGGCCGGCGGGCGAGCGCGGTGCCGCTGGTCACGGAGGCGTTCGACTGGAACCACGGCGTCTACCTCGCCGCCAATATCGCGTCCGAAGGCACGGCGGCGGCCGAGACCGCGGTGGGCGCGCTGCGCCGGGACCCGTTCGCGATGCTGCCCTTCTGCGGTTACGACATGGCCCAGTATTTCGAGCACTGGATCCGCATCGGCGCGGCGGCCGCGTCCGACCCCGGCCAGTTGCCGCGCATCTACATGGTGAACTGGTTCCGCAAGGGGCCGGACGGCAAGTATCTGTGGCCGGGCTTCGGCGACAACGCGCGCGTGCTCGAATGGATCGTCAAGCGCGTCGAGGGCAAGGTCGACGCGGTCGACACGGCCATCGGCCTGCTGCCGCGGCGCGAGGACCTCGCCCTGGACGGCCTGTCGCTCGACGACGGTGCGCTCGACATCCTGCTTTCGGTCGACGCGGACACATGGCGGAACGAGGCGGCGCTCAACGCCGAAGACCTCGGGAAGCTCGGCGAGCGCGTGCCCCCCGCCCTGTGGCGCGAGCAGACCCGCTTGGAGGAGCGGCTCGGGATGCCCGCGACCGCCTGATCAGGCGGTTCGGCGCGGCTATGTGGGTCCGTCACCAACCGGACGCATTGGCGAGGATGTTGCTCGACATCGTCGCCGGATTGATGGAACGGGGATTTCAGTCGTTCCACACGCGCATCGCCCGAGAAGCGGTAGTCGTGGTGTTCACCTGAATGATCTCGGGATCATGATTCCAAAAAGTTCCATACAATTTGAAGGAATAGATTCTGTCCCACTTGTGAACAACTTGCGAAAGATGAAAAGATTACCCAATATTTAACGCACGTCTAATTACTTTGCTCTCGGCTTGAGCTACGGAGCTTGCGTCCTCGAAGTGTGAGGCGCTTTTATCAAGGGGTTCCCTCATGAAATTCCATTCCCGATTTCTCCTCGCCGCCTCCCTTGCGGGCGCGGCCCTGTTCTCCACCCCGGCAGCGGCTCAGCAGATCGGCAACGGCGACGTCGCGGTTGCCAATCTGTATATCCCGTCGGTGAACATCACGACCACGCCCGCGACCTACACCGCCAACATGGGCTCGACGTTCGAGATCCTCGGCACCGGCGCGTTCGCGTCGGCTACGGGGCTGACCGGTACGCAGAACGGCACGATCAACTTCTCGACCACGGTCGGGACGACGATCAACCAGACCATCAGCAACTTCTTCTCGTTCGACGATGGTGTGGGCGGCCGCTTCAATTTCACCCCGACCAGCGCCACCACGCGCACCTTCAACGTGACGCCGGGGATCAGCTCCAGCATCTCGCTGTTCCTGCTGGGCACCACCGTCAACACGGTGCGCACCTTCGACCCGACGCCGACGTCGCTGACGCTCAGCTTCAACAACACAGGCGACTCCGACTACGCCTCCGCCGCCACCCTCTCCATCCCGCCGTCGGTCGTGGCCGCCGTGCCGGAGCCGGGTACCTGGGCGATGATGATCATCGGTTTCGGTGCGGTGGGCGGTGCCCTTCGCAGCCGGAAGCGGGGCGTCCCCCGCGCTTCGCTGGCGTAACTGCGCGCCCTCCCCGCGTAGCCGCGTGATCGGCCGGCACAGCCTTTGGGTTGTGTCGGCCGGTTTCGTTTGTGCTCCCCCCTTTCTCTCCCGCGCTACGCCTTCATCGCCCAGCGCAGCACGCCGCCCACCCCCAACGCCCCGGCACGCACCGCCGCCGCGCCCGGGAACGGCATGCGCAACCCGTGCATCCGCCGCGCCCATTCGGGCAGCAGTTCCACGCCGGCCCACAACATCAGCGCATTGGCGGGCGCGGTCGCCAGGCTCGGCGACGGTTGCGCCAGCATCAGCCGCGACACCTCGCGCGTCCGCGCATCGCTCCGCAGCTCGGGCCGCATCCGCCGCAGATACGCCGCCAGCTCCGCGCGCGTCTCCGGCACCTCCAGCGCGCCCAGCATCCGGGCGAGCCGCGCCTGCTCGGCGAGGTATGCGTCCTGCCGCTCGGGCGGGAACCACGGGTCGCGGTAGCGCAGGTGCGCGCGCAGGAACGCGTCCACCTCGGCGACATGCACCCACGTCAAAAGCTCGGGCTCGTCGGCAGCGTACGGAGTTCCGTCGGGCAGCGTTCCGCGCACATGCGCATGCACCCGCCGCACCCGCGCGACCGCCGCCTCGACCTGGGCACCGGGTCCGTAGGTCGCCGTCCCCACGAACTGCGCCGTCCGCCGCAACCGACCCATCCAGTCCTTGCGGAACCCGGAATGGTCCCACACCCCCGCCAGGACGCGTGGATGCAGCATCTGCACCAGCAGCGCGCTCACGCCCCCGATCAGCATGCTCGAAAAATCGCCGTGCACCGCCCAGCTCGCCGATCCCGGCCCGAACAGCCCCGGGTCGCCGTCCGGCCGCGCGAGCTCGACCTCGCCCGGCCCTAACAGCGCCTCCACGCGGCGCGCGATCTCCCGTTTCACCGATACCATCGGCCGTCGCTTGTCCGCGGCCTGCGCCGTCGCCACCTGCTGCCTGTAACCATCACCGATTCGGGAGCCCGATCATGCGCCTGACTTGCCTCCTCGCGACCGCCGCCGCGCTGCTCGCGGCCGCGCCGACCTCCGCCCAGCGCGGCTACGATCCGCAGGCGCGGCTCGACCGCCTGCTCGCGGGCCGCGTTGCGGGCGCGCCGGTGCGCTGCATCCCGCTGCGCCCGAACACCCGCTCCGAGATCGTCGAGGGCCGGGCGATCGTCTACCGCGAGGGCCGCCGCTTTTACGTCAACCGCCCGACGGCCGGGCTCGAATGGCTGCTGCGCGACTCGATCCTCGTCACCCGCCCGGTCGTCGGCCAGCTCTGCCGCGGTGAGCCGGTCCAGCTTGTCGACCAGCCCAGCCGCATCCAGCGCGGGTCCGTCACCCTGGGCGACTTCGTTCCCTACGCCCGCCCCTGACCGGGCGCGGGCTATTTGTGCCCGCCGTGCCCGGCATTCTGGTTGTTGTTCTTGCTGGGCGTGTTGTCCGAATTGTCCTGCTTCTTGTTGCCGCCGACATCGTCCTTGCCGTTCTTGGCGAAATCGCCCTTCTTCTTATGATCGCTCACACCACTCTCCACCGATTTCACCAACTTAACGCGTGCCCGACGCATCTGGGTCCATCCGCGTCCTCTCCCAAGCCCTGGTTTCCGCCTCGAACCGCGCCGTGACGACTGGTTCGCCCGCGTGCCGGGCCGCAAGGCCGATCTCGACCTGGCCCGTCCATTCGAAGGTCGCGTTGCCCGACAGCGTCACCCACCCGTCCGCGTCCGCCCGCGCACGCACGGGGCCGCCCGGACTCCGCACGACCAGCGCCTCCCCCAGGCCCGCGCGACCCGTCAGCCCGGCCGCGACCGCCGCCGCCGCCGCCGCGCTCCCGCATGCATCGGTCAACCCGGCGCCGCGCTCGTGAGTCCGGATGAGCGCTCCGTTCCCCCGCATCGCCACGAATGACACGTTGGCTCGGTTCGGCAGCCATGCCGGTGCCGCTTCGCAGATCAGCCCCACCCGTACCAGTTCCGCCTCGTCGATCGCTTCCACGAACGCGATCAGATGCGGGTTGGGCATCGCCACCGCCGTGAAGCGTAAAGATGGGGATAGCGGCGCCACGATCCCGTCGATCACCCGCTCGGTATCTATGGTCATCGGCCAGTCGCGCACGTCCAGCCCCGCCGGCCCCGCCCGCTCCCGGACGGTGAAGATGCCCGGCGCGAGCTCCGCTTCCACCGCCACCTCGGCCGCGCCGACCGCCAGCCGGACTGTCGCCCGCCGCAGCCCCGTCGCCGCGAGTCCCGCCCGCGCGACACAGCGCAGCCCGTTTAGGCACGTCTCCGCTTCCGTCCCGTCCGGATTGAACATCCGCATCCCGAATGGGTGAAGCGCGTCCCCGTCCGTAAGGAGCAGCAGCCCGTCGCCCCCGACTGGCCCCGCCCGATCCGACAGCGCCCGCGCCGCCGCGCTCCAGTCCGCGTCGGACACAGCAGATCCCCGCGCATCGACCAGCGCGAAATCGTTGCCAGTCCCATGACATTTGGTGACCGCCAGCCTCACGCCGCCATCATTTCCCGCACCACCTCCCGGTCGCGCGCCACCAGGTCGGCGAGCGACGGCCGCGCCAGGATCGCGTCGACGTACGACGCCGTGCGCGGATAGCGCGTGCCGTCGATCGCCGCTCCCACCCACGACGCATTGGCCAACGGCGCCGCCACCGACAGGTCGGCCAGCGTGAACCGGTCCTCCACCAGATAGCCGCTGTCGGGGATCACCCGCTCCAGGTACGCTAGGATCGGCGGCAGTTCGTCGCGCTCGGCTGCGTCCGCGATCCCGGCGTCGAACCCCGATTTCAGCACCTTGGGACCGACGAAACGATTGAAGAACAGCTTGCTCCCGGCCGCCATTACGATCGTATCGCCGAATTCCTCGTACCAGATCGTTCGGGCGCGTGCGATCGGCTCCAGCGGGATCAGGTTGGGCTCGGGATGCCTGGCTTCGAGATAATGTACGATCGCGGTCGAGTCCGAGATCGTGAAGTCGCGCCCGCCGTCCGCGCCCGGGTCGCGCAGCGCCGGCATCTTGCGGAACGGCGACGCTTCCTCGAATTCCGGCCCGCCGCGTCCCATCCCCGCCGCGCGCACCTCGACCTCCACCCCCTTCTCGCGCGCGAACGCCACGGCCTTTCGCACGAACGGCGAGATCGTCGAACCATAGATGATCATGGGGAGTGCTCCTGTGGGTTGACCCCGCCGCTATTCCCCGTCGGAGCGTCCGCGACAAGCGCCGTCCGTTCCCGGGCGCGCATTGCCCACCCCGATCCGGCGCGGTAGGCCGCCCGCCGATGCGGTCCGCCCCCGAACACGCATACCGGCCCGACCGGGACTGGCGGAGGCGAGGGTCGTCGCTCCTCCTGTCCCTCCTCCTGGTCGCGCTCATCGTGCTCGCGCTCATGCGGCTCGGCCTGCTTCCGTCCCCGGTCCGCCCGCCAGAGTCCGACCTGAACACCTTCGATGTTACAACCCCGACCCGGACGGCCGGCGCACGCACGAAGCCGGTCGCCGCCACCGAACGCGCTGCCGCCGGCGCACCGCCGCCCGCTGCGGCATCCCCATCGCCGCCGCCTATCCCCAGAATGTCCGCCACGCCCGCGCCACCTTTTCCCGACATGCTGATCCTGCGCGGCGATCAGTTCGCCCGCAGCGACATCGGCAAGCTTCCAAAAAGCGTTGAGGCGGGCGCTGCCGACGGAGCGACGGGGGACGCGGACACGGCGTCCGCCTACGGCCCGGGCGAGGGCCCCGGCGGCGAACGCCTCTTCAACGCTCAGTGGCAGACCGAGCCCACCCGCGCGCAGCTGACCGGATACCTGCCCCCGACCGGCGCGCCGCCCGGCGGCTGGGCCACCATCGCCTGCCGCACCGCCCCGCGCTTCGAGGTCGAGAACTGCCGCGCTCTGGACGAATCGCCCGTCGGCTCCGGCCTGGCGCGCGCGATGCGCCAGGCCGCCTGGCAGTTCCGCGTCCGCCCGCCCCGCATCGGCGGCCGCGCGCTGGTCGGCGCCTGGGTCCGCATCCGCGTCACCTTCGACAAGGCGGAGTAGGATGACCAAGGGCGAGCTGATCAAAGCTCGGGACGCATCTCCTTCAACGACATGGGAAAGTCTGACCTTCATATTCAGGGCACGAAGCCGACTCAGGGTGGCGCAACTTGCGCGCGCATTCCGAACCGAATAGCCAAGCCTATCACCTGGAGGTTCCTATGCCCAAGATCGTCATCGGCACCGATGGTCCAGATACGCTCTTTGGCGATCCGGGCGACACGCTGGTGGGTGGGCGCGGCGACGACACCTACATCATCTACGACCCGACCACCGTGACCAACGATCTGTTCGATTCCGGTCGGGGTGGTTATGATCGGGTATTGACGTTCACGAGCTACGATTTGAGGAACGCCTCGGTCGAGTTCCTGTCGACTGCGGTCCATGCGGGCACCGAGTCGATCAATCTGACGGGCAACGTGGCCGCGCAGACCATCATCGGCAATTACGGCGACAATATCATCGTCGGCGGAGGCGGGAGCGACGTGCTGCTCGGCCTGTTTGGTGACGATACCTACTTCGTCCGCGACGCGACCGACCGGGTGATCGAGAATGTCGGGGAGGGGTTCGACCGGCTCTTCACCCCAGCCAACTTCACGCTCGCGTCCGATGCGTCGATCGAATTCCTCGGGGTGAGCAATCCCGCCGGGGGACTGAGCGCGGTGCTGACCGGCAACCGTATCGCGCAGATCATCCGCGGCGGCGACCGGGCCGACGTGATCAACGGGGCGGGCGGGGCCGATACGTTGGAGGGCGGGCTGGGCGACGACGTCTATCTCGTGCTCGGTCAGGGAGAGACCGTGACGGAGTTGGCGACCCAAGGCACCGACCTTCTCTACACGACCGCCAGCTACGTCCTTGGGGCCGGCGTCGCGATCGAGACGCTGTCCACCGCCGTCCACGCCGACACCGCCGCGATCAACCTTCAGGGCAACGAGGTCAGCCAGACGCTGATCGGCAACTTCGGTGCCAACGTGCTCGATGGTCGCCGCGGGCAGGCGGGCGACACGCTGATCGGTTTGGCGGGCGACGATACCTATCGCGTATACGGGGTCCGCGATGTCGTCCGGGAAAGCGGCGGCGGCGGGCAGGACATCGTCTTCACCAGCGGCGATCACCGTCTTGCGGCGAGCAGCGAGGTGGAAACGCTCTCCACCGTGCAGCACACGGCCACGGACGCGATCAACCTGTTCGGCAACGAGCTGGCGAACGTTCTGATCGGCAATTCCGGTGCGAACCTGCTTGATGGCGGCGCAGCCGGCGACACGCTGATCGGGCTGGCCGGAGCCGACATCTTCCGTTTCTCGTCCGTACCGACCGGAGGCGTCGTCGACCGCGTGGCCGATTACGGCGTCGGGGCGGATGTGATCCAGCTCGACTCGGTCGCATTCGGCGGCTTGGCCGTCGGAGCGTTGACGGCGGGAGCTCTTGCTTATGGCGCGGTCGCGGCGGATGCGGACGACCGGATCGTCTATGACCCCGCGACGGGCGCGCTGTCCTTCGACGCCGACGGGAACGGTGCCGGCGTCGCGATCGGCTTCGCGACGCTCTCAGGCGGCATCGCGCTCGCCGACCTGCGCTTTACGGTCGCGCCCACGCCGGTGGAGGGCACGGTTCGCGTGACGACGCCCGGCACATTCCTTATCGGCAACGCGACGGGATCCGGCACGTCGCTGGCGACCACCTTCCCAAGCGCGACCGGCTTCATCTTCGGCTTCCCGGTCTCGGATGGGTCGCAGCGGTTCAACTTGGTATTCGGGCCGAATACTACGTCGGGCTCCGCGCCGCAGATCGGCTTCACCGACGCTACCGCGCCCGGCATATTCGACTTCTCGCAACTCGATCAGGGCTTGGTGACGCGCCCGGACCAAGGCTTCTTCGCCGCGAACGGGACGCTCCTGATCGGCGAACCACCCATAGTGCCAAACATTTCCGGTATCCCACCCCCGGCCATCATCGGAACGGCATTCGACGATGTGATCATCCGTTCGCCCGTCACGGGGAACTTCGTAACCGTGCAAACCGGCCGGTTTAGCGGCGGTGCCGGGAACGACCTGCTCTCGGGCGGAAGCGCGATGGATGGCGGACCGGGCGATGATCGGCTGATCGGCGAACTGTTCTCGAGACTGACGGGCGGCGCGGGCGCGGACAGCTTCGACCTGCCGATCCGCACACGCCAGCCGGGCACGAATTCGCAGACGGCGCCGAACAGCGTCACCGACTTCGATCCCCTCACCGACACGATAAGACTCATCCGCAATATCACGACCGATCTCGCCCCTGGCGCGCTCGATCCATCGCGCTTCGCAATCGGCGCGGCGGCGACGACGCCCGAACATCGCATCATCTACAATCCGGTAAGCGGGGAACTCCACTATGATGCGAACGGCAGCTTTGGAGATCTGACCGGCTCGATCCTGTTGTTCGCACGGCTGTCGCCCAATCTCGACCTGACGGTGGCGGACTTCCTCATCCTGTGATGGCTCGGTGCCTCTAGCGGCCTGGGGAATGAGCTGATCGTCGGCGCGTGAAAACAAGTGCCGGCAAGACAAGGGGCGTTAGGGTTGCTGGAGACGGTGATGCCGCTTTGGACACAAGCGAGTGACGAGGAACTTGGACCTGCCGCAGTGCCGAGTGAGTCCGCCTTCGGAACAAGAACACGCGTTCCAAAAACGTTGATTGATCCATGACTGTTTGAACCACCCAGAACCCGCAACATTCTGGGCGCTTCTCCCCTCACCCCGGCCCGTAATGGTCCGCCATCCGGTCGAGCGCGAGCAGCAGCACCAGCCGCCCGGCGCGCGCGGGCCAGCCGAGCGCCTTTTCCGCCACCGGCAGGCCTTCGCCCGCGCAGATCACGCGCCACGCCACATCCTGCAGACCCGGCCCCGCCGCCGCCATCACCGCGTCGAACCGGCGCTTGGCCGCGATCCGCGCCGTCGTGGGATCGGCCGCGCCACCGCCGCCGTCGACCCGTGGGCTCCAGCGCATCGTTACGCTCGGCGCCAGCGCCGCCCGTTCGTAATCGGCGCGCAGCCGCTCGCCCGCCGCCAGCTGGCGCGGGCTCACCAGCCCGCGCGACGCCAGCCAACCCAGCGGCGACTCGGCCATGTTCACCTGGACGCGTCGCCCCTCCACCGTCCGCTCCGCCAGTTCCCGCCGCATCCGTCGTTCTCCCATCCGAGTCGCGGGCGGGCTTGCCATGGCCGCGATCCTGTAGGACAGAGTGAAAACCATCTTGGTTGGAAGATACGATGATCACCGCCATCCGCGAGGTTCGCCGCGCCAAGGGTATGACGCTCGACGAGGTCGCGGGCGCCTGTACGCCGCCCACCACGCCCCAGACGATCGGTCGGCTGGAATGCGGCACGCGCACCGTATCGCTCGCCTGGCTTCGCCGGATCGCGACGGCGCTGGATGTCGTGCCCGCCGATCTGGTTCGCTTGCCCGACCGTGTCGACCTGCCCGTCGCCGCGTTGCTGGACGGCGACGGCGCACACGCGCCCCGCCGCGCGCGGCTCGTCGTCCCGCCCGCCCCAGCCCCAGGCTTCGTCGCGGTGGTCGCGACCGCGGGCGTCGGCGATCACCGCGCGGGCGACGAGATCTGGTGCGAGACGCTGCTCCCCGACCGGTTCGCGGCGGCGCTCGGCCGCGACGTGCTCGTCCCTCGCCCCGCGGGCCGCTTCCTGTTCGGCCGCCTGCTCGCGCGCGACGAGGGCCCAGACGGCGCGGTAAGCCTGTCGATCCTGCCGCCCGCCCATGGGGAGCGGCAGCAGGTCGTAGTCGACCCGCCCTGGATCGCGCGCGCGGTCAGGTTGGTGCGGGCTCTGGGCTGACTCCGGGTCGGCCGGGGGAACTCGTTACGCTCGCGGATGTTTCGCCCTCATGCGTATCTGTATTCCGTTCGCCCTTCTCCTCGCCACCCCCGCCTTCGCCCAGTCGGACGCGCTTCAATCAGGCCGTGTCGCGCCGATCACCGCGCGTGAGCGGCAACAGGGCGCGACCACAAACGCCTCAATCACCGCCGAATATGGCGGCGCGCTCACCGGCCGTCAGGCGGCCTATGTGGAGCAGGTCGGCCGCCGCGTCGCCACTCGTTCCGGCCTCAGCGCGAGCCCGACCGCGTTCAACGTGACCCTTCTCGACAGCCCTGTCGACAATGCCTTCGCGATCCCCGGCGGCTATATTTACGTCACGCGCAATCTGGTCGCGCTCATGAACGATGAGGCTGAGCTCGCGGCCGTCCTGGGTCATGAGGTCGCGCATGTCGCGGCGCGCCACAGCCGCGGCCGTCAGCAGCGCGCCACGCGTAATTCGGTGCTCGGCGCGCTCGGTCAGCTCGGCATCGGCGCGATATTCGGCAATTCGGGGCTCGCCGGCCTTGCCGCCCGCGGTGCGCCCACCCTCTTCCAAATGGATACGCTGGGCTTCTCGCGTGGGCAGGAGACCGAGTCGGACAATCTCGGCATCCGTTATCTCGCGGGATCGGGCTACGACCCGCTGGCGCTGTCGACCATGCTCGAGTCGCTCGCCGATCAAACGTCGCTTCAGGGTGAGCTGACCGGCCAGGGGCAATCGGCGACGCCGCGCTGGGCCAGCACTCATCCCGACCCCGGCCAGCGTGTCCGCAACGCCGAACAGCAGGCCGCCCGCGTCGGAGCCGCTTCCGCCCCGGCTGCGGCCCGCAACCGCGACTCCTTCCTCGCCGCGATCGATGGCATGATGTACGGCGAGAACCCGTCCGGCGGCGTGGTCGAGGGTCGCCGCTTCGTCCACCCCGCGCTCGGGCTCGCCTTCGAGGTGCCGCAGGGTTTCACGCTGTCCAACACCACCCGCGCGGTCCGGATCGCGGGGCAAGGCGTCCAGGCGGAGTTCTCGGCCGCGCCCTTCTCGGGCGACCTAGACGCCTATATCGCGAGCGTCGTGCGCTCGCTCGGCGCGTCGGCCGCGCCCGCTTCGGAGCGGACGACGGTGAACGGCATCCCCGCCGCCTACACCCAATTCCGCGCAACTAGCGGCCAAACCCAGGTCGAGGTCGTCGTCTTCGCCTACCAACTGTCGCCGACCCAGGCCGTCCATTTCGCCGCGCTTGGCCAAGCGTCCGCGCTGGAGCCCGCGTTTGGCTCGCTCCGCCGCCTGGCGCGCGCCGAGTCGGCCGCCGTCAAACCCCGCTTTGTGCGCGTCGCGACCGTTCGCGCGGGCGATACGTCCCAGAGCCTCAGCCGCCGTATGGCCTACCCCGACGCGCAGCTCGACCGGTTCCTCGTGCTCAACCGCCTCGCGCCGGACGCTCCACTGCGCGCCGGCGACAAGATAAAGCTCATCACCTATTAAGGCCGTGGTGGGCGCTGACGGGCTCGAACCGCCGACATCTTCCGTGTAAAGGAAGCGCTCTACCAACTGAGCTAAGCGCCCTTGGCTGCTCCATGCCCAAGCAGGCGACACGACGCAACTACCCGATCGCCAGTCCCGCGCGTCTAAGGCTCACCAAATAGCGCCGCATTCCGATCCGCGCGACTTCGGTCAGCGCCATGAACGCCCGCCTGCGGTCGGTCGCGTCGGGACGACGGTCGAGCAGCCCGTCCTCGGTGAGCCGCGCGATCCAGCGGAGCGCCGTGGTGGGCGCCACCGCCGAGGCGATGCACAGGCTCGATACCGACACCGGCATGTCCTCCGCCTCGGCGGCGTATAGATCGAGCAGCATGTCCCACGCGGGGTCGGAGAACAGCCCCGGTGCGAAGAAGCTCCCGCGCATGCGCCTGGCTCTGATCGCCCGGCGTATCGCCGCCGCATCCAGTTCGGCATCGCCGTCCGCATCCGAAGGCGGTTCGGCCTCGAACCCGCCGGCCGCTTCGTCGTCGCCCTCGCGCACACCGGCCGGCGGTTCGGGTTCCACCGCGGCGCGCGACAGCGCCGCCGCGCGCTCGGCTGGGTTCGGCTGGCATAACAGCTCGACCCGCGGCCCCCACAGATTCGCCGCGACCACATCGATCGATACCGCATCGAACGCGGCCACGACCGCGCACCGGAACGCCTCCGCCGCTTCGGCGATCGCGGGCAGCGCCTGCGCAAGCACGATCTCGTCCGCCCCCTCCGCTTCGACGACCAGCACGGGACGCCGCTCGCCGCTGCCTTCCGGCCCCAGCGCTTCGCCCCAGCCCAGCCGCGCGACCACGCGGCCTCCCGCCGCCGAGACCGCGGCCTCGCCGCGCGACAGGTCGCCGCCGATCAGCGCGGCGTCGAAGCGGGCGGGGTCGGGGTCGCGAGGATCGGCCATGACCGAACCCTCCCCGCTGTCCCATGCCCGTGCCACCTGAACCCGCTCCGCTTTGGATCAAGCCCGTTTCGGCTCCGCCTGGCCCTTCGGTCAGCCTAGCGCCTTCACGATCTCTTCGACCATCTTCTTGGCGTCCGCGAGCAGCATCATCGTGTTGTCGCGGTAGAACAGTTCGTTATCGACGCCCGCATAGCCGACGCCTCCCATCGACCGCTTGATGAACAGCACCGTCCGCGCGCGCTCCACATCGAGCACGGGCATGCCGTAGATCGGCGAGGTCCTGTCGGTCTTGGCCGCCGGGTTGGTCACATCGTTCGCGCCGATCACGAAAGCGACGTCGGTCTGCGCGAAGTCGGAATTGATGTCCTCCAGCTCGAACACCTCGTCATAAGGCACGTTCGCTTCGGCGAGCAGCACGTTCATGTGCCCCGGCATCCGCCCCGCGACCGGGTGGATAGCGTACTTCACGCGCACGCCCTCCGCTTTCAGGCGGTCGCCCATCTCGCGCAGCGCATGCTGCGCCTGCGCGACGGCCATGCCGTAACCCGGCACGATGACGACCTGCTCGGCCTCCTTCATCAGGAATGCCGCATCCTCCGCCGACCCGCGCTTCCACGGCCGGTCGACCGCGCCGCCCCCGCCGCTCGTATCCGCCACCGCGCCGAACCCGCCCGCGATCACCGAGATGAAGCTCCGGTTCATCGCCCGGCACATGATGTAGCTCAAGATCGCGCCTGACGCCCCGACCAGCGCGCCCGTGATGATCATCGCGGTGTTGCCCAGCGTGAATCCCATCGCCGCCGCCGCCCAGCCCGAATAGCTGTTTAGCATGCTGACCACGACCGGCATGTCCGCCCCGCCGATCGGCACGATCAGCAGGAACCCGATCGCGAAGCTCAGCAGCACGATCGTCCAGAAGATCCACGGGGCCTGGTCCTGCGTGAACCATGCGATAAGCCCGACGATCCCCGCCAGCAGCGCCAGATTGACCAGGTGCCGCCCGGGCAACAGGAGCGGCTTGCCCCCCATATTGCCGTTCAGTTTCAGGAAGGCGATTATCGAACCCGAAAAGGTCAGCGCGCCGATCGCGACGCCTAGGCCCAGCTCGATCCGGCTGACCGGTTCGATCATCGTCAGCGCACCGCCCGTGATCGGACCCAGCCCGGGCATCGGTACGATCCCGCGCGCGACCACCTCCGCGATCCCGAACGCGACCGGGTTCAGATACGCCGCCGCCCCCACCAGCACCGCCGCCAAGCCCACCAGCGAATGGAACGCCGCCACCAACTGCGGCATGGCCGTCATCGCGATCCGCCGCGCGGTGACCAGCCCGATCGCCGCGCCGATCGCGATCGCGACAAGGATCTCGGGTAGCGACGCGATCTCATGCGTGACGAGCGTCGTCACGACCGCGATCGCCATCCCGATCATCCCCAGCCGGTTCCCCCGCTGGCTCGACACGGGGCTCGACAGCCCGCGAAGCGATAGGATGAAGCATACGCCCGCGACCAGATAGGCCAGCGCCACGTAAGGATCGCCCGCGACTTCGTGCATCTACCGTCCCCCCGCCACACCGCTCACTTCGCGACCGGCCGTTCCTTCTTCTTGTACATGGCGAGCATCCGCGCCGTTACCGCGAACCCCCCGAAGATGTTGACGCTCGCCAGCACCACCGCCAGCAGCCCCAATCCCTTCGCCACCGGCGACCCCTGCGCGGCCGACGCGACCAGCGCCCCCACGATGATCACCGAAGAGATCGCGTTCGTCACCGCCATCAACGGCGTATGCAGCGCCGGCGTCACCGCCCACACCACGAAATACCCGACGAAACACGCCAGCACGAAGATCGACAGTATCGCGATGAAGGTCATGATCTCAGCGCTCCAACAATTCGCACACAGCCAACGCCACCGTAGCGCCCAACAGCGAACCGATCGATGACGCGACCAGCACGGTCGTCACGATCATCCTATCGATCCTGCGGTTCACGGCTGCGCGCGCCGCCTTCCAGCCGCCGGCCATCCTTCAAGCGGCCAAAACGCGCGGTGCTGGAACTCGTCGACCCATCTCGGTCGCCGCTTCGATCCAACATGCCACCGCGTCGTAGCCGTTGCGTAAGGCTTCCTCCGGCGTCTCCCCGTCCGACCGGCACCCGGGCAGCTCGGGCGCGGTTGCCACGAAGCCGCCGCCGTCCTCAAGCGTGAGGGGGCGGATGTCGATCTCGTAATCCTGCGGCCTCATCGACGTGTCTCCCGAACCGCCTCGACGAACCGAACCAACTCCCGAATATAGATCGGCTTGATGGGCCGATGCGCCGGGATCGTCAGTATGTCGGGCATGAGGTCGTGCTTCACTTTGAAATGTGATCCGTTGCGCGGCGGTGTGCAAGCGATCCCTTCCGCCCGACAAAGAGAGGCCACATCGTCGATCCTCCAATCGAGAGGGTTGGCTCTCATACGATCAAATAGCTTGTCAGCCGCCGTCACGCCGACTTACCCGAGCAACCGCGCATTCACCACTGCCCCGCCCCTGGTCAGCCGGATCGCGTCGCCGATCTCCGCGTCCAGCACCGGCCGGCCCGCCTCTTTGTCCCAGAACGCGCTCAGGAGATTGAACAGGTTGCGCGCGTACAACGCCGACGCGTCCGCCGCCAACCGGCTCGGCACGTTGCGGTGGCCGACCACGCGCACCCCGTGCCGTGTCGTCACCTCGCCCGGTACCGACCCCTCGACGTTGCCGCCTTGCTCGACCGCCAGGTCGACCACGACCGAGCCTGCGCGCATCGTCGCGAGCTGCGCGTCCGACACCAGCCGGGGCGCGGCGCGCCCGGGGATCAGCGCGGTGGTGATGACGATGTCCTGCTTGGCGATGTGCCCCGACACGAGCGCCGCCTGCGCTGCCTGATACTCGGGACTGGTCTCGCCCGCATAGCCGCCGGCACCTTCGCCCTCGATCCCCGCCACCCCCTCGACGAACACCGGCTTGGCGCCCAGGCTCATGATCTGCTCGCGCGTGGCCGATCGCACGTCGGTCGCCGATACCTGCGCGCCCAGCCGCCGGGCGGTCGCGATCGCCTGGAGCCCGGCAACGCCCACCCCCATCACGAACACACGCGCCGCCGACACCGTCCCCGCCGCGGTCATCATCATCGGGAATGCGCGGCCATACTCGGCCGCGGCGTCGAGCACCGCCTTGTACCCGGACAGGTTGGACTGCGAGCTCAGCACGTCCATCCCCTGCGCGCGCGTGATGCGCGGCATCAGGTCCATCGCCAACGCCTCGAGCCCCGCCGCCGCATAGCCGTCGACCCGTGCCCGCCCGCCGTCGCCGAACGGGTTCATCGTCGCTACCACCCACGCGCCGGACGACGCCCCCGCCAGCCCGGCGGGATCAGGTCCCTGCACGCCCAGCACCACGTCCGCCCCGCGCAGCACCGCCGCCCGCTCGCCGACCTCCGCGCCCGCCGCGGCAAAGCCCGCATCGTCGAACGAGGCGTGTAGGCCGGCCCCCGACTCGACCGCCACCGTCGCGCCCAGCGCCATGAGCCTGCGCACGGTCTCCGGCGTCGCGGCGACGCGGCGCTCGCCGTCCGCGCGCTCGGTGAGGACGGCGATCCTCACGAGGCTACGAAATCAGCCAGATGACCAGCGCGGCGATGACCACCACTGCCATCGTACCGTATTTGAACATCGTCATCATACGTGAATATGTATGCTCGTGACTCTTCAGGTCGTTGTTTTGGGCCATCGGTCCGGTTCCGAAAAGGATTGGATCATGCATCCTAGGGGCGACCCGCTTCACGCTCAACCCCGCGCCGCCGCGCTTAAGCAGCCCTTTACCGCCGCGCGCGTACAGGCGGAGGTCGAACCACGGGGTGACCACCGAATGACGCGCAACGGCCAGCGCCTGCTGCTCCTGATCGACGACGAGCCCGCCCAGCGCCGCTTGGTTGCCGCGCTCGCCGCGCGTGCCGGGTGGCGCGCCATCTTCGCCGCCGAGGCCGAACAGGCGATCGCCACGCTTGGCACCCAGGACGGGATGCAGCTCGATGCGGTCCTGCTCGACTATTGGGCCGCCGCCGGGGAGGAGGAGGACGCCGACGCCACCGACGGGGGCAAGATGACCGCGCCCGGACTCATCGCCGAACTCCGCATGCGTCGCCCCGCGCTTCCCATCCTCATGCTCACCGCCAACGGCTCGGTTGCCGCCGCCGTCTCCGCGATGCGCGCCGGGGCGACCGACTTCCTGGTCAAGCCGCTCGCCCCCGACCGCCTGCTCGCCGCCCTCGAGGCCGCCGTCGCCGACACCGCCGCGGGCGAGCTCCGCCCGCTCACCGAAAAGATCCCCGCCCTCCTCGCCTTCAACGAAATTGTCGGCTCCGCTCCCGAGTTCCGCGCCGCGCTCGCCATCGCCGCCAAGGCCGCCCGCGCGCGCATCCCCGTCCTGGTCGAGGGCGAGTCGGGCGTCGGCAAGGAGGTGGTCGCCGAGGCGATCCATGCCGCGAGCCCCCGCGCGAAGAAACCCATGGTCGCCGTCAATTGCGGCGCGCTGCCGCCCAATCTGATCGAGTCGGAGTTGTTCGGTCACGAGAAGGGCGCGTTCACCGGGGCGTTCGAGCGCAAGATCGGACGGTTCGTCGACGCCGACGGCGGCACGCTGTTCCTCGACGAGATCGGCGAGATGCCGCTCGACTCGCAGGTCAAGCTGCTCGGCGTGCTGCAATCGGGCGAGATCCTGCCCCTGGGCGCGCGCCACCCCCGCGCCGTCGATGTCCGAGTCATCGCCGCCACCGACAAAAAGCTGATCGAGGAGGTCGAGGCCGGGCGTTTTCGCGAGGATCTGTATTACCGACTGAACGTCGTCCCCGTAACGATTCCCCCCTTACGCGAGCGCGCCGGCGACATCCCGGCGCTCACCCGTCACCTGCTCGCGCGGATCGCGCAGCAGCCGGGCCTGCGCCCGCTGGGCGTGACCGACGATGCGCTACAGCTACTCGGCGGATACGGCTGGCCCGGCAACGTCCGTCAGCTCCAAAATGTGCTCTTCCGCGCCGCCGTGCTGTGCGAGGGCGCCGCGCTCACCCGGGCCGACTTCCCCCAGATCGCCGCCGCCGCCGTGCGCGGCCCGGCCGGGATCGGCGGCGCGGTCGGCGTCATGACCGTCCCGCCCGGCGGCGGCGGCGTCACGCTCTTCCGCCCGGACGGCAACATGCGCGCCCTGGAGGAGATCGAGGCCGACGTCATCCGCCTCGCGATCGGCCACTACCGGGGCAGGATGACCGAGGTCGCGCGCAGGCTGGGGATCGGGCGGTCGACCCTGTACCGAAAGCTGGGGGAGCTCGGGATCGACAACGCCGCCTGACCGGGCGAGCCGATCTACCCCGCCACCGGCGACGGCGTATGGTCGGGCGCATCCAGCACCGCGCGCACCTTGGCCGCCAGTTCCTCGATCGTGAACGGCTTGCCGATCAGCTCCACCCCCGGGTCGAGCACGCCGTTATGCACCACCGCGTTCCGCGTGTAGCCCGTCGTGAACAGCACTCTCAGCTCCGGCCTGCGCCGCCGCGCCTCGTCGGCCAGCTTCGCGCCGTTCACGTCGGGCATCACCACATCGGTGAACATCAGCGCGATCTCGGGATGCTCGTCCAGCAGGCGAAGCGCCGCCGCCGCGCCGTCAGCCTCGACCACGCGGTAGCCAAGCTCGGTCAGGGCGTCGACGCTGAAGCGGCGGACGGCGGGCTCGTCCTCGACGACCAGCACCAGCTCCTCGCGCTCGCCCAGCGGCAGCGCGCGCACCGCTTCCTCCGTCTCGAAACCGTGCTCCGCCCCGACCAGCCGCGGCAGATAGACCTTCACCGTCGTCCCCTGCCCGGGCTCGGAATAAATCTTCAGGTGCCCGCCCGACTGCTTGACGAAGCCGTAGGCCTGGCTCAGCCCCAGCCCCGTCCCCTTGCCGACCTCCTTGGTGGTGAAGAACGGGTCGAACGCCTTGGCGATCACCTCCTCGGGCATCCCCGACCCCGTGTCGGTCATGGCGATCAGCACATACTGCCCCGCCGGCACGCCGGGATGCGCCGCCGCATAGCGCTCGTCGAGATGCGCGTTCTGCGTCTCGATCGTCAGCCGCCCGCCGCCCGGCATCGCGTCGCGGGCATTGACCGCCAGGTTTAACAGCACGTTCTCCAGCTGATTCGGGTCGGCGTTGGCGCGCCAGCCGCCGCCCGCCAGCACCGTCTCGAACCGGATGTCGCCGCCGATCGACCCGCGGATCAGGTCGGACATCCCCGTCACCAGCCTGCCCGGGTCGACCGGCTCGGGCCGGAGCGGCTGCTGCCGCGAGAAGGCGAGCAGGCGCTGCGTCAGGAGCGCCGCGCGCCGAGCGCCGTCCCCCGCCGCTTCCAGATAGCGCCGGGCGCGCGCGTCGTCCGACCCCAGCCGCCGCCCGAGCAGGTCGAGCGATCCGATCACCACCGCCAGCATGTTGTTGAAGTCGTGCGCGATGCCGCCCGTCAGCTGCCCCACCGCCTCCATCTTCTGTGCCTGGCGCAGCGCATCCTGCGCCTTGGCGAGCGCTTCGGCCTGCTCGCGCTCGTGGGTGGTATGACGTCCGCTCGCATAGACGCGGCCGCGCTCGAACGCTCCCGTCCACGCGAACCAGCAATAGCCGCCGTCCTTGTGTCGTAGGCGGTATTCAAACGGGGTGGTCAGCGGCGTGTCGAAGATGCCCGCGAACGCCGTCAGTGTCGCCTCGAGATCATCCGGATGCGTGAACTCGGCGAAGGGCCTGCCGACGAGCTCGTCCGACTCCCACCCCAGCAGCGCCGTCCAGGCCGTGTTGACCGCCGCGAGCGCGCCGTCCCCGCTAGCGACGGCCATCAGGTCCTGCGACAGCCGCCACGCCCCGTCACGTTCTGCGGTGCGCTCCGAGACGCGCTCCTCAAGCTGCGCGTTCAGCGCGTGCAGAGCCCTTTCGGCTTCCTTGCGCGCCGTAATGTCGTTGAACAGCACCGCGACGCGAGGCTCGGCCACCGATCCCGTCCGGAACGCATGAACGTCGAACCAGCGCCCGAGCGGCACCGCCTCCTCCTCGAAGCGGGCAGGCTCGCCCGTCGTCGCGACGCGGCCATACAAGTCGAACCAATGCCGCTCCAGCCCGGGCGCGACTTCCGACGCCCAACGGTTTTCCGCGCCGTGCAGGCCGGTCTGCCCCTCGAAGGCCGGATTGATTTCGGCGAATCGGTAGTCCACCGCCCGCCCGTCCCCGTCGAACTTCATTTCGATGATGCAGAACCCCGCCTCGATCGCCTCGAATAGCGTCCGGTAGCGCGCCTCGCTTTCGCGCATCGCCGCCTCGCTCCGCGACCGCTCGGTATCGTCGCGCAGCGTCAGCACCGCGCCGACTTGCCCGCCCGCCGCGTCCAGCACCGGCCGCGCCCCGCCGATGGCCAGCACCTCGTCGCCGCCGGGCCGGCGGATGCGCCAGCGCTCATCGAACACTACCTCGCCGTCCCGCACCGCGCGCGCGAGCGGGAGCCGGTCGGGCGGATACGGCTCGCCCTCCAGCGTCAGCAGGTGATACGTCTCGCTATAGGCGTCCGGCTCGACATCCAGCCTCGTCACGCCGTGCAGCCGCGCCGCCGCCTCGTTGACGAAGGTGATCCGCCCCGCCCGGTCGGTGACGATCACCCCCTCGGCCAGCTGGCCCAGGATCGCGGCCCGCTCGGCGGCCAGGCGCTCCGCTCGCGCGGTGGTCAGGCGAAGCGCCACCTCCATCTCCCGCCGCTCGTCGATATCGATGATCGATCCGACATAGCCCAGGAACACGCCGCCCTCGTCGAACCGAGCGGCCGCAGCGTCGATCGCCCAGCGATAGGTGCCGTCGGCCCTTCGGACGCGGAACTCGACGCGGTAGTCGCGCCCCGCCGCGTTGGCGGAGACGAACGCCTCTTCCGCCATGGCACGGTCCTCGGGGTGGACCGCGTCAAGCCAGCCATACGCCTCGCCCGCGCCCGCCGCCTGGCCCGTGAACGCGTACCAACGCCGGTTGAGGTAGGTGCAATGGCCGGTCGGGTCCGTGACCCAGATCATGACGGGCGCGCCGTCGGCCATCGCGCGGAACCGCAGCTCGCTTTCGCGGACCGCCTGACCGTCGCGCCCGCGCTCGTCGGCCAGCGCGACCGCCGCGGCCTCGGTCACCCGCGACTCGCCGAGCCGGTCCACCGTCCGCCGCAGCTCGGCCTCCAGCTCCACCCGCGCGCCGACATCCTCCGCCCGGTGGAACGCGCCGATCACCGCGCCGTCGACGCCGCGAATGGGCGTATAGCGGATCGCCCAATGCGGCGCGCCCAGCTCGGGCCGCCCGAATTCCTCGACGACCGTGAACGCCTCCCCCGCCAGCGCACGCGCCATCAACGCGCGCATCACGGGGCGCTGTTCGGGGACGAACAGGTCGGGGAACACGTCGCCGACCTTGCTGTCGAACCCGTTTACGCGCCGGAACTCGTCGTTATGCGCCCGGTTGAACGCGGTGAGCCGATATTCGGTATCGAATGCGCAGATCGGCGCGGGATCCGACAGGATCATGGCTTCCCAAACGGCGTCAGGCTCGGACTGCATCGGCACCTCGAAATCAACGTGGGTTTGCATGCCTCACCAGACCGTGAAAATACAATGGTGCAGCGAGTCCTGACGCGCCGCGCGTCAGGACTCGCGCAAGCCCGGCCGGCGACGGCGCGGGTCCGCACCGCGCCTGTCGTTCGACGACGCGGCTTTGCCGCGGCGTGGCTTGGCGGTCTCTAACCCGGTGGGCAGCGCCGCGGCGAAGCCGCGTCGTCGGTCGTATGCTGCGTTGCGCCGGGGCACCCCTCGAAGAATTACTTCGTGGGGTGCCCCTCGGCCGGGATAGGGCGTCTCGCTTCGAGCTGCGCTCGGCGCGTGCGCCGCGGCGCTCACCAGAGAACGCCTTTGACGGAAGCTAACGGCTCCGGCGCGGGATCCCCGATCGCTTCCAGCAGGTCGATCTCGATCGTTCGGCACATGGCCGACATCGGCACGTCGTGGACCGTGTCGGCGAACGGGTCGACCAGGTCGTCGCCGATCTGCAGCACCGCCAAGAACATCAGCCCCGCGATCGTCGATCCCACGGGCGTCGCCACCCCCAGCGTCTCGACCAGCCCGACCGGCAGCAGGATGCAGAACAGCCGCGTGAACAGCTGCGGAAAGAAGCGGTACTGGTTCGGCAGCGGCGTATTCTTCAGCCGCTCCATGCCCCCTTGCGCGTTGGCGATGTCGACCAGCACGCCCTCCATCGACGCCTGCTGGATCGAATCGATCCACCCCTTCTTCCGCGCATCCTCGATCCGCCGCGACGTGCCGTCGAGCAGCCCGTTGGGGACGTTGGTGCGCTGCAAGGCCGGCTCGGCCTCGCCGCGCGACAGGAAGCGCAGGAGCTCGCCCTCGCGAAAGTCGGGGTGGCGGCGCAGCTGGCAGCGGAGCGCGTTCACATAGGCGATCTGGCGGAGCACGATCGTCCGCTTCAGGTCGCGCGCTTCCGGGTCGGGCAGGAAGTTGCGGGCCTGCCGCGCGAGGCTGCGCGACGCGTTGATCATCGCGCCCCACAGCGTCCGTCCCTCCCACCAGCGTTGGTACGCCGAGCTGTCGCGGAACCCCAGGAACAACGCCAGCGCCGTGCCGAACAGCGTCAGCGGCAGTTCCGGGGCCTTGAACGGGGAGATGATGTAGAAAGCCGTGACCGCGCAGTCCCACAGGAACAGCGCCGTCAGCGGCTTCCAGACGTCCGCCACGATCTTGGTCAGGCGCGGCCTGGCATCGATGATCACGTTCGCCCCCTCACATCGTCGCCCACCGAGCGCGCGGGCGGTCCGGTGCGCCTAGCCCACCAGCGCGCGGTCGCGTAAGCCCCGCCATACCCGGATCGCCTGCACCGTCTCCGCCACGTCGTGGACGCGGAGCAACTGCGCGCCCGCCTGCGCACCCAGCAGCGCCAGCGCGACCGATCCGCCGAGCCGCGCCTCGACCGGGGCCTCGTTCGACAACGCGCCGATCAGCCGCTTGCGGCTCGCTCCCAGCATTACCGGGCAGCCGAGCCCGTGGAACATCGTCAGCCCGTTCAGGAGCGCGAGATTGTCGGCCAGCGATTTGCCGAAGCCGATACCCGGATCGACGATCACCCGGGCGCGGTCGACCCCGCCCGCCACGACCGCCGCGATCCGCGCCTCCAGCCAGTCGAACACCTGGGTGAGCACGTAGCGGTACCCGCTCCCGCCGTGGGGTCCCTTGGCGGGGTCGGGCGAGTGCATCAGCACCACCGGACACCCTGTGCGCGCGACCACCGCCAGTGCACGGTCGTCCCACAGGAGCGCCGACACGTCGTTGACGATCGCCGCCCCCGCCGCGATCGCCGCCTCCATCACCCCGGCTTTCCGCGTATCGACCGACACCAGCGTCCCCGCCGCCGCCAGCCGCTCGATCACCGGCACGACGCGCCGGGCCTCGTCCTCCTCCCACACCGTCGTCGCGCCCGGCCGCGTCGACTCGCCGCCGACATCGACCAGCGCCGCGCCCGCCGCCGCCATCGCCACCCCCGCCGATGCCGCGCCCGCCGGGTCGTCATGCGCGCCGCCGTCGGAAAAGCTGTCAGGTGTGACGTTCAGGATGCCCGCCACCTGCGGCTGGTCGAACCTTATCGTCCGCCCGCCCAGCACCATCGCCGGCCGCGCGGCCGTAATCGCCCGGTGTAGCGTGGCGGCGCGCTCGTCGGTCACGCCCAGCGTCCGCTCGAACTCGGTGACCGACACCGTCCGCTTCGCGCCGCCCTCGATCACCTCATATGCAGCGAACCATTGCATCCCCCCCGCCAACCGCGCGACCTCTCGGTCGCGCCCGACGGGCGTATCGACGAACTGGACGGGGCGGAGGTGGAGGCCTGCGGGACTCAAGGTTGGGTTGCGAGCAAATATGTCTGCCGCAGCTCGTCAATCGGCTTAAGCGCGTCCTCCGCCTCGTAATGCCAGAACGTCCACCCGTTGCACGCCGGCGCGCCCTGAAGCACCGAGCCGAGCTTGTGGATCGACCCCACGACGCCGCAGCCGCTGAGCAGTGATCCGTCCGCGCGCACGCTCGCCGACCAGCGGCGCTTGGCGTCGCGGATCACCGATCCCGCCGGGAGCATCCCCGTCTCGACCAGCTTGCCGAACGCCACCTTGGGCGCGGCGCGGGGCGACCGCATCGTCGCCAGCGCCGACTCGTCGAGCGGCAGCGCCGCGTCGATCCGCAGCGCGGCGGCCGCGCAGTATTCCGCCTCCCGCTCGATCCCGATCCAGCGCCGCCCCAGCCGCTTGGCCACCGCTCCCGTCGTCCCCGTCCCGAAGAACGGGTCGAGCACGACGTCGCCCGGCTGCGTGCAGGCCAGCAGCACCCGGTACAGCAGCGCCTCGGGCTTCTGGGTCGGGTGCACCTTGACCCCGTCGCGCTTCAGCCGCTCTCCGCCGCCGCAGATCGGGAAATCCCAGTCCGACCGCATCTGCAGCTCGTCATTGAGCGTCTTCATCGACCGGTAGTTGAACGTATATTTCGCCTGGTGGCCCTTGGACGCCCAAATGAGCGTCTCGTGCGCGTTGGTGAAGCGGGTGCCCCGGAAGTTCGGCATCGGATTGGCCTTGCGCCACACGATATCGTTCAGGATCCAAAAGCCCAGGTCCTGCACCGCCGCGCCCACGCGGAAGATGTTGTGGTACGACCCGATCGTCCAGATCGTGCCGGTGTCCTTCAGCACCCGGTGCGCCTGCGCCAGCCACGCGCGCGTGAACGCGTCATAGGCCTGGAGGCTGTCGAACTTGTCCCAGTCGTCGGTCACCGCGTCGACATGCGAACCGTCGGGCCGGAACAGCTCGCCCCCCAGCTGGAGATTATAGGGCGGGTCGGCGAAGACCATGTCGACCGACCGGTCGGGCAGCGCGCGCATGGCGGCGATGCAGTCGCCCATCATGATCTGGTCGAGCGGAAGGACGGCGCCTTCCGCGGTCGCGTCTTCCGGCGCGCGAACCCGCGCGATCGCGTCGATCGCCCCCATCTCACCCCTACCCGAACTTGGACCCCATCATCCCAGCCGACCCCGGATTCCGTCAAGCGGACAATAGTTAACCACGGCGGCGAAGATCCCGTCGACGACCCGCGCGTCGCGCGTCCTCATCCAGATGTTGGGGTGCACACGCGAGCGGGACCCAACGGCTTGCGGTGTGGCGGGGAAGCCTCAACGCCCGAGATATGAGCGCGCGACCGGCGCGAAGCTCCGGCGGTGGAGCGGCGTCGGCCCATGCTCCGCCAACGCCGCGAGGTGCCGGGGCGCGGGATAGCCCTTGTTCGACGTCCAATCATATTGCGGGTGCGCTTGCGCCGCGGCGACCATGATCCGGTCCCGGGCGACCTTGGCGACGATCGACGCGGCGGCGATCGACAGGCTCCGGGCATCGCCCCCGATCACCGCCGTCGCGGGATAATCCAGCAGAGGCAGGAACTTGCCGTCGACCAGCACATGGCTAGGCCGGACGGGTAGCGCCGCCACCGCCCGCGTCATCGCGAGGAGCGTCGCGCCGTGGATGTTGAGCCGATCGATCTCCTCCGCCTCGACCATCGCGACCCCGACGACGGCCGCCTCGGTGATTCGCGCCGCCGCCCGTTCGCGCGCGGCGGGCGACAGTTTCTTCGAATCATCGATCCCCGCCGGATCGAACCCGGGCGGCAGGATCACCGCCGCCGCGACCACCGGCCCGGCCAGCGGCCCGCGCCCGACCTCGTCCACGCCTCCGACCGGCCCCGGAAAGCCGAGATCGAACTCGGCCAGCGTCCCGCTCACCCCTCCAACTGCTCGTAGGGGTTGTGGCCCAGATTGTGCCCGATCGGCCCATGCCCCTCGCCCAGCCCCGGCGCGGACAGGATCGCGATACGCACGAACCGCACCGCCTGTTCGAACGCGTCCGCGACCGGCATCCCCGCCGCGAGCCCGCAGGCCAACGCGCTCGCCAGCGTGCATCCGGTGCCGTGCGTGTCCGCGCTGTCGAACCGCTTGCCCTCCAGCCGCGCGACCTCCTCGCCGTTCGGCGCGAGCAGCCGGTCGACGACGTAATAGCCCTCGGCGTGCCCGCCCTTGGCGAGCAGGTGGCACCCATGCGCCAGCACCGCCGCCTCGCCGCCCAACGCCGCCAGTTCGGGCAGGTTGGGCGTCGTCACCGACGCCAGCCGTATCAGCCGCTCGAACGCCGCGATCGTGTCCGCGTCCGCCAGCACCGACCCGCTCGTCGCCACCATGACGGGATCGAACACGATCGGCATGTCCAACCGTTCCAGCTCGTCCGCAACCGCATGCGCCGTCTCCGCCGACCCGATCATCCCGATCTTGACCGCGTCCGCGCCGATATCGTCCAGCACGGACCGCATCTGCCGTACCACGAACTTGGCAGGCACGGGATGGACGCCCTGCACCCCGAGCGTATTCTGCGCCGTGATCGCCGTGATCGCCGTGGTCGCATATCCGCCAAGCATGGTGACGGTCTTGATATCGGCCTGGATCCCCGCGCCCCCGCCCGAGTCCGACCCGGCGATGATGAGTACCCGCGGCGTCAATTTTTAGTCACCCCCGACTTGTTCCGGGGTCCATCGCTGTCCCGAACACCCAATCCGCCGAGTACGATCGCCGATGGATGCCGTAACAAGTCCGGCATGACGGGAAGAGGCGAGAACCGCCCCATCTCACGCCGCCGCCCGCACCGATTCGCAGATGCGTGTCACCACCCGCTCGATCTGGCCCAGGTCCTCGCCCTCGGCCATCACCCGGATCACCGGCTCGGTGCCCGACGGGCGGATCACCAGCCGCCCGGTCGCGGCCAGTTCCGCCTCCGCCTCGGCGATGCACGCCCGCACGCCCGCATGCTCTAGCGGCCTGCCCCCTGCGAACCGCACGTTCCTGAGCAGCTGCGGCAGCGGCTCGAACCGGTGGAGCACCTCGCTGGCGGGCGCACCTGCGCGGCGCACCTCGGCCAGCACCTGCAGCGCCGCGACCAGCCCGTCGCCCGTCGTGGCGTAATCGGACAGGATGATGTGCCCCGACTGCTCGCCGCCGACATTGCAGCCGCGGATGCGCATCGCCTCCAGCACGTGCCGGTCGCCGACCTGCGTCCTGACCAGCCCCAGCCCCTGGGCGGCCAGATGCCGCTCCAGCCCCAGATTCGACATGACGGTCGCGACCAGCCCGCCCCCCGCCAGCCGCCCCGTGCGCGCCCAGGCGGCGGCGATCGTCGCCATCAGCTGGTCGCCGTCGACGATCCTGCCGCCCTCGTCGACCACGATCAGCCGGTCGGCGTCGCCGTCCAGCGCGATGCCGATCGCCGCGCCGCTCGCCACCACCGTCTCCGACAGCAGTCGCGGCGCGGTCGATCCCACGCGGTCGTTGATGTTCTTGCCGTTCGGCTCGACGCCGATCGAGACCACGTCCGCGCCGAGTTCCCACAGCGCCGACGGCGCGACCTTGTACGCCGCCCCGTTCGCGCAATCGATCACCACCTTCATCCCGTCGAGCCGCTGAGCCTCGGGAAAGGTCGATTTGGCGAAGTGGATGTAGCGCCCCTGCGCGTCGTCGATCCGGCGTGCGCGCCCGATCTCGGCCGCCGAAACCAGCGGAACGTTCCCGTCGATCAACGCCTCGATCGCCGCCTCCGCTTCGTCGGACAGCTTGTATCCATCGGGCCCGAACAGCTTCAAACCGTTGTCCTGGTAGGGGTTGTGGCTGGCCGAGATCATCACGCCCAGGTCCGCGCGCATCGAATGCGTCAGCATCGCGACCGCAGGCGTCGGCATCGGCCCGACCATCACCACGTCCATGCCCACGCTGGTGAACCCCGCCACGAGCGCCGATTCGAGCATGTAGCCCGACAGCCGCGTATCCTTGCCGATCACCACGCGGTGCTTGTGGTCGCCGCGCAGGAAATACGCGCCCGCCGCCATCCCGACGCGCATCGCCATCTCGGCGGTCATCGGCCTGGTGTTAGTCAGCCCGCGGATGCCGTCGGTGCCGAAATATCTTCTTGCCATTTACGCCCCGAACGCCTCGCTATGCCCCACCCGGCGGTCCTAGCGCCGCGCATGGTAAAGAGCGAGCATGTCCCGAGCCACCCGCATTCTCCTGTCCCTAGTCGCCGGCCTGCTGGCGGGCGTGGCCCTGGTCGCGGTCTCGCCCCTCGCCGCCACCCGCGCGGTGCTGGTGGCCGAGCCGATCGGGAACGCCTGGCTGTCGGCGTTGCAGATGACGGTGATCCCGCTCGTCACCGCGCTGCTCGTCACCGGCGTCGCGCAAACAGCCGAGGCCGCGAGCGCGGGCCGCGTCGCCGCCCGCGCGATCGCGCTCTTCATCACCGGCGTGTTCGTGACGGGGGCGATCGCCGCGCTCGTCACCCCGCTCCTGCTCCGCCTCGTCCCCGTCCCCGCCGAGGCCGCCGCCTCGCTCCGCGCCGCGCTGACCGGCGCGGTTCCGGTCGCCCCGCCGCCGCCGATCACCGAGTTCTTCGCCACGATCGTCCCCACCAACATCGTCGCGGCCGCGGCGAACAACGCGCTGCTGTCGCTGATCGTGTTCTTCCTCGCCTTCGCCTTCGCGGTGACGCGCATCGATCCCGCCGGCCGCGACCGGATCGTCGAACTGTTCGCCGCGATCCGCGACGCGATGCTCGTGCTGGTCGGCTGGATCCTGGTGCTGGCGCCCGTCGGCGTGTTCGCGCTGGCGTTCGTGGTCGGCGCGCGCGCGGGCGGGGCGGCGTTCGGCGCGCTCCTTCATTACATCGCGGTCGTGGCCAGCATCGGCGTCGTCGTGATCGCGCTGTCCTACGCGCTCGCGCTGGTCGGCGGCCGCATGTCCCCGCTCCGCTTCGCCCGCGCGATCCTGCCCGCGCAAGCCGTCGCGGCGAGCACCCAGTCCTCCCTCGCGACGCTCCCCGCGATGATCGACGCCGCCGCCGCGCTCCGCATTCACACCGCCGTTTCGGGCGTGACGCTGCCCGTCGGCGTCGCCATGTTCCGCGCGACCCAGCCCGCGATGAACGTCGCGGTGGCGCTCTATATCGCCGCCTGGTTCGGCGTTCCTGTCGAGCCCGGCAACCTCATCGCCGCCGTCGCCGTGGGCGCGCTGGTGTCGCTGGGCAGCGTCAGCCTGCCCGCGCAGATCACCTATTTCGCCTCGATCGCGCCGGTCGCGGTCGCCTTGGGCGTGCCGATCGCGCCTTTGGGACTACTGATCGCGGTGGAGACGATCCCGGACATATTCCGCACGCTCGGCAATGTCTCGATGAACCTGGCAGCCACCGCGACCGTTTCCGCCCGGACCCGTCACGAGGAGACAACGGCATGAAGTACCGCACGCTCGGCCCCGCCCTGGAGGTCTCCGCGATCGGCATCGGCTGCATGCCGATGATCCGGGACGGCAACATCACCTACGGCGTCGCGACCGAGGACGAATCCACCCGCACCATCCACGAGGCGCTGGATCTCGGCGTCACCTTCCTCGACACCGCGCAGATCTATGGGCCCTTCCAGAACGAGGAGCTGGTCGGCCAGGCGATCCGCGGTCGCCGCGACGGCGTCGTCCTCGCCACCAAATTCGGCTTCAAGTTCGACGGCCTCGAGATCGTCGGCGTCGACGGCTCCCCGGCCAACGCCCGCGCCTCGGTCGAGGGATCGCTCCAGCGCCTGGGCGTCGAGACGATCGACCTGTTCTACCAGCACCGCGTCGACCCCAACGTCCCCATCGAGGAGACGGTGGGCGCGATGGGCGAGCTCGTCGCCGAGGGAAAGGTTCGCTTCCTCGGCCTTTCCGAAGCCGGCCCCGACACCCTCCGCCGCGCCGCCGCCACCCACCCCATCACCGCGCTCCAGAGCGAATATTCGCTGTGGGAGCGCGACGTCGAGGACGAGATACTGGGCATCTGCCGCGAGCACGATATCGGCTTCGTCCCATACAGTCCGCTCGGCCGCGGCTTCCTGGCGGGCGGCATCACCAGCCTGGACGATCTCGCCCCCGACGACTGGCGCCGCAACGACCCGCGCTACTCGGCGGAGAACATGCCCGCCAACCTCGCCATCGTCGCCGCCGTGAAAGCGGTCGCCGACCGCCACGGCGTGAGCAACGCACAGATCGCGCTCGCCTGGCTGCTGGCGCAAGGCGACGACATCGTCCCCATCCCCGGCGTCAAGCGCCGCGAGACGATGCGCGACAGCGCCGGCTCGGCGGAGGTGCAGCTGACGACGGCGGACCTGGCCGAGCTGGACGAAGCCGCCCCACGCGGCGGCACCGCCGGGCCGCGCTACACGGAAAGAGGCATGAAGATGGTCCGCCTCTGACTTCACCCCTCTCCCGCTTTCGCGGGAGAGGGAAAGACTTGCCGAAGGCACGGCGAGGGTGAGGGCCCGACCGGTGCCCGAAAGACGGGCAGGAGCCGCCCGACATCCATCGATCGCGCGGCCGCACACCCGCGCGTGGGTACCACTATCCTAAAAGCCTGATCCCTGATCCAAGCTGGCCGGTGGCGATTCGGCCCACCTTGACGACGCCCCACGGCCCGCCGGGCGCGCGCGCATGCGTGGAGGTGCGACCTTCGCCCGTCCTTCGATCACGAAACGCGCGTGAGCGTCACCCGGCGTTACCTACTTTCCCCAAACCATCCTCACCGCGCCCCGTGCGTCCACCGCCGTATCAACGGCGGCAGCGAGGTCAGCGGGCCGCCGATCTCCGCCGCCCGCGCGACGGGTTCACCGACGCATCAGGCAGGCCGTGTCTCGCCGCGAAGTCGCGTCCCCGCCGCTTCGGGCTCGGCGAGTTGCGCCTCGCCCGACATGGCATGGTCCGCATCATCCTCGAGAGTATCCAAGTGCATCAGCCGCTTCACCAAAGGCGACACGGCCAACACGGCGACGCCAATGCCGATCGTCCACCAACCGATCGCCGAGTAGACGTCCAGCGTTCCTTCCTTGGTCATGGCCCCGCCTTCGCCGCTTGTGGCCTCGCCGATCCTACCCGCGACGAAGTTCCCCACCGCCGTCATGTAGAACCATGCACCCATGATGAGGCTGGCGAGCGTCGCGGGCGCCAGCCGGTTCATCGCCGACAGTCCGACCGGCGACAGGCACAGCTCGCCGGTGGTCTGCAGCAAGTAGATGAGGAATACGAACAGCACCGGCGTCGCCACCGCCAAGCCCACCGATTGGGCACCCCACACGAACACCAGGAACGACAGTCCGACCTGCAGCAGCGCCAGGCCGAACTTGGCGGGCGCCGACGGCTCGTAGCCGCGCTTGCCCATCCACACCCACAACCCGGCGAACAGCGGCCCGAGCAGGACGATGTAGATCGAGTTGATCGACTGGAACAGCGACGCCGGCACGCCCGCCCGGTCGACGTAACGGTCGGTGTACAGGTTGAGCGATCCGCCGGCCTGCTCGAACAATCCCCAGAACACCGGGTTGAGCGCGATCAGGAACAAGATGGCGAACATCCGGTCGCGCGCGTGCGGTTCGAGCTTGAATGCGGCGTAGAGCACATAGCCGAGCAGCGCGACGCCCGACACGATCAGCAGGTTCTGGATCACGTCCTGATACTGGATCAGCGCCCACATCACCGCGACGGCGGCGAAGCCGATGCCATACAGCGTCCATTCGCGCGCGCGGGTCAGCACGCCGGGCGCTTCGCCCTTGCCCAGCAACAGCGGCTTGCCGAGCACGAAGACGATCAGGCCCAGCAGCATGCCGACACCCGCCGCGCCGAAGCCGTAACCCCAGCCGTAAACCTCGCCCAGATACCCCGCCAGGATGACGCCCAACGCACCCCCGGCGTTAATGCCGATGTAGAAGATCGTATAGGCGCCGTCGCGGCGTACGTCCGTACGCGGATAGAGCTGTCCGACGATGACCGAGATGTTCGCCTTCAGGAACCCCGATCCGACGATGATGAAGGCGAGCGCGAGCCAGAAGACGTTGATCGCCGGGTCGGCCTGACCGCCCCCTCCCTCGAACGCCATCAGGAAATGGCCGAGCGTCAGCAGCACAGCGCCAAACAGCGTGGCGCGGCGCTGCCCCAGATACCGGTCGGCCAAATATCCGCCAAGCACGGGGGTGACGTATACCAGGCTGAGATACGCACCGTAGATCAGGTTCGCTTTGCCGTCCCCGAACAGCCAATGCTTGGTCAGGTAGAAGATCAGCAGGGCGCGCATGCCGTAGAAGCTGAACCGCTCCCACATCTCGGCGAAGAACAGGACGTACAGACCCTTGGGATGCCCTGCGAACTCGGGGCCGGGCCGCATCGCCGCGATGCCTCCTCCGACGAGCAGCAACGCCAAGAACCCGAGGGCGATCGAGGGGATTATGGGCAATACGCTCTCCGGGATACGCGGGGTCGCCGAGCGCGCGCTCGGCCTGTACGCCTCGGAGCCTAGCGGCATCGATACCTATGTAAATAACCGCGAACGCACCTATGTCGCCCACCATGCTTAACGACCGCGCCTCCTACCTTTCCGGCCTTTCCACCCGCCGCTCGGGCAAGCCGCGCGATCTCGTCGCGCCGGGTCCCTCTCCGCAGGAGCTCCGCGCGATGCTGGTCGTCGCCGCGCGGACGCCCGATCACGGCAAGCTGTCCCCCTGGCGTTTCGTGACGATCGCCCCCGACCGCCGCGACGCGCTCGCCGAACTGCTGCTCGAAGCGCGTCGCGCCGACCCCGCGCCGATCAAGCCCGGCGATCTCGAAGGGCTGGACCAGTTCGCCCGCTTCGCGCCGACACTCGTCGTCGTCCTCTCCGCCCCCAGCACCGAACGCCCGATCCCGGTATGGGAGCAGGAGATGTCGGCGGGCGCGGCGGTGATGAACCTGCTCCACGCCGCCCACGCCCACGGCTACGCCGCGGGCTGGCTCACCGGCTGGGCGACCACCAGCACCGCCGTCCGCGACGCCTTCGGTCACGAAAGCGAGCGCGTGGTGGGCTTCGTCTTTATCGGCACCCCCGCCCGCCCGCTCGAGGAACGTCCCCGCCCCGACCTCGACCGCATCGCCTCCGCATGGTGAGGCGGGCCTCGACGACGCAAGCGCGATGCTGTACTAACTCACTATGACAGCATTCACCGAGGACGGCCCCGTCTACCTCCGCCTGCGCGGCCATATCGCGGCGGGCATCCTGACGGGCCGCTTCAAGGCCGGCGACCAGCTTCCCTCCGTCCGCTCGCTCGCCGCCGAGCACGGCGCGAACCCGCTGACCGTAGCCAAGGCATATGGGAGTTTCCAGGACGACGGCTACGTCGAGGTTCGCCGCGGGGTGGGCATGTTCGTTCTTCCCGGCGCCGCCGACCGCCTCCGCCAGGCGGAACGCGACAGCTTCGTGACCGGCCAATGGCCCCGCATCCGCGAGCATATCGAACTGCTCGGGCTGGACGCAGGCGACCTGCTGGAGCGCGAGCGGGTCTAGGGCAGACCGGACTTTGCCCCCTTCCGTTCGTGCTGAGCTTGTCGAAGCATCGTTCTTCTTCGACGGTCGCAAGAAAGACGACCCTTCGACAAGCTCAGGGCGAACGGAAGAGGAGAGGGGCCGTGCCTAGAACAGACCCAGCTCGGCGACCCGCTCGGCCGACAGGTCGATCCCGAACATCATGCTCAATCGCATCCGGTACACGCGCGGGTCGGTGATGGACCCGGCGGTCTGGGCGTCGGCGGCCGAGCGCCGATACTCGGCGCCCGCCAGCGTCGCGAAACCATGCGGCAGGACGATGCTGACGATCGGACGGCGGCGCATGGGGCTGGCCAGCGCGGTCGCGGCCCAGTGGCTGCCCATCACGAGATCGGCATCCCATACCGGGTCCTGCGTAAAGCTGTATTGCGGCCGCCAGCCCGGTGCGGTGTCGCGGCCGTCCGTATTGGCCGGATCGCCTTCGCGCAGCACCATCCAGCCGTGGGACGCATCGCGCGCGAGACGGAAGCGGGCGCCGTCGGGAGCGGCCGCCTCGGCACCGTCGGCGAGCGGCAACGGCGGAGCATAGCTCCCGCCGAAACCGGCATCGGCGATCCAGTCGCCCTCGTCCAGGCCGACCAGCGCCAACGTATGGGCGCGGGGCGGAGCCTCGGTCACGCCCAGCCAGACGCGCGCCAGGAGCGGGCGGGCGGTGAAGCCCAGCGCGGCTAGCGCGTCCAGGAACAGCCGGTTATGCTCGAAGCAATAGCCGCCCCGCCGCGCGGTCACGAGCTTGGCGAACACCGCGTCGCCGTCGATCGCAATGTCGCGGCCCAGGATCACATCGAGATTCTCGAACGGGATCGCCAGCCGGTGCGCATGTTGCACCGCCCGCAGGCCATATTCATCGACCGTCGGCCGCACGGGCAACCGCACCCGCTCCAGATAGGCCTCAAGGTCGAACACGGACGTCAGGCCGCGAACGCCTCGGCCTCGACCTCGTACAGCCTGTCCGCGCCCGCCGTCGCCGCCGCGCGGAGCCCCAGCGCCTCGGGCACGACCTGCTCGACATAGAAGCGCGCCACCGTCCGCTTCATCGCCCCGAACTCGTCGTCGCCGGTCGCGCGCGCCTGCCGCTCCATCAGCCACCCGCACACAGCGGTCGAGAGCATGGTCAGGAACGGATAGCTCGCCGCCAGCCGGTCGTCGTGATCCAGCCCCTGCATCCGCCGTCCGGTCTCGTCGCACAGTTCGACCAGCGCGCGCAGATCCGTGCCCTCCGCGTCGCGGCGCATATCCTCGATCAGCCGCGCGAACACGCCGCCATTGTCCTGGGCGAGCTTGCGCCCGACCAGGTCGGCCGCCTGGATGCCGTTCGTCCCCTCATAGATCGGCGTGATCCGCGCATCGCGGAAGAACTGCGCCGCGCCCGTCTCCTCGACATATCCCATGCCGCCGTGAACCTGGATGCCGATCGACGAGACCTCGCATCCGATGTCGGTCGCATGCGCCTTGGCGAGCGGGGTCAGCAGCTCCAACCGCGCCTTCGCCTCCGCATCGCCAGCATACGCCCGGTCGACCATCCCGGCCGCGTAATAGACCAAAGCCCGCGCGGCCTGCGTCTGCGCCTTCATCCGGAGCAGCATGCGGCGCACATCGGGATGCTCGACGATCCTGACCGGCTTGCCGCCCGCGACGCCCGCACGCGCCGACTGGACGCGGTCGAGCGCGTAATGCACCGCTTTCTGCGTCGCGGCTTCGGCCACCTGCACGCCCTGCAGCCCGACATTCAGCCGCGCATTGTTCATCATCGTGAACATCGCACGCATCCCGCCACCCACCGGCCCGATCAGCTCGCCCACGCATTCGCCGTTGTCGCCGAAGCTCAGTACGCAGGTCGGCGAGGCGTGCAGCCCCATCTTGTGCTCGATCGACACCGCGCGCACGTCATTGAACGCACCCGGCGTCCCATCCTCGTTCAGCCGGTATTTAGGCACCAGGAACAGCGAGATCCCCCGCGTCCCCTCCGGCGCATCGGGCGTCCGCGCCAGCACCAGATGGACGATGTTCTGCGCCAGATCGTGGTCGCCGTATGAGATGTAGATCTTGACGCCCGACACGCTCCACTTGCCGTCGCCGATCGGCTCCGCCTTGGCGCGGAGCGCGCCGACGTCGGAGCCCGCCTGCGGCTCGGTCAGGTTCATCGTCCCCGTCCATTCGCCCGTCGCCAGCTTGGGAAGGTACAGCGCCTGCTGCTCGGGCGTCCCGTGATGCGCCAGCGCCTCGATCGCGCCCACCGTCAGCGTCGGGCACAGCGCGAAGCCCATGTTGGCCGTCCCCAGCGTCTCCAGCACCGCCGTCTGGATCGCGAACGGCATCCCCTGTCCGCCGTGCGCCTCCGGGACGCCGATCGTGCCCCAGCCGCCCTCGACATAGGCTTGGTAGGCCTGGGGGAATCCGTCGGGCATCTTCACGCCGTCATCGGTCCACTTCGCCCCGATCACGTCGCCCACGCGCTTGAGCGGCGCCCACTCGCCTTCCGCGAACTGGCCTACGCCATCCAGCACGGCGTCCACCATGTCCGTGTCGGTCAGCTCGGCGATCCCAACGATATGGTCGAGGACGAAACGCTGCTCGGCGGCGGCGGGAGTGAAGACCATCGCGGTTCCTCTGGCGGTTGGAATATATTCTATCGATATAGCGCCCGCCCATGCCCGCACCAGACCCGACACCCCCGCCCGTCATCCTGGGATACAGCGACGCCGCGATCGCGGAGGCCGCGCGCATGATCGGGAGCGGCGGGATCGTCGCGGTTCCCACCGAAACGGTTTACGGCCTAGCCGCCGACGCGACGGACGGCGCGGCGGTCGCGCGCATCTACGCCGCAAAGGGTCGCCCCCGCTTCAACCCGCTGATCGTCCATTTCCCGACCCAAGCGGCCGCCGAGGCGCTGGCCGGGTTCGACGACGACGCGCGCGCGCTCGCCGCCGCGTTCTGGCCCGGCCCGCTCACCCTGGTCCTACCGCTCCGCCCGGGTGCGGCCGTGGCCGCGCTCGTGACCGCCGGACTCACCACCGTGGCGATCCGCGTCCCCGACCACCGCGCAATGCGGGGGCTGCTCGCCGCTACGGGCAAGCCCCTGGCCGCTCCCAGCGCCAACCGCTCCGGCGGCATCAGCCCCACCCGCGCCGAGCATGTCGCCGCCAGCCTGGGCTCGGCCGTCCCGCTGATCCTCGACGATGGCCCGACCCGCGCCGGCCTGGAGTCCACAATCGTCCAAGGCCGCACGATCCTGCGCCCCGGCCCGATCACGGCCGAGCAGCTGGAAGCCGTGCTATCCCCGACGCGCCTTCCCGACTCAGGCGGGAGTTCAGCCCCGCCAAGGACGCCCGACCGCCCCACCGCCCCCGGTCAACTACTTAGCCACTACGCCCCGACCAAACCGCTCCGCCTCGACGCGACCGACGCCGCTGCGGACGAGTGGCTGATCGGCTTCGGCCCGGTCACCGGCGATGACGACCTGTCGTCCGCCGGCGACCTCATCCAGGCCGCCGCCCGCCTGTTCGACGCGCTCCACCGTGCGGATGCAAGCGCAAGGCCCCGCATCGCCGTCGCGCCGGTTCCACACACCGGCATCGGCGAGGCGATCAACGACCGCCTCCGCCGCGCCGCACATCCTTAAGCGCTGACCGCCGCCTTCGACTTGGACCGCATCGCAAAGCTCTTGCGCAGCTTCTGCAGCTTGGGCGGGATCACCGCCAGGCAATAAGGATTCGCCCGGCCCGACGTCTCCCAATAATCCTGGTGGTATCCTTCCGCCTCGTACCACTCGCTCATCGGCTCGATCGTCGTCACGATCGGCTTGGCGCTCTCCCCCTGCGCGCGTTCGATTGCGGCGCGCGCCTCGCGCTCCTGCCCCTCGTCCGCGGGGAAGATCGCCGAGCGGTACTGCGTCCCGACATCGTTCCCCTGCCGGTTGAGCTGCGTCGCGTCGTGCGTCGCGAAGAAGATGTCGAACACGTCCGCCAGCGTCACCTGGTCGGGGTCGTATCCCACCCGGATCGCCTCGGCGTGACCGGTCGTCCCGTCGCATACCGCGCGGTAGGTCGGGTCGGGCACGTCGCCGCCGATATAGCCGCTCTCGACGGTGTCCACGCCGATCACATCCTTGAACACCGCCTCCGTGCACCAGAAGCATCCGCCCGCCAGCGTCACATATTCGGTCATGCCTGATCTCCGTTTGTTGGCCGGGAGATAGGAACCCGCTAGGGGCCCGGCAACGACGATGGGGGTTGGCGGCATGGCGGATTTCAGCGGCAAGGTGATGGTGACGGGCGGCGCGGGCTATATCGGCAGCCACGCCGTGCTCGCGCTCCTCGACGCGGGCCGCGAAGTCGTCGTGCTCGACAACCTCGTCACCGGCTTCGACTGGGCCGTCGATCCCCGCGCCGCGCTGGTCGTCGCCGATGTCGCCGACGACGACGCGGTCCGCGCCGCGCTCCAGGGTCACGGCGTGCGCGCGATCATGCACTTCGCCGGATCGGTGGTGGTGCCCGAGTCCGTCTCCGACCCACTCAAATACTACCGCAACAACACCGCCGCCTCGCGCGCGCTGATCGAAAGCGCGGTCGCGTGCGGCGTTCCCCACTTCATATTCTCGTCCACCGCCGCAACCTACGGCACGCCCGATCGCGTACCCGTGCGTGAGACCGATCCGACCGTACCCATCAACCCCTACGGCACGTCCAAACTGATGACGGAGGCGATGCTGCGCGACGTCGCCGCCGCCCACCCGCTCAACTATTGCGCGCTCCGCTATTTCAACGTCGCGGGTGCCGATCCGGAAGGACGCGCGGGCCAATCGACCGCCGGCGCGACTCATCTCCTCAAGATCGCCGCCGAGGCCGCGACCGGCAAGCGCGCGTCGGTCGGCGTGTTCGGCACCGATTTCCCGACTCGCGACGGCACGGGCGTGCGCGACTACATCCATGTCAGCGACCTGGCGGCCGCGCATGTCGCCGCGCTCGATCTGCTCGTCGCCGAGCCGACCCGAAGCCACACGCTCAATTGCGGCTACGGCCGCGGCTTCTCGGTGCTGGAGGTGCTCGACGCCGTCGACCGTGTCACCAACATGCGCGTCGACCGCAAGCTGGAGGGCCGCCGCCCCGGCGATCCGGCCGAGCTCGTCGCCGACAACTCCGCAATCCTGAACGCGATCGACTGGCGGCCGCAGCGCGACGACCTCGACACGATCGTGAACGACGCGCTCGCCTGGGAGCGCAAGCTGGCGGAGATGGGGCGCTAGGGCCTGATCTCCGCGCCGAGCCGCCACCAGCCCAGCGCCCAGAGCGCCCCGAAGCTCCATCCCGCCAATACGTCCGACGGCCAGTGGACGCCCAGATACACCCTGCTGATCCCGATGGTTCCGACCAGGATGACCGCGCAGGCGAGAAGATACGTCCGCACCCGCGGTTCGCGCACGGTTTGGGCACCCAACGCCGCGAGCGTGAGGTACACGACCGCGCTGCTCGCGGCATGCCCGCTCGGAAAACTGAGCTCGCGCACGTCGACCAGCCGGGGCACGATGTCGGGCCGCGCCCGCCCGACCTGCTGCTTGACCAACGCCACGACCTGACCGCCGCTCCACGACGCGAGCACGATCATCAGCGCGGAGCGGTACAGCCGCCGTACGACCAGCAGTCCTGCCACCGCAACCACGATCAGCGTCAGCAGCAATCCACCGCCGAGCGCGGTCACATCGCGCATGAAGGGGAGCAGCCACGCCGGCCCGATCGGGGTAGCGGGATCGCCAGGGATCCGGAGCGCGAGCATGATCGCGCGGTCCCACATAAGCGGCCAGCGGTCGATCAAGCGCGCGAACAGCAGAAGCAGACTCACCGCGACCGCCCCGATGCCTATCGCCGACAACACGGGCGGCGGACGGCGCTTGGTGGGTTCGCCGGGGTTCGAACCCGGGACCGGTCGATTAAAAGTCGAATGCTCTACCAACTGAGCTACGAACCCCCGAACCAGACGCCCGCGCGAACTAGGGACGGCCCGCCCGCCGGTCAACCAGCGCGAGCAGCTGGCGCGGCGTCCGCCCGCCGACCGGATCGCGCCATCCCGGCGCGACCGCGACCAGCGGACACAGCACGAAGTCTCGCTCCCGGTACGCCGGATGCGGCACGGTCAGCCCCGGCCCCGCCCACGCGCCGCCCGACCACAGCACCAGGTCGATGTCGATCACCCGCGCGCCCCAGCGCCGCCCCCGCCGACGCCCGAACGCCCGTTCGATCGCCTTGACGCGCGCGAGCATCGCCGGCGGGTCCTCGTCGCTCGCCACCAGCGCGACCGCATTGGCATAGGCGCGGGACGACGGCCCCATCGCCGCCGTCCGCATGACGGGCGACACCGCCCGCACCCCGCCGATCGCGCCGAGCGCCGCGTCGATCGTCCGCGTCGGGCTCCCGAACCGGCTCCGCCTGTTCGATCCCAGCGCCAGCGCGTAGGTTGCCGTTCCCATCGCCCCGCCCTAGCGGAGCGGGGTGCCCGCCGCATCCTCTCCGCTTCCCCACACCGAGCCGCCGCGCGACTGCCCGCTCTGCCCGCGCCTCGTCGCCTTTCGCGAGGAATGCCGCCGGGAGCATTCTGCCTGGTGGAACAGCCCGGTCCCTGCCTTCGGCGACCCCGACGCCTGGCTGGCGGTGGTCGGCCTGGCACCCGGCAAACACGGCGCGAACCGCACCGGCCGCGCCTTCACCGGCGATTATGCGGGCGAGTTGCTCTACGCGACGCTCGCCAAGTTCGGCCTTGCGGAGGGGACGTACGACCGCCGCCCCGACGACGGTTTCCGCTTGCGCGGCGCGATCATCGTCAACGGCGTGCGCTGCCTGCCGCCCGCCAACAAGCCCACCCCCGCCGAAATCCGCACCTGCCGCCCGTTCCTCGAAGCGCCCGTCGCGGCGCTTCCGTCGGTGCGCGTCTTCGTCGCGCTCGGCCAGATCGCCCACGACACCGCCGCCCGCGTGCTGGGGCTCAAGCCCTCGCGCGCCAAGTTCGGCCATCTCGCCGAACATCTGCTCCCCGATGGTCGCGTGCTCGTCGACAGCTATCACTGCTCGCGTTACAACCAGAACACCGGCGCGCTCACGACGCCGATGTTCGAGGCGGTATTCGCCCGTGCACTGGCGTTGCGGGGCGGCGGATGATCTCACTACCCTCTCCCGCTTTCGCGGGAGAGGGACAGGCGCGCCAGCGCCAGGGTGAGGGTCGGACCTCGCCCGGACAGGTCCGGCCCTCACCCTCGCCGCGCTACGCGCGTCTCTCCATCTCCCGCAAAGGCGGGAAAGGGCTAAGGAGCGCCTGTCGGCTAACGGTCTTCCACCAACCGCCCATACAGGTCCGGCCGCCGGTCACGGAAGAAGCCGAACGCTGCGCGGTGTCGCTTGACGCGGGCGAGGTCGATCGTCGCGGTGATCACCCCTTCGTCCCCGCGCCCGAGCTCGGCCAGCATATCGCCGCGCTCGTCGCAGATGAAGCTGGTGCCGTAGAACGTCTGGCCGTGCTCGATCCCCACCCGATTGGCGGCGACGATCGGCACCACGTTCGACACCGCGTGCCCCACCATCGCGCGCCGCCAAAGCCGGGCGGTGTCGAGCGAGGTGTCGTGCGGCTCCGATCCGATCGCGGTCGGGTAGAACAGCACCTCCGCCCCCATCAACATCATCGCGCGCGCGGTTTCGGGGTACCATTGGTCCCAACACACGCCGACGCCGAGCTTCGCGTCGGGTGCGCCGGGCGGTCCCGGCCACACCTTGAACCCGGTATTTCCAGGGCGGAAGTAGAACTTCTCCTCGTACCCTGGCCCGTCCGGGATGTGGCTCTTGCGGTACACCCCTTGGACCGCGCCGTCCGGCCCGACCATCGCCAGCGAGTTGTAATGATGCGGCCCATCCGCCTCGAAAAAGCTCGTCGGGATAGTCACGCGCAGCTCGGCCGCCAGTTCGCGCATCGCCAGCACCGCCCGGTGCTCGCTCACCGGCTTCGCATCGGCGAACAGGCCTTCATCCTCGACCCGGCAGAAATATTTGCCCTCGAACAGCTCGGGCGGCAGGATCACGCTTGCCCCCCGCGCCGCCGCCTCGCGCACCAGCCGCGAGACGGCCGTGATGTTCGCCTCGATGTCCGGTCCAAAAGCCAGCTGGAGCGCCGCCACGGTGATCTCGGTCATTTACCATTCCCCGTCACCCCGGACTTGATCCGGGGTCCCGCTTCTTCTCACCCGCCGCAGGATAAAGCGGGACCCCGGGTCAAGCCCGGGGTGACGAACTAACTGCGAGGCGGGATCTGCTGCGAGATGCAGTGGAAGCTACCGCCCCCCGTCAGGATATGGTCCGCGCGCAGGCCGACCGCGCGCCGCCCCGGAAACAGCGCTCCGATCGCCGTCACCGCCGCATCGTCGTTGGCTGCGCCGTAGGTCGGCACCACCACCACCGCGTTCCCGAGGTAGAAGTTCATATAGCTCGCCGGCACGATCTGCTCGTCCCGCAGCACCCGGCCGGGCGAGGGCACCAGCACTACCTCCAGCCCCGCCGCCCGCGCATCGCGGAGCGCGTGGACATACACCTGCCAGTTCGGGTCGTTCTCGCCCGGCTCGGGGATCGCGACGCGTCCCTCGCCGACGAAGCGCGCGAGGTTGTCGACATGGCCGTCGGTATGGTCGTTCAGCAACCCCTCCTCCAGCCACACCACTTGGCGAAAGCCGAGTTCCTCGCGCAGTCGACGCTCGACCTCCGCCTCGCTCAGACCCGGATTGCGGTTCGGGTTGAGCACGCATTGGCGTGTGGTGACGACGGTCCCCGTCCCGTCCCCGTCGACCGCACCGCCCTCCAGCACCCAATCGTTCGACGACAACACCAAGCCGGCCCGCGCCGCGAGCCGCGCAGCCAGGTCGTCGTCGCCTTCCAGCTCGTACTTGCCGCCCCAACCGTTGAACCGGAACGCGTGCGCCCGCCCGTCGCCGCCAATGATCGGCCCGGTATCGCGCAGCCAGATATCCCCGAACGGCTCGACGATCACCTCGGCGAAGGGGCACATCGCCTCCGCCGCGCCGCCCGCCTCCGCGTCGGCGGCGACCAGCAGCACCCGCTCGCCCGCGCCCCCCGCATGAACCGCAAGCGCAAATGCGGCGACCTCGGCGCGCGCGGGCTCCAGGTCGTCGGCCCAAAGCTCCGGATGACTGGGAAAGCCGATCCACACCGCGTCATGCGGAGCCCATTCGGCAGGAGGGGGCGTCGTCATGCCCGCGCTCCTGACGCGGGCGCGCCCGCCTGTCTAGCGCCCGCCCTTGCCCGCCAACCCCGAGCTGGGCGCGGAGCTGACATCGTCGGCGTTCTCGCCCGACTTGGTGACGCCGGCCGCATGTTCGATCTCGTGCTTGCCGAACATCAGCGCGCCCGCGCCGAATAACGGCAGCACCGTGACGATCGCCCAGATCATCGCCGGCCCTTTTGCGGACAGCTTGCCACGCTTGTGCAGCACCCACCCGATCACCGCGAGCAGCAACGTCGCGCCGATGCATAGGAAGAGGTTGATAAGGATCGGGTTTATTGTGGCGTTTGTGCCCATGGCGGCTCCGATTGCGCATGGCGCGCGACATACTCATGCATCAAACAGAGACGTGCGCCCTTCTGTTCCAGTCCTGCTGCCGCGCCCGCGCAATCGGAGCCGCCCGGCCGGCGGGGCCGCAGCCCCGTCCGACGACGCGGCTTTGCCGCGGCGCCGCTCCGAGCGCGACCTTCTTGCCAGCCGCAAGCGACAAGGGGCGGCCCCTCGCGGAACCGCCCCCATGTGCAAGAGCGTCGCGGCGAAGCCGCGCCGTCGGTCGTCGCCCGAGCGACGCCGGCCGCTCGCGCTGAGTGTTCGGCTCGGCTTAGCTTCGCTAAGCCGCCGCCTCAGCGCGAGTAGAACTCGACCACGAGGTTCGGCTCCATCTTCACCGGATACGGCACCTCGTCCAACGACGGTACCCGCACGAACGTGACCTTCGCGGTCCCGTCCGGCGCCACATAGTCGGGGATCTCGCGCTCGGCGAGCGACTGCGCCTCGAGCACCAGCGCCATTTCCGACGCCTTGCCGCCCAGCGTGATCTCCTCGCCCACAAACACGCGGCGCGAAGCTACGTTGCACTTCACCCCGTTCACCCGGACATGGCCGTGGCTGACGAGCTGGCGCGCGGACCAGATGGTGGGCGCGAACTTGGCGCGGTAGACGATCATGTCCAGCCGCTGCTCAAGCAGGCCGATCAGGTTCTGGCCGGTGTCGCCCTTCATTCGGGCGGCCTCGTGATAGCAGGCGCGGAACTGCTTCTCGGTGACGTCGCCGTAATAGCCGCGCAGCTTCTGCTTGGCGCGCAGCTGGATGCCGAAATCCGACACCTTGCCCTTGCGGCGCTGACCGTGCTGGCCGGGGCCGTATTCACGCTTGTTGACCGGGGATTTGGGACGACCCCAGATGTTCTCGCCCATCCGCCGGTCGAGCTTGTATTTGGCGCTGGCGCGCTTCGACATCGTGTATTCCTTTGCAATCGCTGCTGACGAGTCCGCCCACGGATGAAACGGACATATCCCGGTTGTCGCCTGCCGTCCGTTTCCGGGAACAGGGCCACCGCTTCACCGGGGTGCGGGGCCATTGCGAGCGCGCGCCCTACCCGCGACGACCGGTGCGGTCAAGCTGGACAGGCCCGCCGCGCCCCAATAGCGCCCTGCCTATGACGATCCTCGATCCCCGGGAATGCACCACGATGGCGGAGGTGCGCGCGGGCGTCGACGCGGTCGACCGCGATCTGATCGCGCTGCTCGCCCGCCGCTTCGCCTACATGGACGCGGCCGCGCGGATCAAACCCGTGCGCGAGACCGTGCGTGACGAACGCCGCAAGGCGGAAGTGGTCGCGAACGCCCGTACGCTGGCGGAGGCGGCGGGCCTACCCGGCGGCGCGGTCGCAAACCTGTGGGACGGACTCGTCGAGGCTTCGATCGCCTATGAGCTCGCCGCCTTCGACCGGCGCTAGCCTTTCGGCCCCTTCGCGCCGCCCAGCGCCGACAGCATCCCGCGCACTGTGCGTACTTCCTGCGACGACCAGCCCGGCTTGGTCAGCAGCGTGCGGATCGTGCGCCTGACCGTCGGCGTCCGTTCGGGCGGGAAGAAGTAATGCCGCTCAACCAGCAGCGCGTCGAGCTGCGCGATCATGCCCTCCAGCTCCTCCTGGGGAGCGGGTGGAAGGATGTCGACCTCCGGCGGCCGCGCCAGCGCCTCGCCCTTCGACCATTCATACGCCACCACCATCACCGCCTGGGCGAGGTTCAGCGACCCGAACTCGGGGTTGATCGGCACGGTGACGATCGCGCGCGCCAGCGCCACATCGTCGGTGTCGAGCCCCGACCGCTCCGGCCCGAACAGGATCGCCGAGCGCTCCGGAGTACCCCGCACCAAAGCGGCCACCTGCTCTGGCGTCACAACAGGCTTGGTCACCCCGCGCTTGCGCACCGTTGTCGCATGGACATGCGCGCAGTCCGCCACCGCGTCCGCAACACTCTCGAACACCCGCGCCTCGGCCAGCACCACGTCCGCCCCGCTCGCCGCCGGTCCGGCGCTCGGATTGGGCCACCCATCGCGCGGGGTGACGAGCCTGAGCTCGCGCAGCCCGAAATTGAGCATGGCCCGCGCCGCCTTGCCGATATTCTCGCCAAGCTGCGGGCGGACCAGGACGATCGCGGGATGCGGCGCGACCGGAAACACGTCGGTCACCCGCGCCCGACCTCCTCGACCGTTCCCGCGAACGCCTCGAAATCGCGTGCCTCGCTGAAATCGCGATAGACGCTCGCGAACCGGATATAGGCTACGGAGTCGAGGCCTTTGAGCCCTTCCATCACCATCTCGCCGATCCGTTGCGACGTGACCTCGCCCTCGCCCAGCGTCTCCAGCTGCCGCTGGATGCCCGACACCAGCTTCTCCAGCCGCAGCGCGTCGATCGGCCGCTTGCGCGCCGCGATCGCCACCGATCGCAGCAGCTTCTCGCGCTCGAACGGCTCTCGCCGGCCCTCACTTTTGAGCACCGTCAGCTCGCGCAGCTGGATCCGCTCGAACGTCGTGAACCGCGCCGCGCAGCCTTCGCACTGCCGCCGCCGCCGGATCGCCGCCCCATCCTCGGTGGGACGGCTGTCCTTCACCTGGCTGTCGTCATGCGCGCAGAACGGACAGCGCATGGTTTAGGCGTCCTCACGGACATGCCGCACCGGCCCGCTCCCCCACCCGGCCACCCACAGCATATCCTGGATGGGTGGCCGGGTGGGGGAGCGGGCCGGTGCGGCATCGGCGCGCGAGCGCTGACGAAAACGCCAGCGCATTCAGATCTTGTTGCGCTTCGAATAGGCGTAGGCCGCGCCCGCGATCCCACCCAGCACCGGACCGATCACCGGAATCGGGATCGCCACCACCGCGCCGAGCGCTCCCCACTTGGCCATGCTCTTGCCCAGCCCGGGCCTGCTCTTGATCTCATCCTGAATGCCCATGTCGTGTGCTCCTAATAGATGGGGAAACGAGCGCACAACGCTTGAACACGCGTCCGGATGCCGGCCTCCACGACCGGGTCGCCGCCCTCGCCCTTCGCGCGCAGCCCGTCGAGCACGTCGGCGACCATGTGACCGATCTCGCGAAACTCGGCCGGACCGAAGCCGCGCGTCGTGCCCGCGGGCGAACCCACCCGGATGCCGCTCGTCTTGACCGGCGGCTGCGGGTCGTTCGGGATGCCGTTCTTGTTGCAGGTGATGCCCGACCGCTCCAGCGCCTCGTCCGCGTCACGTCCCGTGATGCCCAGCGGGCGCAGATCGACCAGCGCCAGATGCGTGTCGGTCCCGCCCGCGATCAGGTCAGCCCCGCGCTCCTTGAGCGTCGCCGCCAGCACCTTCGCGTTCTCGACCACGGCCGCGATGTAGGATTTGAACGATGGCTCCAGCGCCTCGCCGAACGCCACCGCCTTGGCCGCAACGACATGCATCAGCGGCCCGCCCTGCAGCCCCGGAAATACCGCCGAATTGATCTTCTTGGCCAATGCCTCGTCGTTCGTCATGATCATGCCGCCGCGCGGGCCACGCAGCGTCTTGTGCGTGGTCGTCGTGACCACATGCGCATGGCCGAACGGCGACGGATGCAGCCCCGCCGCGACGATCCCCGCGAAATGCGCCATGTCGACCATGAAGTACGCACCGACCTTGTCCGCGATCGCCCGGAACCGCGCGAAGTCGATCCGCCGCGGATAGGCCGATCCGCCCGCGATGATCAGCTTGGGGCGGCGCTCGGTCGCCAGCGCCTCGACCTGGTCGTAATCGATCAGGTGGGTGACCGGGTCGACGCCGTACTGGACCGCGTCGAACCACTTGCCCGACATGGCGGGCTTGGCCCCGTGCGTCAGATGCCCGCCCGCATCCAGGCTCATTCCCAGGATCGTGTCACTCGGCTTCACCAGCGCCAGCATCACCGCCCCGTTCGCCTGCGCCCCCGAATGCGGCTGGACGTTCGCGAACCCGCACCCGAACAGCCGCTTGGCGCGCTCGATCGCCAGCGTCTCGACCGCGTCCGACGGCCCACAGCCCTGGTAATACCGCTTGCCCGGATAGCCTTCGGCATATTTGTTCGTGAATACCGACCCCTGCGCCTCGAGCACCGCCCGCGACACGATGTTCTCGCTCGCGATCAGCTCGACCTGCGTGCGTTGACGATGCATCTCGGCGTCGAGCCCGCCGAATACCGCCGGGTCGCTCTCGGCGAGCCCGCGTGAGAAGAAGCCATTGGGCTGGACGTCGTATAAAGTGGCGGGCTGGGTGCTCATGGGCGTAGCTCCTGGGCGGGGCGCTGAATCGGGACTGCTATCTAGCGGCGATTGGCGCGATGCGCTACCGCCGGTGACCTCGCCGATCGGGTGGAGCGCCATGAACGACCTTTCGTCCAAGATCGTCGCCGACCCGGGCCGCTCGCCCGGACGGTTCACCACCGCCGAGTTCCAGCGCATGTGCGACGTCGACGCTTTCAGCGGAATGAGCGTGGAACTGGTGGATGGGGAGATCGAGCGCTTGAACCAGCCCAAGAACCCACATTCGCGCCGGCAGGCGCAGCTGCTGATACTCCTGGCCGAGGTCTGCCCCGCTGCGCTCCTCCGCGTCGAGGTCGGCATCGAGCTGGACGAGACGACCGTTCTCGGATGCGACGTGGCGGTACTACGTGTCCCGGTCGACGGCCGGGACTGGCTCGAGCCTTCCGATTTCGCGCTGGTGATCGAAGTGGCGGTGTCCTCGCTGGCGCGCGATCTCGGGCTCAAGCTCGCCCGCTACGCCGCAGCCGGTGTCGAGCGCTATTGGGTCGTGGACGACGCTGCCGCGGCGATACACGTCTATGGTCGCCCGGTCGGCGGCGAATACCAAGATAAGGCGGTGGTCCGCTTCGGCGAGCCTTTAAGCGTCTCCGGCACGGATACGACGATCATCATCGACTGATGCCGCCCGCCGCCATCGCCCGCACCACTCGCCTGCTCGGCTTTGCGGGCCTCCTCCCACAACTAGTCGCCGCCGCGCTGGTAGCGTCTGGCCGGGGCGAGCCATTCTTCTTCGGCCGCGTCCTCGCGCTCGTTTACGGCATCATCATCCTGAGCTTCCTGGGCGGCGTCTGGTGGGGCTTCGCGGTGCGCCGGACGACCGGTCAGGGGGCGCTTGCCGCGATAGCCGTTCTCCCGTCGCTGGCGGGCGTCGCGCTTATGATCGCGACCCAGTTCGGCCTGCCGCTGCCCCGCGCGCTCGTGACGCTCGGCACGCTCATCGCCCTGACGCCGGTCGTCGACCGCCGCCTCGTCGCTACCGGCGAAGCGCCTGCAGGCTGGATGCGCCTGCGCGCGCCGTTGTCGCTCGGGCTCGGCGGTCTGACGATTCTCGCGGGGCTGCTCGCGCTTTAGTGCGCCATCGCCAGCGGCACGAGCTCGCGCGCCGCTTTCCAGCTCGGATCGTCCCACGCGCGCACTTCGAACTCGTAGGACGGATGCCCCTCCAGCGCCTGGAGCAGCACCCGCATGAACGCGTCGCGGTCGGCCGCGTAGAACAACCACTCGCGCGCCGCCCCGCCCGTCAACACCGCCACCCCGACGGCGTGACCCGGCGCGTCGAGCGCCTCGTACGCCGCAGCCTCGAACGCCGCCATCGCCCCGAGCGTCGACTCGTCGGGCGCCCCGTCCAGTCCGGCGCCCGATCCGGGCTCGAACGGCCAGGTGATCCACATGGCGAGCGGATGGGCGGCGCGCTCGTCCGCGCCGGGCAAGCGCGTCCGCGCGCGCAGCAGGAATACCCCATCCTCCGCGCGCCGCTCGGTTACGCTCCACCCGTCGCTCACGCGGCTTGGCGCAGCTCCAGCCGGCTCCAGATCTCGACCAACGCGTCCACCAGCTCGCGCATCATGGCCTCGTCATGCGCGGGCCCCGGCGTGAAGCGCAGCCGCTCCGTCCCGCGCGGCACCGTCGGATAGTTGATCGGCTGGACGTACACGCCGTACTCGGCGAGCAGGATGTCGCTGATCCGCTTGGCCTCCACCGGGTCGCCGACCATGACCGGCACGATATGCGTGTCGCCCGGCATTACCGGCAGCCCAGCCTCGGTCAGCATGCGCTTCAGCATCGCCGCCGCCGCCTGCTGCCCACCCCGCTCGACCGACGACGCCTTCAGATGCCGCACCGAAGCGAGCACCCCCGCCACCAGCACCGGCGACAGCGACGTCGTGAAGATGAACCCCGGCGCATACGATCGGATCACGTCGATGATCGTCCGGTCGGCGGCGATGTACCCGCCCATCACCCCGAACGCCTTGCCCAGAGTCCCCTCGATCACCGTCAGCCGGTGCGCGACACTATCGCGCTCGGAGATGCCGCCACCGCGCGGGCCGTACATCCCGACCGCATGCACCTCGTCGAGGAAGGTCAGCGCGTTGTACCGATCCGCCAAGTCGCAGATCGCCGCGATCGGGCTGACGTCGCCCTCCATCGAATAAACGCTCTCAAACGCGATCAGCTTGGGGACGCTCGGGTCCTCCGCCGCCAGCAGTTCCTCGAGATGCGCGAGGTCATTGTGCCGGAACACGCGCTTCTCGCATCCCGAATTGCGGATGCCCGCGATCATCGAGGCATGGTTCAGCTCGTCCGAGAAGATCACGCAGCCCGGCAGCACCTTGGCCAGCGTATGCAACGTCGCCTCGTTCGACACGTAGCCGCTGGTGAACAGCAGTGCCGCCTCCTTGCCGTGCAGGTCGGCGAGCTCATGCTCCAGATCGACGTGGTAATGCGTGTTGCCGCCGATGTTGCGGGTGCCGCCCGATCCTGCGCCGACATCGTGCAGGGCCCCTTCCATTGCCGCAATGACCGCGGGATGTTGGCCCATCGCGAGGTAATCGTTCGAGCACCAGACTGTGATCGGCTTGGGGCCGTTATGCCCCGCGAAGCAGCGCGCATTGGGAAACTGGCCCTTGTTGCGCAAGATGTCGATGAACACGCGGTACCGACCCTCGGCGTGGAGCCGGTCGATCGCCTGGGCGAATACGCGCGAATAGTCGACGGGCTGGGCTACCGGGCCGATGCTGTCCATGACCAACACTTAGGCCCGGAAAGCCTAATTTTCCAGCGCGAACGGCTCGCAAGATGTCGGGTGTTATCGTCCGGTGAGAGTACGCGAACCTACAGCGCTTCGATCGTCGGGAAGCCCCTGGCGGCAAGCGCGGGGGCCAGTTCCCGCTCCGCGTCAGTGACCCGCGTGAACACCGCCACCCCCGGCGGCGTGCGCGCCGGCCACTCCGCGCCGCCGCACAGGAACGCGATCCGCCGCGCGATCCCCTCGCCCCCGTCAACGAAGCGCACCGGGTGCGGCGCGGCGGCCGCGAGTTCCGCCTCGACCAGCGGAAAGTGCGTGCAGGCGTTCACCACCACGTCAATCAGCCCGCCCCCCGGCTGCCCGAACAGACCGTGCAGCGCCGCCGTATACCGCTCCGGCTCCACCATCCGCCCGCGCAGCTTCAGCTCCGCCAGCTCGACCAGCTCGGCCGAGCCGTACCGGATCACCAGGCAATCGCCTGCATGGTCGCGCGACAGATCGTCGACATAGCTCTGCGCCACCGTCGCCTCCGTCCCAAGCACCCCGATCACGCGAGTCCGGCTGAGCGTTGCTGCGGGCTTGATCGCGGGTACCGTGCCCACGACCGGCAGGTCCAGCGCCGCACGCACCGCGGGCAGCGCGATCGTCGAGGCGGTGTTGCACGCGATCACGATCAGCCGCGGCCGATACCGCTCCGCCAACCGCCCGAGCAACACGGGCACCCGCGCCGCGATCTCGTCCGCGCTCCTGGTACCGTACGGAAATCCGGCCGAGTCCGCGGCGTAGACGAACGGCGCGCCCGGCAGCGCCGCCCGCGCCGGCCCGACGATCGACAGTCCGCCCACCCCGGAATCGAAGAACAGGATCGGTCGCTGGTCCACCTACCGACCGCTACCCTGTCCGCAGCCCTGCAACCAAGCTGATTCAAGTTGTTGGCTTGTCGCAACGACTAGGGTATCCCGTTTCACCGGGGGAGAAGTTCGTGCCGACCGAGGTCCTTTGGATCGCGCCGTTGACCGCCCTGCTCGGCGGCTATCTGCTGGGCTCCATCCCGTTCGGGGTGCTGTTGACGCGCGCCGCCGGAGCGGGCGATCTGCGGAAGGTGGGATCGGGCAATATCGGCGCGACCAACGTGCTGCGCACCGGACGCAAGGGCCTCGCCGCCGCTACCCTCCTCCTCGACATGCTCAAGGGCGCGCTCGCGGTCTGGATCGCGCTGCGCTGGTTTCCCGCCGATGCGCCGCTCGCCGCCGCCGGCGCGTTCATCGGGCATTGCCATTCCGTTTGGCTGCGTTTGGGCGGCGGCAAGGGCGTGGCGACGTTGATGGGGGTTTCGGTCGCGCTCGCCTGGCCCATCGGCCTGACCTATGCGCTCGTGTGGCTCGGCGTCCTCGCGCTGACCCGCTACTCCTCGCTCGCCGGGATAGCCGCCGCGATCGCCGCGCCCGTCGCGGCGGCGCTGTTCGACCGTTTCGACCTCGTGCTGCTGTTCATCGCGTTCGCGGTCATCGTGCTCTACAAGCACCGCGAGAACATCGCTCGCTTGCTCGGCGGCACCGAGCCCAGACTCGGCGCGGACCGGACCGAAACGCCGGACGCCGACGCCGCGCATGGCTGACGCAGGACTGTTTCCCGAAGCCGCGCGCGCCGCGGTCCGCGACTCCGCCGCGCGATTGCGCCTGATCCGCACACCGACGATCGGCCCCGTCACCTACCGCCAGCTCCTGGCACGCTTCGGCTCGGCCGAGGCCGCGCTCGACGCGGTCCCGCTCCTCGCCCGGCGCGGCGGCGGCCGCCCGCCCGCGCTCGCCGACCCCCGCGCGGTGGCGAGCGAGATCGCTCGCGTCGCCGATCTCGGCGCGCGCCACCTGTTCATCGACGACGCCGACTACCCGCCGCTTCTCGCCCAGCTCGAGAACGCGCCCGCCGCCTTGATCGCGCGCGGCGACCTCGCCTTCACCCGCCGCCCCTGCGTCGCGATCGTGGGCGCGCGCAACGCGTCGGCCGCCGCCTGCCGCTTCGCGCGCGAGCTCGCGGTCCATCTGGGCGAGGGCGGGGCGACCGTCGTCTCGGGGCTCGCGCGCGGCGTCGACACCGCCGCGCATGTCGGCGCGCTCGGCACCGGCACCGTCGGCGTGATCGCCTGCGGCATCGATGTGGTGTTCCCGCCCGAGAACGCCGCGCTTCAGGAACAGGTCGCCGCGCAAGGCCTGCTCCTGGCCGAACAGCCGCCCGGCACCGAGCCCCGCGCGCGCCATTTCCCTTTCCGCAACCGCATCATCGCCGGGCTATCGTCGGGAACGGTGGTGGTCGAAGCCGCGCCGAAGTCCGGGTCGCTCATCACGGCGCGCCTGGCGGGCGAGGCGGGGCGCGAGGTCATGGCCGTCCCCGGCTCCCCCCTCGATCCGCGAGCCCAGGGGTGCAACCTGCTGATCCGCGAGGGAGCGACGCTCGTGCAGAACGCCGACGACATCCTCCAGCAGATCGGGCCTATCGACCCCCGCATGGTCCGCACGCCCGTCAACGGCTATGAGGGTCAACCGTTGCTCGATGCGAGCGACGGCGTACGCCGCGACGTCGAACGGTTGCTCGGCCCGGTCGCGGTGGACGAGCTCATCCGCCAGTCGGGCCACGCGCCCGCGGTGGTATCCATGGTGCTGTTGGAGCTCGAGCTCGGTGGCCGGCTCGAGAAGCACGCCGGAGGCCGCGTGAGCCTCATCGGCTGAGCGGAACGATCCGCCCCCGCAGCGCGCTTGTGCTTCGACCATCTCACGGGAGCACGAATATGGACGACGACCGCCTCTGGGGCTTCGAGCAATCCTTATGGCTCGAAGGCGAGGAGAATTACCGCGAGAAGGTCGATGCGGAAGTTCGGATGGTCCTCCCCATGCCCCCTTACGTCTATGCCGGCGAGGACGCGATCAAGGCGGTGTCGGCAACCCCCATCTGGGACCGGTGCGAACTGACGGAGCGCAGCGTCTCGCGCCCGCAGGAGGGCCTGATCGTCATCGCCTACCGCGCCCAGGCCGAAAAGGAGGGCGTGGCCGGCTACGAGGCGCACTGCACCTCAGTGATCCGCCGGCTGGAGCATGAGGTGTGGCGGGTCGTACAGCATCAGCAAACGCCGCCTCTGGCGGCGATTGCTGATGGCTAAGCGAAGCTTAGCCGGGCGTCGCACGACCCGCCCGGCCGACGACCGGCGGGCCCTTGTCCCGCCGTGTCGATCGACGGCGCGGCTTTGCCGCGACGCGGGTAGGATACAAACCGAGCCCGACTAATCAAACGCCTGCTTAGGGTGGAAAGTCAGCCGAGCCGCCACCGCAAGGATCGATCGGGAAGGATATCTTCGCACAGCTCGCCATCCGATCGGCTACTGTCCGACCTACGACGTGGTCATAGACTCACCCCGCCCGCTCACGCCCGTACCCGCAGGATAATGGGTCGCCCCGGTCACGTCGTCGATGTCGACCGACCGCCAATCATGATCCGAGACCTCGCGTACCTTCCTCGCCATGATGGCGCTGTGACAATAGAGCCCTTCCACAGGGCGTAGGCGTAAATACGGATCGGCGAGAATGGAGTAGCGACCGACGATCGGGTTGCTCATGCTCGCCTCGACGCACTCGAAACCGAGCGTCGGCGAGAACAGCGCACGAAGCGCCATGTCGCTGAACTGGAAGAAATGCCACGGCCGTTCATGGACGGAGGTCGAGAAATGGGTCTCGGTGAACGCGAACCCTCCGACCTTCAGGACCTTGGCGATCTCCTCGGCCGCGACCCAAGGCATCGCCAGATGCTCGAAGACGGCGGTCGAATAAACGATGTCGAACGGCTCGTCGAAATACGTGGAAAGCTTGTGCGCGTCGCCGACCACGTCGACGTTGGCTCCCGCATAATAGTCGAAGCCGACATACTCCGCCCCGCTCCCTTCGAGCCGCGCCTTGAGGCTGTGCGAACCCGTGACCTCGCGGCTTCCGATCTCCAGCACGCGCATGCCGGTCTTGCTCCCGAGCTCCACCACATGGTCGCGCATGCCCGAATGGCTGGTCCGGTGCGACGGCGCCGGCACGTCGGCCGCCAGGTAACGGCGGTCCAGCAGCCGCGCGCCCGGATAAATGGCCGCCTTGACGACCTGCTTCGCTAGCGATCTCACGAACGACACGGTTTAATCTCCTTCTGTGGTCGCCATGCACGGACAGCGTGGATGTCGGCAATGGGCCGGAAGCGGACGAATGACGATTAGGTGCCAGCCCCTCCGTGACATGGATCTCGGCACACCAAGGCCGCGACGAGCGTCCAGACCCGACGCGATAAGCGCGTTAAGTCGCCGGTTCGCCCGCGCATCGGACCAGATGCTCTTGCGGGGTCTCCACCGTCATCCGCGGAAACAGCGACCGGAGGTGGCCGGTGTTCCAGGTCACTATCACCCGCACGCCGGCGATCACCGCCGCCTGCCCGATAAGATGGTCATACAACCGCGCGCCGATCCCGCCCGCGGCCGCGTAGAGCCGCACCGCATCGAGCGTCTGCTCGGGCGTCAAGCCGACCAGGCGCGTGACCGCCTTAACGCGCGCCAGCGCCTCCCACGCCTCTTCAGGGGCCAAGCGGAACTGCCCGCGAGGCCCGAACCGGGTCAGCGCGGTGAACGCCTCGGCGTAGGAGTGCGCGGCCACAGCGAAGCCGCCCGGCCGGGTTACATCCAAGACGGCGAGTGACGGCGCGTGGTGTTCGTGCTTCTCCGCTACCGCCGCCACGAGCACGTTGCTGTCGAGCAGCGCCTCGGGTTGTTCCATCAACAGCGCTCGTTACGTATCTCTTCGATCGCGGCCTCGACCTCCGCGACGGTGATGGCGGGCTCCCCCTCCTCGGCTGGCATCACCAGGAAGCGCCCGCGCCGCACCAGCCGCCCCGGCGGCGGTTCCTCCGGCGGCCGCTCGTCCGCTACCGGCGGCGCGTACGCGCGCAATGCCTCCTCGACCACCTGTACCTCCGTCATGCCCGTGCGCCGCGCCAGCTCGGCCGCGCGTTCGCGCGCGAAGCGCGACCGGATGTGCAGCGCGTCGTCGATGGTCGCCATTCCGGCCGCATAGCCCATGCCGATCCCGCCGCCCAGCCCGGCGATTTCCTCTGTCCTACAAGCAGCGACCCGTGCCAGCGTTCGCGCCGTGCCTGACGCGACTCGACACGATACGCCCGCCTGCCCCTTTCGCGCCACGATCGCGCGGGGCGTCAGGGTGCGGCCACGTCGCCCGCGTGTCGCGTTGGTGTCACATCCCGGACGCATCGCCGCGGCGTCATGAGTGCGCGCGGTCGCAACGCGCGTCCACGTGTCAACCTCCGTCAACTTCCTTCGCGCCTGATGCCCGTCCCGCCCCGCTTGACGCGGCCTTCCCCACCCCGCCACCCTCGCGCGTACACGAGAAGGACCCCAGATAGCCCCCATGCAGCTCGTCATCGTCGAATCGCCCGCCAAGGCGAAAACCATCGAGAAGTATCTCGGCAGCGATTTCCGTGTGCTCGCCTCCTACGGCCACGTCCGCGACCTGCCCCCGCGCGACGGATCGGTGAACCCCGACGACGGCTTCGCGATGGAATGGGAGAATTACGCCGACAAGGCCAAGCAGCTCCGCGCCATCGCCGACGAGGCCAAAAAGGCCGACCGCCTGATCCTCGCGACCGACCCGGACCGCGAGGGCGAGGCGATCTCGTGGCATGTCCAGGAGGTGCTGCGGAATCGCAAGGCGCTCCCCAAGGACGTCCAGCGCGTCACCTTCAACGCGATCACCAAACAGGCCGTCACCGACGCGATGAAGCGCCCGCGCGAGCTCGATCACGACCTGATCGACGCCTACCGAGCCCGCCGCGCCCTCGATTATCTCGTCGGCTTCACCCTCTCCCCGGTCCTATGGCGCAAGCTGCCGGGGGCCAAGTCGGCGGGCCGAGTCCAGTCCGTCTCCCTACGCCTCATCGTCGAGCGCGAACGCGAGATCGAGGCCTTCCGCGCGCAGGAATACTGGTCCGTCACCGCCAGCCTCGAGCATGACGGCACCCCCTTCACCGCCCGCCTGACGCAGTGGGACGGCCGCAAGCTCGACCGCCTCTCGATCGGCAACGAAGGCGACGCGCTCCGCGCCAAGGCGGACGTCGAGGCCGGTCGCTTCTCGGTCCAGTCGGTCGAGACCAAGCCCGCGACGCGCAACCCGCCCCCGCCCTTCACTACCTCGACGCTCCAGCAGGAGGCCGCGCGCAAGCTGGGCTTCTCCGCCGACCACACGATGCGGATCGCGCAGCAGCTCTATGAGGACGGCTCGATTACCTACATGCGGACCGACGGCGTCCAGATGGACGGCTCGGCGATCAGCGCCGCGCGCCTGGCGGTCGCGAACCGCTACGACGCGGGCTACGTCCCCGACAAACCGCGCCAATACACCGCCAAGGCCAAGAACGCGCAGGAAGCCCACGAGGCGATCCGCCCCACCGACTTCGCCCGCGACAAGGTAGGCTCCGGTGACCACGCGCGCTTGTACGACCTCGTCTGGAAGCGCGCGCTCGCGTCACAGATGGCGAGCGCGCGCCTGGAGCGCACAACCGTCGAGCTCGCGGAAGGCACCGGCCGCCACTTGCTCCGCGCGACCGGCCAGGTCGTCCTATTTCCCGGCTACCTCGCGCTTTACGAAGAGGGCTCCGACGACAGCGCCGACGAGGACAGCCGCCGCCTGCCCAGGATGCGCGAAGGCGACGCTCCCGCGAGAAAGGCGGTAAACGCCGAACAACACCACACTCAGCCCCCGCCCCGCTTCTCCGAAGCGTCGCTGGTCAAGCGCATGGAGGAACTCGGCATCGGGCGCCCCTCCACCTACGCGTCGATTATTAAGACGCTGAAGGACCGCGCTTACGTCCGAATCGAGAAGAACCGCTTCTTCGCCGAGGAGAGCGGCCGCCTCGTCACCGCGTTCCTCGAACGCTTCTTCGAGAAGTATGTCGGCTACGACTTCACCGCCGGGCTCGAGGACGAGCTCGACGAGGTGTCGGGCGGCCGCGCCCAGTGGCAGGCGGTGCTCGACGCCTTCTGGCGCGACTTCAAGCCGCTCACCACCGACGTCATGGAGCAGAAGCCGAGCGAGGTGACCGCCGCGCTCGACCTGTTCTTGGCACCCTACCTGTTCCCCGAGCTCGCCGACGGCGGCGACCCGCGCCTGTGCCCGAATTGCGGCGAGGGCCAGCTTGCGCTGCGCGGCGGAAAGTTCGGCGCGTTCATCGCCTGCTCCAACTACCCCGACTGCAAATACACCCGCCGCTTCGCCCAGGGCGGCGAAGGCGCGGAAGGCGCAGACACCGGTCCCTCCACACTCGGCATCGACCCCGCGACCGACCTCCCCGTCGAGCGCAAGTCCGGTCGCTTCGGTCCCTACATCCAGCTCGGCGAAGGCGACACGCGCAAGCTCGCCTCGATCCCCAAGGACATTGGCGAGCTCGACCTGGAGATGGCGCTAAAGCTCCTCAGCCTGCCTCGGACCGTCGGCAAGCACCCGGAGACCGGCGAGGACATCACCGCCGCGATCGGCCGCTACGGCGCGTATCTCAAGCATGCGGGCAAATACGCCCGCCTGACCTCCACCGCCGAAGTGTTCGAGACCGGCATGAACGCCGCCGTCGTCAAACTCGCCGAAGCCGCGGCGGGCGGTGGCCGCCCCGGCCGCGGCGCGGCGCGCGAACCGCTCAAGGTCTTGGGCGCACACCCGCGCACCGAACTGGAACTCAAATTGATGGAGGGCCGCTACGGCACCTACGTCACCGACGGCACCACCAACGCGACCCTGCCCAAATCGATCGACCAGAACGCGCTGACGCTGGAGGAGGCGGCCCAACTCATCGACGACCGCGCCGCCGCCGCCCCGCCGTCCAAGGGCAAACGCAAGGCCGCGCCGAAGAAGGCGGCTCCCAAGAAGACCGAGGCGAAAAAGGCACCCGCCAAGAAGCCCGCCGCCAAGAAACCGGCCGCCAAGAAGGCTAAGGTCTCAACCGGAGAAGCAGTATGATCGATCAACCCCGTATCGCCCTCATCACCGGCGCGAACAAGGGCATCGGCCGCGAGGTCGCCCGGCAACTCGGCCACGCGGGGCTGCACGTCCTGCTCGGCGCGCGCGACCTCCAGGCGGGCGAGGCCACCGCCGCCGTGCTTGTCGAAGAGGGCGTGGACACCCGCGCGGTCCATATCGACCTCGACGACCCAGCCGGCATCGCCGCCCTCGCCGCCTCGATCGACGCGGAGCACGGTCGGCTCGACATCCTCGTCAACAACGCCGGCATCGTCGCCGAGGGCGACGGCCCGCCCGAGACCGCCGACCTTGCCGCCGCCCGCCGTATCTTCGAGGTGAACTTCTTCGGCACGCTCGCCGTCACGCAAGCCATGCTCCCGCTGCTCCGTCGCGGGCGCTCGCCCCGGATCGTCAATGTGTCGAGCAGCCTGGGCTCGATCGCGCTCAACGCCGACCCGGCCTGGCAATACGCCGCCGTCAAGCTCACGGGCTACAACGCGTCCAAGGCCGCGCTCAATATGCTGACCGTGCAGTTGGCGGCGACGCTCTCCGACGTAGGGATCAAGGTCAACGCCGCCAATCCCGGCTACACCGCCACCGACCTGAACGGCCATGCCGGCCACCAGACGATTGAACAGGGCGCGGAGGCTGCGGTCCGGCTGGCGCTGCTCCCCGACGACGGCCCGACCGGCGGCTTCTTCAGCGCCGACGGGCCGGAGCCCTGGGGAATTCGGGCTAAGCCGCCATGCGCGCCCGGCCCGTGCCCAGCCACGCGCGCGCCTGGCGCTGCGCTTCGGCGATCTCGCGCGCGGTCATGTCCTCGGCGACCTCCCCGCGCGCGTCCTGCGCCGCAGCCAACCCGGACGCTGCGGCCAGGTTGAACCATTTATGCGCTGCGATCAGATCGGTGGCTACCCCGTTGGTTCCCGTCGAATAGGTCACGCCCAGATCGTACAGCGCCTCCACGCTTCCGCGCGCCGCATCGCGCATCCGGCTCGCCATCAGGAAATCCGCCGTCCTCACATTGCTGTCCGTCATTACGTCCCACCCCTCGATTCGCTTGCGTGGATGGAACTTGGACCCCGACTCCTCCCCAACTGGTTAATGCGGTTAGGGTTACTTGACAGGCAAATTGTCGATCAGCCGGGTCCCCCCCATTCGCGCTGCCGCCAGCAGACGCCGTGGCCGCCCCGGTTCCGCCTGTCCGAGCGTCGCCGCATCGACCAGCTCGACATAGTCCACCACGAACCCCGCCCCCGCCAACGCGTCCCGAGCCTCGCCCAGCGCGCCCTCCACATCCCCGCCATTCCCGATGGCGAGCGCCGCCGCCGCCAGCGCGCGCGGCATGGCCACCGCCCGCCGTCGCTCGTCCGCGCCGAGATAAATGTTGCGCGACGACAGCGCCAACCCGTCCGCCTCGCGCACCGTCGGCACACCCACCACCTCGACGCCCATATCCAGATCGACCGCCATCCGCCGCACGACGGCCAGCTGCTGCCAGTCCTTCTCCCCGAAATATGCGTGCGTCGGCCCGACCTGCGCGAACAGCTTGGCGACCACCGTCGCGACCCCGTCGAAATGCCCCGCCCGCGCCGCCCCGTCGAGCACGTCCGTCAGCCCGCCCCCGACCGTCACCCCCGTCGCGAAGCCCGCCGGATACATCGCCTCGACCGTCGGCGCCCACAGCAGGTCGCACTCCGCCGCCGCCAGCATCGCGGCGTCCTCCGCTTCCCGCCGGGGATAGCGGCCCAAGTCCTCGTCCGGCCCGAACTGCCTGGGGTTCACGAAGATCGATGCCACCACCCGCGTCCCAGGCTCCCGGGCTGCCGCGACCAGCGCCATGTGTCCCGCATGCAGCGCTCCCATGGTGGGCACCAGCGCCACCCGAGCGCGATCCGCCCGGAACCCGGCCAAGGCGGCGCGCAGCGCACCCAGGGTGCGGACGGTCAGCATGTAGAAAACCCTCGTTCGTTGCCCCCCGCGCCCTTATGGAGCGGTGACAGGCCAAGCAACCAAGGACCGACGCCCCCATGGCCACCGCGCCTGCCCCCCCCGCCCCACACGTGATCGTCTTCGCCAACGAGAAGGGCGGCACCGGCAAGTCGACCACCGCCGTCCATGTCGCGATCGCGCTGGCGGCCAAGGGCGCGCGCGTCGCCTGCCTCGATCTCGACCACCGCCAGCGCACCGTCGGCCGCTATCTCGACAACCGCGCCGCCACCATCACGCGAACCGGGGCCGAGCTGCCCATGCCCGTCCACGCCACGCACGACGGCCACACCGACGCGGTGTTCGAACGGCTGTGGCACGAGCTGTCCGACGGGGCCGACTTCCTCGTCGTCGACACGCCGGGCCGCGACGATCCGTTCGCGCGCCTCGCCGCCTCGCTCGCCTCCACGCTCGTCACCCCGATGAACGACAGCTTCGTCGATTTCGACCTGATCGGCCAGGTCGACCCCGAAACCTTCAAGGTCACGCGCCCGTCCTTCTACGCCGAGCTGATCTGGGACGCCCGCAAGCAGCGCGCCCGCGCCGACGGGACCACCATCGACTGGGTCGTGCTCCGCAACCGCCTCCAGCATATCGAGGCGCGCAACATGCGCCGCGTATCCGACGCGCTCGGCCAGCTCTCCAAGCGCGTCGGCTTCCGCATCATCCCCGGCCTGGGCGAGCGCGTCATCTACCGCGAGCTCTTCCCCTCGGGCCTCACCATGATCGACGCCAAGATGTTCGGCTCGATGGGCCTATCCCACGTCGCCGCCCGCCAGGAACTGCGCGAGATGATGGGTGCGCTGCAACTGCCCGAGGCAGGCGCAGCGCACCCCGCGCTCGCCCCGACGCCCGCCCCCATGCCGACCCCAATGCCGACCGAGGCCGCCGCGTGAAGTACCTCCTCATAGCCGTCATCGCCTGGGCGATCTGGCGCTTCCTCCTCCGCCGCCCCAAGCGCTCGACGCTGATCGTCCGCAACGAAGCCCAAGCGAGAGCGGTGCTAGGCGTAGCCCCCGACGCCGACGCCGAAACCATCCGCGCCGCCCACCGCCGCCTGGTAGCCGGCGTCCACCCCGACCGCGGCGGCTCAGCCGAACTGGCGCGGCGAGTGAACGCGGCGAGGGACCTGCTGCTGGGACGGATGGAGTAAGTAGCTTAAAGGTGGACCCATATAACATATGAGTCCACGTCGCTCCTCACCTCATTTACGCCATAGTTCCAATTCGACCCAGCTTCTGACCTAAAACGCGTTTTATGCTCATGTCGATGTGGTAGCGCGGTAGAACACAAGCAGTCAGGGCTGTATCATCCCACAGTTGTGACAGCTCTTGCATACTCCATTTACCACTCTGCTTGAGCGCCAATGCACTCATCACAGTCTCAATAAGCTGCTGCTCAAACCACTCACGAGTTACCTCCTCGACGGTCGTTTTACAGCCTGGCACATGATCATATCTTTCCGTCCACCTGTCGATCATGTCTGTAAACGCTCGAAAGTCAGCGTTAATTAATAATATGTTCTGGTCTGGCAAAAACTTAGCCGCGCGATCTTCCAGGTCTCCATGACTTCGTGAACCATCATCCGAACTAACCCATTTTGTCTGAGGCTCCGTCGGAAGATCAACGAGTTCAGATGGTACTCCAACCTCGTTAGCGAACAGTGAGTAAATATCACCCCTTGATCCACCACGGCCGCCGCTCGGAGCCGAAGCTTCCTTCTTTACTCGCTCATTTGCCGAGTCGCTGCTACCACCGACGTTCTCGCCTGCTATAGATTTGTAAACTCCTCCCGCTTTCGGACGATAACGACCAAACCTAAATAGATCGCGAACCGATTTAAGACGTTCACGGATCGCCTTACGATGATCGGTTTGGTTAGCTACAGAGCCAATCTCGTCCTGATAATCTCGCAGTTCTTGAGGCATAAGCACTCTAAACTCAGTCGCATACACAGGCCAGTCAAGAGGATCATTCGCAATCAGTAGCTGGGTGCGGGCCGTGTTTGCACTTACAAGTCTATCTCCGCTGCTGTCTGGCTCCAAATAAAGCACGACTCGATCGCCGCCGAATACTACTCCGAAGGATTGCAGGCGAGCAAAGCCTGCAGGACCAAAAACTAGCTCGTACAACTCGTTCTGAAACAACGCCGCAACGTGCCCGCCCGGCGTGTAATGACCGCTGTTCGTATCAGCGTCAGGCTTGATAATCCACCAGTGTAGATTTGCGCCGTTTTCTGGAAGGCGCACCACGCCGGAGACTGTCGAGTTTTCTTCGAGCCAAGGGCGCTGACCTGTGGCTTTTCGGAGGAAATTATGTCGATCTCCCCGAGGGAGATTCCAGCCCTCCCTTGCCGAGATTGTCACACCAGCAGGAAATGAAGAGAATCGTGAATTTATATACCGTAGTATCCACTTACGTGGCATCCTCACCCCAGGAGGCGGTTCCACTGTCGCCTGGTCAGCAGATTTGCCTAAAAGTATTACCATAGTTCCGTGTTCACGGATTGGCTCCGGTTTCAAGTCGTCTTGTATATGCTGCCAGAACTCTCCATTTTTAAAACGCAGAAGTCCATAATCGCCAGTAGCGTGATCCTTGTGTAGAAGGATCATAGATCCGACGCCATTTTTCCAGCTTAGATAAACCAGGCCTTCAGGGTTTAGCGGTGCGGCCGCAATCTTTGCCCCAACGCCAAAGTTACCGGTAGCTGACTGCTCGTGAATGGAAGAGGACAATTTATTTATATAATCCACCATCTCCTCGCCGGTCATACCGGCTCCGGTGTCGATCACGCAAAGCTTCTGAGCTAAATCCTCACCGATCAAATCGGCGCGATTCCAATCTACGTCCCAACGGATTTCACCCACCGGGTTCTCAAGTCGCTGAATCGCTTCAACGGCGTTCTTTGTTAGCTCTCGAAGAAACTGAAGCGGCGAGCAATCTCGGTTGAGCTGGTCAACTAAGAAACCCATCTTCGCCACACCCATAGGGTGGAAGTCAGGCGCGCTGCGGCCGTGCATGGAACTCGCCATGTTATTACCTCGACTATATCGGAGCGGAATTAGGATCGGCTCAGATACATAAAGTGTGTCATCCCGTAGGACAGATCGCCTGTGCGACATCGTGACACGACAAACTGCTAACCCAACTATGAGCCTTTGGTCAACTTGCTGATGACTCAAGCCGCGCTTTGCTAAGGTCGTGCGCTATGGCCGCACCCACCCTGTTAACGCCGAAGAAGAATTGCTCCCATGACCCACCACTTCCACCCCTCCATCCTCCGCGAGTACGACATCCGCAGCCCGGTCGGCCCCCTGCTCGGCCCCGCCGACGCCCACGCCGTCGGCCGCAGCTTCGCCACGCGCGTCCGCCGGGTCGGGGGCTCCCGCGTCGCGGTCGGGCGTGACGGCCGGCTCTCCTCGCCCGAGCTGGAGGCGGCGCTGGTCGCGGGCCTCGTCGCAGGCGGCGTGGACGTGGTCCGTATCGGCCTCGGCCCCACGCCCATGCTCTCCTTCGCGGAGGCGACGCTTGGGGTCGATGGCGGGATCCAGGTCACGGCCAGCCACAATCCCGCCGGCCATAACGGCTTCAAGCTGATGCTCGGTCACCGCTCCTTCTTCGGCGACGACGTCCAGGATCTGGCGCGGCTCGCGGCGGCGGGTGACTGGACGGAGGGGGCGGGGACGGTCGCGGACATCGACATCCTCGACATCTATGTCGCGCGCCTGCTCGACGCCCGCCCCGCCGCCGCGCGCGTCGGCTGGGACACGGGCAACGGCGCGGCCGGGCCGGTGATCGAGGCGCTCACCGCCCGCCTCCCCGGCGAGCATCACCTGCTCCACACCGCGGTCGACGGCCGCTTCCCCAACCACCATCCCGACCCGAGCGTGGAGGAGAACCTCGCCGACCTCAAAGCCCTAGTTCTGCGGGAGGGCCTGGATTGCGGCTTCGCCTTCGACGGCGACGGCGACCGGATCGGCGCGGTCGACGGCCTGGGCCGAGCGGTGCGCGCCGACCTGCTGCTCGCGCTCCTCGCCGAGCCCGTGCTCCGCGACCTGCCCGGCTCCACGATCATCGCCGACGTGAAATCGAGCGCCGCCCTGTTCGACCGCGTCCGCGAACTCGGCGGCCGCCCGCTCATGTGGAAGTCCGGCTACAGCTCGATCAAGTCGCGGATGCTCCAGGACGACGCGCCGATCGCGGGCGAGCTGTCGGGCCACATCTTCTTCGCCCACCGCTGGTACGGCTTCGACGACGCGCAATACGCCGCCGTCCGCCTGCTCGAACTGCTGGCCGACACGGGCCGCACCCTCGCCGACCTCGTCGATGCGCTCCCCCGCTACCACGCCAGTCCCGAACTGCGCTTCCCCGTCGACCCCGCGCGCCGCCTCGCCGTCGTGGACGAGGTGCTCGCCCGCCTTACCGCGCGCGGCGCGACGGTCGACCCGGTCGACGGCGCGCGCGTGACCACGCCGGACGGCTGGTGGCTGCTCCGCGCCTCCAACACCGAGTCGCTCCTCACCATCCGAGCCGAAGCGCGTGACGAGGCCGGCCTCGCCCGCCTCCTCGCCGAGATCGACGCCGAGCTCGCGGCCAGCCGGGTCGCACGCCCCGCAGATTGACACCGCGAGCGCCCGGCCTACCCTCCACGCCCATGGACTATCCCACCGAGCGCCCCGTCGACAGCTTCCGCTCGTCCACCGCGCGCTGGCTGTTCGGCAGCTTCGCCGGCTGGGCCACGCTGCTCCTGTGCCTGGTCGGCGTCGGTTTCGTGATCCTCGGGGTCCGCTGGCTCCGCAATCTCGGCAGCCTGTACGAGATCACCGACCAGCGTCTCATCGTTCGCCGCGGGATCCTGGTGAAGACGGTGGACGAGATCGAACTCTACCGCGTCAAGGACGTGCGGCTCGAATATTCGGTCCTGAACCAGATGACTGACATCGGCACCATCGCGCTCACCTCGTCCGATCCCTCTACCGGCGGCGGGACGTTCGTGCTGCGCGACGTCCCCATGGCCCGCGACCGCCGCGAAGGCTTGCGCGGCCTGGTCGAGCGCGCCCGCGTCCGCCGCGGCGTGCGCGAGCTCGACATGGATATGGGCGATGCGCCCGCGCTGACCTGAGGCCGCCCGCGCGGCTGGATAAACGCCCGCGCATGTCCCATGTCCGGGTCCATGCCTCCCGCTCCCCAGCCGCAGCTCGTCCGCGTCATCGACCTCGAAACCACCGGCAACGCCCCGCCCGCCCACGCGGTGATTGAGATCGGCTGGCAGGACGTGGCGCTGGGCGTCGATGGCCGCTGGGAGCTGCATGGCGAGGGCGGGCGTACCTTCGTCAACCCGAACCGCCCGATCCCGCCCGTCACCCAGGCGATCCACCACATCCTCGACGAGGAGGTGGCGGACGCCCCGCAATGGATCGACGTCGCGCGCCAGTCGCTCGACCCATGGCCCCGCCGCATCGCGCTCGCCGCCCACCGCTCCGATTTCGAGGAGCAATATTGCACCGCCTCCTACACCCGCAACGCCGACTGGATCTGCACCTGGAAATGTGCGCTGCGGCTATGGCCCGACAGCCCTTCCTTTTCGAACCAGGTGCTGCGCTACTGGCGCAAACCCGCCGGGCTCGACCACGCACGCGGCCTGCCCATCCACCGCGCGTACCCCGACGCCTACGTCACCGCCCACCATCTGCGCGACCAGCTCAACGAGGCGAGCGTCGCCCAGCTCCTCGCCTGGTCCGCCGAGCCCGGGCTGCTCCCCCGCGTCCGCTACGGCCCCGACCGCGGCAAGGACTGGCGCGAGATCACCGACGACAGCCTGGCGGGCTTCCTGTCCGACCGCGACGTCGATGTTCGTTTCACCGCGGAGACGGAACTGGCCCGCCGCCGCGGCGGCGGCCATGTCGGCCGCGCCTCCGCCCAAGAGCTGTTGCTCTAGAACTTCACCCCCGCCTCGACGCCGTAAAAGCGCGGCTCGCCCGCGATGTAGGTCGGTACCCCGAACCCGCCCCCCGTGTTCCCCGCATCGATCAGGTACCGCTCGTTCGACAGGTTCCGCGCGAAGCCCCCGAGCCGCCAGCGCCCTTCGGGCCCCTCCACGCCCGCGCGCAGGTTGACGAGCGTGTACCCGCCCTCGCTGATCGCCTCGCGGTTGGGCAGCTCGAAGAACACGCCCGATCGGTATGTCACCGTCGGCGTCGCGTAGAAGGTGAACCCGCCCACCGGCAGCCGCAGCGTCGCGCCTGCCGCCGCGGTCGTCTTGGGCTGCAGCCGGAACCGGTTGCCCGCGAACACGCCGTTCTCCGCATCCTCCCCGATCCCGCCATCCAGGTACGCGAAGTTCCCGAATACCGAAAAGACGGGCGAGAAGGCGTAGGTCGCTTCCAGCTCGACACCGATATTGTTCGCCGATCCAGCGCTGACCGTTTGCGCCGGCACGGTCGGCAACGTGACCTGGAACCCGTCATAGGTTTGGTAGAAGACCGACGCCGTCCCCGTCAGTCCCCCGACGCCCGCCTTGATCCCGCCCTCGTAGTTCCAGACCGTCTCGTCGGGCACGTCCTGAAAATTCGGCACCGCGCCGCCCGTCGGCGTCCGCGTAGCGGCCAGCTGCACCACGGGCGATCGCCGCCCCTTGCTGATCGTGCCATACAGATTGATCCCGTCCGCCACCCGGAACAGCACGTTGAAGCGCGGCAGCACCGCCGCGAACGACCGCTTGGCCGTGAACCGCTGTCCCAGCGTGTTGGCCGTCCCGAGCAGGCTCGTCCGAATCCCGAGCGCGGCGAGCAGGATCGAGTCCGGCTGGAACGAGCTGTATTGCGACTTCCGATCCTCGATCAGCACGCGCGCGCCCGCCGTCAGCTCGATCGCGGGCGTGGGAATCCACGTCCCGTCGGCGAAGACGGAATAGGTGTCGTTGTTGCCGAAGTTGGTGAACTCGGACGCATAGGGCACCTGACGACGCGCGCCCCCGCTCAGGGCCGCGCTCGCCCGCGTCGCCGCCGGCACGGTGCCGTCCGGCCGGACGCAGGCGGGTCCCGTCGGGATGCCCGCCGCGTTCAGGTTGGCCCGGATCGGCGCAAGGAGCGGTAGGACCGAACAGGCGATGTACGTCCCCTCCTCCGTCGAGAAGGGCACGCGCTGCAGCCCGTTCTCCAGGAACACGTTGCCCCCGAACGTCGCGCGATAGCCCCCCGCCGGCCCTTCCCCGTCGAAGTTGAACCGCGACTCATGGCTCCACTGGTCGCCCCGCGCGTCCTCCGCGAACTCCAGATACCAGGCCGGCCCGCCGTCGGCGTCGAACGTCTCCAACGCGTCGAACTTGCGGTACCCGTTGATCGTCGTGAAGGTCACGCCCTCGGCCAGGTCGATGCTGATCGCCAGGTTGGCATCATACACGTCGCGGTCGAGCCCCAGCTTGCGCTTGCCCAGCACCTCGCGGCTGAAGGGCGATCCCGACAGCTCGGCGATCCCGAAATCGCCCGTCTGCCCGCCCGTCGGCGCGAAAGCGCGGCTCTTGAACGCGGTGCCCGGATTGCGCTGCCCGTCATAGGTCAGCACCAGGTCGGCGGTCACCGCGTCGCTCGGCCGCCAGCGGATCGATCCGCGCACCCCGCGCTGGTCCTGTCCGTTCAGGTCGTCCTGATCGACCAGCCCGCCATTCTGGTTCGGCCGATCCGGATCGCCCGCGATGTTGCGGACATAACCGTCGCGATATTTGTACGCGAAGGCCAGCCGCGCCGCGAGCGTGTCGTTGCCCGCATTCAGATATCCCGACACCTGCGTCCGCTCGAAATTGCCGTACGAACCCGCGACCTCCGCCGACAGCCCCGGCTGAGGCCGCGCCGAAACGATCCCGATCGCGCCCACCGCCGACGCCGTCCCGAACAGCGTCGCCTGCGGCCCCTTGACCACCTCGACCCGCTCCAGGTCGTACAGGTCCTGATACGCCCCGCGCGACCGGCTGACATCGACGCCGTTGTAATAAAGCGTGATGCGCGGTCCCTGCTGCGCCGATCCGCTGTCGGACGTGATGCCGCGGATCACGAAGCCGGGATTGTTCGCGCTCTGCTCCTGCACCTGCAGGCCCGGCACGAACGCGGCGATCTCGTCGAGCTCCGACACGCCGATATCGGCCAACCGCGCCCCTGTCAGCGCGGTAACGGTGATCGGCACGTCCTCGATCCGCTGCTCGAGCCGCTGCGCGGTGACGATCACCTCGTCCGCCGCCGTATCCGCGCCCTCGTCGCCGCGCGGCTGGACGTTGGCCTGTGCGAGAGCACCCGACGAACAGCCGAGCGCCAGCGCGACGAACGCGCCGCGAGTGAAGAAACGCGTCATCGAACAAATCCCCCTTGGTACGGCCCGGGCGGTAGGAGCGACGTATTACGCGCGCGGGACGGCGCGATGACGGGGACGTGACGTTTATCGTCGCACCCGCGTAACAATGGCGGTGCCAAGAACGGGCGACTGCATCCACGCGACCGGGAACCATCATGACGCTCAGCCGCCGCCAAGCCCTCGCCACCCTCGGATCGGGGGCGGCGCTCGGCCTGCCCGCGACCGTCGCCTCCCAGGTGCCCACCCCTGCGCGCTTCGTGCACGGCGTCGCCAGCGGCGACCCGGCCGCGGACGGCGCGGTGCTCTGGACCCGCGCGACCCCGGTCGTCGCCGAAACGGGCGACGTGCCCCTCATCTGGACGATCGCCGCCTCGCCCGAGGGCGAGCCGATCAAGTCGGGCCGCATCCTCGCCCGCGCCGCGCGCGACCATACCGCCAAAGTCGAGGCGACCGGCCTCAAGCCCGGCCGCGAATATTGGTTCCGCTTCGAGACCGCGGCGGGCGAGCGCTCCCCCGCCGGCCGCTTCCGCACGCTACCGGTGGGCCGCACGCCCGACGCGGTCATGGCGGTGGTGTCGTGCCAGCTCTATCCCGGCGGCCTGTTCAACGCCTACCAAGCGATCGCCGAACTCCCCCGCCTCGACGCGGTCGTTCATCTGGGCGACTATATCTACGAATACGGCGCGGAAGGCTATGGCGCGGAGACCGGCCGCAAGCTCGACCGCGTGGTCGAACCCACGCACGAGATCGTCACGCTCGCCGACTACCGCGCCCGCCACGCGCAGACCAAGCGCGATCCCGACATGCAGGCCGCCCACGCCCGCGCCGCCTTCATCTGCGTCTGGGACGATCACGAAGTCGCCAACGACGACTGGATCGGCGGCGCGCAGAACCACCAGCCCGAGACCGAGGGCGACTGGCCCAAGCGCAAGGCGGCGGCGATGCAGGCCTATTTCGAATGGATGCCGATCCGCGATCCCAAGCCCGGCCGCCCGTGGGAAGCAATCAACCGCTCGTTCGATTTCGGCGACCTCGCCACGCTCGCCATGGTCGAGACTCGCGTCCTCGCCCGATCGCAGCAGGTCGCCGCCAAGGGCGAAGCGCCCGAGCCGAGCGAATACGCCGCCCTCCTCGCGGAGCGAGCGCGACCCGAACGCGAGCTGCTCGGCCCCGGTCAGCAGCGCTGGCTGGAAACCACGCTCCGCCGCTCCAAGCGCCAGGGCAAGCCGTGGCAGGTGCTGGGCAATCAGGTCGTCATGGCGCGCGTCGCCGGCCCCGACCTTGAGCGGCAGATGGGCGCGGACCGCTACGGGGCGTTCGTCGCGAAGCTTCCGCCCGCCTACGCCGCGCGGATCCCCGCCGCGGTCGCGTCCTACAAGGCGGGTATCCCGTTCAACATGGACAGCTGGGACGGCTATCCGCCCGCGCGCGAACGCCTGTATGCCGGGTTCGAGCGCGCCGGCGTCAGCCCGATCGTGCTGTCCGGCGACAGCCATGCCGCTTGGGCCAACGATCTCCATGACGCGTCGGGCAAGCTCGTCGCCGCCGAGTTCGGCACGACGGCGATCACCAGCCCGTCCTACGGCGACCTGATCCCCGGCATCGGGCCCATGATCGCCGACGCGAACCCGGAGGTCGCCTTTTGCGACCAGAAAGGGAAAGGTTTCCTGCTGCTGACGCTCACCCCGACGCAGGCCGTCGCGGAATTCCGCGCGGTATCCACCGTCACCGCCAAGCCGTTCGGCACCGCCACGGTCGCGCGTTACGCCAGCCGCCCGGGTCGCCCGCTCGAGCGCCTGGCCTGACGCCGCGGATCCCATGCCGCGCGACCGGCTTCCTGTCTTCTTCGACGGCGGGTGCCGTCCCAATCCGGGCGCGATGGAACTGGCGGTCGTGCTGGGCGGCCGGACTTATCGCCGCGCCGATCTGGGCGAGGGCGACAGCAACGAGGCCGAGTGGCTGGCGCTGCTCCATGCGGTCGGGCTGGCCGCCGCCGCCGGCGGGCGCGACGTGGTGTTCGTCGGCGACTCGGCACTCGTCATCGGGCAGGCGCGCGGGACCCAGCGCTGTCGCGACCCGCGGCTACAGGTCCATCTCGACGCCTTCCACGCCGCCGTGGCGGCGATCCCGCGCCACCGGTTCAGGCAGGTGCCGCGATCTCGGAACCTGGCCGGCATAGCGCTGGCGCGGTCGCGCCCTGACGACCTCGACCGTTAGCGCCTCCAGCTCCCGGTCGATCAACGCCCGCAGCGCCGCGGCGAGCGCGGGCAGATCCAGCGTCGGCCGCATCAGCCGGTGATGGAGCAACCCGATCGACAGCGTCATGATCGTGTCCGCCAGCGTCGCCCGGCGTACCGCGGTCTCCTCTCCCGGGGCCAGGATCGCCAGCGCCGCGAGCAGGTTGGCGCGGAAACCGTCCTGCAGCCCGCCCAGGATCGCCGCGATCCGGTCGTTGCGCGACGCCTCCGCCACGATCTCGGCGAACATCCGGTCGCCGTCCCGGTCGGTCTCCGGGTCGACGAAACGTCGAAGCCACGCATGCACCGCCTCCGAGTCGTTTCCTCCGATCGCCGCGTCGAGCGTGCGTACATCCATGAACCGTCCGCAATCCTCCTCGACCAGCGCCGCGACGATGTCCTCCTTGGCGGAGAAGTCGCGGTAGATCTGCCCGACCGCGATCCCGGACTCGCGCGCGATCTGGGCGATGCCGGTGGCGTGGAAACCATTGGCGACGAACAACATGCGCGCGGTATCGATCAGCTTGCGCCGCCGAAGATCGGCCCGGCTCGATCGCTCGCCGCAGCAGCCGTCGATCCAGCTCATGGTGAATATCGGTTCATGACGCTTGACGGCGCTCCATCGTTCGCAGTAGCAGCATTTGTGAGTGATCGCTCACTCACATGAACTGGCTATCGGAAGCGCGCATGATGTTCAAGCGAATCAGTATGGGCATCGGCGCGGCCGCGTTTCTCCTGGCGCTCGCCGGATGCGGCGCGGGAGGGGGCGAGGCCCAGGGCAAGGGCGCGCCCGGGCCCATGCCCGTCGGCTTCGTCACGTTGCGCGAGGAGCCCGTCACGCTGACCGTCGAGCTGCCCGGCCGAACCACCGCGTTCGAGACGTCGGAAGTCCGCCCGCAGGTGAACGGCCTGGTCCGGGCGCGCCTGTTCACCGAAGGCGACTATGTCCGCCAGGGCCAGGCGCTCTACCGCATCGACGCCGCGCCCTATCAGGCGCAGGTGGCGAGCGCGCGCGCCGCGCTGACCCGCGCCCGGGCGGGCACCGCGTCCAGCGCGGCGCTGGCCCGTCGCTACGGTGAGCTGGTCAAGATCAACGCCATCGCCCGCCAGGAATACGAGAACGCGCTCACCACGTCGAACCAGGCGGGCGCGGATGTCGCCGCCCAGTCGGCCGCGCTCCGATCGGCGCAGATCGACCTCGCGCGCACCACGATCACCGCGCCCATCTCCGGCCGGATCGGACGCTCGGTCTTCACCACCGGCGCGCTCGTGAGCGCCGCGCAGGCCGAGCCGCTGGCGACGATCCAGCGGCTCGACCCCGTCTATGTCGACATCCAGCAATCCAGCGCCGATCTGCTGCGCCTGCGCGAACAGATCGTCGCGGGCGGCCTGACGCGCGGCGGCGCGCGCGTCCGCCTCCGGCTCGAGACGGGTTCCGTCTATTCTCTGCAGGGTACGCTCCGCTTCGCCGACGTGACCGTCGACCCGGCCACCGGCTCGCAGACGATCCGCGCGACGTTCGGCAATCCCAACGGCCTGCTCCTCCCCGGCATGTTCGTCCGCGCCGAACTGGTGGAAGGCGTGCAGGGCCGCGCCATCCTAGTTCCCCAGCGCGCGGTGACCCGCAACGAACGCGGCCAGCCGACGGTGCTGGTGGTCGGTCGCGGCGACCTGGCCGAGCTGCGCCCCATCCAGACCAGCCGAACGGTGGGCGAGAACTGGCTCGTCACCGGCGGCGTCCGCCCCGGCGACCGCGTGATCGTGGAGGGCGCGATGATGCTGCGCCCCGGCATGCCCGTCCGGCCGCGGCCCTGGACCGACCGACCCCCCGCTCGTCCTACCGCTGCCCGTCCCACCGCAGCGCAAGCGAAGTAACCCTCCATGGCCCGCTATTTCATCGACCGCCCGATTTTCGCCTGGGTGCTGGCGATCATCCTGATGCTGGCCGGCGCGCTGGCGATCCGGTCGCTGCCGATCGCGCAGTTCCCCGCCATCGCGCCGCCGGCCGTCGCGATTACCGCCACCTATCCGGGCGCCGACGCCGAGACGCTGGCGACCACCACGACGCAGATCATCGAACAGCAGCTGAAGGGCATCGACAACCTCCGCTACTTCTCCTCCTCGTCCAGCTCGGCGGGGCAGCTGACGATCACCGTCACCTTCGAACAGGGCACCGATCCCGACATCGCCCAGGTGCAGGTGCAGAACAAACTCCAGGCCGCGACGCCGCTCCTGCCGCAGGAGGTGCAGCAGCAGGGCATCCAGGTTACCAAGGCATCGGCCAACTTCCTGGTCATCGTCGGGCTCTACTCGGCCGACGGTAGCCACGACGGCACCGACCTGGCCGACTATGTCGCGTCCAGGCTCCAGGATCCGCTCAGCCGCGTCGACGGCGTCGGCAACGTCCAGCTGTTCGGCGCCCAGTACGCCATGCGTATCTGGGTCGATCCGGTGAAGCTGAACAGCTTCCAGCTCGCCATGACGGACATCTCGGTTGCGGTCCTGGCGCAAAACGCGCAGGTCTCGGCCGGGCAACTCGGCGCTCAGCCCGCCCCCGCCGAACAGATGCTCAACGCCACCGTCTCGGTCCAGTCGCGTCTCCAGACGCCCGAGCAGTTCGGCGCAATCCGTCTGAAAGCCGCCGCCGACGGCTCGATCGTCCGCCTGCGCGATGTCGCGCGCGTGGAGATCGGCGCGGAGAATTACGGCTTCGAATCCAAATGGAACGGTAATCCCGCCGCGGGCCTCGCGCTGTATCTCGCCCCCGGCGCGAACGCGCTGACGACCGTCGACGGCGTCAAGGCGCGCGTCGCCGAGATCGCCGCCACCTTCCCGCCCGACGTCAAGGTAATCTACCCCTACGACACCGCGCCCTTCGTCCGGCTATCGGTCGAACAGGTCGTCGAGACGCTGGTCGAGGCGGTGGTGCTCGTCTTCCTGGTCATGTTCCTGTTCCTCCAGAACTGGCGCGCGACGCTGATTCCGACGATTGCCGTCCCCGTCGTGATCCTGGGCACCTTCGCGATCCTCCAGCTCGCGGGCTACTCGATCAACACGCTGACGCTGTTCGGCCTCGTCCTCGCGATCGGCCTGCTCGTCGACGACGCGATCGTGGTCGTCGAGAATGTCGAGCGCCTCATCACCACCGAGGGGCTCAGTCCCAAGGACGCCGCGCGCAAGTCGATGGACGAGATCACCGGCGCGCTGGTCGGCATCGCGTTGGTGCTGATCGCGGTGTTCCTGCCCATGGCGTTCTTCGCCGGGTCGACCGGCGTGATCTTCCGCCAGTTCTCGATCACCATCGCGTCGGCCATGGCGCTGTCGGTCGCGGTGGCGATTATCCTGACCCCCGCCTTGTGCGCGACGATCCTGAAGCCGCACGATCCGGACAAGAAGCCGGGCACCGGCCCGCTCGCGCGCTTTTTCGGCTGGTTCAACCGCACCTTCGATTCCGGCCAGCGCCGCTACGAACGCGGCGTCAAGGCGACCGCGCGCAGCTGGAAACGGTCGCTGATCGTCTATGCGCTGATCGTGGCCGGCATGGGCACGCTGTTCTACCGCCTCCCCTCGGGATTCCTGCCCGACGAGGACCAGGGCTACGTCGTCGCGCTGGTCCAGGGTCCGTCGGGCTCGACCACCGCCCGCACGGAGCGCGGGCTGACGCTGGTACGCGACCATTTCCTCAAGGCGGAGGCGGGCAATACGCGCGGCATATTCACCGTTAACGGCTTCTCTTTCGCCGGGCAGGGCCAGAATAGCGGCATCGCCTTCGTCCCGCTCAAGGACTGGGAGCAGCGCAAGGGCGCGGCGAACCGCGCGGCCGGGATCGTCGGGCGCGCGATGGGGGTCTTCGGCGGGTACTCGGACGGCCTGATCTTCGCGATCGTGCCGCCCGCCGTCGCCGAACTCGGCAACGCCACCGGCTTCGACCTTCAGATCGTCGACGAGACGGGGATCGGCTATCAACGCCTGCTCGCCGCGCGCAACCAGATGCTCGGCATGTCGCAGGCCGAGCCGCGCGTCGCGCAGGTCCGGCCCAACGCGCTCGACGACGCGCCGCAGTTGAAGGTGGAAATCGACCAGGACAAGGCGCGTACGCTCGGCGTCGATCTGGCGCAGGTCAACCAGACGATCTCGACCGCCTGGGGTGGGTCCTACATCAACGACTTCATCGACCGGGGCCGCGTCAAGCGCGTCTTCCTGCAGGCCGACCAGCCCTACCGCCAGAAGCCCGAGGATCTGGGCAGCCTGTTCGTGCGCGGCCAGGGTGGTCAGATGGTCCCCTACACCGCCTTCGCCACGCTCCGCTGGGAGAACGCGCCCGTGCAGATCACGCGCTATAACGGCTCGCCGGCGATGGAGCTGCTGGGCATCCCCGGCCCCGGCTATTCGTCGGGCGACGCGCTCGCCGCGATGGAGGAGCTTCATGCCAAGCTGCCGCCCGGAACCAAGCTTGAATGGACCGGCCTCAGTTTCGAGGAGAAGCTGTCGGGCGGCCAGGCTCCCGCGCTCTATGCGCTGTCGCTGATGCTCGTTTTCCTTTGCCTCGCCGCCCTGTATGAAAGCTGGTCGGTGCCCGTCTCGGTCCTCCTCGTCGTGCCGCTGGGCGTGCTCGGCGCGGTGCTCGCGGCGTCGCTTCGGGGGCTGAACAACGACATCTACCTCCAGGTCGGGCTGATCACGACGATCGGCGTGTCGGCCAAGAACGCGATCCTGATCGTCGAGTTCGCCGAGGAACGGATGCGCGACGGGATGAGCGCGTTCGACGCCGCGGTCGAGGCGGCGAAGCTTCGGCTCCGGCCGATCCTGATGACCTCGCTCGCCTTCGTGTTCGGCGTGCTGCCGCTCGCTCTCTCGTCGGGCGCGGGCGCGGGCGGACAGAACGCGATCGGCTGGGCGGTGGTGGGCGGCATGTTGTCGGCGACCGTGCTCGCCATCTTCTTCGTGCCGATGTTCTTCGTGGTGGTGCTCCGCCTGTTCGGCCGCGGCGGCCGGGCGCAGCCTGCGGTCCGCGACGAACCCGAGGGGCGGCCCGCGCCGCCCACCGACCCGCAGGGGCGGCCTTCGCCGCAGGGGGCTTGATCCGATGAAGCGCTTCTCACTGATCGCCCTCGCCGGCGCGACGATGCTCGCCGGCTGCAATCTCGCGCCGACCTACGTCCGGCCCGCGGGCGCGGTGCCCGCGACGCTGCCCACGGGCGGCGTCTACCCGGCCGCCGCCACCGAAGCACCGGACGTCACCGCGATCGGCTGGCGCGACTTCTTCACGGAGGATCGCCTGCGCCAGGTGATCGCGCAGGGGCTGGAGAACAACCGCGATCTCCAGGTCGCGGCCGCCAACGTCCTCCAGGCACGCGAACGCTTCCGCATCCAGCGCGCTAGTCAGGTACCCACGACGAGTCTGACCGGCTCCGCGACTTATACCAACAACGCGTTCGGCGCGGTCGGTGCCGCCGGCGGCGGGACAGGCACGGGTACGGGCACAGGCGCGGGCGCGGGCACGGGCGGCACAGGTGCAGGCGGCACAGGTGCGGGTACCGGCAGTGCAGGCGTCGGAACCGGAGCCGGGGTAGGGACGGGCTCGTCCAACCTCGAATTCTACTCGTTGAATGCGGGCTTTTCCGCGTTCGAGATCGACCTGTTCGGCCGCGTACGGAACCTGAGTCGCGCGGCGCAACAACAATATCTCGCGACGGAGGAGGCGCGCCGCTCCGTCCGCATCAGCCTGATCGCGGAGATCGCGACCGCTTGGCTGACCTATGCCTCCGACCAGGACCAGCTTCGCCTGTCGCGCGACACGCTCCGCGCGTTCGAACAGACCCGTGACCTCACCCAGGCGCAGTTCCGTGTAGGCGTCGCCTCCGAGCTGGAGGCGCGTCAGGCCGATACCAACTACCAGGCCGCCCGTAACGATATCGCCGTGCTCAGGACGCGCGTGGCCCAGGACGCCAATGCGCTCCAGCTGCTGGTCGGCGCGCCGGTCGCCGCGACGCTGCTGCCCGCCGAGCTGGGACAAGGCGAGGCGACGCTCCGCACGCTTCCGACCGGCCTGTCGTCCCAGGTCCTGCTGCGGCGCCCCGACGTGCTCCAGGCCGAGCGCCAGCTGTTGGCCGAGAACGCCAATATCGGCGCGGCGCGCGCGGCCTTGTTCCCAAACATCTCGCTCACCGCGACCGTCGGCACGATCAGTACCGCGCTGTCCGGACTGTTCGGCGGCGGCAGCTTCACCTACTCGGCGGCGCCGGGCATCTCCTTGCCGCTGTTCGACGGCGGCCGCGCCCGCGCGAACGTCCGCCTCGCGCGGGCGACGGAGCAGGTCGCGGTCGCGAATTACGAGCGCACGATCCAGGTCGCCTTCCGCGAGGTCGCCGACGCGCTGGCCCAGCGCGGCACGATCGACGAGCAGATTGCGGCCCAGTCCGCTCGCGCCGACTCCGCCCTGGTCGCCTCGCGTCTGTCGGACGCGCGCTACCGGGTAGGGGTGACGAATTTCATCACCTCGCTCGACGCGCAGCGCACCGCCTACGCCGCGCAGCAGCAGCTCGTGAATACGCGCCTGGCCCGCGCGAACAACCTGGTCGAGCTGTACCGCTCGTTCGGCGGCGGGTTGAACTAAGTTATTGCGGTCGTGGGAAATGGGCGTACGCTCCTCCGAAAATATAAGGAGAGCGATCATGGCGTCAGTGCACAATCCCGGACCTCCATCGAACGTCGACCCCGGCGATGAGAGCATCATCATCCTGCAAAGCCTCCTGTGCCTGCTGCGCGAGAAGAACATCCTCACCCGCGCCGATCTTGAGGAACTGAGCCACAAGGTGGCTCTCCGCGCATCGTGCGCGACCGACGGACCCCTGTCCTGCTGTCCCGACGCCGCCATCGCCGCCTCGGAGGATCTGCGCCGCATCACCAGCTATCTCGGCCAACGCCACGGCGGAAAGCACGCTCGCGGCCTGGGCTGACCCCTCGGTCAGGGCGTGGTAACGCCGTCGGCATGAGCCGACCAGACCCGCCCGGCCCCGTTCCGCTGCTCGGCTCGCGCGAGGCGATCGCGATTACGGTCGGGATCGTCATCGGCGCGGGCATCTTCAAGGCGCCCTCGCTCGTCGCCGGCGCGAGCGATAGCCCTGCGACGATGCTGCTCGCTTGGGCGCTCGGCGGCGCGATCTCGGTCGTGGGCGCGCTTTGCTACGGCGAGCTGGCGTCGGCCTATCCCGGCCCCGGCGGCGACTATCGCTATCTCGTGCGCGCGTACGGCGGGCGGGTCGGCTTCCTCTATGGCTGGGCGCGGCTGGCGATCATCCAGACGGGTTCGGTGGCGCTGCTGGCCTACGTCTTCGGCGATTACGTGGCGAGCGTCCTGCCCGGTGGTGCGGCCATGTGGGCGGCGCTCGCGGTCGCGGGCCTGACCGCGCTCAACTGGCTCGGCCTCCGCGCGGGCACGACGACGCAGAACTGGCTGGTGCTCGTCGAGGTGCTCGGATTGATCGTCGTAATCGTCGCTGGCCTCCTTTTCGCCCCCGCGCTCCCCGCCCGAGCCGCCGCACCCGCGTCCGGCGAGGGCGCGCTCGGCCTCGTGCTGGTGTTCGTGCTCCTGACCTACGGCGGCTGGAGCGAGGCGGTCTACGTCTCCGCCGAGCTGCGCGACGCCCCGCGCCTGATGTGGCGCGTACTGGTGATCGGCTTGGGGGCCGTTACCCTGCTCTACCTGCTCGTCAACCTGGCCTACCTGCGCGGCCTGGGGCTCGGGGGCATGGCCGCGTCGGACGCGGTCGCCGCCGACCTGATGCGCCGCGTCGCAGGTTCCGCCGGTGCGGCGCTGATCGCGGGGGTGGTCGCGGTCGCCGCGCTGACGTCGGCCAACGCGACGATCTTCACCGGCGCGCGCAGCAGCTTCGCGCTGGGGCGCGACGTGCCCGCGCTCGGCTGGCTGGGTCGGTGGGACGTACGTCGCGCGACGCCGGGCAACGCGCTTCTCGTCCAGGGCGCGGCGGCCTTGCTGCTCGTCGCGGCGGGCGCGGTCGCGCGCGACGGCTTCCGCCTGGCGGTCGAATACACCGCGCCGGTGTTCTGGCTGTTCTTCCTCCTTGTCGGCATCTCGCTGTTCGTGCTGCGCTCACGCGAACCCGGCCTGCCCCGGCCTTTCCGCGTCCCCCTCTACCCCGTCCTGCCGCTCATCTTCTGCCTGACCAACGCCTGGCTGCTCTGGTCCAGCCTCGCCTATACCGGCTGGGGAGCGCTGGTCGGCGTCACCGTGCTCGGGCTGGGCGCGCTCATGCTGCCCTGGATCGATCCCGCCCGCCATCTGGAGCCTGTCCCATGAGACACCTCGCCGCCATGCTGCTGCTAGCGATCTCGGCGCCCCCGCTCGCCGCCCAGTCCGCCGCGCCCCGGCCCGCGACACCCAAGCCGCTCCGCGACCCGGACGTCATCTATGTGCCCACCCCCTTCGCGGTCGTCGACGCGATGCTCGACCTGGCGCAGGTGAAGCCCGACGATGTGCTCTACGACCTCGGCTCGGGCGACGGGCGCATCCCGGTCACCGCATCGGCGCGCTACGGCATCCGCGCGGTCGGCGTCGACATCAACCCCACCCGCATCGCCGAGGCGCGGGTGAACGCCGCCGAAGCCAAGCTGACCGGCCGGGTCACCTTCCGCAACGAGGACCTGTTCGAGACCGACATCGCCGAGGCCACCGTCGTCACGCTCTATCTGCTCCCCGAGCTAAACGACAGGCTCCGGCCGCGGCTCCTGCGGATGCTCAAGCCCGGCACCCGCATCGTCAGCCACGCCTTCGGCATGACCGACTGGCCGCCCGAGGCGACGCGCGAGGTAGAGGGCACCACGATCTACCTGTGGCGCATCCCCGATCGGTGACGCGCCGCCGCCGGTAACGGCGCGCCGGCTAGGCGCGCGGCCGCTACGGCGTCGTATGTGAAACCTGCTTGGACAGCGCCGCGCTTCTCAGCAGCGCCTCCACCCGCCCTACCAACAAGTCGAGCGCGACGGGCTTGACCAGGTAGTCGTCGATGTCGTCCCGGTGCGCGCGCGCCGGTAGCAGCCGACTGGTCGTCGCGGTCAGCATCAACACCGGCAAGCCCGGACCGTAAGGTCGCCGTCGGATCTGGCGAAGGATCTCCAACCCCGTGACGCCCGGCAGGTCGTAATCGAGGATAATGAGTTCGGGACCGCTTTCATCGACCGCGCGGATCGCTTGGTGACCGTGATGAACGGCGCTGACCAGATGACCCGCCGATGCCAACGCGTCGACGACGATCTCCGCCAGGATCTCGTCGTCGTCGATGATCAGGATACGCGCCATCCAGCCCCCTCAAGCCGCGGCACGCAAGGCGTCCGCCATGCCGCGCGTGCGGATGGCCATGTCCGGCGCCGGGAGCGTGCGAAGCCCATGCTCCAGATCGCGGGCGCATTCGCCCAGCTCGGCTTCACCGAACATTCCTGCGGTACCTGCCAGCTTGTGCAGCAGCTCCGCGACCTCGTCGACGGCCGCTTCTGCGAACTCGCCGGATCGTACCAGCTCGTCCACCTTGCGCAGCGTTTCCGCCCGGCGAAGTCGATAACGTTCGCGGATCTTTTCGCTGATCTGGATCCCGACTTTCGCCGGCTTCATCGTCGGCCGCACCGCCCAACGCTTCAACGTGTCCTCGAGGCGCCGTAGCTGAAGCGGTTTGGCCAGGTGCGATTGCATGCCCGCTTCCAGGCACGCCGTTACATCGTCGGCATAGGCGTTGGCGGTCAGCGCCACGATCGGCAGCCGTCCGGCGTCGTAGCCGGACGCGCGCAATCGACGGGTGGCGTCGAGCCCGCCGAGCCGCGGCATCTGCATGTCCATCAACACGATCGAAAACGGTCGACCCTCCCGATCCGCGGTGGTGATCATGGTCACGGCTTCCTCGCCGTCGACCGCGATCTGCGCCGTGCAGCCGAGCCGTTCCAACATCTCCGCGACGAGAAGCTGGTTCACGTCATGGTCCTCCGCGACCAGCACGCGCAGCGAGTCGGCCAGCGGCTCGGCCGGTTCCCCGCCAGCCGCCGCTTCCCGGACGATCGGTGCCACTTCATCGACCACGACGGACTCGAGCGGCAACGTGACGATAAAGCGCGATCCGCGACCGGGCTCGCTTTCCAGCGCGATGTCTCCCCCCATCAACCGGGCGAGCTGCACGCTGATCGGCAGTCCCAGCCCCGTGCCGCCGAAAGCGGGCGCGACACCGGCATCCGCTTGAACGAAGCGTTCGAAGATGGCCGCTTGCCGATCGGGGGCGATGCCCGGCCCGCTATCCTCCACCTCGATGACGATGCGGCCGCCGTCCGCCTGACGGACCGAGCGCGCGCGCAGCGTGACCTGGCCCGTGGACGTGAACTTGGCCGCGTTGCCGAGCAGGTTCAGGATGATCTGGCGCAACCGCAATCCGTCGCCGAGCACCATCTGCGGCAACGCCGTCGACAATTCCTCCGCCAGGCGGACGCCCTTCTGCTCGACGGCGGGCTTCACTAGTCGCACGCAGGCCCTCAATGCGTGAAGGAGATCGAACGGTTCGCGCCCTACGCTCATCTGACCCGCCTCGATCTTCGAAAGGTCCAGAATGTCGTTCAGCAACCGGACCATGCTGCGACCCGAATCCGCGATCAGCTCGGCGCGGCGGCGCTGCTCGGGCGACAGGTCGCCGGCCAGCAACAGTTCGGTGAAGCCGACCACGCCGTTCATCGGCGTTCGGATCTCGTGGCTCATGTTGGCGAGAAAGTTGGTCTTGCTGTGCGCCGCCGCTTCGGCGGTTTCCCGCGCCGTCACCAGCTGCGCTTCCAGCGCCTTGCGCGCTTCGATGTCGCGGATGGCGGAGATCACGCCTTCGCACACGCCGTCGGGACCTTGCCAGCATTTCATGTGCGACTCCAGCCACCGCCAGCCGCCGCTCTTCTGCTTCAATCGGTATTGGACGGTGACCGCATCCCGAGCGCCCGTGATGATCGCGATATGGGCGGCATGTACGGACGCGTGCTCGTCCTTGTGGATGAACTCGGCGCTGTGCCGTCCCATCAGCTCGTCGGGCGCGAACCCGGACAATTCGACGCAGGACGGCGAAACATACAGCACGGAACCGTCGTCGGCCGTACGCAGCACCACATCGGTGGCGTTGTCTGCCAGCAGGCGATATTGCCGCTCGCTGTCGCGCAACGCTTCCTGCGCCGCCGTCTGAACGGTGATGTCCTGGATGACGCCGATCACCCCGACCACCGCGCCGTCCGGCGCGCGCTCCGCCTGACCCTGCACCGCGACCGACTTGGTCGAGCCGTCCCCGAGCAGCAGCGTCGCCACGAACTCGAACGGCGTGCCTTGGACGGTGGCTTGCTCGACATCGTGTCGGACCTGCTCCCGGTCGTCGGGATGGTACAAGTCGATCGCGTTCTCCAGCGTGGGAACATGGTCGTGCCCAAGGTTGTGGATGCGGTAGACCTCATCCGACCAGGCGACGGCGCCGCCCACGAGATCGACCCGCCAATGGCCGACCCGGGCCAGCGACGCCGCCATGCTGAACAACCGGTGGCTTTCCTGGAGATGCGCGGCCGACTCGGCGGCTGCGATCTCGGCCGCTTGTCGACGCTTGATGTCTCTGACGGTGGCGACGAACTCGACCGGCTCGCCGCTTCGGTCCCGTATCAATCTGTAGGCCGCCTCCAGCCAGACATAATGACCCTCTCGGTGCTGCTGCCGGTAGCTGCAGATCGGGTCGTCGACGTCCGCCAGCAACGACCGGCAGACCTCCATGACTCGCGCCCTGTCGTCCGGGTGGATCGCGGCAACGGGCGCGCCGCCGATCAGCTCGTCCGGACCGTAGCCCAACAACGTCCGGCAGGCCGGCGATACGTAGCGGCGGATGCCGTCCAGGCCGATCCGGACGATCATGTCGTTCGAATGATCGGCGAGCAGACGGTACTGCTCGTGCTGTTCCCGCCGCTGGACCTCGGCGATCGCCTGTTCGGTCACGTCCTGCACTACGCCGAAGAAGCCGGCAGGCGCTCCGGCGGCGTCCAGCTCGATTTCCGCGCGCGTCAGGACATGGACGATTTCACCGTCCGGCCGGATGACGCGCGCGCGGGACTGGTACCCCGCGCGGGTCGCCACGGCCTCCTGCAACGTCGCGCGAACCCGCGCGACATCGTCCGGATGATAAACGGCCAGCGCGTTCTCGACCGTCGCGGCCGTTTCGGCGGCAAGGCCGTATATGCGCCGTATCTGGTCCGACCAGGCCATGGCACCGGTAACGATGTTCAGCCGCCAATGCCCGAGCTTCCCCACGGACTGGGCGAGGATCAACAGCCGCTCCTTTTCCAGGATAGCCGCCGTCGTGCGTTCGGACGCCGCACGGCCGCGCAGCACCGCCGCGACCGCGCCCGCGATTATGGCCAGCAGCCCGGCGAACACCAGGAGCACGATCCGTCCGAAACGGTCGCTCCGCGCGGTGGCTTCGGCGCTTAGCGACTCTCTCGATCTTAACAGGCGTCCCTCCTCGGCCCTGATCTCATCGAGCAGCGCGGTCGCATTCTCGAGCGCCTCGCGTTCGCGGCCGACGCGGGCAGCCGCCACGGCCTGCTCGACCTTACCGGCCTTCACCAGGTCGACCACCGGCAGCGCCGTCGCGGTGAAGGTGGCGACCCGCCCGTCGAGCTCGGTCAGGCGACGTTGCTGGAGCACGTTGTCGCGAGTCAGCCGGCGGATCCGGCGCACCACCTTGTGATAATCGAGAAGTCCCTGTTCGAAAGTCGCCAGCGCGCCGGGGCGCACAGTTAGGACGTAACCGCGCTCGCCGCGTAAAGCCTTGTTGAGCGCCGTGTCGACCGCCTCGACGTCGATCAGGACGCGAAGCGTGTGGGTCCGCCACCATTGCGCCTCGTCCTGCCGGTGGCGGGCCTCGATGGAGTTCTGGACGAGCATGAACGTGAGGGCGGCCAGCGCGACGAAGCCGCCGACCCATGCGGCCCAGGACCACGACGACGTGGAACCGCGCGCGCGGATCGGTCGGTCGCCGATCGCCGATCGCCGATCGCCGATCGCCTGCTCGTGTTCGTCGCGGCCACATACCCGACGCGGTTACCCGGCAGATGTGAATTTTTCGGATGTCGGTTGATCCGAGCGCCGACCGCCCGACCGCGCCCCGATCCTCGGCACGCTTCACCCGGTCTCGCCCTAGCGCGACGGCGCGACTCCCACGGCGGCGACTCTCGCGACGCCGGTCTGTCCAGCGGGCAAAGTGTCTTCTATCTGTCGCCGCCAAGTAACACTCCCGCCATCACGCTGCTGCACTGCGGCGACGCGGACGGGGGCGAGCGAGCTTTCCGCCGGGGGGAAGTCGCCAATGCGTAATCTGTCAGCCTGGTCCGGGCGGAACATCTTCATGCGCGCTCTGCTGGCGAGCTGCGCCTGTGGTCCCGCCTGGACCCCTGCGGCGGCGCAGGGCGACGCGGCGGCGCGTGCGACCGTGTCCGGCACGGTCACCGACGCGTCGGGCGGCTATCTCGAAGACACGACGGTGGATGTCCCCGCACTCGGCCGCACCGCGGTCGCCGACCGCTCGGGGCGATGGGAGCTGCGCGACGTGCCGGCCGGAACGTACGAGGTCATGTTCCGCCATGTCGGTTTCCCCGACCTGCCCCGCGCACTCACCGTCGCGAACGCGGCCGTAACGTTGGACGTCGCCATGGCGACCTCGCCCGACGCGGCCGGCGAAGTGGTCGTCACCGGTTCGCGCCCGATCGCCGAGTCGGAGGCGGCGGCGCTCCAGGCGCAGCGCAACAGCAGGTCGCTCGTCTCGGTCGTCGCCGCCGACTCGGTCGGCCGGCTGCCCGACCAGAACGTCGCCCAGGCGATCAGCCGCCTGCCCGGCGTCGGCGTGCAGCGCGACCAAGGCCAGGCGCGCTACGTCAACTTGCGCGGCGCCCCGATCAACTGGACCACCCTGTCGTTCGACGGCATCAACGTGGTCAGCCCCGAAGGGCGCGACGCCCGGTTCGACTCCATCCCGTCGGCGATCGCGTCGCAGATAGTCGTTCGCAAGGCCGTGACGCCCGACATGACGGGCGAGACGATCGCGGGCAACGTCGACATCATCACCCGCACCGCGTTCGACTATCCCGGGTTCAAGATTCAGGCCAAGGCCGGCCTCGGTTATGTCGAGCTGGGCGAACGCAGCGAGTATGAAGGTTCGCTCGTCGTCTCCGACCGGTTCGAGACCGGCATCGGCGAGTTCGGCCTCACCTCGTCGGCCAGCCTCTACCGGCGCGGCATGGTGACCGACAACTTCGAAACCGATTTCGAGGCGGTCGAGCAGGACCGGCGGCCGGGCTTCGCCGACCGGGTCTTCGCGCGCGAGACGGAGAACAAGCTCTACCGGCTGGTCCGGCGGAACTACGCGCTCACGACCCGGCTCGACTGGCGGCCGAACGACGACAATCGGCTGTTCGCGGCGTCGATCTACTCGGCCTTCGAGGATGACGAGCTGCGCAACAACTACATCTTCGACCTCGACGACCAGCAGGGGCGCGTGCCGACCGCGACGACCGCCTGCCCGGCCAACCCCGTACCGGCGGCGAACACGACCGGTTATGCAGACGTCTGCACCGGCAACTCGCCGCTGCTCGGCACCGTGTACGGCATCGACCTCAATTCGAACTTCACCGTCCGGGCCTACAAGCAGTCGGTGTTCACCAACACGATCGGCGGCGACCACCGGCTGGACGACTGGACGGTGGCGTGGCGCGGCAACTACACCCGCTCGATCGACGACCGGACGCAGCCCGCCCAGCTCAACTACGACAGCCCCGGATTCGGCACCAACGGCGCGGGCGCGCCCAACCGGCTGACCGTGCTCTACGACCTGCGCGACCCTCAACTGGCGAAGGTCGAGCTGTATCGCACGATCCGCAACGCCAACGGCACGCTCGCGCGCGGCGACCGCGTCACGGCGATCGAGGATTTCCCCCGGACCCTGTCGCGGCTGCGCGGCCTGATCGCCAACGACGTGACGGAGGCGTACACCGCCAAGCTCGACGTCTCGCGGCCGATCACCCTGGCCGCCGCCGAGGTCACGATCGCCGCCGGGCTGCGCTACGACGACCGCACCAAGACGTCGAACGAGCGGCTGCTCGACGTGACCAGCGCGGCGCTGTTCACCGCCGCGGGCATCCCCACCGGCTACTCGGCCATCGCCATTCCCGGCGGGTTCCAGGGCGAGCTTCCGCTCGGCTACACCTTCCAGTACTTCGGCCGGGACAAGATCCTCGACCTCCTCGACCGCGCCGCCACGGTGGCGCCTTACAATCCCGTGCCCGCCAACTTCTACGACGTGCAGGAAAAGGTCTATGCGGGCTATCTGATGGCGACGACGACCCTGCCTTGGGGCAATGTCGTGGGCGGCGCCCGCGTGGAGCACATCCGCAACGACAGCCGGGCGTTCGCGATCAACGGAACCACCGGCGCGACCACGCCGGTCGAGGTGACCAACGACCAAACGTTGGTTTATCCGAGCCTGCACGTGAATTGGGACGTCGACGACAGCCTGAAGGCGCGGCTTTCGTTCAACACCGGTGCAGCGCGGCCCGATTACGATCAGCTCCGCCCCAACCTGACGTTCAACGACGCGAACCAGACGATCTCGGGCGGCAACCCCGACGCGAAGCCGGAAAAGGCGCGTGGCGTCGACCTCTATTTCGAATATTACACCCAGCCCCGCGGTTTCCTGTCGATCGGCGCGTATTACAAGGACGTGAAGGACGTCCTGTTCAACTCGACCGGCACGTTTGGCCGCGACACGCTCAATTTCGGCGGAGCCGATCGGTCGCAATATACCTTCTCGACGATCACCAACGGCGGCGACGGCTATATCCTCGGCGTCGAGGGCGCGATCCAGCAGCAGCTCGACCCCTTCACCGCCCGGCTCGGCCTGCCCGACTGGATGGGCGGCTTCGGCGTCCAGCTCAACGCCACGATCAACCGGAGCCGCGCCGACACGCCCGACGGACGCAAGGTCAGGCTGCCCGGCGCGTCCGACGCGGTTTACAACCTGATCGGCTATTACGAGAAATACGGCTTCTCGGCGCGCGTGTCATACCAGAACCGTTCGAGCTGGATCGACGGGATCGGGACCTTCGCCACCATCAACGGCGTGTTCCGGGGCATCGACGGCGGCGACTTCTATTGGGCCAAGGACGACGAGCTCGACGCATCGGTGCGCTACAATCTGACGCCCAACGTCGAGCTTTACGCCGACTTCGCCAACCTGCTGGACGGCCCCGGTCGACGCTTCGTCGGCAGCAGCCGGTTCACCATCGAGCGGGAGACGTTCGGGCGGCGGTACACGGGCGGCGTGCGGGTGACGTTCTGATGCGGACGGGTGCGGCGGTCGTCACGTTCCTGCTCGCGGGTTGCGCGACGATGCCGCTTTCCACGTCGCCGCCGCTCGTGGCGGCGATCGCCGAAACCGATCCCGTCGACACGGCCGCCGACGCCGCCGACGATCCCGCGATCTGGCGCAACGCGGCGAATCCGGCTCGCAGCCTCGTCATCGGCACCGACAAGCAGGCGGGGATCCACGTCCACGACCTGTCCGGCCGCCGCCTCAGCTTCACGCCCGCCGTCCGCTCCAACAACATCGACCTACGCGAGCTGCCGGACCGCGTGATCGTCGCCGCGAGCGACCGCGCGCAGGCCAACTGGGCCAAGATGTCGCTGTTCCTGCTCGACACGGCCGCCGCCCGGCTCCAGCCGCTCGGCCGTTTCCCCATCGGTCCCGGCGAGGCCTACGGCATGTGCCTGTGGCGACGCGCGGGCGACGGAACGCTCTTCGGCTTCGTCGTGATGAAGGACGGCCGCATCGACCAGGTCGCGATCGACCTCTCCGGAGAAGCGCCCCGGGTGCGCCCGGTCCGATCGATGAAGGTGCCGTCCCAGGCCGAGGGCTGCGTCGTCGACGACCGAACCGGTGTCTTGTACGTGGCGGAGGAGGATGCGGGAATCTGGCGCTTCGCCGCCGATCCCGGGGCGTCGGTCGCGGGTAAGCTGGTCGCGCGGGTCGACGCGCGGACGCTGGTCGCCGATGCGGAAGGACTGGCGCTGGCCCCCCAAGGTCGGCGCGGGGGCTACCTGATCGCGTCGAGCCAGGGCGATAACGCCTACACCGCCTATCATCTGCCGGGCATGCGTTATGCCGGTCGCTTCCGCATCGGCGGCGGGACGGTGGACGCGACCAGCGAGACGGACGGGATCGACCTGGCGCTGGGCGACTTCGGTCCGCGCTTTCCCGATGGGCTGTTTGTAGCCCAGGACGGCGACAACGCACCGGCGACGCAGAATTTCAAATACGCCGGCTGGGTGCCGATCCGCGCGGCGTTGGGCCTGCGCCGATGATCCGCACCATCCTCGCCGTTCCGCTCGCGATGGCCGCCCCGCTCGCCGCGCAGCGGACGCCGGCGCCGCCGCCGCCGGCCGTCACCACCGATGCCTATCGCGGCGCGGCCGCGGCGACCGTGGAGCGCATGGCGCGCGAGTGGCCGATCGAGCGGCGCGCCCGCAACGTGATCGTGTTCGTCGGCGACGGCATGGGCGTCTCCACCCAGACCGCAGCACGCATCCATCAGGGCCAGCGCGCGGGCGTCGACGGCGAGTCGTACGTGACCGCGATGGACCGGCTACCGCATGCGGCACTGGTGCGGACGTACTCGCACGACACTCAGGTCGCCGACTCTGCACCCACCGCGACCGCGATCTTGGCAGGCGTGAAAACGCGCAACGACGTGATCGGGATCGGCCCGGAGGTCGCGATTGGCGACTGTGCCGGGTCGCGCGCCCACGGAGTAGAGTCGTTGTTCGGCATTGCCCAGCGCCTGGGACGCGCGACGGGCATCGTTTCGACCGCGCGGATCACGCACGCCACGCCGGCCGCCGCCTACGCGCACACGCCTCAGCGCGATTGGGAGGCCGACGCGAACCTCGACGAACGTTCTCGGCGCGAGGGTTGCGTCGACATCGCCCGCCAACTCGTCGAGGGATCCGTCGGCTCCCGCCTCGACGTCGTGCTGGGTGGCGGCCGCGCCAACTTCTTTCCCGCAGCGACGGCGGACCCGGAATATCCGGAGCTGCGCGGTCGCCGGACCGACGGGCGCGACCTCGCGGCCGAGTGGCGCCGCCGTCACCCCGACGGCTCATACATCCAGGACTCGCGCGGCTTCGCGGCGCTGAAGCCCACGGGACCGGTGCTGGGCCTCTTCGATCCCGATCACATGAAGTACGAGGCCGACCGCGCGCGTGATCCCGCCGGGGAGCCCTCGCTGGCCGACATGACCGCCGTCGCGATCAAGCGTTTGAGCGCTCGCAAAGGCGGGTTCGTGCTGCTGGTCGAGGGCGGGCGGATCGACCACGCCCACCACGCCGGCAATGCGCGGCGCGCGCTGGAAGAGGCGGTGGCGCTCGACGAGGCGGTGGCCCGCGCCGCGGCGGCGACCGATCCGCGCGAGACGCTGATCCTCGTGACCGCCGATCACAGCCACACGCTCAGCATCTCGGGATACCCGGCGCGGGGCAACCCGATCCTGGGCGTCGCCGCCGACGCGACGGGCAAGCCGATCCTCGCGGCGGATGGCAAGGCCTACACGACCCTGGGTTACGCCAACGGCTCCGGCGCGACCGGAGCGGTCCGAGCCGATCCGACGAGCGCCGACCCGACCGGGCTGGATTTCCGCCAACAGGCGCTGGTGCCGCTCGGCTCGGAAACCCATGGCGGCGAGGATGTCGCCGTTCGGTCCTCGGGACCCATGGCGCACCTGTTTCGCGGGACGATCGAGCAGCATGTGATCTTCCACATCGTGAAACACGCCCTCACGCGGTGAAATAGATCGACCCGCGGCCGACATTTCGCCGAGGTCGGTCGCAAGGCGGCTCCGATATCATCAGGGCCATGTCGTCGCCGCTGAACCGACCACGCGGCTCCGCCGCGCCCGCGACCTCGGTGCTTCGCCGAACGATGAACGCCATACCGCTCAGACGTCCAGGTTCGCCACGTTGAGCGCATTGTCCTGGATGAACTCGCGCCTGGGCTCGACGACTTCGCCCATCAGCTGGGTAAAGATCTCGTTGGCCCCTGCGATGTCGGCCGACGACACCCGCAGCATCGTCCGGTTCGCGGGATCGAGCGTCGTCTCCCACAGCTGCTCGGCGTTCATCTCGCCCAGGCCCTTATAGCGCTGGATCGCCAAGCCTTTGCGCCCCGCCGCCAGGATCGCGTCGACCAGCTGGCTCGGCCGCGACACGCGCGTCTCGCGGCGCGACACGGTGATCGTCTCGGCCCCACCCTCGCCGCCTTCGTCCTCGCCCGGCTCGACCTCGGCCGGCTGCGGCGCGCCTTTCATCGGCACCAGCTTGGCCTGCCCGGCATACGCCTCCGACTGCTCGGCGGCCAATGCGTGCAGCTTGCGAGCCTCTGCCGACACCAGGAACCCCGCCTCGACGATGTGGTGGTCGGTCACCCCGCGCCACAGCCGCTCGAAATGGACGCCGCCATCCTCGGTCAGCCGCGCCGACCAGCGCGCCTCCTCATCGTTGCTCCCGAGCAAGCGCACGACCTGGGTCAACGCCGCCTCTCGCGCGGCCCGGTCGATCTGCGGGTCGAGCGTCCCGCCCAGCGCCAGCACCTCGATCATCGACGGGTCGTAGCGCCTGGGCACATACCGCATCAGCGTCCGCATCCGCCGCGCATGCTCGACCAGCTCGCGCAGGTCGCGTCCCGACCGCGCCCCGCCCGCCGTCTCCATCACCAGCGCGTTCAGCCCGGCGTCGACCAGATAATCGTCGAGCGCCGCATCATCCTTCAGATACACCTCCGACCGCCCGCGCGTCGCCTTGTAGAGCGGCGGCTGCGCGATATAGAGATACCCGCCCTCGATGATCCGCGGCATGTGCCGGTAGAACAACGTCAGCAGTAGCGTGCGGATATGCGCGCCGTCGACGTCGGCGTCCGTCATGATGACGACCTTGTGGTAGCGCAGCTTGTCCGCGTTGAAGTCGTCGCGGATGCCCGTCCCCATCGCGGTGATCAGCGTGCCGATCTCCTTGGACGACAGCATCCGGTCCTCGCGCGCTCGCTCGGTGTTCAGGATCTTGCCCCGGAGCGGCAGGATCGCCTGGAAATGCCGGTCGCGCCCCTGCTTCGCCGAACCGCCCGCCGAGTCGCCCTCGACCAGGAACAGCTCGGACTTGGACGGGTCGCGCTCCTGGCAATCGGCCAGCTTGCCCGGCAGCGAGGCGATGTCCATCGCCCCCTTGCGCCGCGTCAGCTCGCGCGCGCGCTTGGCGGCCTCGCGCGCGGCGGCGGCGTCGATCACCTTCTGGATGATCGCCTTGGCGGTCGCGGGGTTCTCCTCCAGCCACTCGGCCAGCTTGTCAGCCATGAGGGACTCGAGCGGGGCGCGCACCTCGGACGAGACCAGCTTGTCCTTGGTCTGCGACGAGAATTTCGGATCGGGCAGTTTGACCGATACGATCGCGGTCAGCCCCTCGCGCATGTCGTCGCCCGTCAGCGACACCTTTTCCTTCTTCAGCAACCCCGACTTCTCGGCATAGTTGTTGAGCGTCCGCGTCAGCGCCGCGCGGAAGGCGGCCATATGCGTCCCCCCGTCGCGCTGCGGGATGTTGTTGGTGAAGGCCAGGACCTGCTCGTAATAGCTGTCGTTCCATTCCAGCGCGACGTCGATCCCGACATCGTCGCGCTGCCCGTTGATCGCCACCGGATTGGACATCAGCGGCGTCTTGGCGCGGTCGAGATACTTCACGAACGCGGCGATCCCGCCCTCATAATAGAGCTCGACGGTCCGCGGCTCGTCGTGCCGCGCATCGGTGATGAACAACCGCACGCCGGAGTTCAGGAACGCCAGTTCCCGATATCGGTGCTCCAGCTTGTCGAAATCGAACTCGACGATCTTGAAGGTGGTCGGGCTGGGCAGGAACGTCACCATCGTGCCCTTGCGCGCCGACGCGCCCGTCCGCTCGAGCGGCGCGACCGCGTCGCCGTGCGCGAAGCGCATCCGGTGCTCCTCGCCGTCGCGCCAGATCGTCAAATCGAGCCACTCGGACAGCGCGTTCACCACCGACACGCCCACGCCGTGCAGCCCGCCTGACACCTTGTAGGCGTTGTCGTCGTTGGTGTTGTCGAACTTGCCGCCCGCATGCAGCTGGGTCATGATCACCTCGGCCGCCGACACGCCCTCCTCCGGATGGATGCCAGTCGGAATGCCGCGGCCGTTGTCGGTCACCGACACCGACCCGTCGGGGTTCAGGACGATGTCGATCCGGTCGCAATGCCCCGCCAGCGCCTCGTCGATCGCGTTGTCGGAGACCTCGAACACCATATGGTGCAGCCCCGACCCGTCGTCGGTATCGCCGATATACATGCCCGGCCGCTTGCGCACCGCGTCGAGCCCTTTCAGCACCTTGATCGAGGAAGCGCCGTAGTCGCCGGAATTATTGGTGGATTGCAGGGTGTCCGTCATCGTTGACATATAGGGATTTCGGGGGTGGAACGGAAGCATGGCGTCGCAGTCGCGCTAAGCGCAGCTTAGCCCGACGAACCAGCGACGCCACGGCCGACGACCGGCCGGCCCTCGTCCGGCCGTGTCGTTCGACGACGCGGCTTCGCCGCGGCGTGTTTCCCATAAGCGTCACGATCATTTGGCTGCAAAAGTCTAGGTGCCGAGTCATGCGCGGGCAATCAAGGATGGCACGGCGGTTCCGCTCAATCACGCGAGATCTCGGCAATGCGCCGCGCAGCGGCCAACTCGAGAATGCGGCCGATGACAATATCGTAGAGCTTGGGTGGGATGAAGCCGTAGGCGAAGCGATCCTTGCTCCCCGGCACAGGCCGAATGTCATAGCCGGGCCAGGCGAACTGGTTCACCTCATCCAGCACGATCCAGGAGCGGTCGCCGTCGAGGCTGAGCGCCTGCTTGACACGAAGCGGCAGCTCGATCGCCTCCCTGTCCTTCGCTGGCGGCGTATGTGTGATCGGTGCGACCGTCACGCGCGGGGCACCGCCCTTGGGGCTTTGCAACGCCAGCACGATGACGCAGGGGCGGACCTTGCGGCCTTCCTCCTGCCCTTTGCGATGCTCGTGCCGCCACAGATAGGCATAGGGGATGACCAAGCCCGGTTCCGGGCTAGGAAGCGACAAGGCTCAATCCATCAGCGCATTAAGATGGTCGTGCCGAACATCCATCCGCGACGCCGCCAACGCCTTCAATGTCTTGGCGTCCAGCTCCTCGACCGCCAGGACGGTAGGAACCATCGCCTTCAGGCGTTGATATTCGTCATAGTCACGGGCCGACACGAAATAGCCGGTCACCCGGTTGTGCGTCACCACGGCCACCGGTTCGCGTTGAGCTTGCTCGCGATAGCGACCGAAATTGCGGGCGAACTCGGTCGCTGCTACCTGCGTCATCGTGCCCTCCTTGGCATTTGAGAGCGATACACAAAACGCGCGTCTCTCGCAATAGGTCAAGCGTTGGCGGACACTCGTTACCCGTCGCTTCTGCCGGAACCTTTTTACTAATCGAGGTGCCCACATCCATTCTGCGCTTCGCATGGCATAAGGGGGTACAATGAAAGAAATTTGTGGAGCGACTGTCGTCGCGCTGCTCGCGTTTACTAGGTTAGCTGCACCAAGCACCGCAGAGGCTAAGGCGGGCACACCTAAGAAACTTTTCGCATGTTCTCTAGGGAAAAAGTCGGTGTCGGTGACTGCCGTTGGCAGCAGGCTGACTTACCAGTTTGGCACACCCGCGAAAGTAGAAATGGCCATCATTGGCAGCGCTGGCCAAGGAAATGTCTTTTATCGTTCCGATCGATACGCAGGCATGGAGTATCAAATCAGGTTCGCGAACGGTTCCTACAGCTACATCGTCTATAGCATAGAGGGGAACGGCCGCACAGGAGCGGCAGTCTCTTCTGGACTGGTGGTGATGAAGGGCACGAAGACGATCGCAGATATGCCATGTCTACGTTACACCGAGTTCGGTGCGAGCTTTGACTACAATGCTTTGCCACAAGACGATGAGGCACACTCTGCGATGTAGGCTGGCGATTATAGGAGGAACGGCTGGGCAAAGATGCGCGCTGTTCTCCTAGAGGTTGAAGGGGGAAAATAATGAAGCGCTTTATACTGCTTGCGACCATTGCGGTCACAGGATGCAACACATCTGTGACTCCGGCCGCGAAGGGGGAAGCGTCCACCTTGGACCTACTGGCTGAAGGGTCGGCAGACGCCTGCAATCGTGAAGACGCTCGGACAACACTACTTTCGAAAATAAAACCTACAATTCATCCAGTTGGCGATCAAATTAGTCAGGATATTGAACGGGGTATAAGTCTTTTTATTTACTCTCTTAATACAATTGCACTTGCCGGCGTTAATAAGGCTATTAAGAGCGTATCTTGTGACGCAAACTAACCATTAAATATAAAGATCATGAAGACCGTACATTTCAAGTACGCTACACAATCAGACCGTCTGTCGAAGATAAGCAAGAGCTTATAATTAATACTGTTGCACCAGAGGCAATGCAGTACGCAAAGGCTGCATCGGAAGATGCAGTTACATCGGTTGTCGGTGATCGACTCAGGAACTCGCAACGTGAGGAGGAGCCTGAAGAGATGCAAACTACCGACTCCAGCAAAACCACTGCCGAGCCGGAATGGACCGCCGAACAGAACTTACTCATTTCCGAGTGGAATATCGAAATGCGAAACTGCGATCCCGCAGCCGACGAAACGCAGGAAGTGATGGACGTATGTACTCGACTGGAGGACACCGTTAAAAGGATGAAAAATGCCGGAATATGCACGGTCGATGTCCCGGATACGGATGCCGTCCAGTTGCGACGTTGTCCCTAGACGTTTGGGCCCTGTGATTGATGGTGCGGATTCAAATTAAACCGGGCCGGCTCGGGTTGCCATGCCTTGCAGATGGCTTCGTAATCCGGTTCGATTTTGACACCAGCGATGCAAAACCCACAAGTTCTGCACCATCCGGAAAAACGGTAGAAATCTACGACCTTCCATGACGCGCAAGTTCGATGCACGATCAAAGCGTAAGCTGGCGAGCTGTTACGGAATGGCTGAGGTCCTAGGCCGCAGTCACGACCGGTCGGATCTGGCACCGTTGCTCGATCACGGTTGCCTATGAAGTCGGGAGTGTCTCGTAGCCTGGCCGTGGCGGTCATCGCTTGATGATTGGAGTCATGCCTTGGCGATCTAACCAGCGCGAGGCGGCGCTGGCCGAAACCGCTGTCCTACAGCCCGCGCCCCATGTCAGGGTCGCCGCGACTCGGGGTCACTTCGCCCCATGCTCTTTGACATCCGTCCATAAAATGAAACGATCCCACGCGATCGTTCACGCCGCAGTGTCAATCGGTGTAAAGCTGCACCCGAGCCCGGCGGCGCTTTTCCCGAAGTCGAGACCGCGTTTACGTCTCAACTTCGCCAACTTGTTCGGGAACGCCGGACGCGCGATGGATCGTCCTTAGCGTTATCTAGCGTTACCTTCTTTCGCCTCTGTCCGCCTCGCGCGGACGCGCACCCAAGCCCTGCCGAGGCTTGAGTGCGCGCTCGGTTACCCCTTACCGCCCATAGAACCGTGCCACGTCTTGCCGATACCGCGTGTCGAACTCGGGC
>NZ_CAXSBH010000003.1:0-97369 GCF_964235535.1 uncultured Sphingomonas sp.
CGCGCGGCGGTCGCGCGCGCCGCCTCGGCCAGCGCCGCCGCGCCGCGGTCGCGCCGCACCGTCGCCACGCGCGCCAGCTTGGCGAGGAGCACGGGATCACCCATCGGGATCGAGACCCCGGAGCATGGCTACCGTGGTGGCGTAGCTGGAGGGCTCGTCCTCGCCCTGGCGCAGGAAGGCGTCGATCGCGTCGCGGCTGCCCAGCGCCGTGTCGGCCAGGCGGTCGTGGCCGGGGCGGTATTCGCCGATCTGCACCAGCAGTTCGATGTCGGCGAGCTTGGCGAGCATCGCGCGCACCCGCCGGGCGGCCTGCGCCTGGGGGGCGGCGGCGAGCTTGGAGAACAGCCGCGACAGGCTCGCCCCCACGTCGATCGCGGGATAATGACCCTTGGCCCCGAGCGCGCGCGACAGGTGGATGTGCCCGTCGAGCAGCGAGCGGACTTCCTCGCCCACCGGGTCGCTCGCATCCTCCTCCTCCAGCAGCACGGTGTAGATGCCGGTGATGCCGCCGACGGCCGCATTGCCCGCGCGCTCGAACAGGCGCGGCAGCTCGGCGAAGACCGACGGGGGAAAGCCGCGCCGGACCGCCGGCTCGCCCGCCGCAAGCCCGATCTCGCGGAGCGCGCGGGCGTAGCGGGTGACGCTGTCCATCAGGAGCAGCACGTCCTGCCCTTCGTCGCGCATCCCCTCGGCGATCGCGGTCGCGACCTGCGCCGCCCGGACGCGCTCCATCGCGGGCCGATCGGAAGTGGCGACGACGACGACCGATCGCGCCAGGCCTTGCGCGCCGAGCACCTCCTCGACGAACTCGCGCACCTCGCGCCCGCGCTCGCCGATCAGCGCGATCACGACCGCGTCGGCGCGGGTCTGCCGGGCGAGCGTGGCCAGCAGCGTCGACTTGCCGCCGCCCGCCGCGGCGAACACGCCCACGCGCTGGCCGCGGCCGAGCGTCAGCAGCCCGTCGATCGCGCGCACGCCCGTCTCCATCGGCCGGTCGATCGGCGCGCGCGTCATCGGGTTCGGCGCGGGCGCGTCGAGCGGCCGCACCCGGTCGCGGGGTATGGGCGGGCCGCCATCGAGCGGGCGGCACTGCGCGTCGATCACCCGGCCGAGCAGCGCCGGGCCGCAAGGCACCTGCGCGTGCGCCGCGCGCAGGATCACCTCGGCGGAAAGCGACAGGCCGCGCAGGTCGCCGAGCGGGGTGAGGAGGAGCTCGCCGTCGGCCAGTCCGACGACTTCGGCCATCAGCGATCGGCCGCCGCGCTCGGCGTCGACGATCTCGACCGTCTCGCCGATCCGCGCGCGTAGCCCACGCGCGCGGATGGTGGTGCCGACCGCGCCCACCAGCCGCCCGCGCTGCTCGAACAAGGGCGCGCCCGCAAGCGCCGACAGGAGCGAGCCGGGTTGCTCCTCCAACTTCACGCCGACACGCCCCAACGTTCGGCGAGCGCGGCGATCTGGACGTCGAGCGACGCCACGATCCGCCCCGCGCCCGTCGCGAGTTCGAGCTGGAGATCGCTAAAGCCGTCGCGAGCCTCAACCGTCACCCCCTCGCGCCCGGCGAGCGCGGCCTGGAGGCGGGGCGCGACGGCCGAGGAACAGAGGATGGCGATCCGCTCGTCATCGGGAAGCCGCGCGACCGCCTGAAGTGCAAGGCGCACGCCCGCTTCTTCCCGGGGGAGAGCGCCGATGATCGCCTCCGCCCCCGCCAGCGCCGCCGTCGCGATCTCCGCGCGACGGGCGGTTGCCTCGATAGCGAGCGAAGCCGCCAGTTCGGCCACGCGCGCGGCGACCTCCGCCTCCGCGCGTGCCGATGCCTCGCGCGCACCCTCCTCCAGGCCCCGCGCGGTCGCCGCCTCCGCACGATCGGCGACCGACGCGGCCTCGGCGGCGGCGCGGGCCAGGAGCGCGTGCGCGTCGGCGAAGGCCTCGCGCTCTCCGGCGGGGATGCGCGCGCTGCCGCCGCCCAGGATCGCCGCGCCGTCGCCGATCAGGAGCTGGAAGCTCACGCCGCCTCCTCCACGAGCGTCAGTGCGCGCGCCGTCAACGCGCGAGCGGAGGGATCGCCGACGCTCTCCAGCAATGTCAGGCCTACGAGCATCAGCTCTTCGGGAAGCGGGATCGCCGCGCCCTCCGGCGCGCATTGGTCGGGCGGCGGCGGGGCGGTGGCGCAGGCCCGGTCGAACAGCTCCTCGCCGCACGCCTCCATCAACGGCTTCAACCGCGCGCCGCTCAGCTCGCCGTCGATCTGCGCGCGGTAATGGAGCAGCCCCGCCGCCAGCGCGACGCGCGGCAGGCCGGGCGCGGGATGGAGCCGCCACATCGGCACGCGCGCGAGCGCGTCGAAGCTCGGCGGTGCCTGGCCGGCAAGCCGGAGGCGAAGCCGCTCGCCCCTGCCCGCCCCCGGACGCGTTTCCAGCGCCTCGCGCCGCAGCCGGCGATGGAGAACGCGGCGTTCGCTCACCGACCCTCCGACGGGACCACAGCTTTACCGCCCGCGCGCCGCCGCTTGAGCCAGCCCGGCCCGGCCAGCGCCAGCAGCGCCGCCGCGATTAGCGCCGCGACGACGGCCAGCACCGTCGCGATCGTACCGACCACGCCGCCCAGCCCGGTGCCTGCGGGCGCTGGCGAAGGCCGCGCGGCGACCATCACGACGCTCACCCGTTCGTAGGTCAGCCCCTCGATCGCGTTGGTGACGAGCGACTTGATCGCGCCCGTCTGGTTGCGCAGGTCGAAGCCCGGGCGGTATTTGACGAACACAGACGCCGACGAAGGCGGGGCCTGGTGGCTCAGCGGATCGGCCTCGGGCATCGTCAGGTGGACGCGCGCCTGCACCACGCCGTCGATCCCGGAGATGGTGCGGCTAAGCTCCTGGCTGAGCCCGTACATGAGCCGCGCCCGCTCGGCGAGCGGGGAGGAGGTGAAGCCCTCCTTCTTGAACACCGCGCCCAGCGACTCGAACTCCTCGCGCGGCAGGCCGTTGGCGCGCAGCACCTCCACCGCGCGGGCGAAGTCGCCGTCGCCGACGCCCACGCTCCATGTCTCCTTCTCGCCCGCCGCCTTGGTGGCCGAGATGCCGGCGACGCCCAGCGCGGCGACGACCTCGTTGGCCTCCTGCTCAGTCAGGCCGCTATGGATGTCCTGCCCCCCGCACGCGGCGAGCAGGAGCGCGAGCGCCGCCGCGCCCGCGCGCCACGTGCCGGAGTTCCTCACCGGATCACCCCTGCTGCTTGAAGAGCTGCTGGACGCCGTCCGAACTCCGGTTGGCGATATTGGACGTCAGCTGGCATTCGAACATGAACTGCTGGCACCGCATCGTCAGCTGGACCATCTCGCCGGGCGTCAGCTGCCCGCCGCTCGCCTCGGCGGTGCGGGCATAATCCGCCACGTCCTTGGCTTGGACGTTGATCGCGTCCAGCGAGCGGAACAGTCCCTGGACGGCGGGGGGCAGGTCGCCCCCGCCTCCTACCGCGCCGACATCCGCCCGGTCCACCGCCGCCTGGAAGCGCGCGGCGGTCGGCCCATCCGCCTGGGAGCCGCCGGGCGCCCCCAGTTCGGTGACGCGGGCCGCGCCTCCCACGCCGCCCGCGGCGCTGCCCGCCGCCGCAGCGGCCGCTTCGATCATCATGCTCAGCCCTTCCGCGCCATCGTCTCGAGCGCCTTGGAAACGCTGTCGAGCGATGTGTGCGAGCTGTTGGCCATGAAGCTCATCCGCATCGACTCGGCGGTCAGCTTGGTGATCTCGGACGGACGGTCGTTGCCGTCGACGGTGATCTTGCCCGCCTGCGCCTCGATCTTGGTCGCCTGGCCGTCGAGCGCGGAGCCCCAGGCGTTGGCGAACGCCTCGAACCAGTTGGAGCCGCGCGGGCGGCCGGTGTTGGAGGCTGCGGCCATCGAGAGGTTGGCGTTCATCGGGCTGATAGGGTCGGACATGGGGTAGGCTCCTTGGTTGAGGTGGGTGTTACGGGTCGGGGTACGCTACATGGAAAGGACCTCGGTGCGGCCGGCGCGCTCCAGCGTGACTTGGCCGCGGCCGATCGTGACGACGCGGTGGCCGGTCGGTAGCGTCGCACCCGCGAACCAGCGCGACCCGTCGCCCGTGACGATGAAGCCGGGGTCGCCGTCGACGAAGCTCGCCGCACCGAACCGGGGCGAGTTGAAGAAATGGCGAAGCTCGTCCGATCCGCGGCCGGGTTCGGTACGGTACTCGACCACGCTCAGCGCGGGGATGTCGCGGCGGAGCAGCGCGGTCAGCTCGACCTGCTTGTCGCCGGGCAGATAGTCGCCCGTCACCGCGATCACGCCGGGGCGCACCGGGGCCGCCGTCGCCTCGACCCCCGCGACGCGCAGCATGTCGCTCGCGGCAGCGGCCATCGCGGCGGCGCTCTCCACCTCGACGAGCGAGCCGGGCAGCTCGGCCGCGGCGAAGGCCTGGAGCCGCTCGGCCTGCGCGTCGTCGGTGACGCCGCCGGTGATCAGCACCCCCGATCCGCCGGGATCGCGCGCCACGACCAGCCCGCCGAAGCCCGCCGCGGCGAGCTTGCGCTTGACCGCCGCCGGGTCGCGCGCCTGCGCGTCGCGCCAATGATCCGCCGCCGGTATTGCGAGCAACGTCGTCAGCAGCGCGCCGCCGCCGACCGCCAGCGTCCGGACCCGCCGCCGCCCCATCCGCGCCCAGCGGCCCGCGCGCGCGCCGACGCGGTCGCGCATCGCCGGGCGCGGGCGGGCGCGGTCGGCGGCGATCGGCCTCGCCACGCTCCCCGCCAGCTCGGCCGCCTCGTTCCAGCGCGCGACGTCGTCGCCGCCGACTGCCCACGCGAACTCGCCCAACCGCACAGGCAGGTAGGCGGGCAGCAGCAACTCCTCGCCCGCCGCGAGCTCGCGGCCAAGCGCGACGAGTGAGCCGGTCAGCACGCGCAGCATCGTCGCGTCGTCGCCTAGATGCAGCTCCGCCGACAGCCCGGCCGTCCCCGCGCCGCGCAGGACCACGTCATTCTCGAAACTATGCCCCAGCGTGACGCTCCGCCCCGCCGGCAGCCGGTGCTCGGCCCCCGCCAGCCGCCCGCTCAGCACGCGCAGGCGCGCGGGCACGGCCGGCGCTCCGGCGGTCATTTCCGCGGCCGGGGCGGATTGGAGCATGGTATCGGTCACCGGCGCCGCCCGCCCGCCTTTCGCGCGCCCGCGCCCCGCCTGCCGGTGCGTAGCTCGTCGAGCGACAGCGGCACGATCGCGGGCGCGGCGGGACGGCCCGGCGTGGCGAGCGAGGTGATGCGCGGTGTGATCAGGAACAGCCGCTCCATCCGCTGCTCGCCCTTGTTGCGCTTGCGGAACGCCTGCCCCGCGATCGGAATGTCGCCCAGGAACGGCGTCTTGCTCTTGTAATCGTATTGCGTCGACGTGGTCATGCCCGCGATCAGCACCGCCTCGCCGTGGCGCACGATCGATTGGGTCGAAATGCGTGGGCCCGAGAATAACGGGATTCCGTCCACGACCATGCCGTTCAGCCTGGTGTCGGCGATCTCGACGGCCATGCGGATGCGCATCTGCCCGCCATCCTCGATCGCCGAGGGCTGGACGCGCATCGATAGGCCGTAGGTGATGGTCTTGAGCGCCACCTCGCGCTCGCCGGTGATCCGCGCGAACTGCTGGGTGGTATCGTCGAACACAGCGACTTGGTTCGTCGGGGTGCTCAGCACCGGCCGGGCGACGACGCGCAGTGCCCCGTTCTGTTGGAGCGCGCGGATGCGTACCGCGAAATTGTCGCCGTTTCCCGACAGATAGCTCGCGCCGATGTTGGCGGGGCCGGTGCTCCCTGCGACCTCGCCCCCGAACACCAGCCGCAGGGCGCCGATGCCCAGGTTCCAGTCGACGCCCAGCTCGCGCAGCGCGCTGGTGCTGACCTCGATGATCGTCGCCTCGATCTCGATCATCAGCGGTTCGGTGTCGAGATTGGCGATCAGCTGTTCGTACACGCCCATCCGCTCGGGCCGGTCGCGGACGATGACCGCGTTGTTGGTCGGGTCCGCGCTGATCCGCGCGCCGTTGGGATCGATCAGCGCCGCCTCGGTGCCGGGCTGCGGCCCCCCGCGGTCGCCCTCGGTGGAGACGAGCGGATCGGTGCCGAACCCGCGCTCCTGGGACCGGTCGAAGTCGGACAGGCGGTACTGGTTCGAGTTGGACGAGGCCGACGAGACCGAACGCCCGTCGCCCATCTGCTCGCGCAAGAGGCTAGCGACGCCCGGCACCAGCGTGATGCGGTCGGAACTGGTCAGCTCCTTGTCGGCGGCGTCGCGGTATTTCAGGAAGAACATGCGCACCTCGAACGGGCTCATCTGCCCGGCCGCGAGCTGCACCACCGACTTCACCATGCCGCGCGCGGGCATGCGCAGCAGCGGCGAGGCAACCGCGCCGTAGGCGGCGGGCGTGGTCGCGACGGCGGGCGCAGCGGCCACGGCGACCGGCGTCATCCGCGCGCTGCCCGCCAGATCCTCGACGCGCTGGATGAAGGCGGGGACGCCCGTGGCGATCACCAGGTCGGCCGACGCGCGCGCGTCGTTGACGCCGTCGGCCAGCCCCATCCGCTTGATCTCGCCGACGACGCGCGCGGCCTGCGCGCTCGCGACCGAGCGCGTGGCGATCTCCGACTGGGCGTAGACCCGCATCACGCCGCCGTCGTAATAGCCGACCAGGCCGTAGGCGCGCGCCACCTGCTCCCACACGCGGCCGGGCTGGTCGACGAACACGCCGTTGATCTTGCCGGTGACGGCGGTCGAGACCTTCACCTTGACGCCGCCCTGCCCGAACAGGTCGGCCAGGAACACGCGCACGTCCTGGCCGCGCGCGTTGATCGACACCGGCTTGGCCCCGAACGGCGGCAGTGCGGCGACGGCGGGAGTGCCCGCCGATAAAACCAAGGCGGCGAAGGCGGTACGAAAGCGCAGGGTCATTCGGCGGCCTCGAGCGGAGCGTCGAAGCCGAGCAGCTCCGTCGCATGGTTGAGTTCGGCGACCACGTCGAGCGGGATCGCGGGATTGAGTTCGTTGAAGGACAGCACGGGCGTGTCGAACAGGTCGGCGGCGGTCACGAGCCGGAGCGCGCGGCGCAGGTCCTGCGCGGTCAGGATCGCCCGCGCGCCCGACGCCTCGACCTCGCGGCGGAGCAGGTCGATCAGCGCCCGCATCTGGTACGGCGCGATGGCGAGCCGGGGCTGGCCGTCGATGGTGGTGACGGTGTCGCGGATCGCCTCCTCGACGACGCTGCCGATCATCAGCACGCGCAGGCGGCCGTCGACCGTCATCGGGGCGACGATGTTGCGGCGGAGCGCGACGCGCACCCGCTCGGCTATGGTGCGCGGATCGCGCTCGGTCTGGCCGGCCGCCGCGATCGCCTCCACCGCGTCGCGCAGGTTGCGAAGCGGGACCATTTCCTCGGCGAGCAGGCGCAGCACGTCGGCGATCGTCGAGGTCGGCACCGCGCGCACGGCCTCCTTCACCACCTCCGGATAGGCCTCGCCCAGCCAATTCAAAAGGTCGGTCACCTCCTGCAACCCCAGGAACATCGACAAGTTGCGGCGGAGCAGCTCGGCGGTGAGCAAGGTCAGGCGCTCGTCGTCCCCCTCCATCACGCCCGCGCCCAGCGGCGCGTCGTAGGCGACCAGCGCCCAGCCGTTCGACGGCAGCTTGCCCGTGCGGTCCACCAGCACGCGAAGCGTCGGCAGCGTAATGCCGCTCGCGTCCTGTAGCGCCGCCAGTCTGGCGCGCACGCCCGCGCTGAGCGCGGCGAGCTCGGCGGGCGAACGGCCCTCGGCAACGCGCAGCTGGAGCGGATCGGTGGGGACGAGCGCGCCGACCGTGACCGACACGTCGTCGCCCTCCTCGACCTGCGGCTCGCCGCGGCCCATCCGGTCGCGGATCATCGCGCCCCAGCGCGGGTGCGTCCAGGCACCAGCCCCGACCAGCAATGCGGCGATGGCGAGGAACACGAGCGTGGGAAATCCCGGCACCAGCGCCAGCAGCCCCGCCATCGCGCCCGCGATCAGCAGCACGTGCGGCTTGCCCGACAGCTGGCGCGCGATGGCGGGGGCGAGCTCCTTTTCGGTCTCGTCGTCGGTGGTGCGCGTGACGAGCAACCCGGCCGCCAGCGCGCAGAAGAAGGCGGGGATCTGCGCCACAAGCCCGTCGCCGATGGTGAGCACGGAGAAGGTCGTTACCGCCTCCCCCATCGTCATGCCGTGCCAGAACACGCCCACCGCGAACCCGCCGAGCAGGTTGATGATGACGATTACGATCGAGGCGATCGCGTCGCCCTTCACGAATTTCATCGCGCCGTCGAGGCTGCCGTACAGACGGCTCTCCTGCTCGACCATCCGCCGCTTCTGCCGCGCCTCGTCCTTGCCGAGCAGTCCCGAGCGCAGGTCGGAGTCGATCGACAGCTGCTTGCCCGGCATCGCGTCCAGGCTGAACCGCGCGGCGACCTCCGCCACGCGCTCCGCGCCCTTGGACACGACGATGAACTGGACCACCGTGATGATCAGGAACACCACCAGCCCGACCACCAGGTTGCCGCCCGCGACCATCTCGCCGAATTGGCCGACGATGTGGCCGCCGTTCGCGGTCAGCAGGATCATCTTGGTCGTGGCGACGCTGATCCCCAGCCGGAACAGCGTGGTCAGCAGCAGGACGCTGGGGAACGTCGAGAAGTCGAGCGGCGTCGCGACGTAAAGGACGCTCAACAGCAGCAGCAACCCCAGGATCATGTTCACCGCGATCAGCATGTCGAGGACGATCGGCGGGATCGGCAGGATGAACAGCGCGATGACCGACGCGACGATGCCGATCAGCAGCGCGTCGGCCACGCGCAGGCGGCCGGTGATCTTGGGTGCGGCCGAAACCATCCTCAGCGCGCCGCCATCGCGCCGGCACCGACCGCCAGGCCGTGGTAGATGCTTTGGACGCGAGCCACGTAGTTGCGCGTTTCGGCGAAGGGCGGAACCGTCATGCCGAATCGGCGGACCGCGCCTTCGCCCGCATTGTACGCGGCGAGCACCAGCTCGAACCGGCCGCCGAACTTGTCCCACAACCGCCTGAGCAGCCGCGCGCCCGCGTCGATGTTGGTCGCCGGGTCCATCAGATAAGCCGAGTTGGTGACGCCCAGCCCGACGCCGGTCGCGGGCATGATCTGCATCAGCCCGCGCGCGCCAGCATGGCTGACCGCTTGCGGGCGGTAGCCCGATTCCTGGCGGATGACCGAATGCAGCATCAGCGGATCGACTCGGTGCCGGACCGCGGCGTTCGCGATCATCCCATCGAAGGTCGTCGCGGTCGCCGGACGCAGGCCCAGGACCATCACGTCGCCGCCGGTCGCGGCGACCGGCGCGTAGTCCCCCACAGGCCCGGACAGTCCGGCCGTGACAATCGAGGGCTGCACTACCAGCGGCGCGGGCTCGGGCAGCGGATCGGGTAGCACCGGAATGATCCGGACGACGCGCGTCCCCGATCCGGCCAATATAGCCGACTCGACAGAGGTATCGCCGATCCGGCCCTTCTTGCGCCGCTCGGCGCGCACCATGCGCGGCGACATGTCTGCGGCGGGGGTGATCTCGACAGGGCGGCGGACCGGGGCGGGTCCCTCGTACGAGGCTGCGATGACGCGGTCGAGCGGACAATCGTCGAGCGCGGTGTACCGGCTGAGCGTCGAGTCGCTCGCCACGCGCACGGGCGCGTCGATCGGGCACGCCAGGGGAAAAGGCAGCGGCGGGCGGTCCTTCGCCCAGGCGACGCCGGGAGTCGCCAGAACCATGAGCACGAAGATCGCACCCGATCGGCCACCGCCTCGGTCGTCACCCCTCAACGAACGCATCGATCATTCTCCCGCGTCGCTCCCAGATCGCGGGAACGTTCATCGGGTTCTGCCGCTATTCGGCCATGCCCGACCGTTTAGCTTCCGTTAAGAATACCGCCATGGGTCCGCGAAGCAACCCTGTTCATACAAATCAACTTATTGTTTTTACACGGCATCTTGTTGCAATCGTATGACTGTCTCGTTTTGACGCGCTTTACAAACGTTTGGTCGCGCCACGATATTGACATGGTTCGCCGCCCCGGATGATCAGGTCGCCGCGTATCGAGGCGGTCGGATTCGAGGGTTCTGGCCGACCTGCCTCCTGTTATCCGGATCGTCGGAATGCCCTTCGGCGAACCATCGCGGCGCGGATCCCTCCGCATCGCCAAAGCGTCGTCGTTCTTCGGCCCGCGCGCTCCGCGCGTGGGCCGGAAGGACGGCGCGACGATGGGAATGGGCGCTTGAGCAACGGCAAGGACGGCGGCGACAAGACCGAGCTGCCTACGCCTAAAAAGCTGCGCGACGCGCGGAACAAGGGCGACGTGGCGCGCTCCAAGGAGCTTGGCGCGGCGGTCGTGGCGCTCGCCTGGCTGCTCCTGCTGCTATTCTGCGCCGGCGGTCTCGGCCGCCGCTTCGCCGAATTCACCAATCTCACCGTGACCGCCGCGACCACCGTCGATTTCGGTACGGCCGCGCTCGATCTGGGCTGGCGCGCGACCGAGCTGCTGCTCGTCGCGACCGGGATGCTGCTGGCGCCCGTGGCGGCGATCGGCCTGCTGGCCGACAGCCTGCAGATCGGCCCGGTGCTGACGGGCGAGAAGCTCAAGCCGTCGCTCGACAAGATGAACCCCGTCGAGGGCCTGAAGCGCATGTTCGGGATGGACGGCCTGGTCGAACTCGCGAAGTCGCTTGCCAAGGCGGCGATCCTGGTGGCGGTGACTTGGGCGGCCATCGTCGCGATGCTGCCCGAATTGGGCGGGCTCCTCACCACCGCGGGCTGGACCACGATGGACGGCGGCGGGATGGGACCGGCGGCGGCCGAGCAAAGCCTCGCGCTGACGATGTCGGTGACGGTGCGCCTGCTCGGCTGGACGGTGGCGGCATTCCTGATGGTCGCGGTGGTCGACCGGATCTGGTCCAAGCACAGCTTCATCAAGAAGATGAAGATGAGCCACCGCGACATCAAGCAGGAGCACAAGAACGACGAGGGCGACCCGCACGTGAAGGCGAACCGGCGCGAGCTCCACCGCGAATGGGCGAGCGGCGACGGCGTCCAGTCGGCGCGCGGCGCGTCGGCGCTGCTGGTGAACCCAACGCACATCGCCATCGCGCTCGATTACGACGCCGACAACTGCCCCGTGCCGGTGGTCGCCGCCAAGGGCCAGGGGCCGCTCGCCGCGGCGATGCGCGCGGCCGCCGAGGAGGCGCGGGTGCCCGTCATCCGCAACATCGCCGCCGCGCGCGCTCTGTGGGCGCGCGGCGAGGTGGGCGCGATCGTGCCCGAAGACATGTTCGACGCGGTCGCCGAGGTGATCCTGTGGGCCAAGCGCGCGCGCGACGGCCAGGCGCCGATGACCCAGGACCTGGACGCCGCGCCGCGTACTCCCGTTGCGGCGGGAGTACGCTAGGATGGGTGTTGGCACCGTCGTCTCGTCGATCGTCGCGCTGGTGCTGTCGCTCGCGCTGGTGCTCGGGCTCGCCTGGGCAGCGATCTTCGCGCTCCGCAAGTGGCAGGACCGGTCGCTGGGCGCGCACGAGGCGGGAGCGGCGAACGACCGCACGCTCCGCTTCATCCGCGCCCTCCCCCTCGGCCAACGCGAGCGGGTGGTGCTGATCGAGGTGGGCGCAGAGACGATGCTGCTCGGCATAGGCGCTGGCGGCGTGACGCTGCTGTCGCGCTGGGACGCTAGCGGCGCGGCGGTCGACATCGCGCTGCCGGTCGCCCGCGCGCCAACTGTTCCGCCGCCGGGTCAGTCCGGAGGTCCGTCATGGTGAGCGCCGACGCGACGATCGGCCCGCCACCGCTTCCGACCCTCGATCCCGACCGTCAGGCGATGCTCGGAAATCTAGCCGCGCTGATTGCGGCGGTCGGCGACGATATGACGCGCTTCCACACGCGGATCGAACAGGTCGCCGGGCCGGGACACTGGCTTCACGGCGCGGGTGGGCCGTCGCTCAGGATCGACGCGATCGGCGGCGAACGAATCGCGGTCCATCCCGACCGCGTCGACGCGCTGGTGAACGCGCTCGACCGGCTGGAGCCGCTGCTCGATCTTATCGAGGCGCGCACCGGCTGGGTGATCGAACCCGAGTCGACCGGACCGGCGCCCTCCCCAGACGCGCTGGTGATCGCGGTCGACGCGACCCGGGGTGGCGAACCGGCGGCGCACTTCGCGCTCGCGGTCCCGCCCACGCTCGCGGCGGCGATCGAGGCGAACGGCCGAGCGGCGGGCGGGCGGCTGGCGCGGGTTCCCCTGCCCTGCCGCTTAGACGTGGCCGCCGTGCAGTTGTCCGTCGAAGATGCGGGGGCGCTCGGCCCGGGCGACCTCGTGCTGCTCGGCTCCGCGCCTTGGCCGGCGACACTGTCGGTCGAAGCGGCGGGCGATTTCACGGCGGCGTTCCACCCCGACACGGGGGCGCTGACTTTACGGCTATCGGATAGGAATACCGCGTTGAGTGACGGCGACCCCCCTGGACTGGACCAACTGCGTGCGTTCCGGGTACCCGTGGAGATCAAGCTGCCCGGCGTGTTCGCCACGCTCGAGCAGCTGGCGGCGCTCCGCGAGGGCGGCACGTTCGCGCTCGGGGCGCTCACCGCCGGGCTCGCGGTCGAGCTGTCGGTCGGCGGGCGGGCGCTCGCGACCGGCGAACTCGTGCGGCTGGGTGACCGGTACGCCGTGCTGATCGACCGCGCGGCCGATATGTCGCCCGCTGCCCCACCCACCCTTCCGGTGGAGAACGGCTGATGGACATGTCATCCTTCACGCCGGGCTCGGCGCTCGTCACCGTCATCCTGCTCGCGCTCGCGCCGTTCTTCGCGGTGATGGTCACGTCCTTCACCAAAATCGTCGTGGTGTTGAGCCTGCTCAGGAACGCGCTCGGGTTGCAGCAGGTGCCGCCCAACGTCGTGCTGAACGGCCTCGCGCTGATCCTCACCTTGTACGTCATGTACCCCACCATGACCGACATGTCCGCCGCCGCCGGGGTTACCCGCTCGGCGACCATGCCCGGCGACGAGCAACCGGTGCAGTCGTTGGAGGGCACCGACGCGATCTTCGCCACCGCCGACCGCGCCAAGGAGCCGCTGCGCGCCTTCCTGCTGAAGCATAGCGACTCCCGCGAGCGCGCCTTCTTCCTCGGCACGCAGCGGCGGATCGGCGGACCGAACCGCGTGAGCGACGTGACCGACCGCGACTTCATCGTGATCATTCCCGCCTTCGTCGTGAAGGAACTGCGGATCGCGTTCCAGATCGGGTTTTTAATCTTCCTGCCGTTCCTGGTGATCGACATGGTGATCTCGAACATCCTGCTCGCCATGGGCATGATGATGCTGTCCCCCGTGACGATATCGCTGCCGTTTAAGATCCTGCTGTTCGTGTTAATCGACGGCTGGGTGAAGCTCAGCCACGGGCTCGTCCTGTCCTATGCGTGAGCCCCCCGCCTTCGAGTTCGGCGCGTGACGGGCGACGTCGTCTCCATCACGATCCAGGCGCTGTGGCTGGTGCTGCTGCTGTCCGCCCCGCCGATCATCGCGGCATCGGTCGTCGGGCTGCTTGTCGCCGTAATCCAGGCGGCGACGCAGCTCCAGGAACAGACGCTGCAATACACGCTCAAGTTCTTCGCGATCGTGCTCACCATCTTCCTCACCGCCTCGCTGGTCGCGGGCAGCCTGCTCCAATTCGGCGACAACATCTTTTCGGGCTTCTCCGGGATGGTGCGGTGACGGCCAGCGCCGCGCCCGCCTTGGCCGCAATCGCGCCGTGGACCGAGCAGGCGCTGACCGTCGGGGTTGCCGCCGCGCGGTTCGGCTTCGCGTTCGTGATGGTGCCGATCTTCTCGCCCCAGGTGATCCCGGCGACAGTGCGCAATTCAATTATCATCGCGTTCGGGCTGATCGCGCTGTCGATGCCGCTCGGCTTCAGTCCTACAGGGCTCCGCGCGGTCGACTGGCTTTGGTTATACGCCAAGGAGGCAGCGGCCGGGATCACGATCGGCTTCTTCTTCGGCACGGTGATCTGGGCGATGGCGGCGGCGGGCGAGATCATCGACACCAAAGTCGGCGCGACCGTCGGCCAGCTGATCGACCCGCTCACGGGAACGCAGGAATCGATCACGGCCACGCTGCTGAGCCGGTTCGCGCAGGTGCTGTTCGTGTCGGCGGGCGGGATCACGCTCCTCGTCGGCACGGTGATGCTCAGCTACACGATCTGGCCGCTCGGCCCGGGTCCGCTGCGCTTCGATCCGGAGGCGGTGCGCCTTTTCGAAGGCGAGTTCGGGCGGCTATTCACGCTCGCTTTCATCTTCTCGTCGCCGGTGATCCTGATCCTGTATGTGATCGATGCGGGGATGGGGCTGCTCAACCGCTTCGCGCAGTCATTCAACGTGTTCGCGCTGTCGATGCCGATCAAGGCGGCGGCCGCCGTCGCGATTTTGGCCATGCTGCTGCCGCTTATGGCCGACGCGGTGCTGCACGACCTGTCGAGCCGGCAATCTGTGAGCGACACGGTGCTCCGCCGGGTTGGCCGGCCGGAGGCGCCGCGGTGACGCAAGGCTTCGCTCCGTCGCCGGCCCCCGCGCCGCGCCCGGGCGAGGGCGTCTCCGATCCCAACGAGCTGATCCGGCTGATCGACCTGCTGCGCCGCACGGAGCAGGTCGACCAGCGGCGACCTGACGTGCGCGTGGGCGAGTTCCTGGTCGATGCGGGCCGCGTGCCCTTGTCGCTGGTCGCCGGACTCAGGACGTTGACGCGCACGGAGGCGGCGTCGATGCGGCTGCTGGGCTGGGGACGGTCGAACGCAGACATCGGCACGCTGCTGGGCATCAACGAGACCACCGTGCGCTCGCATCTGAACAGCGCGGTCGTCCGACTGGGCGTAGACGGAATGCGCCAACTCGGCGGCGTCGCTGGCCTTCTATTTCATCCGCTCGACTGAACGCCGTCCCGTCCGGGGACGGCGGCCCGCTTGACGGTCGCGGGGCGGCCCGGAACAGTTACCCCTACTCGATCCTCGGAGACGATCCTTGCCGCACCTCCTCGCCATGGCGCTTCTCGCGGTTCAGCTTCAGCCGGCGGCCGCTCCGGCTCCGCCCCCCGCCGCCGCCGCTCCGCTCGGGGGCGATCTGTTCCCGACACCGGCCCCGCCGCCCACCTCCTGCCTGGCCAACGCGCCCGCGCTGGGTTCGACAACGCTTCCGGCGGGGGTGATCGACGGACGGACCCTGAAGTCGCCGCGCGATCTGGAGCGCTTGCGACGGAAGGCCGTCGGCGTGATGTTTGTGAAGGGGGCGAACTTTTCCGGTCAGAAATTTGACCAGCGTAAGCTCCACGACATCTGCTTCATTAGCGCCAAGCTCGGACTGACCGACTGGTCGAAGTTCGCGGGCACGGGACTCGGCTTCATCGATAGCGATCTGACGGGGGCGAAGTTCGCGGGCGCGAAACTGCCATGGTCGCTCCTGCGCGACTCGACGCTGGCGCGGGTCGATGCGACGGGCGTGGACCTCAGCCGCTCGCGACTCGATGGCGGCTGGAAAGGATCGATGCGCGGGCTGAAGCTCGACGAGGCGGTGCTGACTGGGTTCCGCGTCGAGTGCGGGTTGACCGCGGTCGACGGGTGTCCGCTCGACCGGCAGGACATGTCGCTGAAGGGCGCGGACCTGACCAAGGCGAGCTTCTGGCCGTTCTACTTCCCCGATGTCGACGCGAGCGGAGCGGTGCTCGACCAGACCGAGGTGGGATTGGAGCATCTGGGTCGAATGAAGGGCGCCAAAGTGACGGGGCCGCTAGTCGTGCGCAGCCGTCATAATGCCGCGATCTTCCTGCCGGCCGAGCTGGCGCGGATGCAGCGCGCGTTTCTGAGCGGGGCGGCGGCCGGAGGGGCGTCGTTCAACTGCGCCGCCGCGCGGACACCCGTGCAGCGCGCGATCTGTACCGCGCCGTCGAGCGAGTTGCGCCGCCTGGACCGCGCGGTCGCGCAGTTGGAGGCGGGGGCGGCGCTTCCGGGCGCGGTTCCGACGCGTCGCGGCGCGGTCCGACGCGCGGCCGCCGACACCGCCGCGCGTGGCGCCTGGATGGCGGAACGCGACGCCTGTGGCTTAAAGGAGGAAGACGAGATCGCGCCCTGTCTCCTGCCCGCCTATCGCGGCCGGCGCGATGCGTTAGCGCGCGCCGCGGGCGCGCCGGGATGGGTGCGACCGGATAGCCTGGCGCTGTTCATCTCGTCGGACGCGCCGCTGACCCCCGAATTCATCCGGTCGGAGCTGTTCCAGCGGATCGGTCCGGTGGTGCTCGACTCGGCGCAGGCGCGGATGTTGCTGCGCGTCGACGCGACCGGGCGAATCGAGGCCAAGGGCGCGGCGCTCGGCGATTGCCGACTGCGCGCGACCGGGCTGACCTACGATCCCGCCACGCTAGTCCTCGGCGCGAGCGGCGCGCCCACCGTCTCTCCCCAGCCCGCCAAGCCGCGTTTCAGGCGGGTTTGGTGGCGCGGGCGTTGGCGCTTCGTACCGATGGCCGCGCCCCGGCCCGTGGTGCCCGCTGTTCCCGTGCTCCAGGCGGCGGGCGACGAGTTGCGCGTGATCGCGACGGGCGCACCCTTCGCCCAGTGCGGCCCGAACGGAAGCTTCGTGCCGATGACGCGCGTCGACCTGCCGCAGGCGGCGCTCGCCAATCTGTGGGCGGAGTCGTGAGCGGCCTCCGCGAAACGCGGAGGAAAAAGCGACCGATCTAAGCGTTTCGCGGAGGGACAGGGGGGTTGCGTTCGGTTTACGACGGACCTCTCAATTTGGAGCGCCCGATGCAGATCAACCGACTCGACCCCGTCGCATCGACGACCGCGCGCTTGGTTGGCGCGTTCGGTGATCCCGGGTCCGATCTGACGGCGGCGCAGGCGTCGGTCGCCGGGCGCGAGCGGTTCGCCTGGGCCCCCGCCGCCGCGCCGCTGCCCGCGACCCTGGCGGCCGCTTCGTCCGCGTCCGCGCGCGGGCCGGCCCAGACGGCGGCGGACCCGGTCGCGCTCGCGAAGCTGGCGCAAGACGTTTACCTGGACGCCGCCGCGCCGCCCGCCGGTTATCGCGTCGCGACGAACGCCGAACTGGCGCGGATCGGTGTCAATCCTGCGTTCCTGGCCCAACAAGCGGACGGCTATTCGGCGCGTGCTTATATCAACGGCACGGGCAAGACCACCCAGGTCGTGATCGCGTTTCGCGGCAGCGTCGAGCGCGGCGATTGGGTCGCCAACGTGCGCCAGGCCGTCGGCTTGAACACGGACCACTACAAGCGGGCCCTGGAGGTCGGGCGTCAGGTCGCCCAATCGGGCGCGACGAACGTCACCTTCACCGGTCATTCGCTGGGCGGCGGCCTTGCTTCGGCGGCCGGGCTGGCTGCGGGCTCGCGGACGGTGACCTTCAACGCGGCGGGCCTGAGCGACGCCACGATCAACCAAGCGAACGCGATCCGGAACGCGTCGGGACGCACCACGCCCGACATCCGCGCCTATTTCGTCCGGGGCGAGATCCTGTCCGCGTTGCAGGACGGCGGCGATCGGGTCGTCGGGGGGCTGATCGGCGGTTATCTGGGCAGCCGCGCGGATGCGCCCGAAGCTTATGGCACGCGCATCCAGCTCGACGCGGTCCTGCCGTCGGGCAAGCGGTTCTGGAACGACAACCCGCTCGACAAGCACGGCATGGAGTGGGTCCTGTCGGGTTTGCGGGCGCGATAGAGACTGGCCGTCGGCCCTGGGTCGGGGCATGAAGGATCGAATGTCGATCAGGCGCATCGTTCCCGTCCTTCTGGCCGGACTGGCCGTCGGTGCCTCAACACAGGGCTGCGCGATGCCGCCGAAATGCTTTTCCGGACGTCCCGGCTATCTGTTTCCCAAGCCCGAGCTGGTTCGGCCTAACCTGACGCATGGCGAGGCGGGGCGGCGGCTGTACGACGCGCTAATGGACGGCGATCGCGCGGCGGTGGCGGCCATGCTGGCCGCCGACCTGCGCCTCATCGAGCTCACGGTGAATTATGATCGCCGGGGCAATCGGCCCGCCGGGCAGGATGGCGACCTGCTGACGCTGGCGGTGACCAACTGCGACGGCGAGATGCTGGCCGCCCTGCTGCGCGCGGGCGTATCGCCGCAAGGGGTCGAGCGCGGCCGCGCGCTGAGTTGGGCGTTGCTCGCCGACGAGCCGGATATGGCGGAGCTGCTGCTGCGCGCCGGGGCGTCGCCCGACCCGCAGAAGTCCGGGGGCCTCGACGTTTTCCGCGATGTCACTGCCACCGGGCAGCTCGGCGGAGCGATGATGCTGGTGCGGCACGGGCTGGACCTTCAATGGGTCGACCAGTTCGGGAGCGGGCACCTCGAGACCGCGACCAACATGGAGTCGTTCGCGATCGCGGAGGAACTGGTTCGGGCGGGCGCGCCGTTGTGGCGGGTGTCGATGGGCGGCTTCATGCCCGTCCATGCGCTGTTCAGGCAGCGTGTTCTCGCCGACCCGGCGGAGGACGCGATCTTCGAGCGGATGCGGGCAAAGGCGCGGCGTCCCGGGCTACCCTGGCCGCCCCCGCCCCCGAACGAGGTGTTGGTCAAGGTACTGGCGGGCGAGTGGCCGACGGCCGCGATGCGCGAGGCGGGCATGGTGGTTCCGCCCGCCACGATGGCGATGCTGCGTCAGCGCGCGCGGGATTACGGGCAGGACGGTACCATCAGGCCCTGACCGATCGGTCCAATCAATCGATCCGAGAGTCGCGCGCGCGCCTGGCACTTTGTTCATCCAGCAAGCGACAGGGAGAACCCACTGTGCGGCTCAAATTTCGCAGCGGCGCTCGCCCTTGCGCTCCCCGCCACGGCGCAGCACGGCGGACGACCGTAGCTGGTCGCGAGCAAGTGACCGGCGTCGCGGTGAGCGAGACGGGTGCACCTTCATAAACTTCCCGCGCTGGACGAACGACGTCGCCGTGTCGGTTGCCGAAGTAGCGCCGAACGGCTTGCTCCGGTCCTCCGCGACATGGCAGATGTCGGCTTGGCAGGGCGCGCACAACGACCTGAATGATCCGAGCCGCAGAGGAGATCATCTTCCTGACCTGGCGCGTGCGGAGCAGCTTGCCCAAACCCTCGCCGTCGACCCCCGCATTGTTGGAGGCGATCGTCAGGCCGGTTACCCCCGACGCCCCGATCGCGTCGATCAGCCGTTCGGGGATCCCGCACAAGCCGAAACCGCCCGCGCAGATCATCATGCCGTCACGGAGAAGCCCGTCGAGCGCAGCAGCCGCGTCAGGGTAGAGCTTGTTCATACCGCGTCGCCACAGACTTCTTCATCTGATCGAGGTCGGCGGGTGCGTAGTAGCGTCCGGCGCGGATCACGCCGGCGATCCGATGCAACGCCTGGACGCTCTCGACGGGGTTTGCATCGAGGAGCACGAGGTTCGCTTCCTTGCCGACCGCGACACTTCCCATTGTGGCCTCGCGTCCCAGAAACCGGGCACCGTTAAGCGTAGTCATTTGTAAGACTGTCAGCGGCGACAGCCCCGCCTTCGCGAGCAGGTCGAATTCCTGGTGCAAACCGAACCCGGCGATCACCCAGCCCCCACCGAAATCGGTGCCCGCAAGCATCGGCACGCCCGCCTCCTCGAACAGCTTGGCCAGTCGGAGCTGGCGTGCGAACAGCCGCTCGACCGTCGCGCGCGACTCAGGCGTCTGCCTCGCAGCGAATTCTCCCGCCACCTCCGACCAGAGCCGGCGGCCCGCCGCCGGCACGTAGCGCAGGTTAGGATCGATCCGGTAACGCGCGTCGTCGCTAAACTCCATCGTGCGAACCCGAAGCAGCGTCGGAACCTGCCAAGTTCCGTTTGCCGCCAGAGTCCGGGCAACGCTGCGGCACCGGGTCTCATCATAGCTCGCGACCGTGCGCTCAATGTGCGCGAAGCCGGCCGCCGTGGTCATAGCCATCGGATTGACGAGCGACCTGAGCGTCATTGGTGGACCGGGCGGTCGCGTCGGGGCGGTTCCGCTCCCCTGCGGCATGCCAGACGGCGGACCCGGCATCTGCGGAGGTACTAAGTCGCGGCGTAACGCTACCTCATCACTGGAGCAGCTTAGGAGAATAGACTCCGTAGGACCTTCATGCTCGATCGCGCGCATCCCGCCTTGCGAGGCGGTGACCACCGATGTGCTCGGCGGCAGGTGCCCGACGAACGGCAGCCCCTGGCGCTTCGCCTCCGACAGTCCGGCCAGGAAGGTCGGGGGCGTGGCAGCGACGACTTTGATGAAATCTGCACCCTGTGCTTTCTGCCGTCCGATCTCGGCAATGATCGCGGCCGGGGTGGCGGCGTTGCCCGGCGTCAGGACCGCGCCGGGCATTATCAGCAGAGCGGGAGTCGTGTCCGACAGGGGTAATGCGCCGTCGCGCCGCGCCTGCAGCAGCGCAGCCGACCCAGACATCTGCCGAAATCCTGTGACACCGTTTGCCAACATCAGAGTCAACGAGCCGACCGGATCGGGGGAGTCGAGAGGATGTGCGTGCATGTCGAGAAAGCCCGGCATCACGAACTTGCCTCGCGCGTCCACGACCCTAGCCCGCCCGCGTGTTCGCACCGAGCCGGTGCGCGCAATCCGCACGATCCGGTTTCCTTCCACCACAACCGCCATGTTCGGGGTGAGCTTGCCCGAACTCGTGTCGACGATCGTCACACCGCTCAAGATTACGCCACTGGTCACGGGCGAGGTCGATCGGGCGTCAGCCCTAATCGGCAGGCCGAGCGCCACCGCCGCGCTTCCGGCGAGCAACGCCGCCGCAGGGCGTAGCAGGCCGCCCGTGATCCAGTTAGTCAGATGCATCGTGGCTCCTCGATGTAGACGCGGCCGAAACGCCGCTGATGATTTTGGGGCGATCCTACGCCGCGGCCATGCTGTGAGCCCCGACGGCGGCGATGGAGGTGTGGTCGGTCCATCCCGAGGTCCGGTCGACGACGTCGTCGTTCCAGTCGTCGCCCCGCCACGCAACGTACTGGTCAGGTCGGACCAGAGTGAGTGTTGTCCCGTATAGGTCGACGGCTTCGTCCGCCTGCAGCGGCACGAGCGTCAGAGGTTCGCCGCGCCGGGAAGCTTCAGCGCAGGCGCGCGCGAGGTCGGCGGGATCGGCATCCGGACGATGGATCAGGGCGAAGCCCGGGCCAAACAGGTCGTAGATCGAGCGGCCGTCGGCACGCCAGACATGCGGCGCAAGGCAGCCGGGACTGTTGGACGGGACGTATTCGGCCGCATCCGAACGGGGTCCCGCGCCCGTTTCGGTCGCGATCACCGGCGAACGGCGATAGCAACCGCCCAGCACGGTGCCGAGTGTGTGGAACTCGCGAGCTTTTATCGTTACGATCTCATGACCTATCGCGGTGCGAAGCTGCGCCCCGCGCTCGCTCGCCGCGTCGAGCCCGTCGGACCAGAAGTCGTTTGATAGGACAGCATGGTTGCCTTCCGCCTCGGCGATCACCTCCTTGTGAATCGCGCGGCGCTCGACCTCGTAACTATCGAGCAGCGCCGGGCCGCCCCAGCCGGCGAGCCTGGCGGCAAGTTTCCATCCCAGATCCACACCGTCGGCGACACCCATGTTCATCCCGAAACCACCGAACGGCGGGTGCAGGTGACACGCGTCGCCAATCAGGAAGATGCGGCGGTCGCGATATCTATCAGCAAGGAGGCTGCTCGCGACCCACTCGTCGCTGCTCAGAATCTCGTACGGCAGGTCGATGCCGGTTGAGCTTCGGATCAAATCGGCCGCGTTCTCCGGCGTGATCGTAAACCCCTCGGGCAGCCGCGTCGGCATGAAGAACCAGATGTCGCCCTCGTCCATAGGCCCAATCAGGCTGGGGGCGACTGGATCGACCTGCCAGTACATGGTCGCAGGACCGTGTGCATGCGCCTCGGCAAGCCCGGGCGCGCGGAAGACGACGTTCGAGTTGCGCGACAGCCCGTACGTGCCCTCCATCTTTGCCCCAATGTGATCGCGCAGCAGGCTGCGCGCTCCATCGGCCCCCACGACGTACGCGCAGTGAACGGTGAGCTCCTCGTCGGCGATGAGGTCGTGAAGCACTAGCGTGACGTCATCGTCGTCCTGCCCAGCCGAAACAAATTCGGTCGAGAAGCGCATAGACACGCTCGGCAGGCTCTCGGCGTGCTCGCGCAACACCTGCTCCAGCTTGTATTGTGGAACCCACTGCCCGTGCTCCGGATAGAGATCGCTGCGGGCGGGATTGCAGTTGGAGGCATTCTCAACCCGCGCCAGACCGAAACCACTCAACCGCGTCACGAAGTTCACGGTCGAGGGATAGTCCACGCCGAACGGCGAGGCCGCTGCGAGTCGGTCGGCGATGCCCCAGCGCCGCAAGTGCGTGCGCGTGCGGACGTTGGTAGTCTTGGCGCGCGGCGCGTAGCCGACCCGGTCATTCCGCTCGACCAACAGGCAGTCGATCCCACGCGAGCCCAGCTCGATGGTTAGCGCCAGCCCGCTCGGACCTGACCCGACGATGACGACCGAATGGTGCTCCACCGTTCCCATGACCATCCTCGCTCCAACCTCGCCAAGCAGGAGCGACGACCATCGTCTCCTGGCCTCGGCGTCTGCCGCGCCGTGGATAATCAGCGCGATAAAGGATAATGGGCGATATAAAATGATGGCAAAAGACGGGCGGTGTTGCTGCTCAGGTATCAGCTTGGTTCAGCGCCGATCTGCGAAAGAGGTCGCACAGATCCCCCGCAACCGGGGTGAGGGGCAGGCTCGTACGCGTTACGATGCAGATCGCGGGTGCTGCCAGCTCCTCCCTCACCGAAATATGGGTAAGCAATCGACCAGTCCTCGTGAAATCGAGCCACTGTCGCGGTAGCATAGCCAGGATGTCGGATGATGCCACCACCGTTATCATCGAAAGCGCGCTTTGCGCCTGCACCGCGATTACCGGGTTGGGCAGCCCATGCCGCTCGAAGAGCGGGAAGAGCTCGGCTTCGCTATTGGTGGTAACGGACGTGGTGACCCAGCGGGCCTCGGCCAGCTCACCGAGCGTCGTCACTCCCGCGAGAGGGTGACCGCGACGGCAGAGGACGACACGGTGGTTGTCGAAGAGCTTCTCGACGACGTACTCGCCCGCGAGGCGATCCTCCGACAATGGGCCGACGTAGAAGTCGATCGAGCCGTCGCGGACTTCCGCTTCCAGCGCGGGGAAGAGGCCTTCGGCGATCCGCAACCGAACGTCAGGGTAACGCCGACGGAACGGATCAAGCACCTTGGGCAACATAAGGACATGGGGCGCGGTAGATAAGCCGATCGAGACGGTGCCGGTGCTGAGCCCCTTTAACTGCTGCACCTCGTCCCGCGCGCGCTCAAGCTCCACCTGCACCGCCGCGCTCCGTCGCACGAATGCCTTGCCGATAGGCGTAAGCATCATCCCGCTGGCGCTGCGCTCGAACAACGTCGCGCCCAGTTCGTGCTCGAGATCACGAATGCTGCGCGTAATGGCCGGCTGCGCCAAGCCGAGATGGCGAGCCGCACGACGCAGGCCGCCGAGTTCGGCGACCGCAATAAGATGGCGTAGCTGGGTAAGCTTCACGGTGATGCCGTTCTAGCAACACCGTCATAAATTTTCCATCGTTTCTTATCGCCTGCCCTCGTTTAACCGATATAGCAACAGGGCGCAAAGACGCCTCAGCGGGAGCCATCCCGCTGGTGACAACAAAAGGAGAGGGCTGTGAGCGGACCGACCAAGACTAAGCTGGCGCTGGCGACTTCGATGATCGCCCTTAGCCTCGCCGCAACCGCGGCGCAGGCACAGATCGCGGCTTCACCGACAACTGGTGCAGCGGATCGGTCGCAAACAGCCAAGCCCGCCGGCAATGACGAAGAGGCGAGCAGCTCGCCGGTCGGTGATACGACGGCCGGCGACGTCGTCGTCACCGCCCAGCGCCGCGAGCAGCGGCTGCAGGAAGCGCCGGTCGCGGTGACCGCGCTATCCGAAGGCGCGCTGGACCAGCTCAACGTCGCGGACACGCGCGACCTAATGACGGTGGTGCCAAGCCTTCAGGTCAGCACCCAGTCAGGTGGCGACAGCGGCGGATCCGCCACGTTCTTCTTGCGCGGTTTCGGGCAGCAGCGTGCGGGCAACGGGTCGGAACCGGCGGTCGGCATCTATGTTGACGACTTCTATTATCCCTCGCTCCAGGGCACGATCTTCGAGGTCGTTGACCTTGCGTCGATCGAGGTGCTACGCGGACCACAGGGTACGCTGTTCGGCCGCAACACGATCGCCGGCGCGATCCGCTACACTACGCGTGCGGCTGAACTGAACGACTTTTCGGGCCATGTTTCGGGCGCGATCGGCAACTTTGACCGATACGACATCTCCGGCGGGCTGAACGTGCCGATCGGTGACTTCGCCGCGTTGCGGTTGACCGGTGGGCATGTCGAGCAGGCGGGCTTCGTCCGGGCACAGCCGTCGGGACGCAGGGTCGGCGACACCAAGACCGATCTAATCCGGCTACAGGCGCGCATCGAGCCGACCGCCAACATCTACGTCGACTTGTCCGGCCAATACAGTAAGTTCGAGCTTGACGGCTTTAACTATAATACACGCGGGCCGATCACGCCGGTACCGCCTCGACCGGGTAGTTCGCCGACGCTGCCATTCATCTACAATACCCGCATCGCGCCCGCCCGCGGCCTACCGCTATACAACGAGGCGTTCCGAAGCTCGGGCTACTACACGCAATACGATACGCTATTTCCCGAGTTCAGCGAGACGGAGTACAAGAACGCGCTGGCGACCGTCGGCTGGACGATCACGCCGGGGCTGACGCTGAAGTCGCTGACCGGCTGGCAGGAGGTGGACTCTCGCCTCAGCAGCGACTTGGATGGATCGCCAATCCCGATCTTCAACGGCGGTATCCTCGTCTCGGCGACGCGTGCCTTCTCGCAGGAGGTGCAACTCAACGGCTCGCTGTTCGACAAGCGGCTGAACTTCGTGACCGGTATTTTCTACTACAACGAGCGCTCTCCGGGCAGACTGCCCGAGCGGCTGAATTTCGTTCTGGCAGCGCCTACCTCCCCGGTGCCGACCGACCGCAACCTTAAATCCTATGCCGGCTTCATCGACGGCTCGTTCAAGCTCACCGACACGCTGAGCGTGCTCGGCGGCTTCCGCTACAGCGAGGACGACAAGCAGGTGACCGCCCGGAACGCCGCGGGCGCGCTGCTCGCCAGCGCGGAACGGACGTTCAACAGCAGAACGTTCCGCGCCGGTCTGCAGCAGCAATGGACGCCGGACGTGATGACCTACGCCAATGTCTCCACCGGGTTCCGTGGCGGCGGTTTCAACCCCTATGTCGCGACGCGCAACCCCCAGCTTCAGCCGTTCGAACCGGAAAAGGCAACGAGCTACGAGATCGGCGCGCGCCTGCAGTTCCTCGATCGGCGGATCACGCTCAATCCGACCGTGTTCTACGTCGACTACAACGCGATCCAAGTCCAGAGCGCGCGGCCGAACGCGGCAACGGGCAATGTCGACCTGATCTTGGAGAACGCCGGCAAGGCGCGCAGCTATGGCTTCGAGGTGGAATATTCCGCCGCGATCACCGACCAGTTCCGGGTGTTCGGCAACGTCGCCTACCTCAACATCAAATACACGGACGTCGGCACCGCGACGGCGATCACGCTCAACAGCGAGTTCCAGCGTGCACCCGAGCTGACGTTCGCGCTCGGCGCCGCTCACACGCTCGAGTTCGGCTCGGGGGCGCGGGTCGTCAGCACGCTGAACTACAGCTTCCAGGACGATCAGCAGAGTACCCCGACCGATGCCGACGCGTTGCGCCTGCGCGCCTATGGGCTGCTAAACGGCCGTATCGAGTTCACCCCCGCCGCTAAGCGACTCAGTATCGCGGGCTATGTCACCAACATCACCAATGAGCGGTATGATATCGGCGGCGTGAACTATTACTCGAATGTGGGTGCCGCGCGCTATGATTTGGGCCGTCCGCGCGAATACGGACTTACTGCCCGCGTGAACTTTTGATTGGAGCGACAAATGCGGTTTGTCAGATTCGAGGAGGACGGCGCGCGGATCGGCGCTGTTAAGGGCAAGGGCATTGTCGACTTGGTCACGTCGGGCAGTCGCTGGACGACGATCCGCGAAGTTGTTGACGGTGGCGCAGCGGTGCTGGACGAGGTGCGCGAGATCGTCGAACGGACGGAGCCTCAGCGTGCGCTAGGCGGGCTGCGCTTGCTCGCTCCGATCGAACGGCCCGGTAAGTACCTTGCCATCGGCATGAACTACGCCAAGCATCTCGAGGAGGCCGACAAGCTCGGCGTCAAGCGGTCGCAGCACCAGACCTGGTTCAACAAGCAGGTGACCTGCATTTCCGGGCCGTACGACGACATCTATCCCGGTGTAACCGAGAAGCTCGACTATGAGGTCGAGCTGGGCGCCGTGGTCGGTCGTCGCGCGAAGGGCGTGTCGGAAGCGGACGCGCCGGCCTACGTGTTCGGCTACTTCGTCGCCAACGATGTGTCGGCGCGTGACTGGCAGTTCCACACGCCGACCTTTACTATGGGCAAGTCGTTCGACACGCACGGCCCGATCGGGCCGTGGATCGTTACGGCGGACGAGGTGCGAGACCCTCATGCGCTTCGGCTACGGGCCTGGGTGAACGGGGAGCTTCGTCAGGACAACAACACGAGCCAGATGATCCATAATTTGTGGAAGCAGATCGCCTATCTCTCTACTGCCTTCACGCTCGAGCCCGGCGACCTGATCGCCACGGGCACGCCCGAGGGCGTCGGCGTCGGAATAGAGCCGCAGCGCTTCCTGCAAGCCGGTGACGTCGTTCGATGCGAAGTTGAGGGTATTGGCGCGATCGAGAACCGGATCGCTGGCTGACGGGAAGCGGGATAGAGGAGAGCAAAATGGCCGTTTTAGGCGCGTTGTCGATGACGCTGGAGGTGCCGGACGTCGAAACCGGCGTGAAGTTCTACACGGACGCGGGGCTCCTTGCCGCGATCGAGGGCGACGTCGCGCGACTGCGCTGCGAGGGGCAGGACCGCGACTCGATCGTCCTGCTAGGCGGCCGCGCTAAGAAGCGTCTTCACCACATCTCGCTTCGGGCCGACGACCTGGACGGTATCGCGGCGGGCGTCGCCGGACACGGCGGCAGGGTCGTCGCGGCACCCGATGCCTTCGAGGACAACGGTCTGTGGATCGAGGATCCGCACGGGATGCTGATCCACCTGTCGGAGCGCGTGGCTGACCCTGAGCTTGCCGAAGCTCCAGCCTATGAGATTAATGCGCCTGGGCGGCTGATACGAACTAGGCGTTCGGCGATGCTGCCCGGCGCTTCCTATGCGCCGGCCCGACCGCTCAGGCTCGGGCACATCCTAGTATTCAGCCCGGACGTGCTCGCGAGCGTCAAGTTCGTGACCGAGGCGCTAGGCATGGGTCTGGCGGACCGGGCGCAGGACATCATCGCCTTCTGCTGCGCCCGAAAGGACAGCGACCACCATGTCGTTGCGTTCGCCAAATCGCCCGGGGTCGGCTTTCACCATGCCAGCTTCCAGCTTGCCGACCCCGATGCCGTCGGCCGCGGGGGCCGGGCGCTCCATGCCAAGGCCGGCAAGGGCGACTGGGGCTTCGGGCGGCACACCATCGGGTCCAACTTCTTCCACTACATCCAGGACCCCTGGGGCTCGTGGTTCGAATACTATTCGGACATGGACCACATCGACGACTATTCGCTCTGGACGCCAACCAACTACGAGATGTCAGACAGCCTGGCGAATTGGGGGCCGGAGGTCCCGCACGACTTCGTCCACAATTACGAGGTCGATCCCGTCCGCGAGGACGCGTGACGTCGGCCGGCGTGACGGCGGACGAGATCCGACGCCGCTTCGACGCGGCCCCGATGAGCCCGGCGCAGGTGGCGGCGATCGCGGTAACCGTCGCGCTCTCGGCGCTCGACGGCTACGATGTGCTGTCGGTCACCTTCGCCGCGCCCGCGATCGGGCGGGACTGGAACCTGGGGCGGGCCGCGCTGGGCGCGGTGCTGTCGGCGGGGCTGGTCGGCATGGCGCTGGGGTCGCTTGTCCTGGCCCCCCTCGCTGATCGGGTCGGCCGCCGAAGGCTGATGCTCGTCGCGCTCGCGCTCATGGCGACGGGCATGGCGCTGTCCGCAACGGCCGGCACGCTCGGCCAGCTGGCGGCATGGCGCGTACTGACCGGCCTCGGGATCGGCGCGATGGTCGCTGTCATCAACCCGGTCGCGGCCGAGTTCGCGAACGCCAAGCGCCGCCCGATGGCCCTGGCGCTCATGGCGGTCGGCTACCCGGCCGGCGGTCTTCTAGGCGGGCTGCTCGCGTCGGTACTGCTTAGCATTTTTGGTTGGCGCGCCGTGTTCGCGGCCGGCGTCGTGTTCGCGGTCCTGCTGACGCCGTTCGTGCTCCGCTTCCTCCCCGAGCCCCTGGCGTTTCTGCTCGCCAGGCCGAAGGGCGACGGGCTCGCCCGCGTTAACGGTCTGCTCCGACGATGCCGCCAGCCGGAGGTGTCGGCCATGCCCGCGTCCGCACGCGCCAAGAGCGGCGGCTACCGCGCGATCTTTACGCCGGGGCAGCTCTCCATCACCGCACGCGTCACTGCCGCCAACCTACTGTTCGTGATGGTCGTCTATTACGTGCTGAGCTGGCTACCGCAGATGGTCACCGACGCCGGGTTCGCGCCCGCGTCCGCAAGCCTGGTCGCCGCCGTGGCGAACCTGTGCGGCATCGTCGGCGGGCTGACGCTCGGCGCGCTAGCGCGCCGCGTCGGTCTCCGACGCATCGCAGCGACCATGATGGCGGGGCTGGGCTTCGCCACGGCCGCGTTCGGGCTGACGCCCCCTTCCCTGCCCTTGCTGATAATGACCGCTGGCATATGCGGCTTCTTCCTCTTTGGCGGGATCGCGGGAATTTACGCGACGCTCGCCGGGAGCTATGCCGTCGACGCCCGGGCGTCGGGAGCCGGTTTCGTCATCGGCGTGGGGCGGATCGGCAGCGCGGTCGCTCCCGCGCTCGCCGGCCTGTTATTCGCGGGCGGTTTCGAGCGGGGGACGGTTTCGATTGCGTTCGGCGCGCTCGCCGTCGTGGCAGGCCTGCTGCTGGCGCTCGGCCGGACGTTGACGTCGGAATCCGACCCCGGCATTGCCGCGCGAACAGCGTAGTCCGTTGGCGTACATCCACGTCAACCGCTGAGGCGAGAGCGGTCCGGCTGTTATCCTCGTCCATGGCAGCGCCCAAGGCAGCAGCGTAACCGATCAGCACCAACGAGCAGCCGATCTGTCGGTTTTTTATGTCCGGCATCCAACTTGTCCGCTTTGGCATTGTCGACCAAAGTTCCCGGACAGGACCGTGGTTGACGGGCATTCGTCAGTTTGTCAGCAGTCTCGTTCGGTTTTGACACTCTGGCAATCAACACGATGCAAGCCCCTATTCCCGTGCCTGCTCGCCATCGGTGATACGAGCTATGGCGGTCGTCGCCCATGGATGGCGTGAGCTCATCGGCGGCCCGGAGCGCGCATACTCTCTGGGCGAGCATCCCATTGTGCGCTTGAACGCGGTGCTGAAGGCGCTCTCCGAGTCATAGCCGAGCGAGGTGGCGATCGATGACAACGGCTGCTTGCCGTTGGTCAGGCGGGTGCCCGCGAGCAGCATGCGCCAGCGGGTCAGGTAGTCGAGAGGCGAGGTCCCGACCGTCGCCTTGAACGCTCGGGCAAAGCTCGATCGCGACATGCCCGCTTTCGCCGCCAAGACGGGCAAGGTCCAGCGGGCGCCCGGCTCCGCGTGCATGGCGCCGATCGCGGCGGCGAGCTTCGTATCGGCGAGCGCGAACAGCCAGCCGACATGCCTTCCCGCCGAGCCGGTGAGGTAAAGCCGCAGGGCCTGCACCAACATCATGTGAGCGAGGTGCTGAGCGACCAATATCCCGCCTGGCTGTTCTTCGGCCAACTCGCGCCGCATCTGCTCCAGGGCCCAGCGCAGGTTCATCTTGTCCCGGTCGTCACGCAGATGCGCGACCGGCGGCATGGCTCCCAGCAGCATGTCGGCATGTGCTCCCGCGAACGCGAAGTGACCGCCCAGGATCATCGTGTCGCCGCCGCCGTTCAGGGTGGCGATCCCGCCGCGCCATGCCACGGGCTGCAGCCGCTCGAACGGGGTAGGCGCAAGCGCCAGGTCGCTAGTCAGGCAGAACCGCCGCCCGTTGGGCAGGAGAACACAGTCGCCCGCCTCCAGCGGCACCGCCTCCGGCAGGCCTTCAAGCGCCAGCCAGCAGGCGCCGGATAAAAGCGCGTAGCACTTGATCCCGGTGTGGGGATCGAACCCGATCGACCAGGGGCCGCATAAGTCGAAGCCGCCTGCGATGTAGGTGTGCGGCTTCAGCAGCGAGAGCACGTCTGAGAGGGGGTCTACGGGCATCTAGGACGATCGCGACGGTATCAGGGACGCTGGCGCATAGATCATCCAAGGCCCGCCGCCTAGTGATGTGTACCACCCGGAGGCCTTATGAACGATAGCAACGATCCTTCACGTCGCCTCGTCGTCGCGAGCCTCGCCGTCGTCGGTGCGATCGCCGCCGCCCCTGCGCTCTCCCGAACCGCTATCGGCGCAGCACCAAGGAAGACCAAGCCAATGATAAAGATGATCATCACGATCAAGCGCCGCCAAGGCATGAGCCATGACGAGTTCGTCCGATACCAGCGTGACGTCCACAGACCACTCCTCATGGCGATCCCGGAGGCCAGGCGGTACATACGACGCTTCGTCGTCTCCTATCCGATCACCGCACCCGACTATTCCGGTCCGGACTATGACTCGGTGGTCGAGGGGTGGTTCGACAGCATGGAGGACATGAACGCCCTCTACTTTTCGGAGAATTTCCTCAAGAAGGTCGATCCCGATCACGTGAACTTCATGGATCTGTCGTCCTACGGCAGGGTCGTCACCCACGAGGAAGTGGTGATCGGCTAGCGATCCGCTGCCCCTCGCTGAGCTGCCCTATTATGAGTGATCCATCGACTTCGATGGTCAGGACCAAGGAAGAGGGTCTCCCGGTTTTTCATCCAGGCTGAGAGTGAGCATCCGGCAGTCATTCAGCGGCGATCTTGGCGGCGGCGGCATATTCGACCGGCGTCAACCAGCCAAGCGATGTGCGAGGACGGCTCTCGTTATAGTTCCGCTGCCAGGCCCAGAACTTGGCCCTGGCGTCCGCTAGCGACAGGAACCAGTGCGCGTTCAGGCACTCGTCGCGCAGGCGGCCATTGAACGACTCCACAAACGCATTGTCGGTTGGTTTGCCCCGCCGGCTGAAGTCGAGCATGCCGCCGTTCTCGTACGCCCAGCGGTCGAGCGCCTTAGAGATTAACTCCGGCCCGTTATCCACGCGGATAGTCTTGGGCGTCCCGTGTCACGACGCGATCCGCGTCATCGCGGCCACCACCTGTTCGCCCTCGATACCCTGATCGACGTCGATCGCCAGCGCCTCGCGGGTGAACCCGACGGTCACTCCCCGGCCTCCGTCACCGTTGTTAGCGGCGCAGACCTCATGCGGTTCGCCGCCATGACGCGCTTGATCTGCGCAGGGCTGCACGGCGTGAGCTCGGCGGTCTTCGCGATGCTCATGCCCGCCTCACGGAGGGCCAGGATCCGGCGGTGCTGCGCATGGTCTGCCTTGCGGCCGGTATACCGCCCTTCGCGCTTCGCGATCTGGATGCCTTGACGCTGCGCTCGCCACGGTCCTCGTAGTCGCCGCGCGCGGTCTGGAGCGCGACGCGGAGCAGCATTTCTTGAACCGCCTCGAGTACGATGCGCGCCACACCCGCGCTGCCAGCCACCAATTCCGACATGCGATGATGCCGGGTACAGCCAGCCTGGCGCCCTTGGCCCTAATCGCGACGACCAGGCGTTCGGCCTCCGCCAGCGGCAGGCGACTGATCCGATCGATCTTCTCGGCCACGACCACCTCGTCAGCCTGGAGATCGTCAACCATGCGCAGAAGCTCACGCCGGTCCGCTCGCGCACCCGACGCTTTCTCCGGGTAGACGGCCGCGACGTAATAGCCGGCGGCGTGGGCGTCGGCGACGATGCGCTCCTGCCGTTCCAGATCCTGCTCATCGGTCGAAACCCGCAGGTAAACGCGGGCACCCCGCACGTCCTGCCTGTCACTATCATTCGTCTTGGTCTTAGCTCCTTCGGGTACACCGATCATGACCTGCTTGGTAGCGCTGGCTATCAAGGTTATAGAGTGGATCCATTTGGGCTAGCTTTACAACAGAGCTCGAAATGGCCCTCTTCTTTCGGCCGTCTTAAGAATCGGCGAGGCGATTAACTTCTAGCGGGACGCTCAGCCAAATTGAGCGCTCGGAGATTGCGAGCTTCAAAAATTTAGGCAGTTGTTTCGAGTGATATGAACCAGCATGCCTACGCTGTACCGAGCTTCGGTCAGGTACAGCTGGTCGCAGGCGTTTGCTGAACGGCCAGTCAGAAACGCAGCTGCAAACTCGGCTTCGCCGTCTGATCAGCCAAAAGAGTGAACAATATCGACGCCAGATAGCGGAAACGGAGAGCTTCGAACTACCCTGACGCAGACTTGTGCAGTAATCGTCTACGCTCGGAACCGGAACCATAGCCGACACTCGGATGATAGTAACTTATTAAACCTCATCAGAATGTGCGCTCTCGCGTGACTTAATCTTGACAAATAGCCTTTCCCAGTCGCTTTGATGGTGCTATTGATGATTTCGGCAAGTTCTCACCGACGAGTATTGTGGGATACCAATCGCTTAGGTGCCGCATATGAGTTCTCTTCCGGCACCAGCTGAACCGCTGCCGACGTGCGCCCGCAGTGATTTAGTGTCGCCGAGCCGGTACCCATCCCCACGGCGCACGCCTAATCGGCTTGGCGGCGTATCTCATATGGTTGGCCGAAGGTCGGCGTGACGACCAGCACCGCGCGCCATCCGGCCTGCGCGTCGCCGCCCAGGCGCGACGTCAGCAGCACCGCGCGCTGGTTCGGACGCAAGCTGACCCGGCCGCGCTGGGTGGAACGGTTCCCGCCCGAGGCGTTGGTTACCTCCAGCGAATAAGCCGCGTCGACGAGCGTCGCCGACTCGCCGATCACCTGTAGGACGACACCGGCCGGCACCGTCTCCGTCGAAAGCGAGATCGGAGCCGGCGCAGTGGGATCGGGCGAGGCCGCGCCTCCGGCGACGGCGGCGAGGAGCATGGGAATGATGGCGGCAGGTTCGATCATGTCGGCTCACCTTGTCTGGAGGTTTTGTTACCGGGGCGCTTGGGCGCCGGCGTTGTTGAGGATGACTTCGATCAGCGCGGCCGCCGCCTCGGGCACTGCAGGCGCGCGGCCGGCCTGATCCGCGGCGGCCAACGCCGCGTCCGCGCCCGCGCGGTCGAGCGCCATCGCGGCGATCGCTTGGTCGTCGGCGCGGTCGGGGTCGGTCGCGCGCGGATCGAAGCGGCGGTCGCGCGCGCCGCGCAGTAGCGGAGCCTCGCGCACGCGCTGGTCGACTAGCAGTCGCTGCTCGGGCGAGAAGGTCGGCCGCTCCGGTCGAGCGAACTGCGCCGAGCGAGTCTCGATCACGCTGTCGCATACGTCCGGCCGATCGCCTGTTGCATCGGGGGCGCAGCGGTCCGCGCCCTCGACGCGCGCCACCGTACCCGCCCCGCCGACACGTCCGTCGATCGGCCGCGAGATGGCGGTGGGCTCGCGCGCGCTCGCCGCGCCCGTCGACAGCTGGCCGCCGACGCGCGTGGAGCGGGGTTCGGCGGTCAGCTGGGCGGAGGCCGGGCCGCCGCGCTCGGGCGTTCCGACCTGCGGGACCGACCGCGTCGCCCCCGACGGCTCGACGAGCTGGGACACGCCCACATCCTCGCGGGCGGGCGGTTGCGCCTGCTGGATCGCGGTGTCGGTATCCTGCGCCGCCGCGGTCGCGGGAACGGCGGTCGCGGCCAGGATCAGGCAGGGCAGCACCGCACGCATCGGCTTGGGGCCTTTCCGCCGGGGGCCGCCCGGCTTCCCGATCGGGGCGACCGTCATCGGCCGCCGGTCTGGGTCACGGATATGGATTGCCCGCCATCCTGCACAATGCCGAGGTCGGACAGGCCGCTGCCCTGTTGAACCCAGGCGAGGCGATTGCCTACCCCGTATTGGAGGGCCGTCATCGCGTTGCCGTCGCCGTTCTGCGCCAGGGCCGCGCGGTTGTCGTCGCCGGACTGCGAGAGGGTCAGGCTATTGCCCGACCCGCTTTGCACGACCCCCGCGCCGTTGCCGACCACGCCGAGCGTCGTCTGAGACGCGCGCAGGACGTTACCGGCCCCGTTCTGAATTGCGGAAATAGTGGTCGGGCCGATGCCAGCCTGCATCAAGTCTCCGCGATTAGCGTCGCCGGTCTAAATTAGAGCGGCGACGGGAGAGCCGAAGCCCCTCTGATCGATGTCGGCGACATTTCGATCACCTTGCTGGGCAATTACTGCGGAGGCCCGGTCCGCCGTTTGCCGGATTGAAGCGCTGTTTCCATCCCCGACCTGAGAAATGTAGGCGCTGCGGCCGTCGTCGGCCCAAGCAGGCGTCGCGACTGCGAGGCAAAGTGCGGGGAGCGTGAACTTCGGCATGGCGATGCAGTTCCGGCGGGGCGGCCCGCGAGGATGAAAAGATGGGACCGGCGTCGCGCGCGACGCCGGTCCCGAGGGTCGGCTTACTGGTTGATCACGGCGGTATTCTGCGATCCGCCGTTCTGGTTGACGGTAGCCGTGTTCCCTGTGGTCGAAGCCTGGGTCACGCTAGCGGTGTGGAACTCACCGCTCTGGGTCACCATCACGGTGTTGTCGGTCGTGTACTGCCCGATATAGGCGCGCTGATAGTCCCCCGACTGGTTGACGACCGAGATGTTCCTGTCCGCCGCCTGAGTAACTTCGGCCTCCATACGGGTGCCGTTCTGCGTCAGTTGCGAGAAGTTCCCGGACACCGGACCATTGATGCCGCCCTGCGGATTGCCGTCGCCCTGCTCGATGACGCCGTAGTTCTGGAAGCCGCTCTGCGAGACGAGCGACGTGTTCGCTGTGCCGCGCTGCGTCACGTCGGCTCCGAAGCCGTCGCTACGCGGACCGCGGCTACGCAGGTCGGCACCGTTCTGCTCCACGCGGGAGAAGTTCACGTCGCCGATCTGGAGGACGCGCGCGGAAGATGCGGCATTTTGAATAACTTCCGAGTTATTCGAAAAGTTACCATTCGACGTACCGCCGACCTGCACCTGGTCGACCTCGACCAGTGCGCCCGACGAGTTCTGATCGACGCGCGACCGGTTATCGCCGCCGGTCTGAGCGACGTCCGCCTCGTTCGAGGTGAACTGGTTGACCTCGGACTGGTTGAGGTCGCCGTTTTGTTCGACGTTTGCGGTATTGTCGTCGCTGTTCTGATTGATCGACGAGGAGCTGTCACCCGTCTGGGTGACATCGGCATCGCTGCCCTCGCCCCGCTGCGTGATGAACGAGCTGGCGCTGTTCCCGCTTTGCGTCACCTCGGCGGTGTTACCCTGGCCGGCCGTGTCGATCGACGACGACGCGAAGCTGGAGCCTTCGGTCTGCGTGACGGTAGCGGAGTTGCCCGACCCGCGCTGCAGCACGCCCGAGAAGCCGTCGTCGCCGTTCTGCGCCACCCCGGCGGTGCTGCGGTCGGCGACGGTGCCGGCCGTGTCGAACTCGTTATCCTGGTCGACGTTGGACCGGTTGCGCGCGGTCGAGGCCGCCTGGGTCACGACCGCCGAGTTGTTGCCGCCCTGCGCGATGTCGGACTGCCCGTTGGAGCCGTCTTGGGTCGTCCGGGCGAAGTTGCTGGCACCGAGTCGATCCGCAGGCGGGTTGGCGCTGTCGCTCTGGCCGGTGGGGCCAGTCGGAACGACCGCGATGCCGCGCTGCGTGATGTTGCTGCGATTGTCCGAACCACCCTGAACGATGGCCGCAACGCCGTCGAACCCTGTCTGGTTCACGGTCGCGGCACCGTTGTTGGACCCGGTCTGAGTCGTACCGGCGATATTGTTGCCGCCGCCATTCTGGTTGATCGTCGACTCGTTCGACTGCGCGAACGCCGGCGCGGCAACAAAAAGCGCCGCGGCGGAAACTGAAAGGAGAAAAGTGCGTTTCATGGTTGTCAGTCCTTCTTTGAGAAGTGATAACCATGTCGTCCCGAACCGGGACGGACATGGCGGCAAGCCAACTATCCGAACCTCCGCGCATCGGGCTGCAACCCGGTGCGCGGATCTTTTCTCGGAAGGTCGCGGCGCTGCAACGCTGCGTCCGACCGGCCTGGGATTGGTGTTCGCCGGCTCCATGGACCCCCAGGCGGGTCCGCCGATCTGTTCAACTCATCCTCGCCGGCGCGCTACTGCGCCCCGGCGCGAAACCTTATTGCGCGCCGGTCCGCCCGGCGCCGCCGTCGGCCGACGGGCGCGTCGCCACGTCGCGCGGCCTGATCTTCTCGGGCGCGGCAGCGTCGGCGCGGCGCATCGCGGCCATCAGCACGGCGGCCGGGATCGTCCCGTCGCGCTCGCGCCGGTACCCGTCCAGCAGCGCCGCCGCCTTGGCCTTGTCGGCGAAGTCCCACAGCTTGAGCTCGACGCCCTCCAGCACCAGTCCGTACACCGCCTTTTCGATCGCTTGCTGGAGCGCGACCTGATCGGGCTCGTTGGTCGTCACGCCCAGCTCGGCCTCGAGCAGTTCCTTGAAGCCGACAAAGGCGAAAGCGTTGGTGCCGAGCGACCGCGACGCGATCGTCTTGGACGCGGTCACGGTGGTCAGCACCTCGCCGGTCCGCACCGATACCGCGCGGAGATAGACCGTGACGGTGTCCTGCCGATATTCGGTGCGGGCGCTGATGCCCAGGAATCCCGCGCCCGCGCCGCCCGTCACCGTGTTGGTGTCGTAGCCGACGATCCCGCCCTCCAGCAACACGCCCGCGAACAGCAGCGCGGGGAGCGCCTGCGCATTGACGTCCTTCTCGCCCAGGTAGCGCTCGCGCATCTCGCGGATGATCTGGCGCTCGTTCAGGAGGTTGCGGAGCGATTCGCGCTCGACGATCGTGAACCACTGCCGCCGTCCCGCATCCTGCAGGGCCTTGGCGACGATCGATCCGCCGCCCTGGCTGACGGCGCGCGACAGCGTCTGGCCGGCCTCGCTGGGTTTGAACATGCCCGTCTGGTCGGTGAAACCGTACACCGCGACCGCCACGGGCCGGGCGGGCGGCGGCAGCGCCTCCAGCGCGCGCTGCGTACGCGTCTTTTGCGGATAGACGGCGTCCGCGCGCATTTCGGGCAGCCCCGCGACGCGGGCGGCGGTGGCGCAACCGGCGAGCGACGCGGCCGCGCACAGCAGCAAGAACGAACGCAGCGTCATTATGGGACGGTGATGAAGGTCGGCACGACGATGGTGGTGACCTCGCCGGTGTCGTCGTTGGTGATGGTGAGCGTGACGTTCTCCAGCCCGCGGACGAAGGTGATCGTCTGGCCGCCGAAGCTGATGGTGCCGCGCTCCTGCGGGTTTTCGCCAAACACCGCGTCCACGATCTGCGACGACAGGGCCGACAGCAGTCGCGACTGGAGTTGCCGGGCGAAGATGTCGGTCTGGCTGTTGGGCGTCGCGGCGTTAGGGTCGGTCTGCTTGTTCTGCGCGTTGGCGAGTCCCAGCAGATGGGCGGAGTTGAAGGGATTGCCGCCGAGGGTCGGATTGACCGGTTGATAGGTCAGGTCCTGCGCGTTCGCCGAAACGGCGAGCACCGACATGGCCAGCATCGCCCCGCACCGAACCGAACCGATATGCAGGTGCCCTTAGCCAAGCCGATCCCTCCCCTTGTGCCGATCGCGGGTGCCAGAAAAGGAGCGTAGGATGCACGCTCGAACTGCGACGCGATTTGTATGAACGGGCTATTAATCTTTTGCTCGAACCGAAGCAAACAAAAAAAGTTCGATTTCGGGGTTTGTGGGAACTAATTCGATTCGGTCTGATGTAGATAAAAGAAAGAGGAGCATTTCGGATGTTCTGATGAGCTCGCGGCCGGCATGTAGCCAACGTATTGAGCAATCGTGCAAGTTCAGGGCGTGGTCACCGGACCGGAACGACTTGCGCGGTCGCGACGGCAGGTGTTGATCAATCCAGGTTTAGTTGCCGCGGGGCGCCAATGACGTGATCAAGACCAGCAACGCTGATATCGCGAGTTAATTCGGTCCGACGTAGTCGTCTTCGCCGTGCCATCGACGCGGGTCAGGCGACGCGGTCGCCGAGTTTCAGCAGCTCGCCGCTGGTCACGATCACGAGATCGCCCTTCTTCACCGCGCCGAACAGCAGCCTGGCGAACTCGACCGGCACGCCGATACAGCCGTGGGTGGCCAGGCCCCATTCGACCTTGCTGCCGTGGATCGCGACGCCGTCGCCCGTCAGGCGCAGCATGTAGGGCATGGGCGCGTCATACAGGCTCGACACGTGGTCCGCGTCCTTCTCCAGCACGGGAAACCGGCCGAGCGGGGTCGGCTTGTCGGTCGCGCCGTACAGGATCGCCGCCGCGCCGATCTCGTACCCGCCGCGGAACACCGACATGGTCTGCGCCTTCAGGTCGACCGTCATCACGACGCGGCCGGGCGGCACGTTCTTGTCGTCCCACACATACTCGCCGAATACGATGCCGGGCACGTCGAGGATGCGCTTGATCTCCAACGTGGGCTCGGGGCTCGGAGCGGGCGGGGGCACAGGAATCGAATATGCCGGGGCGACGCGCGCAGGGGCGGACGGGACCGGGCCGGCGGGGGCGCGGACCGTGAGCACGGCGACAATTCCCAGGGCGGCGAACGTCAGGACCAGCAGCGCCGCCATCCTTGTCCGGTTCTCGGTCAGTCGCCGCATCGCCCGAGCCCTTTCGCGAGCGACGGTGCCTCGGACCCGTTTTCCGCGCCAGAGGCGGTTTTCCGTCGTCGCGCCACCGCACGTACGCGCGCGGGGTTAACGTTCGGCGAGCAGCCGATCCAGCGCCTGCGCGACGCCGTCCTCGTCGTTGGACGCGGTGATCCAATCGGCGGCCGCGCGCACCTCATCCGGCGCCTGCCCCATCGCCACCGGCAACCCCGCGCGCTCCAGCATCGGCAGGTCGTTGGGCATATCGCCGATCACCATCACCTGCGCAAGATCGACCCCGGCCGCCCGCGCCAACGCCTCGACGCCGTTCCCCTTGTTGGCCTCGAGCGCGGTCACGTCGAGATAATAGGTCTGCGACAGCGCGATCGTCGCCGCGTCCCCGAACCGCGCCCGTCCTTGCTCGATCAGCCGGGCGAGCACCGGCGAATCGTCGCTGACGAAGGTGATCTTGCCCGCGTGGCTTGCGAACGGGGCGAAGTCGCCCACGATCGCGGGCTCCTGATCGGCGGAGATGCGCTCGCGCGGCACGTGCGGGTTGTCGAGCGTATCGGCATGCCACTGGCTGTCCGCGAACAGCCAGACGCTTGCCCCGGAGCCCTTCGCAAGGTCGAGCATGCCGTGGGCGACGTGCTCCGGGACGAGATGCGCTTCCATCACCTCGCCGCCGCGCCTGAATACGGTGCCGCCGTTGAATGCGCCGATCGGATCGTCCAGCCCGAGCGCATCCGCGATCGGCAGCACGCCCGACGGCGGCCGCGCGCTGATCACCGTGAAGCCGATCCCCGCCGCGCGCACCCGCGCGACCGCCTCGATCGTCGCGGGGCGCAGGTTCTTGTCGTGATCGACCAGCGTCCCGTCCACGTCGGAAACCACCAACCGGACGTCGCGCGGCGCGCTGCTCATTGCGGCAACTCGACGTGTCCGCCGAAGCCGAAGCGCATCGCCGACAGAACCTTGTCGCCGAACGTATGGTCGACCCGGCTGCGGTAGCGCGCGAACAGGGCGGCGGTCAGGACGTGCGCGGGCACGGCCTCCTCCATCGCCGCGTCGATCGTCCACTGGCCCTCGCCCGAGTCGGCCACCTTGCCCGAGAACTGCTCGAGCATCTGGTCGTTCGCCAGCGCCGACGCGGTCAGATCGAGCAGCCAGGAGGAGATCACCGATCCACGCCGCCATACCTCGGCGATGTCGGTGAGGTTGAGGTCGAACCGCTCCTCCTCGACCAGCTTGTCGGACTTCTTGCCCTTCAGGATGTCGAAGCCCTCGGCATAGGCCTGCATCAGCCCGTATTCGATACCGTTATGGACCATCTTGACGAAGTGCCCCGCCCCCGGCGGGCCGGCATGGATGTAGCCCATCTCGGCGCGGGGGTCCTCGCCCTCCTGCTCCATCCGGTTAGGCGTGCGCGGGATGGAGCCATGGCCGGGGGCCAGCGTCCGGAAGATCGGGTCGAGGGAGTCGACGACCTCCTTGTCGCCGCCAATCATCATGCAATAGCCGCGCTCCAGCCCCCACACGCCGCCCGACGTGCCGACATCGACATACCGCACGCCCTTTTCGGCCAGCATCTTTGCGCGGCGGATGTCGTCCTTGTAGAAGGTGTTGCCGCCGTCGATGATGATCGTGTCGGCCGCGCAGACCGACGACAGCGCCCCGATCGTACTCTCCGTGGGCTCGCCTGCCGGCAGCATGACCCAGAAGATCGCGGGGTGGCCCAGCTTGGCGCGCATGTCGTCGAGCGAGTCCGCGCCCTGCGCTCCGTCGGCGACGAGCTTGGCCACCGCTTCGGGACCGCGATCGTAGGCGACGATCTCGTGCCCGTCGCGCATCAGGCGCCGGGCGATGTTCGCCCCCATCCGGCCCAGGCCGATCATTCCTAGTTTCATGTCTTCTCCCACTCTCCTTTAGGGAGAGGGCCGGAGAGAGGGGCGGAGCGCCCGACTCTCTCCCGGCCCCTCTCCCCGGCCCTCTCCCCGGAAGGGAGAGGGAGATCAGTTCACGCCCCTACCGGTTGCTTGGCCGCGATCGCGCCGAGCAGGTCGTCGAACGCCTTTACGAACGACGCGACGCCCGCCTGGACCAGCCCGTCGGTGACGCCGCCCAGATCGAGCCCGAGCCGCTCGATCTCGGCCAGCGTGCGCTCCGCCTCGTCGACGCCGGTCGTCAGCGTCTCTCCCACCGTGCCGCCGTCGCGGAACGCGTCCATCGTGGCGACGGGCATGGTGTTGACGGTGTCGGGCCCGATCAGCGTGTCGACATACAAGGTCGTCGGATAGGCGGGGTCCTTCACGCCCGTCGACGCCCATAGCAGCCGTTGCGGTTGCGCACCCTTCTCCGCCAGCGCGCGCCAGCGGTCGGAAGCGGTGAATTCCTGGTACCAACGATATGCGAGCTTGGCATTCGCGATCGCCGCCTTGCCGCGCACCGCCTTCAGCGCCTCGCTCTCCGGATCGCCCTCGCCGACACGGCGGTCGATCTCCTTATCGATCGTGGTGTCGATGCGGCTGACAAAGAAGCTCGCGACGCTGGCGATCCGGTCGATCGGCTGTCCCTGCCGGACCCGCTCCTCAAGCCCCATCGCATATGCCTCGGCGACGCGGGCGTAGGCGTCTTGGCTGAATAGCAACGTCACATTGACGTTGATCCCGCTCGCGATCGTCGACGCGATTGCCGGGCCCCCCGCGAGCGTGCCGGGGATCTTGATCATCAGATTGGGCCGATCGACCGCACGCCACAGCTTCTTGGCCTCGGCGATCGTCGCGTCGGTGTCGTCGGAGATGTAGGGCGAGACTTCCAGGCTGACATAACCGTCCTTCGCCTCGAGCCGGTCGTACACGGGGCGCAGCGTGTCGGCGGCGGCGATGATGTCGCCGACCGCCAGGAACTCGTACCGATCGATCGTCGCCGCGTCCGGATGTTCCCGGTCATAATCGGCGAGCGTTTCGTCGTAGGCGTCGCCGTGCCCCATCGCCTTTTCGAAAATCGACGGGTTTGACGTGACCCCCGTCAGCCCATCGGCCTCGACCAGCTTTTCCAATCCCTTGGCCTGGAGGAACTTGCGGTCGACGAAGTCGAGCCACACCGCCGTCCCCGCCGCACTGAGGTCGCCCAGCTTGCTCATGCGTTCTTCTCCATCATCTCGCGCGCGACCTTGACGGCATTGTCGACCGTGAAGCCGTATTTGTCCTGCAGCTTGGCGAGCGGAGCCGACGCGCCGAAGGTCGACATGGTGATGGTGCGTCCCTTCAGCCCGACATAGCGATGCCACCCCATCTCGCCCGCCTGCTCGATCGCGAGCCGCGACGCCACCGATCCGGGCAGCACCGACTCCTTGTAGGCCTCGTCCTGCAACTCGTACCGGTACCAGCTCGGCATCGACACGACGCGCGCGCGGACGCCCTCGGCGGTGAGACGTTCGTACGCCTCGACCGCGAGCGAGACCTCGGAGCCGGTCGCGATCAGGATCACCTGCGGATCGTCGGCCGATGCCAGCACGTACGCACCCTGGCGAACCCCGTCGGCATCGGCGTATTTGTTCCGGTCGAGCGTCGGCAGCGCCTGGCGTGACAGCACGATCGCGGTCGGGCGGTCGTTCATGGTCATCAGCGACCGCCACGCCGCCGCGACCTCGTTGGCGTCGCCCGGCCGCACGACATCGAGCCCGGGGATGGCGCGCAGGCTGGCCAAATGCTCGATCGGCTGGTGCGTCGGCCCGTCCTCGCCAACCCCGATCGAGTCGTGCGTGAAGATGAAGATCGATCCCATCTCCATGATCGCCGCCAGCCGGATCGGCGCGCGCATATAATCGGCGAACACCAGGAAGGTAGAGCCATAGGCGCGCAGATACGACAGCGCCATTCCGTTCACCACCGCGCCCATGCCGTGCTCGCGCACACCGTAATGCATGTTGCGGTTACCGTAATCGGCCGCTTCGAACGATCCGCCGTCCTTGATCAGCGTCTTGGTCGAGGGCGCGAGATCAGCCGATCCACCGACCAGCCACGGCACACGCGCGGCCATGGCGTTCAGCACCTTGCCGCCCGAGTCGCGGCTGGCGACACCCTTAGCGTCCGCCTCGAACACGGGAATGTCGGCGTCCCACCCTTCCGGCAGCTCGCCCGCGAGCATCGCGTCCAACTCGCGCGCCAGCTCGGGGTGCGCCTCGCGGTAGCGCGCGACGGTGGCCTCCCACTCCTCGCGCAACGGCCGCGCGCGACCCAGCATCGACTGCTTGAACGCATCCGCCACGCCGTCGGGGACCAGGAACTCGGCATCCTCGGGCCAGCCATAGGCGCGCTTGGTCTCGCGGATCGCGTCGACGCCCAGCGGCTCGCCATGCGCCTTTTCGGAACCGGCCTTGGGGCTGCCCCAGCCGATCACCGAATGCACCACGATGAAGGTCGGCCGGTCGTCGGTCGCCTTGAAGGTGTCTAACGCCGCCGCCAGCGCGGCCGTGTCGTTGGCGTCGTCGACATGGAGGACGCGCCAGCCATAAGCCTCGAAGCGCGCGCCGACATCCTCATCGAACGCCAGGTCGGTCCCACCCTCGATCGAGATATGGTTGCTGTCGTACACCCAGCACAGGTTCGACAGTTTCAGATGCCCGGCCAGGCTCGCCGCCTCGGCCGACACGCCCTCCATCATGTCGCCGTCGCCACACACGACATAGACGTCGTGATCGAACAGCGTGAAGCCTTCACGGTTGAAATGCGCCGCCAGCCAACGCTCAGCGATCGCCATGCCGACCGAGTTGCCGCAGCCGGCACCCAGCGGCCCGGTGGTGGTCTCGACGCCGGTGGTGTGCCGGTACTCGGGATGGCCCGGCGTCCGGCTCGATAGCTGGCGGAACTGCTTTATGTCGTCGAGCGACATGGCGGGATGGCCCGTCTTCTCGCGATCCTTGTCGATCTCCTCGATCCCGGCGAGGTGAATCAGCGCATAGAGCAGCATCGACACGTGCCCGACCGACAACACGAAGCGGTCGCGGTTGGGCCAGCTCGGCTCCGTCGGATCGTACCGCAGGAACTTCGTCCAAATCGTGTGCCCGACGGGTGCGAGCGCCATCGGCGTGCCGGGGTGGCCGGAGTTGGCTTTCTGCACGGCATCCATCGACAGGGTGCGGATGGTGTCGATCGCGAGACGTTCGGGGGAACCATCCTCGCGGTATGCATCGGCGGCCGGCCGCTCGGTGGTCGCTGAGTCGGTCATCGCTGCCTCATGTAATTCAGGGGTCGAACGCGGGGCGTTCGATAGGGTTGCTTATTGATCTCGGTCAACGGCGCGTTCCAGCTTCGTCACGACACCATCCGTCGCCAGATAAGCGGCATCGACCTCCGTCAGGAACAGCCCGTGGCCGAGCACGCCGGGGATCGCCTGCAGCCAAGCCGCCGCGTCGTGGGGGTCCGACAGGTCGCCGAACAGGCAATCGACGACGAGCATGTCCTGGTCGGTCCGGTAAGGTTCGCCCCCCGCCATGCGCAGCGCGGGGTCCGCCCGCTCCGCCAGTATCCGCATCACGAAGCCCCGCGCGAAGGGCAGCACCTCCACCGGCACCCGCGCCGCGCCGATCGCGGGCACGCGCTTGGCCCCGTCGGCGATCACGATCATTCGTGTCGAAGCGGCGGCCACGCATTTCTCGCGCAACATCGCCCCGCCCGCGCCCTTCACCACCAGCAGCCGGTCGTCGGTCTCATCAGCGCCGTCGATCGTCAGGTCGACCCGGGGAACGTCCGCGAAGTCGTGGACGCGAATGCCCAGACTCCGCGCCAGTTCCGCAGACGCCACGCTCGTCGCCACCGTGTCGATGTCGAGCCCTTCGGCCACCATGCGCCCGAGCGCCCGGATCATGTGCGCGGCGGTGGAGCCGGTACCCAGCCCGACCACCATGCCGGACCGCACCTCGGCGACGGCGGCCTCGGCGGCGAAGCGTTTGTCATCGTCCGCGCTCATGCGATCTCCCCCGCCCCATCGGTCCGGGCACCGCCTATAGGCAGAGCCCGGCAGAACCGTACCCTTATAATCGCGGGAGTGCGGCCGACGAGGCAGGCTGGACCAGAGATCGTCGGAAGTGAGTGCATTGTGACTGGCGCTTCCGACACACTGAAAGCTGCGGAAAGCGGTTGTTGATCGATGGTGTCACAACCGACCGGTTGTGACACCGTTTAACAAACTGACCTTCACTGAACACGGGATTGGCTACGGGCTAGGGTGCGAGCCGATCGCGCGGAATGTCGTTTCAACCGCTTCGGCGACCATGCTCCCGGACCTAGTTATGCTTTGGATAATAGCGCCGGACAGAACCGCGCCGATCGCCTCCAACTCGATGAACATCCTTTCAGCGCGTTCCTGCTGAAACCCGGCATCCTTGAGCCTGGTAATTAGCTTCACATGAAGTTCCGCCCGGCGATCACTAATGAAGTGTCGTAAGTGACTATTGCGACACGCCTCGGCGGCCGTCTCAAACATCAGTGCGTAAGTTTGTAGGTCCAACTCTTCGGTGATCAGAGACGATAGAACCATTTCGCGATCAATGCCAAATTGAAAGCTCGATGTAATGATCCTGAACGCTTGCTCGCTCTGGACCTCTACCTGTTCAAGAATGATGGCTTCGACGATCGCCATTTTGGAGCCGAACACACGATACAGCAGACCCACGCTAACCTCCGCCTCGGTCGCGATATGGTCGACCGTGGTCGCCTGGAATCCGGCATTGGCGAAGCACGTCCGGGCAGCACGCATAATCTGTGCCCGCCTGGTGGCCGGGTCTTCCCGCCGACGAGGTCGTCTCTCGCTAGGTGCTGGTTGTGCGACCGCCATAGCTGGCGAGCTTACGCGATGATCCGGGGGACGGCATCCCTTCAATCGCCGAGGCAACCCGTTCCACGCATTGCAAACCCGCTTCGCTTTGCTAATGAGCGTACGCTCATTAGCAGGGAGTCGGCTCGTGAAAGGTTTAGCATGGTATCTCGGTATCGCGTTCCTACCCGCATGGATCATGTGGGAGGCCGCGATCAGGTCCGGCGTCGATCCGCTGAGCTGGCGTATGCAGCTGTTCCTGGTGCCCGGCGCGTTCTGTCCGGCGCTGGCGACCTTTGTCGTGCGGAAGTGGGTCACGCGCGAAGGCTTCGGCGACCTCAAGCTCTCGCTCCGCTCCGGCCGCTGGGCTCTCTACCTCGCCGCCTGGCTGCTGCCGCTCCTGGTCGTCGCCATGATGTGCGGGGAAGCGGTCGCGGTGGGCCTTGGGACACCGGATTTCACCCTCGCCACCGCCGTCGCGGCCGAGTCCAAAGAGCGGGGCATCGACGCGGTTCAAGGCATGGGCCTGCTCATCATCCCGCAAACGATGTTCGCCGCACTGATCTTCACCCCTGTCCTGTTTGGCGAGGAGTTCGGCTGGCGCGGCTATCTCCAGCGTCGGCTATACCCTAAGCGGCCGGTCGCGTCGGCGATGGCGACGGGCGTGATCTGGGGGGTGTGGCATTGGCCGCTCACCCTTCGCGGGTACAACTACCCGGATCATCCGCTGCTCGGCAGCGCGCTGCTCGTGGTTTTGGCCGTGCTGATGTCCTACATCCTAGACTGGTTCTATCGGAGATCTGGCAGCATCTGGTGCAACAGCCTGGCCCACTCCGCGACGAACGCGATGGGCGGAACGCTCACGCGTCTCTGGTTCGCAGGCATGGGGACGCCGTTCTTCGTAAGTTACGCCGGCCTGCTCGCTATTCCTCCGCTCGCCATTGTCTGCGTGATTATTGCCCTGATCGACAAGGGTTCGCTCAAGAACACGCCGCGGCTGTCGGTGAAACAGACGTTTGTTTAACAACGGAATAGCAGCGCGGCAGGTGTCAAAACCGAACGGTTGTGACACCAGCGGCGCCTACTCAGCACCGCGACAGGTCGGCGGGTCGACCATACGCCATGTCGCCGTTCGTCACAGCGGCAAGCGGCCCGCGCGATTCCGACCGATCACCCCCCGTCCTAACGCTGCATCTGCTTCATCATGTCCATGGGCATCATGTTGTGATTGAGATGCGACATGATCCAGATCGACCCGATCAGCACCAGCCCCACGATCAGCACTCCGAACGCCAGCGCCAGCACGTTGTTGCTGTTGTCCGGCCCCGTCGTGATATGGAGGAAGAACACTAGATGCACGCCCATCTGCCCGATCGCCAGCGCGATCAGGAACACGGGCACGCCGGGGACGTAGATCACGCTGGTCTGGATCGCCCAGAAGGACGCGATCGTCAGCGCGGCGGCGGCGATCAGCCCGACCACGTAGCCTCGAATGCCGCTCGCGACGTCGAAGCCGTCGGCCTCGCTCTCGTCGCCCGGCGCGTTGTCGACGTCGCTCCGCTTGGTCGCCTCGCGCTCGCTCATGATATGGCTCCGAACAGATAGACGACGGTGAACACGGCCACCCAGATGATGTCCAGCGCGTGCCAGAACAGCGCCCAGCACATGATCCGGCGCTCGACGTCCTCGCGGAACCCCTTGGCCAGGACCTGCGCCATCATCGTCAGGAGCCATAGCAGCCCGGCGAACACATGGACGCCGTGCAGGCCGACCAGCGCGAAGAAGGCCGAGAGGAACGCGCTGCGGTCGGGACCGGCGTTCTCGCCGATCAGGTGCTGGAACTCCCAGAGTTCCATTCCCAGGAAACTCGCGCCCAGCACGCCCGTGGCGGCCATCGTCAGCTGGAACCAGAGCACGTCGCGCCTGGCGACCGCGATCGTTGCCATGCCGCAGGTGAAGGACGACACCAGCAGCAGCATCGTCTCGCGCAGCACGAACGGCAGGTCGAACAGGTCGCGCCCCGACGGGCCGCCCGCACGCTCGCCGACCAGCACCGCATAGGCCGCGAAGAAGGCGGCGAACATGATGAAGTCGGACAACAGGAAGATCCAGAAGCCGTAGCCGACGATGATCCGCTTGGGCGCGGGGCCGCGCTCGCCGATCGGACGCTCGTCCCCGTGGCCTAGCCGGTGCGGATCGCCCCGCGCGGCCCGCTCGCCGCCGACCGCCGCGACCGTCGCCGCCGCGCTCACGCCGTCACCTCGTTCGCGACGCCGAGGAATTTCGCCTTGGCCGCGCGGCGCTCGTCGTCCAATCGCTCGACCTCGTCAGCGGGCACCTCGAATTCGTGATGATCGCGCCAGGCAAAGATTGTGAAGGTCGCCCAGGCGCCGAGCACCCCGACGATCACCAGCCACCAGATGTGCCACACGGCCGCGAAGCCGAGCACGGTGGTGAAGAAGGCGGTGATGAAGCCGGTGGGCGAGTTGCGCGGCATCTCGATCGGCTCGTACTTATCCGGCCGCGCGCTCAGGCGCTTCTCCTCGATCGCCTTGCCCTTCAGGGACCAGTAGGCCTCCTCGTCCGACACGTCGGGCAGAACCGCGAAATTGTAGAGCGGCGGGGGCGAGGTGGTCATCCATTCGAGCGTGCGGCCGTCCCATGGATCGCCGGTCTCGTCGCGGCGCCGGTCGCGCGTCTTGATCGACACGTAGAGCTGGATGATCTGGAACAGGATGCCGAGCGCGATGATCGCGGAGCCGACCGAGGCGACGATGATCCATGGCTCCCACGCCTTGACGTAATGCGCGCTCATCCGCCGCTGCATCCCCATCAGCCCAAGCACATAGAGCGGCATGAAGGCGACGTAGAAGCCGACGATCCAGCACCAGAAGGCGCGCTTGCCCCACACCTCGTCCAACGTGAAGCCGAACGCCTTGGGGAACCAGTAGGTATAGCCCGCGAACAGCCCGAACAGCACCGCCGGGATCACGATGTTGTGGAAGTGCGCGACCAGGAACAACGAATTGTGGAGCACGAAATCGACCGGCGGGATGGCGAGCAGCACGCCGCTCGCGCCGCCGATCACGAAGGTGACGATGAACCCGATCGCATAAAGCATGGGCACGGTGAAGCGGATGCGCCCGCGGAACATGGTGAACAGCCAGTTGAAGACCTTCACCCCCGTCGGCACCGCGATGATCATCGTCGTGACGCCGAAGAACCCGTTGACGTCCGCGCCCGCGCCCATCGTGAAGAAATGGTGCAGCCAGACGGTGAAGCTCAGCACGCAGATGACCATGGTGGCGATGACCATCGACCGGTAGCCGAAGAGCGGCTTGGACGAGAAGGTCGACACCACCTCCGAAAAGACGCCGAACACCGGCAGCACCAGGATGTACACCTCCGGATGCCCCCAGGCCCACACCAGGTTGACGAACATCATGGCGTTGCCGCCGCCGTCGTTGGTGAAGAAGTGGAAGTCGAGATACCGGTCGAGCAGCAGCATGCCCATGGTGGCCGTCAGGATCGGGAACGCCGCGACGATCAGCAGGTTGGCAGCCAGCGACGTCCAGCAGAACATCGGCATCCGCAAGAGGCCCATGCCGGGGCATCGCATCTTGAGGATGGTGGTGACGAGATTCACCCCGGACAGCAGGGTTCCCACCCCCGCGATCTGGAGCGCCCACAGATAGTAATCGACGCCCACCCCGGGCGAGAAGCGCAGTTCCGACAGCGGCGGATAGACCACCCACCCCGTCTTGGCGAACTCGCCCACCACGAGCGAGATGTTGACGAGCAGCGCGCCGCTGGCGGTCAGCCAGAAGCTGACGTTGTTGAGCGTCGGGAACGCCACGTCGCGCACGCCCAGCTGGAGCGGGATGGCGAAGTTCATCAGCCCCGTCAGGAACGGCATCGCGACGAAGAAGATCATGATCACGCCGTGCGCGGTGAACACCTGGTCGTAATGTTCGGGCGGCAGGTACCCGCCGTTATTGTACATCAAATCCTGGTGCGTCCGCATCAGGATCGCGTCGGAGAAGCCGCGCAGCAGCATCACCATCGCGAAGATGCAGTACATGATGCCGATGCGCTTATGGTCGACCGAGGTGATCCACTCGCGCCACAGATACGGGAACCAGCCCTGGCGCCAGACATAGACCAGCGTCGCGACCACGATCCCGCCGACCGCCGCGCCCGCGATCAGCGGGATCGGCTCTTCCCACGGGATCGAGTTCAGGCCGAGCAGACCCGTGACCGGATTCCACTCATTGGGGGCTTTGCTCACTCCGTATCCTCCCGGCCACCGCTTGCTTGCTCGCTCGCTTTGACGCCCGACTGGCGGAGCGCCGCATCGTACAGCCCGGGCATCACTGCGCGGAACGTATAGTGCCTGGCCGTGCTCTGCTGCCTCGTCATCTCGAGATAGGTCGGCGCGTCGAGCACCGGTCCGGCCGCTCGCGTCCGCTCCACCCACGATCCGAACTGCGCCGGCGTGACCGCGTCGGCGTGGAACATCATCTGCGAGAAGCCCTCGCCGCTGTAATGCGCCGACAGACCCTGATACCGCCCGGGCCGGTCGGCCTGGAGGTTCAGCTTCCCGTCCATCCCCGCCATGGCGTACATCTGGCTACCCAGCCGCGGCACGATCAGGCTGTTCATGACGGTAGCGGAGGTGATGCGGAACGCGACGGGGGTCCCCGCCGGGATAACGAGGCGGTTGACGCTCGCCACGCCCTGTTCGGGATAGATGAACAGCCATTTCCAATCGAGCGAGATCACCTGCACCGGGATCGCGCGGACATTCGATCGGAGGGGCCGCGGCGGGTCGAGCTCGTGGCTGCCGATCCAGGCGATCCCGCCCAGGAAGACGATGACCAGCGCCGGGACCGACCAGACGAGAAGCTCGAGCCGGCCCGAATAGGACCATTCGGGGGTATATTTACCGACCGGTTTCTTCGCGCTGTACCGCCAGGCGAAATACAACGTCAGCACGATGATCGGCACGATGATCGCCGCCATGATGACGACGGCGTTGAAGAACATCGCGCGCTCGCCCCGAGCGACCGGCCCGGCAGGATCGAGCAATCCCATCTCGCCGCATCCCGCAAGCAGTAAGGGTACGCTCGCGGCGGCTATCCGCGCTCCAATGTTCGATCGGACCAGTCCGGGCATTCACGGTCCTCCCTGCGGCCGCGGCCCCTCTACCGGCCGGGATTGCCGCAATCAAAGCCTTTCCGAGAAAAATTGATCGAAGTATGCGCAAGACAACGATTATTGTGTCAAACCGCTAATCCATGTTGACCGCCAAGAAAAGACAACTAATTGAGCCTCCTATTCACCCCTAGGAGTATTTCATGACCGACGACGCCGTCGACACCAGCGCGCTCGAACTCGCCACCGAACTCACGATCGCTTGGCTCGGCAATCCCAATACGCGCATCTCGGCCGATGAGGTTCCCTCGTTCCTGCGCCGGATGCACGAGACCGTGTCCGAACTCACCGCCGGCCCCGCCGAAGCGCCCGCGCCCGAGCCGCAGACCGAATATACCCCCGCCGTGACCGCGCGGAAGTCGCTCGCATCGCGCGACCACATCGTTTCGATGATCGACGGCAAGTCCTACAAGACTTTGCGCCGTCACCTCGCGACGCACGGCCTGACGCCCGACCAGTACCGAGAGCGTTTCGGCCTGAAGCCCGACTATCCAATGGTCGCCGAGGCATATTCGGAGTCGCGCCGCGCCATGGCCAAGCAGATCGGGCTCGGCCGCAAGTCGACCCGCGCCAAGACCGAGGACGCCGCGCCCGAGCCGACGCCGGCCCCTGCCCCCGCTACGCGCGGCCGACGCAAGGCCTCCGCTTCGGCCGAGTAGGACCGGCGAGGCGTCGCCCGGCCGGGCGGCGCCTCAACTCCCGAACCCGCCCTTGCGGTAGAGCAGCGTGATCGCGACGCGCCGGTTGCGTGGGTCGCCGGGCGTCTCGCGGATGATCGGCTCGCGGTCCGCGACACCCTCGATCCGCTCGAACCGCGCTTCGGGGATGCCGCCCAGCGCCAAGCGGCGACGCGTCGCCTCCGCGCGGCCCGACGACAGCGTCCAATTGTTCATCTGGCGCGGATCGCCGAACGGCACGCTGTCCGTATGCCCGCGGATCATCACCGGGTTGCCCGTGCCGCGGATCGCGGCGGCGATGGTGCCGATCAACTCGGACGCGCGGCCCTCAAGCGCGGTCGTCCCCAGATCGAACATCGAATAGTCGGCGTCGTCGATCAGGTCGATCCGCATCCCCTGCTGCGTCATGACGAAGCGAATGTTCTTGGCCAGCCTGGCCAAGGTTCCGCTTTCGCGCATCTGCTCCCGGACCTGTTTGCGCATCGTGTCGAAATTGCGCTGGTCCTCGGCCACCACCTTGGGATTGCGAAGCGAACCCTTGTCGCCCGTACCTTGCTTATCGCCATCGCCGTTGGAGCTGGCGGGCACCGCCATCGCCTGCATGAACGACTGGCCCGCCTTGGGGCCGATCGTGTTCTGGCTGGTCAGCGATTCGCCCCCGGCCGGACCTGCGCCGCCCATTCCCTGCGACTTGGACGAGACGATCGTGGGCGCGAAATAGTCGGCGATTCCCTTGCGCGCCTTTTCGTCGGTGGCGCCGAGGAGCCACATGAGCAGGAAGAACGCCATCATCGCCGTCACGAAATCGGCGTATGCCACTTTCCACGCGCCGCCATGATGGCCGCCGTGACCCTCGATATAGACCTTCTTGTAGATGATCTTGGGCGGCTGGTTCGAGCCGTGCGGCGCGCGCGCGGCCATCTCAGCGACCTTCCTTTAAAGGTTCACGCGAAGGCGCGAAGGCGCAAAGAGGAAGAGGGTTCGCACGGAGGCGCGGAGACGCGGAGGCGGCACCTCGCCGCGACGCGGCCTTCGTTCCAGGCTTTATCGAACGATGAAGACCGCTTGCGCGGTGAAGACCGTCGGTAACGCGCGCAAGCCTCCGCGCCTCTGCGCCTCCGCGCGAACCGGCCTTCTTCGCGCCTTTGCGCCTTCGCGTGAATAGATCCTTCCCCCCGACCCCGAGCTCGTGCATGAACAAGGTCACCGCCCCCGCAAGCCGTCGAACACTTCGGCGAAGCCCGGCTGGTTCTTGTGCTTGATGCCCGACCGCGCGGCCTCGATCACCAGCGGTTGCGGATGGCCGTGGAGCGAGGCGATGATGATCTGCTTGACCACGCCGTAGATCGCGGCGTCCGCATCGATCACCTGCTTCAGCCGCGACGCCAGCGGCGACACGATCCCATAGGCGAGCAGCACGCCCAGGAACGTGCCGACCAGCGCCGACCCGATCATGCCGCCCAGCACGGCGGGCGGCTGGTCGATCGACCCCATCGTCTTCACGACGCCCAGCACGGCCGCGACGATGCCGAGCGCGGGCAATGCGTCGGCCAGGCTGGACAGGGTAGTGTGCGGGCTTTCGACCTCGTGGTGATGCGTCTTGATGGCGTTATCCATCACATCCTCGACCGCGTGCACGTCGAGCGTGCCCGACGACACCACCACAAGCCGGAGCGTATCGGCGATCAGGTTGACCAGCGTGCCGTCCGCCTGCAGCCGCGGGTACTCCGCAAACACAGCGGAGGACTTGGGATCCTCGACATGCGGCTCGAGCGCGATCGGGCCCTCGGTGCGCAGCATCTTCATGAGCTTGGAGACGAGGAAGATGACGTCCAGGAAATCCTGCTTCTTCCAGCGCGGGCCCTTGAACACCTTGCCCAACCCGCCCGCCATCGCCTTCAGCTCGGCTCCGGAGTTGCCGATGATGAGCGCGCCCGCCGCCGCCCCGCCGATGATGAGCATCTCGTGCGGCAACGCGTGCAGCACCGGGCCGAGCGCGCCGCCCGTGATGGCGAAGCCGCCGAACACCATGGCGATGAGGACGACGAGGCCGATTGCCGGAAACATGGTACGAAATTCCCCGTGGACTGGCGACCATCGTTAACGTCGATTGATGGCCAAGTTCTTACCGGGCGCGGATTTTCAGGGGCGAACCCTCTCCCGCTTTTGCGGGAGAGGGAAAGACGTGGCGTAGCCGCGGCGAGGGTGAGGGCCGGACCTGTCCGGGCGAGGTCCGTCCCTCACCCTGGCGCTCACGCGCCTGTCCCTCTCCCGCGAAAGCGGGAGAGGGTTATTGTTCACCTAAGATAGCTGAACAGCGACAGGCTCGACAGTTTGGCGAAGCTCGCCTGGGTCGCCTGCAGCACCGTCATGGTCTTCTGCAGCTCGGTGATCGCGGCGGTCACGTCCACATCCTCCAACGACGAGCGCAGCTCCTCGCGGTTGGTGTTCGTCTCCGTGAGCATCGCCTGGGCGAGCTCGATCCGCGCCCCGCGCGCGCCCATCGACGCACGCACCAGGTCGACCTGATCGCCGGCGGCGTAGAGCGCGTCCAGCGCGTCCGATGCGTCGTCGCCGTCAGCCGTTCCCGCCTCCAGCGCGGCGGCGAGAGTCGACAGGACGGTGAATATGTCGTTCCCCGCCCCGTTCGGCGCGAATACGCGTTCGGCGGTTTCGGTCGCCTGGATGGTCTGGCCGTCGGCGATGGGGATCGGCGAGACGGTGGTCGAGGCGAACGAGAAACTTCCGTCCGCCGCGCGCTGCACCGCCTTGACGCCGCCGGCGCTGCCGAACAACGGTTGCCCGCGCAGGTCCTTCGTGTTCCCAAGGTCGACGAGCTGGCCGACGATCGCGGAAAGCTCGGCCCCGATCACGCGGCGATTGTCGACCGACATCGTGCCGTTGCCCGCGCGCGTCGTCAGCTCGATCGCGCCTTGTATCTGCGTCTCGATCGCGTCCAGCGTCGAGTCCGCCTGGCTCAGCAGCGCGCCCGCTATCTTCATGTTGCCGCCATACACCTTGGCGTCGGCGTCGCGGCGACGGAACTCGGCCAGTTGCTGGGAGGCGACCGCATCGTCGGACGGAGCCATCAGCTTCTTGCCCGTGGCGATCTGCACCTGCAGCACGCCCGCGCGCGCGTTCAGGGCACTCATCCGCTTGGACGAGCCGTCGTAGAATAACGAGGTCGGGACCTGCATGATCGTTCTACCTGATCTCGAGGATCGACTGGAACGTCTCGCGCGCGACCTGGATCACGCGGCTCGACGCCTGATAGGCTTGCTGGAAGCGGAGCAGGTCGACCGCTTCATTGTCCAGATCCACCCCCGCCTTCTGCGCGCGCGCGGTCACCGCGCCGTCGCGGATCGCGCCTTGCGCCTCGGCGATCGCCTGACGCTGGCGAAGGGTGGCGGCGTTGTCGGTGACGAGCGCGATCGCGGATCCTTCGGCACCCGACGCGGTCCTGAGCGCCTCGAACCCGTCCAGATTGCCGCCGTCGCGCGGACCCCCGCCCGGGCGCGACGCGGCGATGCCCGCCGGGTCGGTGATCGCGACGGTCAGGTCGGTGGGCGACGCGCCGGCCGCGAACAACGGCTTGCCGCCTACGCCGTTCAGATCCTCGCCCTCGCCCTGCACCTTGTTGACGGCGGCGGCGAAGCGCGTCGCGACCGCGTTCAGCTGGCCGCGCGTGTCGTTCAGCCGCGCGGCCGCGTCGGCGACGCCCGCCAGCTCGCCGCCCTGCGGGATCACGGTGCTCGCCTCGCCCGCGAAGGACAGCGTCAGCGCCACCGCGCCGCCCGCGCGCGCATAGCTGACCTGCCCCGACCTTGCCGCGTCGACCAGCACCGGGCCGCTCCGTCCGCCGAGCTTCACCGTGGCGCGGCCGGTAGCGTCGAGACTGACGTTCAGGTCGATCAGCGCGCTCATCTGCCCGAGGACCCCGTCGCGCTGATCGGCGAGCTGCGCGGATGCGGCGGTCCCGCCCTGCGTGCGCCCCAGCCCCAGATTGATCTTGGCGAGCGTGCCCGCCAGCTGCGTCAGGTCCTCCGCGGACTGCGACGCGTTCGCATCGAGATCGGCCGCTACCTGGTCCAAGGCGCGCCCCGTCGCGCCGAACGCGATCGCGGCGCCTCCGGCCGCGCCCAGCATCCCCGTCCTGAGCGCGGCCGAGGTCGGCTCCGCGCCGAGCGCGCGGCTGGATCCGAAAAAGCCCGACAGCCGCTCGGGCAGCTTGTCACCGGTCAGCGCGCTCTCGATCCGGTCCAGCCACCCGGCCCCGCCCGCGGTGCGCGACACGTCGGACGTGGACGACCTGACCGCCTCGTCGGCATACACGTCGCCCGCGCGCATGATGCCCGCCGCGGCGACGCCCATGCCGTTCGCGCGCGCGCCCGATGCCAGCCCGCCCGTGACCTGCACCTCGCTCAAGCGCACCTGCCGGCGTGAATACCCGTCCACGCCGGTGTTCGCGATGTTCTCCGAAACGGTGGTCAGCGCGCTCTGATAGGCGCGGACGCCCGACGCGCCGATGGAAAGGAGATCGCTCATTCCGCCGGTGTGGGCGGCGACTCGTTAAGATCGGGTTGCGACCGGCCCAGGAACTCCGTCATCGCCTTGCCGATGCCGATCGGCGAGTGCGTCGCCATGCTTTCGGCGATCCGCTGGTCCTGCATGTCGCGGAAGGTGTCGAGCGCCTTCGACTCGAACAGCGTGTCCGCGAGCGAGGCCTTGCGCATCGCTCCCAGCATCATGCCGGTGAACACCGACTCGAACTTGTCTCCCGCGTTTTTCAGGTTGTCGGCGGAGGCGAGGCGGGACGTGTCCGCCGGGACGCCCGCGACGCCGGCCTTGGCGATCCCGCTCATAGCACGATCAACTCGGCCTTGAGCGCGCCCGCCTGCTTCAACGCTTCGAGGATCGCGACCAGATCGGCCGGGCTCGCGCCGATCGCGTTCACCGCCTTCACCACATCGGCCAGCTTGGGACCGGGGTTCAGCAGGAACATCGGCTTGTTTTCCTCGACGACCTGGACGTTCGATCGTTCCTCGACCGCGGTCTCGCCGTTCGACAGCGCCTCGGGCTGGACGACCCGCTGCGCCTCGTCGATGCGGACCGTCAGCTTGCCGTGGCTGACCGCCGCCGGCCCGACGCGCACCGCCGAGTTGATCACCACCGTCCCCGTACGCGCGTTGACGATGACCTTGGCCGAGGGTTCGGCCGCGACCACGTCCAGATTTTCGATCCGCGCCATCAGCGTGGACCGGCTTTCCGCCCCGCCGACCGCGCGCACCCGCACCGACACCGCGTCGATCGCCTGGGCCGTCCCTCCGCCCAGCACCCGGTTGATCGCCCCCGCGACATTCTGCGCGGTGGTGAAGTCGGCGCGTTGCAGGTTGAACGTCAGCCCAGCCGACTGGTCGAATCCGGTCGCCACCGCGCGCTCCACGGTCGCGCCCTCGGGGATGCGGCCGCTCGAGGGGATGTTGACGACGATCTTGGACCCGTCCGCTCCCTCCGCGCCCAAGCCGCCGACCGCCAGGTTGCCCTGCGCCATCGCATAGATCTGGTTGTCCGCGCCGAGCAGCGGCGTCAGGATCAGGCTGCCGCCGCGCAGCGACTTGGCTTTGCCCATCGAGGCCACCGTGATGTCCAGCCGCTGCCCCGGCTTGGCGAAGGGCGGCAGCTCGGCGGTGATCAGCACGACCGCCGCGTTCTTCATACCCGGGTTCACCCCCGCCGGCAGCTGCAACCCGAACCGCGACGCCACGGCCTTGAGCGACTGCACCGTATATTCGAGATTGTCATCGCCGGTCCCCGGCAGGCCGACCACGACGCCGTAGCCGGTGAGCTGATTCGACCGGATGCCCTGGAACGCGCCCAGATCCTTGATCCGGTCGGCATGCGCTGGGGAGGCGATCGCGAGGGTCGTGAGCAGCGTGAGGAGATAGCGGAGCATGGCGGTCCTCAAAACGGGCTGACGACTTGGAAGAATCGGCCGAGCCAGCCCTGGCGACCAGCGCGCGCGACGTCGCCGCGGCCGGTATAGCCGATCCGCGCATCGGCCACGCGCGTGGAGGCCACGCGGTTGTTCGCATCGACATCGGCCATCCGCACCACGCCCCTGATCCGCACGAACTCGTCGCCACGGTTGAGCGTCAGGCGCTTCTCGCCGCGCACGAGCATCGTGCCGTTGGGGTATACCTCGGCCACCATCACCGACACCTCACCCGACAGCGAGTTCGCCTGGTTCGTCTGGCCGCTCCCGGTGAAGTTGCGGTTGCCGCCAGCGCGGATGTCGGTCGGGTCGAACAGCGACAGCGGCCCGGTCGTTGGCGGCGAAATGCCGAAGCCGCCGTCCGAATCGAGCTGCGACCCCGCCGACTTGGTCGCCGCCGTCCGCTCGACCAGCACGATCGTCAGCGGATCGCCCACCCGCCGCGCGCGCCAGCCCTCATGCAGCGCGCCGTAGCCGTCGCCTGCGTGGAAGATCGATCCGCTGGCCGCGACCGGTGCCGGCTGAGTCGGACGCGCCGCGCTCCAATCCTCGGGCGCCTGCCGACGACCGAACACCTGCGCCTCCGCTCCGTCCGGCGCGAAAGCGAATATGATCAGCGCGCCCGCCACGCCCGCGAGCGCGAGCTCGATCGACCGGCCGATCCGGGTCGGCGTAGGTGCCTCCGTCGCCGTCACAGGTTCTGGTTCACGTATTTGAGCATGTCGTCGGTCGCCGAGATCATCTTGGAATTGACCTCGTAGGCGCGCTGGGTCTCGATCATGTCGACGAGCTCCTCGACGACGTTGACGTTCGACGACTCCAGCATTCCCTGACGGACGCGCCCGCGCCCTTCCAGCCCGGCCACGCCCAGGTTCGCGGCACCGCTCGCCGCCGTCTCCGTCAGGAAGTTGTCGCCTGTGGGCTGCAATCCCGCGCCGTTGGCGAAGCTCGCCACCTGGATCTGTCCCAGCTCCGACGGCTCGGTCTGCCCCGCGACCGTCGCCGAAACGGTGCCGTCGGTGCCGATCGTGATCGCGGTCGCGCCCTCGGGCACGGTGATGCCGGGCTGCAGCTGATAGCCCTCGCTCGTCACCAGCAATCCTTCGGGGGAGCGCGAGAAGTTGCCCGCCCGCGTGTAGCCCAGTTGGCCGCCGGGCAGCTGGACCTGAAAATACCCGTCGCCGTCGAGCGCGAGGTCGAGCGAGTTGCCCGTCGTCTGCATCGCCCCTTGCGTGTCGATCCGCGCCGTCCCCTGCACCCGGACGCCCGTTCCCAGGTTCAGGCCCATGGCGTAACGCGTCTCGCTGGTCGACGCCGCACCGGGCGAGGTCACGACCTGATAGGCGAGCGTCTCGAACGCCGCGCGGTCGCGCTTGAAGCCCGTGGTGTTCACGTTGGCGAGGTTGTTCGAGATCACCCGCATCCGGGTGTCCTGCGCGTCGAGCCCGGTGCGGGCGATATGCATGGCGGCGGAGGTCATTGATTTCGTCCTTCTACCCAAGTCCGTTCATGCTGAGCTTGTCGAAGCAGCGTCCTCCTTGCGGCTGGCGCGAGAAAGAACGACCCTTCGACAAGCTCAGGGCGAGCGGGGAAAAGCGTGTTCATCAGCTCGGCAGGCGCATCAGACTTGCGCCGCTCTCGTCCATGGTGCGGGCTTCCTTCAGGAGGTTGGCCTGCACCTCGTAACTGCGCTGGTTCTCGATCATGTCGACCAGCGCCTGCGTCATGTTGACGTTCGATCCCTCGAGCGCCCCCGTCTGCACGGTCGCGTCCATGTCGTCGGGCAGCGCCCCCCCGCCCCGCACGCGGAGCAGGTTATCGAGGCCCTTGACCGTATCGGACCCCTTCGTGCTCGCCAGCTTCAGCCGGTCGATCACCTGCGGCACGTTCGGATCGCCGCCTTGCGGCACGATCGAGATCGTCCCGTCGGCGGCGATCGATATCTTGTCGGCGGGCGGCAGCGTGATCGGCCCGCCCCCGCCCATCACGGGAAAGCCGTCGCCGGTCTGGAGCACGCCCGACGCCGCGACGCTCAGGTCACCTCGGCGCGTGTAGGCCTCCGATCCGTCGCCCGCCTGCACCGCAAGCCACGCGTCGCCCGTCATCGCGACGTCGAGCGGCCGGTTCGTCTGCTGGATCGCGCCGGGCGAGCGGTCGGCGTCCGTCACCTCCCCCGATGTCGGCATCCGAGCCTCGAACGCGGAGCCGCCGCCCTTCAGCTCGATCCGGTCGAATACGACGCGGTCGGCGCGGAACCCCGTGGTCGACACGTTGGCCATGTTGTTGGCGATCGACGCCTGCGCCGCCATGTGCGCGCGCAGCCCCGTCGCCGCGGTGTAGACCAGCTTGTCCATCTATCGGCTCCGCTCCCTCGTCGTCACGAACGGATGTTGAAGATGGTCTGCGAGATCTGCGTCGCGGTATCGAGCGCCTTGGCGTTCGCCTGGAAGTTGCGCTGCGCCGCGATCAGCCCGACCAGCTCCTCCGTGATATCGACATTTGATCCCTCGATCGTCCCCGACATCAGCGAGCCCAGGCCGTCATTGCCCGCGCTCGACAGCAGCGCCTGGCCCGACACGCCCGACGACGTCCAATAGCTGCTGCCGTTCTGACGCAGCCCCTCGGGCGTGGTGAAGCCTGCGATCGCCACCTTGCCGAGCGGCACGGTCGACCCGTCGTCATAGGTGGCCAGGATCAATCCCGCCTTGTCCACCACGACGCTCGTGAACTCGCCCACCGTCGCGCCGTTCTGGCTGCGCGCGGCCACCGAGAACGCCGCCGGGCTCTGCGTCGAGCCGGCGTAGTTCAACGACAGCGGCTGCGGCGTCGCCGAGCCCCTCGGCGTGAACGGATCGAACGCGGTCGGGCCGGTCGGGGCGGTTAATGCGCCACCGGCGTTGAAGCGCATCTGCAGCGGCGTGGCCGAGCCGCCCGTCGTCAGCTGGGTATCGCCGACAAAGCTGTGCACCGACCAGCTGCTTGTGCCGTCCGCAGGCGTCGGAGCCGGATTGCGGACGTAATAGTTGGTCAGCGTCATGGCCTCGCCGCCCGCATCGTAGATCGTCGAGTTGGTGGAGTTGTTGTAGGTGGCAGCGTTGGCGCGGTTGAACGCGGTCGTCGGCACCGCTGCCGAGTCCGACAGGTTGATCGCCAGCGTCACGGCGCTCGTCGCGATCGGCACGCCGTTCACGTCGGGGATGCGCACCGCGGTCAGCCCGTCCGCGCCCGTCGCGGTGACGACGCCGTTGGTGTCGACGGGATACGCCTGCAGATACGATCCTTGCGCGTCGACGATGTACCGGCTGGTATCGACGGAGAACGCGCCGTTGCGCGTATAGGCCAGCGCGCCGGTCACGGATCCCGTCTTGACCGCGAAGAAGCCGTCGCCCGAGACCGCGAGATCGAGCGCCTTGGAGGTGGAGGTCAGGTTGCCCTGGCTGAATTGCTGGCGGTTGGCCTTCACCACCACGCCCGACCCGATCATCTTGCGCGGGTCGGTCGACAGGTTGGACGCGATCACGTCGGCGAAGTCGGTGCGCGACTTCTTGAACCCGCTGGTCGCCACGTTGGCGAGGTTGTGCGAGATGGTCGACATCTCGGTCTGCGAGGCCTGTAGGCCGGAGAGCGACGTGTAGAAGGACATGGGGTTACTCCTGGTACTAAGAAAGATCAGCCGACCTTGCGGACGGCGGTGACGGGGATTGAGCCGAGGCCGGCGACGTCGAGGATGGGCGACCCCGCATTCATCGAAACGGTGCGGACGGGTGCCCAGACGAGCGTGCGCGCGGACACTTTGCCTTTCGCGTCCGCAGCCTGCGCCGAGACGGTGAACGGCCCCGCGCCCGCGTCGACGCCGGCGTCGGTCAGGCCGTCCCAGTTGAAGGTGGCGGTGCCGCCGACCTGCTTGCCGAGCTGCACCGTCTTGAGAAGCTGGCCGTCGGCGTTCGAGACGGTGACGCTGGCGCTCGTCGCCGGTCCGCCCAATTCGACCGCACCATCGAGGCCGCCGGTCGACCGCGCATAAGCGGTCGATCCTTCGGTCAGCACGCTGCGCCCGACATAGCCCAGCGCCTCCGCGCCCGAGGTCCCGCCCAGCTTGTCCGCGATCGACTTCAGCGTGGTGCCCATTTCGCTGATGCCCGCCAGCGATGAGAACTGCGCCATCTGCGCGACCATCTGCGTATTGTCGACGGGCTCGAACGGGTCCTGATTCTTGAGCTGCGCGGTCAGGAGCTTCAGGAAATCGTTCTGCCCGAGTGTCTGGCTACCCGCCGGCTTCACGACGGGGCCCGTCGTCGGCGTACCGATGCCGAGCGCGCGGACAGTCGCATCGAAGGAAGTGGCCATCTTCAGCGTCCCAGCTTGAGGGTATCGATGATGAGCGACTTGGCGGTCTGCATCACCTCGACGTTGTTCTGGTACGAGCGCGCGGTCTCCATCATGTCGACCAGCTCGCGCGTCTCGTCGACCGCGGCGTCGAAGACGTTGCCGTCCTTGTCCGCCAGCGGGTTGGACGGGTCGTACCGCGCGGTCGGCGCCTCGCCCGCGGTCGCGATGCGTTCGACATCGACGGTGGCGAGGCCGGACGCGCCGCCTGCCGCTCGGTCGAAACTGGTGCGGAACACGGGCTTCATCGTCCGGTAGGCGGTCGCCTCGCTGCCCGACACGCCGCCGGCGTTGGCCAGGTTGGACGCGGTGGTGTTCATACGCACGAGCTGCGCCGACATGGCGCGCCCCGCGACTTGGAATATCGAGATCGGCCGGTCCAATTTCACTCTCCTCGCAGCGCGCGCGTGAGCGTCGAGATGCGCCCGTTCAGGAACGCGAGCGTCGTCTGATACTGGACCGCGTTCTCGGCGAAGGCGGTCTGTTCGGACGACAGCTCGACGGTGTTGCCATCCATCGAGGGCTGGCTCGGCACGCGGTAGCGCACCGCGTCGGCGGTGTTCGCGCCGCCCTCCATCCCGGCGAGCGCCGCCTGAAAGTCGATGTCGCGCGCCTTGAAGTTCGGCGTCGACGCGTTGGCGATGTTCGACGCCAGCACGCCCATGCGCTGCGAGCGCACCCTCAGCGCCGCGCCGTGCACCCCGAACAATCCGTCGCCCGCCATCGCCGGCCTCCCATGCGCTTCATTACGCGACGGGCTTCTCGCAAAGGACGTGCCAAGTGGGATTGCGGGTGGGCCAGGCGATGCGGCGATGCGGAAGCGGCAAGCGCTTGCCGGAAAAACGGCAGCTTGCCGGGCAGGCGCATTTCCAACCCTCTCCCGCTTTCGCGGGAGAGGGATAGGCGCGTGAGCGCCAGGGTGAGGGCCGGACCTCTCTAAGAATAACTGCCCTCACCCGACCTCGCTACGCTCGGCCACCAGTGTCGGGTAAACAGCGCCCCGCGCTGTTTAGGTCATGCCGGGGGCATGACCGACCCGACACTCCCGCGAAAGCGGGAGAGGGCAAAGGTGGAAGGCGGCTGAGAAGTTGGCTCACCCCTTGCATACACCTCACCGATGCTCGCTCCGTTCCTCGATCCCACCGCGCTCGCCCTCGTCATCGGCGGCACCGCGCTCGCGACCGCGCTCCGCAGCCCCGCCGGGACGCTCCGCCGCGCCCTTGCTGCGCTTCGCACCCTTGCCCGCAAGCCTTTTACCGCCGAGCCGCTTCTCGAACGCATAACCGCTCAGGCCCGGATCGCGCGGCGCAATGGCGTGCTCGCGCTCGACCGGTCGGTGATCGACGATCCCGACATCGCCGCCGCGCTCGCCGCGATCGTCGACGGCGCGGACGCGGACGCCGTCGCCCGGATCGTCGCCGACCGTCGCCGCGCGCGCATCGAACGTCATCTCGCCGCCGCCGATTGCTGGGCCGGGGCCGCCGAGGCCGCGCCCGCCATGGGGATGATCGGTACGCTGATCGGCTTGGCGCGTACTTTCGGGGCCATGGACGATCCCGCCGCGATCGGCGGCGCGATGGCCGTGGCGCTATTGGCCACGCTCTACGGCGCGCTCATCGCCAACCTCGTCGCCGGCCCGGTCGCCGCCCGCCTGCGCGCCGCCGCGCGCACCGAGGCGTTCGAGCGCGCCCGCCTCGATGCGCCCCTAGCCGCGCTTGCCGCGCGTGAAGCGCCCGTGCGGGTCCTGGCGAGCGCTGCGTGACCGACTTCCCCGACCCGGCCGCGCCGCGCCCGCTCTGGCTCGTCACGCTGGCCGACCTCGCGCTGCTCTTGCTCGGCTTCCTGATCCTGATTCAGGCGACCGCCGCACCCGACGAGCGCGCGCTCGCTAAAGGCTTGCGCGAGGCATTCGGGGCCGAGCCCGCTCCACCGATCCCGCTCGCCGCGAGCGCCGTCCGTTTCGCGCCCGGCTCCGCCGTTCCCGGCGACGCCCGCGCCATGATCGCGTGGGCGGTCGACGCGGCGCGCGACCCGCGCGTCGCCTTTACCGTCACCGGGGCGACCGACGGCGTTCCCGCCGACGTGGACGGTGTGTCGGGCAGCGCCGCGCTGCTCGCGGCCGACCGCGCTCGCGCCGTCGCCGCCCTACTCGTGCCCGTGGTCGGCCCTACCCGCCTGGCGGTCGCCACCGATCCCCTGTCCCGCGGCCGCACCGCGACCGCGACGCTCGCCTTCGTCGGCGAGCGACCTTGACGGAGTTCCCGATGTTCCGAGCCGCCTCGCTCCTCCTTTTTGCCGCGCCGGCTTCGGCGACCGGCTTCCAGAGCACCGTCGCGCTTGACCGCGCGGTCGCGGGCTTCACGATGCACGCGGTAGGCGAGGAGGGCGGCGCGCGCATGCCTGTCGATCCACGCCTGAAGCTCGCCCTGTGCCCCACGGTCGCACTATCCTGGCGAACGCCTGCGCAGGACGCAGTGGTGGTCGCCTGCTCGGGCCCAGACTGGCGCATCTTCGTGCCCGTCAAGCGGTCCGCGCCATCCGCGGGAGCCGCCCCGAGCTCGGCGGTCGCCCGAGCGACGCCCGCCATCCGCGCCGAGCCCGTGATCCGCCGCGGCGACCCCGTCATCATCCAGGCCGGCTCGCCCGGCTTCTCCATCGCGCGCGAGGGTGTGGCGATGGCCGACGCCGCTCCAGGCACGCGCTTCCTCGTCCGCGTCGCCGACGCCCGCGCGCCCGTCCAGGCGGTCGCGGTCGAGCCCGGCCGCGCCACCCTGCCGGGCTGGTCGAATTAACAGGCTAAACTTTGCCGCCGCCCTGCCGTTTGTTCTCCTGTCAGCGTCGGACCAGAGGAGGCGGACATGGTGGACTCGGTGGGCGCCAAGCCCTTCATTGTCGGTGGAGGTGTCCTGCGGATCGACCGCGCGCCCGCGCCTCGCGCGATCGAAACGGCCAAGCCGGCCGTCGCTCCTGCCCCCGTGGCAGGCCTGCGCGGGATCGCCCGCGAGCTGGCGAGCGGCCCGCCGGTCGATGCCGATCGCGTCTCGCGCATCCGTCAGGCGATCGCCAACGACACCTTTCCGATCCTGCCGGCGACGATCGCCGACCGGCTGCTCGCGTACAAGATGAATTGGAACGGCAATGAACAGGCGTGACGCCCTCATCACCGTAATCGACGCGCTCCATAGCGAGATCGCGGCGCTCAAGGACAACGACGTACGCGGCCTCGAGCGCGCGACCGCCACCAAGCTGGCCGGGATCGAGGCGGTCGCCGCGGCCGGCACCGGCCCCGCCGGCTCCGACCTGCGCGAGCTCGCCGAGGAGGCCGACCGCCTGAACGAGACCTGCCGCATCTACGTCAACCTGATGGCGGCAAATGTCCGCCGCCGCCTGCAGACGCTGACCGGCGAGAGCGGCGGGGGGTATCGCCCCGTACTCAACGCCTACGCCTAATCAGAACCCTCTCCCGCTTTCGCGGGAGAGGGACAGGCGCGTCAGCGCCAGGGTGAGGGCCGGACCTGGCCCGGATAGGCCCGCCCCTCACCCTCGCCGCGCTATGCGCGTCTTTCCCTCTCCCGCGAAGACGGGAGAGGGCTCCAGAGTTGGCACGGTCCTTGCTGATCTTCCACCAGCATGACCGTTAACGCCATCACCGCAGGCCGCATCCAGTCCGCCATCGCGCTCGCGAGCAGCCGGACGGGGATCGATTTCGACTATTTGCTCGGCCAGGCCAAGCTCGAATCTGGCCTCAACGCCACCGCGCGTGCGGGCACCTCGTCGGCGACCGGGCTCTACCAGTTCATCGAACAGTCCTGGCTGGCCGTCGTCAAGAAGCACGGCGCGGAGCACGGCATGAGCTGGGCCGCCGACAGCATCGGGCGTAATGGAAATGGTCGCCTAAGCGTGAGCGACCCGGGCACTCGCCAGGCAATCCTCAACCTTCGCAACGACCCCGCCGCCGCCTCGCTGATGGCGGCCGAGCACGCCGGCGACAACAAGGCCGCGCTCGAGGGCAAGCTCGGCCGCGCCGCCACCGGCACCGACCTATATATGGCGCACTTCCTGGGGCTGGGCGGCGCGTCCAAGTTCCTTTCCAAGATGCAGTCCGATCCGGGCGCTACCGGTGTCGCGATGTTTCCCTCGGCCGCGCGCGCGAACCGGAACGTCTTCTACGACCGAAGCGGCGCACCCCGCTCGCTCACCCAGATCTACGAACGCTTCGCCGCCAAGCTCGAGGGCGGCGCGGTCGGAGCGAGCGGAACGACCTCCCCCGTCGGCTTCGCGTCGCAAGCGCTCGACATCGAGGGCGGCACCGTCGTCACCGGCGCGGAGAGCGCGACCGACGCGCTCGCCTGGGCCAATTCAACGCTCGGTCGCTTCGACAAGCCGCAAGCCTTCCCCGCCACCGCCACCGCCAGCCTGATGCGTCCCAACCCCGACACCGCGCGCCTCGCCTACATGATGCTCGCGAGCATGGGGGTCTAGCCGGTGCTAGCCAAGTTCCTCCCCGGCGTGCGCGGCGCGGTCCTGCCGCTCGCGATCCTGCTGCTCGTCGTCATCATGGTCGTGCCGATCCCGGCCGCGCTCCTCGACATCTTCTTCGTCACTAACATCGCGATCAGCCTCGCGGTGCTGATGGTCGCCTTGAACGCGCGCAAGCCGCTCGATTTTTCGGCCTTCCCGACCGTGCTGCTGTTCACCACGCTGTTCCGCCTGGGCCTGAACGTCGCCTCCACCCGCATCGTGCTCGTCCACGGGCACGAAGGCGAGGCCGCGGCGGGGCATGTGATCGAGGCGTTCGGAAACTTCCTGATCGGGGGCGATTACGTCGTCGGCATCTTCGTCTTCGCGATCCTGATGATCATCAACCTGATCGTCGTCACCAAGGGCGCGGGCCGCGTGTCGGAAGTGTCCGCGCGCTTCACCCTCGACGCGTTGCCAGGCAAGCAGATGGCGATCGATGCCGACCTGAACGCGGGTCTCATGACTCCCGACGAGGCCAAGGCGCGCCGCGTAGAGGTCACGACCGAGGCCGACTTCTACGGCTCGATGGACGGCTCGTCCAAGTTCGTCAAAGGCGACGCGGTCGCCGCGATGCTGATCCTCGCCGCCAACGTCATCGGCGGGCTGATCCTCGGCCCCGTCAGCCACGGCCTGACGATCGGCGAAGCGGCGCGCGCCTATATCCTGCTCGCGATCGGCGACGCGCTCGTCGCACAGCTCCCCGCGCTCATGCTCTCCATCGCCGCCGCCGCGATCGTCACCCGCGTCTCGTCGGACAAGGACCTGGCGGGCCAGATCGGCAGCCAGTTCGGCTCGCCCCGCACCTGGACCCCCGTCGCCGGTATCCTGACCCTGCTCGGCGTCATGCCCGGCATGCCACACATCCTGCTCCTGAGCGGAGCCGCAATCGCCGGCTTCGCCGCTTGGAAGCTCCGCCAGATCGAGCGCCGCCCCGCGTCCGCCGCCCCCGCCGCAGCGGCCGAGCCGGTCGACCACTCGCGGATCGGCTATGACGACGTGTCCGACGGCATGCTGGTCCGCCTCGATATCGGCTACGGCCTCGTGCCTTTGGTGGATGAGCGTAAGGGCGCGCCGCTCATGGGCCGCATCACCGGCGTCCGCCGCCAGCTCTCCAAGGAGCTCGGCTTCGTGGTGCCGCAGGTGCGTGTCGTCGACGATATCAACCTCGCCCCCTATACCTACCGCCTCGTGGTCGGCGGCGTCGTGGTGGGCGAGGACCAGGTCTCGCCGGACGAGATGCTCGCGCTCGACACCGGCCAGGCGGTCGGATCGCTCCAGGGCAAGTCCGCCAAGGACCCGACCTTCGGCCTCGACGCCACCTGGATCCAGCCCGGCGACGTCGACGCCGCGACCGGCGCGGGGTTCCTCGTCGTCGACCCCGGCACGGTGGTCGCCACGCATCTGAACCACGCATTGGGCCAGAACGCCGCCGACCTGCTCGGCCCCGACGAGGTGCAGGCGCTGCTCGACGGCCTCAAGGAACGCAACCCGCAGGTCGTCGCCTCGCTCACGCCACAGCCGCTGGCGCTGACCACCCTCACCCAGATCCTGCGCGGCCTCCTCGCCGAGGGCATCTCCTTGAAGGAGTTCCGCCGCATCGCGTCGGCGATCAGCATCGCCGCGCAAAAGAGCCCGCACGCCGAGGACATCGTCGAGCTCATCCGCCCCGATCTCGGCCCCCTCATCGTCCAGAAGCTGTGCGGCGTCCGCGAACCCTTGCGCGTCATGACGCTGGAAGGTCAGCTCGAGGGGCTGCTCGGTCAAGCGGCGCGCGCCGACACCGCGGGCCGCCACGTGATCGAGCCCGATCTCGGTCGCCGCATCGTCGACGCCGTCAGCCAGGCGGCACAGCCGCTGCTGGCCGAGGCCAAGCCCTTCGCGCTCGTGGTCCAGCCCGCGATCCGCATCGCCATCCGCAAGCTCGTCAGGAACTGCCTCCCCGATACGCCCGTCCTGTCCTTCTTCGAGGTGCCCGAGGACAAGGCGGTCGAGGTGGTCGCGGTAATCGGCGCGGCCCAGCCAGCGCAAGCCGGCCACTTCCAGCCGCAGGCCCTGCCCGCATGAGCTTCCAAAATCCCGGATCGTTCACGAACGCTCAGCCGGTTACGTACCGGCCCAGCCGCGACGGCGACGCCGCGATCCGCGAGCACCTGCCGCTCGTCCGTCGCCTCGCCTGGCACGTCCACGGTGCGATGAGCACCTCGGTCGATATAGAGGACCTCGTCCAGGTCGGCCTGCTCGCGCTCGTCGAGGCGCTACGCGGCGCCGAGGTCCGCACCGGGCCCGAGTTCAAGGCGTACCTCACCACCCGCCTGCGCGGCGCGATGATCGACGAACTCCGCCGCCACGCCACCAACAGCCGCGGCGCGATGCGCAGGCGGCGCGACCACGCCCGCGCCGTGGGCGAGCTCACCCTCCAGTTCGGCCGTCCGCCCGCCGAGGCGGAGGTCGCCGCGCACCTGGGCGTCACGCTCGACAAGCTCCGCACGGACTATCTCACCGCCGACGCGGTCAAGATCGAGTCGATCGACGAGGTGTATGCCGACGACCTACCCTGGTTCGCCAGCCCGGACCCCGACGCCTTCGAGGCACTCGCCGATGGCCGCGAGCGCGACCGCCTGATCGCCGCGATCGCCGCTCTCCCCGAACGCGAGGCGCTGGTAGTCCAGCTTTACCATGTCGAGGAACTCAACCTAGAGGAGATTGGCGAAGTGCTAGGCGTAGGCTCCGCCCGCGTCTGCCAAATCAAGAAGTCCGCCCACGACCGCCTGCGTCGAGCGCTGGCCAGCTAACCCGAACCCTCTCCCGCGTAGGGCTACGCCTACCTTCATCTCCGCGGGAAAGGAACAGGCGCAAAGCGCCAGGGTGAGGGCCGGACCTCGCCCGGAAAGGTCCGCCCCTCACCCTCGCCGCGGCTACGCCACGTCTTTCCCTCTCCCGCGAAAGCGGGAGAGGGTTGTGCGGTGCTTCAGGCCATCTCTTCCTGTCGCAGCATCTGCTCGGCGAGTTGGCTGTGCTGCTCGTCGGCCTGCTTGGCCTCCTCGGCACACTGCCGGAACTCGCGGTCGGTGCGCTCCAGTCCCAGCTTCTCGGCATAGTTGCGCAACGTGCCGAACGACGCGATCCAGTAATGGATGGCCAGCTGGCCCGCCGCGATGATGCCGAGGTCGCGGCTCATCTCGTCGGGAGCGGCCTGTCGGATGCGCTGGCTGACCTGATGATGCGCCTCGAGAATGGGATTGCTGTCCTCGCCGACGGGGCCGCCCGCTTCTTCCAACGCGCGGTCGATCCGCGCCGCCCATTCCGTGGATTGATCGGTACCTTGCTGCAACGCCTGTTTCAGCTCGGAGCTGGTCGCCGAGCCCTGGATTTCCTGGGTTGCGTCGGCAGCCACTCGCGTACCCGCCTTCAATGCCGTCAGGCCTTGCCGCACCAACTGCTTCAGATTGTCGTCCGTCATCTTCATCGCTCCGCTGTGAGGGGGAAACCGGCACCGGGCCGGCCCTTATTCTACAGTCGGCGCACCGCGTCGTTCCCGCCGCTCGGCGCGCATGCCGCACCCTTCGACGGCGGTGCCGAACATGGATCAAAGCTGGTAACTCAAACGGGCGCGGGCGTCCCCTAACGCAACAAATCCCGGCGACCCGTTTCCGGGTCGCCGGGGCTCGTCGGAACATTCCGTTCCGGACCCGACGTTGGACGCCGCCGCCGGATCGGCGACGGCGCGTCGGGGTGGTCGGATTACTGGAGCAGCCGCAGCACGCTCTGCTGGCTCTGGTTCGCCTGGGCGAGCATCGCGGTCGAAGCCTGGCTCAGGATCTGCGCCTTTGCGAGCTGCGCGGTTTCGGCCGAATAGTCGGTGTCCTCGATCCGGCTGCGCGCGTCGGTCAGATTGGTCGAATTCGAGGTCAGGTTGTTGACCACCGAATTGAGTCGGTTCTGCGACGCACCCAGCGTGGCGCGCGCCTTGTTCACCGCGACCAGGCCGGCATCGGCCGCGTCGAGCGTCGCGGTGGATCCCGCAACCGTGCTGACGTTCAGACCGGAGCCGACGGTGGTGTTGAGGTTGGTGGCATCCACCTGAACCTTCTCGATCGTCACCGTGTTGGCGGCGCTGGCGCCGACCTGGATGTCGAACCCGTCGGCGGGCGTCGACGCCGTCGCCGTCTTGTTGAACAACGCGACGCCGTTGAATTTGGTATCGGTCAGGATCGAGTCGATCTGAGTCGACAGTTCCGCCACTTCAAGCTGCATGTTGGTGCGGTCGCTGGCGTCATAGGTCTCGCTCTTGGACTGGATCGCCAGCTCGCGGACGCGCTGCAGCATGTTGGACACCTCGCCCAGCGCGCCTTCGGCGGTCTGCGCCAGGCTGATGCCGTCATTGGCGTTGCGCATCGCCTGACCCATGCCGCGGATCTGCGCGGTCATCGAGGACGCGATAGCGAGGCCGGCGGCATCGTCCTTGGCGGAATTGATGCGCTTGCCGGTCGACAGGCGCTCCATCGCGGTCTGGAGCTGCATGTTGGACGAACGCGACGCATTGGCGGCGCGGGTCGCGGCGGTGTTGGTGCCGATAACAGTCATCGATCTTCTCCGATTTGAACGCCGCTCCGGTCGCCCCCGAATCATCCGAGGACCGAGCCGCCAAGTGGGAAAACGGCCGGACCGCGCGGAACTTTAGGCCGAAAAATAAGCCAATGTCCTCGCGCGCGCGCGGCTGCACGCACGGGGGCCGCGCGCCCGGAAAATATCTGTCGGGGACGGCCGGGCTTTACCGCCCGTTTACCAGCGGCGGTGCAATCGGGGCCCACACACGAGGGTTCTTGTTCATGCGTTCGCTGTTTCCGTCCGCCGCCATCACCGCCCGCCGCTACCCGCTCCTGTCGGCGCTCCGGACGGCGGGCTTCGCGCTCGGCACGTTCGAACAAGCGCAGCCGGGCCCCGGCGACCTGTTCCTCGTCGCCGAGGGCGAGGTGCCGCCCGTTCCCGCCCGCACCGTGATCGTCGGCGAAGGCTCCCCCGCCATTCGACCCGGCCGCGACGGATCGCCGTCGCGCGTGACTTATTCCGGCGCCGACGCGGAGGTCGGCAACGCCTTCGTCCGCGCGCTCGTCGCCGGACCCGACACCCCGACCGCCGCCGACCCGGAGAGCCTGGCGCTGTTCGCGCTGGCCGAGCGGGTGGCCGCGGCCGACATCACCGTCCTGATCAACGGCCCGACCGGCACCGGCAAGGAGGTTCTGGCGCGCGCGATCCACAACGGATCGCCGCGCCGGAACGGCCCGTTCATCGCGATCAACTGCGCCGCGCTGCCCGAGGCCATGCTGGAGGCCATGCTTTTCGGGCACCAAAAAGGAGCCTTCACCGGCGCGTCGTCGGGGGGCGAAGGCTTCTTCCGCGCAGCGAACGGGGGCACGCTGCTGCTGGACGAGATCGCCGAAATGCCGGTCGGGTTGCAGGCCAAGCTGCTGCGCGCACTCCAGGAGCGCGAGGTGGTGCCGCTCGGCGCGGTGACGCCCGTGCCGATCGACGTGCGCATCGTCGCCTGCGCCAACCGCGACCTGCAGGCGGAGGTCGCTGCCGGCCGTTTCCGCGCCGACCTATACTACCGGCTGTCCGTTTTTCCGCTATCGACCAAGCCGCTGTGCGAGCGCCCGGCCGACATTCCCGCGCTCGCCGCGACGATGATCCTGCGCCATGCGGGTGCCCGCGCGGTGGTGCCCTGGCCGACGACGGAGGCGATCGACCTGCTGCGCGACCACGATTGGCCGGGGAATGTCCGCGAGCTGGAGAATGTGATCCAGCGCGCGCTGTTGTTTGCGGGCGGCGACCGGATCGAGGTTTCGCATATCCTGTTCGATCGGCCGAGCGCATCGACCCCGGCGCGGTTCGACGAGGCGTCCACCTTGGGCCAGGTCGTCCAGATGAGCGAGTTCGCGGCGATCCGCGACACGCTGGCCGCTTGCGGCGGCAGCCGGATCGAGACCGCGCGGCGGCTCGGCATCTCGGAGCGCACGCTCCGCTACCGGCTCGCCAAGGCGCGCGAGCAGGGTGAGGACGTCGGCGCGGGCTGGGCGCGGGCGGGTGCGGCATGAGCGCGGTCGGAGGCGCCATGAGCGTCGACCGGGTGATGGCGCTCCGCGCGCAGATCCTCGAGCGCAATAGCGCCCTGTCGCGCGCGGGCGCGTCGGCGTCGCCCACCCCGGTCGCGGCCACCCCGACGAGCTTCGCGGCGACGTTCGATCAGGCCATTAAGGGCGTCAACGAGGGCCAGAACCGGGCCACCGCGCTGTCCGAGTCCTACGAACGCGGCGAGACGGTCGACATCGCCAAGGTCATGCTTGCCCGGCAGGAGGCCTCGGTCGGGTTCGAGGCGACGCTGCAAGTCAGGAACAAGCTGCTGACCGCCTACAAGGACATCATGAGCATGCCGGTCTGACATGGCGAACGCCCTAGCCCCCACGACCGTCGGCGCACTGCCCGAACGGTTCGCCAATCCCCTGCAGCAGGTTCGCGGACTGATGGCGCAACCCGCCGTCCGCCGCGCGGGGCCCGCCGCGCTGATCGTCGGCCTGGTCGGTGCCGCCGCGCTCGCCTGGGCGACCCTGTCGGCCCCCACGCAGAAGACGCTGTTCCCTTCGCTCCCCGACGCCGACAAGGCTGCGGTCACCGCCGCGCTCGACCAGGCGAACATCCCGGCCGTGATCGACGACGCGACGGGCGCGCTGACCGTGCCCGAGGACGATTACGGCCGCGCGCGCATCCTGCTCGCGGGGCAGGGGCTGCCCAAGACCGCGCCCGGCGGCTACGCGATTCTCGACCAGCTGCCGATGGGCGTGTCGCGCGCGGTCGAGGGCGAACGGTTGCGCCAGGCGCGCGAGACCGAGCTCGCCCGTTCGATCCAGGAGATCGACGCCGTCGCCGAGGCGCGGGTCCACTTGGCGATGCCCGAGGCGAGCGTGTTCGTACGCGACACGGCCAAGCCGTCGGCGTCGGTGATCGTCAAGCTCCAGGCCGGGCGGGCGTTGTCGGACGCGCAGATCAATTCGATCATCAATCTCGTCGCCTCGTCGGTGCCGGGCATGAAGCCCGACGACGTGACGGTCGTGGATCAGCTCGGCGGATTGTTGTCCAAGTCGGGCGGCCCGAACGCGAACGCCGGCGGCGATCAGCGGATCGAGTTCCAGCGCCGCGTCGAGGACAAATATCGCCAGCAGCTCCAGCAGCTGCTGACGCCGCTGGTCGGCGCGGGCAACTTCACCGCCGAGGTGCAGGCGGTCGTCGATCTCGACGAGACGCAGGCCACGCGCGAGTCGTACGAGAAACAGGGCGCGTTGCGCGCCGAGACGGGCAACTGGACCGGCAACCAGCAGACCCCGACCGCCCCCGGCGGCATTCCCGGCGCGCTGTCTAACACCCCGCCCCCCGCCAGTACGCTCCAGGCCCCGCAAGCCGCGACCGGCACGCCCCAGCCGGTCGCGGGCGGCCCCGCCCCGGACCCGATGAAGCAGTCGGACGCGTATCAGCGCGCCTACGACCTCGACCGCCAGGTCTCCGTCACGCGCGCCGCGCCCGGCGGGGTCAAGCGGCTGTCGGTTGCCGTTCTGCTCCGCGAGCCGGAGAAGGGCCGCCGCAGCGGCGCGGAGATCGCGCAGATCAGCGACCTGGTGAAGAGCGCGGTCGGCTTCGACGCCGCGCGCAGCGACAACGTCACCGTGATCAGCCGCAAGTTCGCCGGCGCGAACACCGCCGGCGAGGCCGCGCCCTGGTACGACGCAGCCTGGCTGCCGATGGTCGCGCGCAACCTGACCGCGATCGTCATCGCGCTGCTGGTACTGCTGCTCGGAATCCGGCCGCTCGCCAAGGCGCTGATGAAGACGCGCGCCGACGCGACGCCGGCCCTGGCGGCCGGCGCGATCTCGTCCGATGTCGCGGACGAGGACGGCACCCCCGGCCTGGTCGTCCAGCCGGCGGTCGGGCTCGACGAGATCGACGCCAGCCGCAATTTCGACGACCGCATCGGCGCGGTGCGCGGCTTCACCCGCGACAACCCCGCGCGCGCGGCGCTGGCGGTGCGCGACATGATCAAGGCGGACGCCAAGCCGTGAGCGTCCCCACCCTGCCCGGCGCGCGCAGCTATACCGGCGTCGAGCGCGCCGCCGTCCTGATGATGCTCGTCGGCGAGCAGGAGGCTGCCGCCATGCTGCAGAAGCTCGACCCCGACGAGGTCCGCCTGCTCGGCAGCGCGATGTTCGCGGTCGCCGACGTGTCGGAGCAGGAGGTCGAGGACGTGCTCGACGATTTCGTCGGTCGCGCGCGCGACCGCAATTCGATCAGCTTCGACCCGCGTCCCCGGATCGAGGCGGTGATGAACATCGCGCTCGGCCCCGAAAAGGCCAGCAGCGTGCTCGCCCGGATCACCCCGCCCGAAGCCGCCTGCGAACTCGAACTGCTCGACTGGCTCGACGCACCCGAGATCGCCGCGATGGTCGAGAAGGAGCATCCGCAGATCGCCGCGGTGCTGATCGCCAATCTCGACCCCGCGGTCGGCGGTCAGGTGCTCGAGCGCCTGCCCGACGCGATGCAGCCCGACATCCTCCACCGCATCGCGCGGCTGGGCCCGATCACGCCCGAGGCGGTCGACACGCTCCGGACGATGCTCGCCAACCGCACCAGCTCGGCGGGCCGGTCGGGGGTCGTGCTGGGCGGCGCGCGCGAAGCGGCCAAGATCCTGTCGGGCGCGCGCAAGGCGACCGAACAACGGGTGATGCCCAAGCTGTTCAAGCTCGACAAGGAGGTCGCCCGCCAGATCGAGGAAGCGATGTTCGTCTTCGAGAACCTTCTGGAGCTCGACGACAAGAATCTGGGAACGCTGATCCGGGGCGTTGACGGCGAGATCCTCACCCGCGCGCTCAAGGGCGTGGACGAGGCGGCGCGGGCGCGGTTCCTGGGATGCATGTCGGCGCGCGCCGCCGACGGCATCCGCGACGAGATGGAGGCGCGCGGGCCCATGAAGCTGGCCGAGGTGCTCGACGCGCAAAAGGCGATGATCCAGATCGCGCGCGCGTTGGCCAAGGACGGCACCATCCAGATGGGCGCGGGCGAAGACGACTATGTCTGACTTCGTCGCGGGGTTCGCCGCACGTCACGCCGCCCCGGCGGAACTGTTGGCGCGCGCCATGTCGCCCCTGCCTGGCTTCGCGCCCAGGGCGGTCGGAAGCGCGTCCGAGCCGATCCATTTCCGGCCGTCGCCCGGTCCCAAGCACTTCTCCCCGGCCGACCGGGCCGTCAATCCGACCGAGGGTTGGGACCCGCTGAGTCCCACGATCGAGGAGCCGCCAGCGTTCGATCCGATCGAGGCGGCGCGCGCCGAAGGGTACGCCGAAGGGCTGGCCGCCGCCGCCGCGACCGCGTCCGACGTGTTCGCGCGCGATCACGCGCTGCTCGCCGACATCGCCGCGACGCTGGGCGGCGCGGGCCGGGTCGACCGCGCGGCGATGGCGAACCGCCTGCGCCAGACGGTGATGCTGCTGCTGTCGCGGCTGGTCGGCGAGGTCGGCGTATCGCCAGAACTGCTCGCGGCGCGCATCGGCGCGGCCGCCGAGATGCTCGCGGAGTCGGGCGAGTCGGCGCTGCTGCGCGTCCACCCCGACGATGTCGCGCTTTTGAACGGACGACTGCCGGGAACGATCTTCGCGGCGGGCGACGCGAGCCTCGCGCGAGGCGGTTTCATCCTCGAATCGGCCTCGACCGTGATCGAGGACGGACCGGAAATTTGGCTGGAGCAGCTTGCCCGGGCGATCGACCGCGTGCCCGTCCCACCTGCATGCTGACCCGCTTCGCCGACGATTATCTCGGGGCGCTCGGCGCTCACGACTTCACGCCCGCCGCCACCGTCTCCGGGCGGCTGTCCTCGTTCGACGGCCTGCTGATGGAGGCGGTCGGCCTGACGCTACCGGTCGGCACCGTCTGCCGCGTCGGGGCCCCCGGCGCGACCGGCGTCGATGCCGAGGTCATCGGCTTTCGGAACGGCCGCACCCTGATGATGAACCTGGGCGGTCCCGCCGCCCTCCTGCCCCGTGCGCCCGTCAAGCCGATCGGCCCGCCGGGCGAGGCGGAGATCGGCGCGGCCCTGCTCGGCCGCGTGGTCGACGGCGCGGGCCAGCCAATCGACGGGCTCGGCCCCATCCGCGGCGCGGGCCGCTGGCCGCTGGCCGGCAAGCTACAGTCGCCCCTCGACCGGGGCCGCGTGCTCGAGCCGATGGATGTGGGCGTCCGCGCGATCAACGGGCTGCTGACGCTGGGGCAAGGGCAGCGCGTCGGCATCATGGCCGGCTCCGGGGTCGGCAAGTCGGTGCTGCTGGGCATGATGGTGCGCGCGGCGCAGGCCGACGTGGTCGTGGTCGGCTTGATCGGCGAGCGCTCCCGCGAGGTCGCCGATTTCCTGGAGACCAAGGTGGCGGGCGCGGCGCGCGCGCGGTCGGTCGTGGTCGCGGTGCCCGCCAACCATTCGCCCGTGCTCCGCATCCGCGGCGCGCTGCGCGCCACCGCGATCGCGGAAGGCTTCCGCGCCGAGGGCAAGCGCGTGCTGCTCATCATGGATTCGCTTACCCGAGTAGCGCATGCGGGCCGCGAGATCGGGCTGGCGCTCGGCGAGCCCGCGTCGGCGCGCGGCTATCCGCCGTCGGCGATCGCGATGCTCCCCAACCTGATCGAGCGCGCGGGCGGGTGCGTCCGGAGCGGGGGATCGATCACCGCGATCTATACCGTGCTGGCGGACGGCGACGACGGCAACGATCCGGTGGTCGACGCCGCGCGGTCGATCCTGGACGGGCATATCGTGCTCAGCCGCGCGATGGCGGAGCGCGGCGTCTATCCCGCGATCGACATCGGCCCGTCGGTCAGCCGTGTCATGACCGACATCGTGGACAAGCCGCATGCGATGGCGGCGCGGACGCTCCGGCGGCATCTGTCGACCTACGAAGAGAATCGTGACCTAGTGCTGATGGGCGCGTACCGGGCGGGGACCGATCCCGCGATCGACGCCGCAATCGCCTGCCATCCCGCGATCACCGAGTTCATTCGCCAGGACGAGGACGAGATCGTAACGCTGGTCGACGCCGTGACCGAGCTGACGGGCGTGTTCGGGCAGGACGGCTGACGTGGCGACCGACGCGCGGACGCTGGCGCGCATCCACCGCGTCCGTACGCTCCAGCTCACGCTCGCCCGCGCCGAGGAAGCGCGCGCCAGGAACACCGTCGCCACCGAGACCGCGCTGTCGGCGCGCGTCGCCCAGCTCGCTGAGGCGGTCGCGCCGGTGTCGGGAGATGCGGTGACGCTCGTCGCGGCCGCGCATTACCGCGAACGGCTGGGCGTTTCGGCGCTCGCCGCCATCGCGCGGGTCGGCGCCGCCGAGGCGGACGTGTACCGCGCGGCCGCTCATGCGCGCGCGGCCAAGCAGGACCAGTCGGCGGTCGAGAAACTGATCGAGCGCGGAGGCAGGGACGCGGTCGCCCGCGAGCGCCGCGCGCAGGAGGAGGCCGGGCCCGGCCGTAAACGGCACGACCCTTGCTAGGTATTCGGTGAACCCGACCGACCGGACATCAGCCTGCATGATCCCCGCCCTTTCGCCTCTGCTCGATCTCCTCGCGCCCAAGCCGCCCGCCCCGGTGGCGGGCGATCCCGCCATCTTCGGGATGGTGCTGGCCGGAATCGGCGAAGCACCGGTGGTCGTCCGGCAGATCGCCGCCCCGACCGGCAAGGCGATGCCGTCGCTCGAAGCGCCCGCGCCCCCGACTCCGACCCCGACCCCGACCCCGACCCCGTCGGTGCCCGAATTGCCGATCGTGAAGGCCCAGTCTCCTTCGCAGGATGGGCAGCCCGTCCTGGCGACCACGTCGTCGCCCGACCCTCTGACCAGAGCACCCGCTCTTACCGCGTGGCGCCGTCACGTTCCGCTGGAAACCGTCGCAGAGGCCGATACGTCGACGCCCGAGTCGATGATCACGGAGACGCGCTCGGTCCAGCCGGGCGGCGCGCCCGTACGGGCCGCCGCGCCGCCGCTCGAGCCTTCCGAGACGACGCCGACGCATGCCGCTTGGTGCCGTTTCGTCCCGCTGGAGACCGGCGAAGAGGTCGATGCGCCGACGCCCGGATCGACGATCATGCAGAAGCGGTCGCTCCAGCCGGACGGCGCGCCTTTTCCGGTCGCCGCGCCGCCGCTCAAGCCCCCCGTGACGGCACCCGCACCGGCGGCCTGGCACCGTTTCGTTTCGCCGGAGAGCGACGAGGCGGCCGACCTTGTTGTTGCAGCGGATGAACGCCGTCCTGAGCCGGAACTTTCTCCCGAACCGCCTGCGACGATCGCTCTTCCGACACGGCAGGATCCAGCGCCCGTGCTGACTGGGCCACCGATAACGCCATATCCCTATGACATCGTCGTCATCGGCCAGGCCGCTGTCGCGCCGTCGCCCGCTCCGGACCGCCCGGCGTCGCCGACAAGCGAGGCCGTCACGGTCGCGCCGACACTCGAGCGGACGATCGGCCTCACCCCTCGGTGGACGCGAGCCGAGGCGACGCCCTCACGCGGGCCGGCGGTTCAGCCGGTCGTAGCGGCGAGCGGGCCGACCGCCCCAGCGGCCTCGGCAGCGCCGACCGACATGATCGATCCTTCGCCTGCTCCGGCGGCCCAGGGCGTACCGGCTATCGTCGTTCAGCCGCCCGTTCCCACCGGCCGACAGCCGTTGCCGTCCGCCTCGGCCGAGCCGATCGCTCAGACGATCATCCCCCCGACCGCTTCTCCTTCGCCCTCCCCAGCCGACCTGCGGCCGAATGCGTCCAAGCCCGCTATCATCGATCGTGCGCTGTCTACGACCGACGTCCCCGCCCCGCTGGTCGCGCGCGCGGTGATGAGTGGTTCGGCGCGTCAGGTGTTCGCCGCCGATCTCCGCCGTCCCGCGCGTGATCCGCGGATGGTCGCGGGTGAAGCGCTGGCCGCGCCGCTGGAGGTCGCCCGACCCGATGCGCCTGTCGTCACGGCGATGGCCGCCGGCGCGCCGCTCGACCTGCGCCAGGATCGCTGGCCGACCGCGATGATCGACCGGATCGAGCGACTGCGCGACGCGGTCGACGCCGTGGATACACGGATACGCCTGCTCCCCGATGCGCTCGGCGTCATCGACGTCGCGGTGAAGCGCGAGGGCGACACCGTCCATGTCCATTTCAACGCCGAACAGGCCGCGACGCGCGCACTGCTCCAGGATGCCTCGACGCGCCTGGCGGAGGCGGCCGAGGCGCGCGGGCTCAAACTGGGGCAGACGGCGGTCGGCGGCGACGGCTCGCAGCCGAACGGTCGCCAGCCCCGATCCGACGGCACTCCTGTCCCCGCCCGACCGCGCCATGCGGCGACGGTCGACGACGATTCCACCGACACCCGCATCGCCTGAATGAGAAGGACTGCCTGAATGAGCGACAAGACCGAGGACGCGCCCAAGAAGAAGGGCAAGTTGGGGAAGCTGCTGGTGCTGGGCGTGGGGCTGGTCGTGCTGATCGGCGGCGGCGTCGGCGCGGGGTTGTACGCCGCCAGCGCCGGGCTGGTCGGCGACGGTCACGGCGAGGCCGAAGGGAAGCCCAAGCCCAAGCTGGTGATGAAAAGCGAGCAGAAGCGCGGCGGGGACGAGGCCAAGGGCGGCGACGCGCCCGAGCCGACGCATGAGGGCAAGCCAACTCCCGAGGTCGCGGGCGGCGAGAAGTACGCGTCCAACTATTATGCGATGGAGAAGGAGTTCACCTCCAACCTCCAGAACTCGGTGCATTTCATCCAGGTCGGCGTGGCCGTGTCGACGCCGTACGACGACACGGTCGTCGAGCGGTTGAAGACCAACGACATCGCGGTCCGATCGGCGATCCTGATGACGCTGAGCGACACCAGCGAGGAGCAGGTGTTCAACACGGAGGGCAAGAAGCAGCTCCAGCGCAGGCTGGCGCGGGCGATCAACGAAACGTTGGAGCAGAAGGAGGGATTCGGCGGGGTCAGTAACGTTTACTTCACCAATTTCGTTGTTCAGTGAGGCATGGTTAACGGCCGATCCGACCCCGACCCGACGAACCGCCGGGAGAGCGCGCGCGCCGGCGACGGCCACGGCGCGCTCGGCGGCGCGGCCGCGCTGTTCGGCCAGACCAAGCTCAACCCGTTCGGCGACCTCCATACGGTTCAGCACCTGTCGGCCCGGCTCGCGCGGTCGTTGCGCGGCGTGTTCGAGCCGCTGTTGCAACGTGAGCTGCGCTGCTGGGCCGAACCGCTCGCCGTGCAGCATTTCAGCGACTACCGAGCCGAGCGCGGCCCCGAGCTGACGGCTTGGCTGCCGCTGCCGATGACGTCGCCGGTCGGTCAGGGCTTCGGGGGTCAGGCGCTGTGCGTGGTCGACGGCCGGTTCGTGCTGGAGCTGCTGGACCTGTTCTTCGGCGGGTCGGGCTCAACTCCGCCCGTGTTGCCGACCGAGTTCTCGCCCGCGGCCGAGGCGATGATCGCGCGGCTGGGCGACATGATCGCCGCGCCGCTGACCGCCGCGTGGGAGCCGCTGGCGCGGATCGACTTCGCGGTCGGGCGCGCGGAGGCGAACGCGGCGATGCTGGGCGTCGCCGCCGAGGACGCGCTGATCGTGACGCGATTCGGCCTTGCCGCCGAGGACGGCGCGCCGGTCCACCTCGACCTGCTCTATCCGGTCGCGGCGATGAAGCCCCACGGCGCGACCCTGACCGGCCGCGTCCTCGACAAGGTCGAGCCCGATCCGGCCTGGCGCACCGCCCTGACCCGCGCGGCGATGAACGTGACCTTCCCCGTCCGCTCCGTCCTGGCCGAGCCGGTCGTGCCCTTGTCGCTGCTCATGAATTTGAAGGCGGGCGACGTGATCCCGGTCTCGTTCGGCGCCAACGTGCCCGTGATGGTCGGCGGCGGCTGCCTGGGCGCAGGCACCGTCGGGGTGTCGAACGGCCAGGCCGCCGTGCGCCTCACCTCGCTCTCCCATCAAGCCTGCTCCGATGCCCATCCGTTTCAAGGACCCGCGCAATGAACGACATGACCGGCGGTTTCCCGGTCGACGCCAGCCTGGCGGCCAATTTCCGGCTGCTTCAGGACGTCGACGTCAAGCTGACCGTGGAGATAGGCTCCACCAACCTGACCCTGCGCGAGCTGCTGGCGCTGGGAGAGTCGAGCGTGATCGAGCTCGACCGGCAGGCGAACGAGCTGCTCGACGTCTTCGTCAACGGCACGCTGATTGGCCGCGGCGAGGTGGTGACGGTGGGCGAGCGGTTCGGCGTACGAATGACCGAGCTCGTTTCTCCCGACAAGCGGAACTGACGCGCCGTGATGTGGTCCTACATCCTGAAGCTCGTCGTGCTGCTGCCGCTGGTATGCGGGCTGATGATCGGCTCGCTGTACCTGTGGCGCCGCCTCGAGCAACGCATGCCGGGCAAGCCGACGACGCGCACGATCGCCATCCGCGAAACGATGATGATCTCGCCGGGCCTGAAGCTTGCGGTGCTCGATTTCGAGGGCAAGCGGCTGCTGGTCTCGGTCGGGCGCGGCGGCGTGACGCTGGTCGACAAGGTGGACGCGTGATCACCGTCAAGCGCCTCGGCTCCGGCCCTGCGCTGATCCGCAGCGTTTGTGCGCGAATGACCCGGCGCAAGAGTCGAGGCGGCTTCGGCGCGGTGTTCGCGATCGTCGCGATCGTCGCGATCGTCCTAGCCATGTGCGTCGCGATCCCCGCCTTTGCGCAAGGGGTGCCCGCTGTCCCCGCCCCGCCGGGCGTCGGCGACGCGGTCGACCGCGCGCTCGGGCAGCTTGGCGGCGGCGCACCCGGACAGTCGGGATCGCTGAGCCTGTCGCTCCAGGTTCTCATCATCATGGGCCTGCTGACGATCCTGCCGGGCATCCTGCTGATGATGACCAGCTTCACGCGGATCATCATCGTGCTCGCCGTGCTGCGCCAGGCGCTGGGGCTTCAACAGACGCCGCCCAACCAGGTGCTGATCGGGCTATCGATGTTCCTGAGCCTGTTCATCATGGCCCCCACCATCAACCAGATCAACACGGCCGCCATCCAGCCCTATGCGGCCGGACAGCTCGCGGGCACGCAGATGATCCAGGCCGCCGGCGCTCCGCTCCACGCGTTCATGTCCAAGCAGACGCGGATCAAGGACCTGACCATGTTCGCCGAGATGGCCAAGTCGGGGCCGTACCGATCGGCGAACGACATCCCTTATGCGGTGCTACTTCCCGCCTTCGTCACCAGCGAGCTGAAGACCGCGTTCCAGATCGGGTTCCTGATCTTCCTGCCCTTCATCGTCATCGACCTGGTGGTCGCGACCGTGCTCATGTCGCTGGGTATGATGATGCTGTCCCCGCAGATCATCTCGCTGCCGTTCAAGCTCCTGCTGTTCGTGCTCGTCGACGGGTGGGCGCTGACGATGGGCAGCCTCGCCAACAGCTTCGCGTGAGGACCTAGATGGCCGACGCCGACTATTTCCTGACGGTCGCCAACCAGACCATGTGGGTGCTGGCGCTGGCCGCCGCGCCGATCCTGATCCCGGCGCTGCTCGCGGGCCTGATCCTGGGCATGATCCAGGCCGCGACGTCGATCAACGAGCAAACCTTGTCCTTCGTGCCGAAGCTGCTGGTCGTGGCGGTGTCGATCATGATCTTCGGTAGCCTGATTTTGGGGCTGCTGTCGGATTTCACGGTGGGGATATTCGAACGGATTCCCGATCTTGTTCGCTAGTAGCCGCGCCGCCTGCTTACCTCCCCGTCACCCCGGACTTGTTCCGGGGTCCATCGTTGTACGTACACCGTCTGTGGTGCGCGCGGAACCATGGACCCCGGAACAAGTCCGGGGTGACGAAGGGGTGTGGTTGCGGTCGCGCGACGCGCGCGGGGCCTGACCTCATTCTTGGCTTCGGCCTCTCCATCGAGCCGCAGCTCTGGGCGCTGGTATTCGTGATGATCCGCGTCGGCGCGGCGTTCGTGGCCGCGCCCGTGTTCGGGGCCGTCGGCGTGCCGCTCACCGTGCGGGTCGCGCTGTCGGGCGCGGTCGGCGTGCTGGTGCTCCACGCCCATCCCGTGACCCCGCCCGCAAGCCTGTTCGGGGTGGCGACGGTCATGGCCGTCACCGCCGAGGCGCTGGTCGGGCTCGCCATCGGCTTCGTGATCCAGATCGCGTTCGCCGCCCCACTTATCGCGAGCGAATTGATCGGCGGGTCGATGGGGCTTGGCTTCTCGTCGTCGGTCGACCCGCAGAACGGGCGCTCCTCGCCCGCGCTCGGGCAGTTCTTCTCGATCATGCTGACGCTGTTGTTCTTGTCGCTCGACGGCCACCTCGTGCTCGTCGAGATGATCGTGCGCTCCTACGACGCGCTGCCGCCGGGGCAGGCGTGGATGGGCGCGGAACGGCTCAAGGCGATCGCGATCTTTGGGGGGTACGCCTTCGCTGCGGGGCTGCTGCTGGCGTTGCCGGTCGGGTTCCTGCTGCTCTGCCTGAATCTGGTGGTCGGCATGATCTCGCGGTCCGCGCCGTCCTTGAACCTGTTCGCGGTCGGGCTGCCGATGAGCCTGGCGGTCGGCATCGTGGCGCTGGCCGTGTCGTTCCCGGCGATGGGCGATTACATGCTCGTGATCGTGCGCGAGAGCCTCCAGGCCGCCGATCGGTTGGTGCTTAGCTGATGTCTGAGGCCGGCGGCGAACGCACGGAGGCGGCGACCCCCAAACGGGTGCGCGACGCGGTCGAGAAGGGCGATGTCCTCAAGTCCCGGGAGTTCGGAACCGCGCTCGCCATGCTGGCGGGCGTGGCGTGGGTCGTATGGTTCGGGCCGGAACTGGTCGCGGCGTGCAAGGGCGTGATGACCGCGTCGCTCCGGTTTGGGCGGGCGGACGTGGAGGATTTCGCGCCCTTTCGGCCGATCCTGGAGGCGGGGTGGCGGCTGGGGCCGTCGCTCGGCAGCCTGTTCGCGGTCAGCGTCGTCGCGGCCATCGCCAGCCAGGCGGGGCTCGGATCGCTGGGATGGAACGCCAAGCTGATGGCTCCCAAGGGAAGCCGGATCGATCCGGCGGCGGGGCTGAAGCGGATGCTCGGCGCGCAGGGGTGGATCGAGCTGGGCAAGTCGCTCCTCAAGGTCGTGCTGCTGGGCGCGATCGGCTGGTGGATGTTGGCGAAGGTGGCGCGGATCGCGCCATCGATGTCCGCGGCGGATCTGGGGCAAGCCATTGCGATCCTTGGTGACTTGTTCGCGAATACGCTGATCGCGATGGCGGGCGGGCTGGTCGTGATTGCGGGTATCGACATACCCGTACAGGCGATCCGGCGTATGATGAAGATGCGCATGACCAAGCAGGAGGTGAAGGACGAGCACAAGCAGAGCGAGGGGTCGCCCGAGGCCAAGGCGCAGCAACGTCAGCGCCGGCGCGAGGTGCTGCAAGGCGGCGCGCGCAAGGCGGTGGCGGAGGCGCATGTGATCCTGACCAACCCGACGCATTTCGCGGTGGCGCTGCGGTACGAGCGCGGGCGCGACCAGGTGCCGGTGGTGGTCGCCAAGGGACGCGGCGCGACCGCGCTGGCGATCCGGGAGTTCGCGGGCGAGCGGGCGCTGCCGGTGCTCGAATATCCGCAGCTGGCGCGCGCGGTCTATTACACCAGCCGCGAGGGGCAGGAGGTGCGCGACGACCTGTATCTCGCGGTCGCGACCGTGCTCGCCTTCGTGTTCCAGCTGAATGCCGACGCCGGCGGGTCGGCCCCGCCCCTGCCGCCCGTCGACGTGCCCCCCGGTGCGCGGTTCGACGAGAACGGCGAGCCGACCTAAAGAACGCGCGCCTGCAGCCGTTTAGGTCTCCGACGCGCGGGGAGTAAGTACGAATGGCCATCGAATCGATCGCGAAGACGCTGGGGTCGGGTTCCGGCATTGATGTCGGCGCGCTCGTCACCTCGCTGCTCGAGGCGCAGTTCGCGGCCAAGAACGCCGAGTTCGCGCGGCGCGAGACCAGGATCGAGGCGCAGATCTCCGGCGTGTCCAAGCTCAAGAGCACGGTCACGGGCCTGGACGGCGCGCTCAAGTCGCTGACGGCGGGCGGCACGCTCGCCAGCAAGCTTACTTCGTCGAACGAGGCCGCGATCAGGGTCGTGCGGACGGCGGGCGCGCCCGTCACCGACATAACGGCCAAGATCGCGGTGACGTCGCTCGCCGGCAGGCAGGTGTCGACGACCAACACCGGCCAACCCGTGGATACCCAATTCCGCGAGGGCGCGCTCCGGTTGCAGTTCGGGCGCGACATGGTCGACCCGGCGACGGGGGGGACGACCGGCTTCGCAGCAGCGGGCGACGCGATCGACATCCAGATCACCGATGCCGACACGACGCTGACCAAGATCGCCGCCAAGATCAACGCGGCGAACGCCGGCGTCACGGCCAAGATCGTCCTGGACGGCGGCAACGAACGACTGTCGATCAGCGGCGCGTCCGGCGCGGACCGGGCGTTCGAGATCACGGGCAGCGATGCCGGCGGGGCGGGCCAGTCGCTGACGGGGCTGGCGGTCAGTCGCACCTCCACCACGGCGACCACCGCGACCCGCGCGCGCGACGCGGTGGTCGCGGTGGACGGCGTCACCTTCAACCGGACGAGCAACACGATCACCGACCTGATCCCGGGGGCGACGCTCGACCTGGTCGGCCTGTCAACGACCCCGGTCCAGATCGCGACGGCCAAGCCGGGCGCGGCGATCACCACGGCGGTGAGCGACTTCGTGGGCGCGTACAACGAGATGCTGGCCGTCATCAAGGAACAGAACGATCCGAAATCGGGCGTGCTGGCGAGCGACAACGCGGTCAGGTCGCTGGCGCGCGGCCTGAGCCGGCTGACGACCACGGTGCTGGCCCCGGCCGGCGTCGCGGGCGCTCCCCGGACGCTGGCCGATCTCGGCGTGGCGACCGCGCGCGACGGCACGCTGTCGGTCGACGCGGCGCGGCTGACCAAGGCGGTCGCCGACTTCCCCGCCGCGGTCGAGCGCATGTTCGCGGCCGGGAAAGCGGCGACCGGCGACGGGTTGTCGGCGGCGCTGGCGGCGGTGGTCAAGGGTGGCACCGACCGGGTGGTCGGGCTGGACGCGTCGACCAGCACCTACACCAAGGCCCGCGGCGAGGTCGCGACCGCCAAGCTGAAGGTCGTCGAGCAGACGGCGCAGGCGCGCGATCGACTGTCGCGGCAGTTCACGACGATGGACGCGCGCACGGCGGCATACAAATCGACGCAGACCTTCCTCGACAACCAGATCAAGGCGTGGAACCGGAGCGACGCGTGATGGCCTATGCGAGCGCGCTCCGCGGTCCGGAGAACACCTACCGCCGGATCGACGTGGCCGGGCGCGCCGCCGCGGCGGGCGACGGCGCGGGTCTGGTGCAGATGCTGTACGGCGAGGTGACGGCGGCGCTCCGCGCGGCCGCCCACGCCGCCGAGCAGCGCAATTACGCAAGGAAGAGCGAGCGGGTGACGCGCGCGACCGCTGTCCTGTTCGCGCTGGAGGCTGGGCTGGACCACGAAGCGGGCGGCGAAGTCTCGCGCACGCTGGCGACGCTTTATGCGGGGGCGCGCCGCGAAGTGGTGCAGGCCAGCCTGGGCGACGACCCCGCCCCGTTCCGCACGGTCGCGGCGGAGCTGGACGGCATCGCGCAGGCCTGGGCGACCGTTCGAGCGCGGTAGAGGCGCGGGGCGCAATACCCGGCCCATTTGGCTTTTCGCGCGCGCCGCTCTATATAGATTGGACATAGCGGCGTGCGACCGTGTCGGGTCGCCCTGGTTCCCCATCGCTCCCGCACCGAGCCCGGCCACCGATGGCGCGGGCTCATGATTTGTGGAATAGTGGCGGTCGGCCGGCGTTCGCCGCGCAACCACCAGGAGCCGCCATGTCCCGTGCGATCAACGTCAACGCCCCCCAGGACCATGTCGTCGCGACCTGCGCCAAGAAGAAGCTGGGCATCTCGGCGATCGAGACGCTGCATTCGGGCGGCACGCGCGTGGTGATGAACAACGCGGTCGACGCCGCCGAGATCGTCAAGCTGTACAAGACCAAGGTCATCGCGGGGCCGGTGACGCGTACGCCGACCCGGCTTTCCCGCTTCTAACCACCGATAGGACCCAGACGGACTTTATGGCTGCATTCAAGGACCCGAGCTTCACCGACCGGCAGGCCGCCGCCGCGCGCGCCAAGGAGGCGGCGCTGGCCAAGCTGCGCGCCAAGCCGCCCGTGGACGAGGCCGTCGTCGCGCAGCGCGTCGCCGCCGCCGCCGCTCGCGACGCGGCCGCCGCGCAGAAGCGCGAGGCGACGCGCCTGGCGCGCGAGGAGGAGGCGACCGCCAAGCGCGAGCGCGCCGCGCAGGCGGCCGCCGAAGCCGCGGCGGCGGCGGAAGCCGCGGAACTCGCCAAGGTGGCCGCCGCGACGCCGAAGATGACCGACGAGGAGCGCAAGGCGGCGCGCGACGCGCGCTATGCCGCGCGCAAGAACCGCAAGAAATAAAGGAGCGACATCGTGGCCAAGAGTCAGAAGAAGTCGAACAAGGAAGTGCGCAAGCCCAAGGCGACCAAGCCGCCCAAGCTCGACCAGTCCAACCCGTCGAGCAAGGGCAAGCCGGTCGAGATGACCACCATCAAGTCTTGAGGCGGGAAGCGCGGGCGTGACGCCCCGCGAGCTGATCGGGACGGCGGCGGTGCCCGGCGGCGGCGAGCTTCGGCTGTTCCGGCGCGGGGCCGACCATACCATCGTGCTCGACCGCAACGAATTGATGAACAGCCGGATGAGCGGGTCGGAGGAGGCGCTCGCGGTGATGACGTGCGAGCGGCTGGCCGGGCGCGCGGCTCCGCGGCTGCTGATCGGCGGATACGGGATGGGCTTCACGCTGCGCGCGGGGCTGGCGGTGCTGGGTCGGGGCGCGCAGGTGGTGGTGGCCGAGCTGGTGCCCGGGATCGTCGAATGGGCGCGCGGGCCGATGGCGGCGCTGACCGCCGGGTGCCTGGACGATCCCCGCGTCGTGTTGGTCGAGGAGGATGTGGCGGCGTCGATCCGGGCGGCGCGCGGCGGCTACGACGCGATTCTGCTCGATGTGGATAACGGCCCGGACGGGCTGACGCGGGCGGGGAACGACCGGCTGTACTCGGCGGCGGGGCTGGCGGCGGCGTGGGGAGCGTTGACGCCCGGCGGGGTGCTGGCGGTCTGGTCGGCGGGGCCCGACCCTCGCTTCGCCCGGCGGATGGGCGAGGCGGGGTTCGCGGTGGAGGAGGTCGTGGTCCGGGCGCGGTCGAACGGCAAGGGGCCGCGGCACGTGATCTGGTTCGGGGAGAAGCGGTAGATCACCTTCTCCTGCTCCGTCACCCTGAACTCGTTTCAGGGTCCAGCGTGGTCCACACGAGGACGGGTCGTCTCGCGCACGACGATGGATGCTGAAACAAGTTCAGCATGACGGAATAGGGGCGGTTGCCGTCGATGCAATCTAACGCGACGTCCACCGTCGAACTACAAAGAAGACGGTGATCGCCACCGCGATCAGCAGGCAGACGCCCGTGATGATGTCGAAGGCGTGGGGGTTCTTGGCCCCGCGCAGCCCCTCGACGTTCATGCCGTACAGTCCGGTGAGGAAGGTCAGCGGCAGGAAGATGAGCGCCGCGACCGAGAGGATCAGCCCGCGCTGGTCGAGCTGTTCGGCGCGCATGTCGGTGAGCGCGTCATGGACCACCGCCGATCGTTCGCGGATCGCCTCCAGCTCCTCGGCCATGCGCGCGGCGCGGTCGGCGGCGGCGCTGAGATGGACGCGGTCGTCGGCGGCCAGCCAGTCGCCGGGCAGGCCCGCCAGCTTCTCCAGCGCGTCGCGTTGCGGTCCCAGGAAGCGGCGATAGCCGATCGCGGTCGAGCGGACGCGCGTCACCTGGCGGCGGAGTTCGAAGATCCTGGTGCCTTCCAGGCTTTCCTCGCACATATCCAGCCGATCGCCGAGTTCGGCGACGTGTGGGTCGAGGTCGCTGGTGATCGCGGCGGCGAACTCGGCGATCAGATCGCCGGGATCATGGATCTTGTCGGCGGCGACGCACGCCTCGATCGCGTCCAGCGCGTGAAGCTGCGTCCGGGTGACGGAGAAGATGCGGCCGTGCGTCGCCCAGATGCGGAGCGAGGCGAGCAGGTCGGTGCCCACCACCTCCTCCTGATCGGTGCGGCCGCGCAGGTTGACGAGCGCGCCGCCCTCCCACTGGTCGCAGCGCGGACGTGTTTCGGGCGCGGTGAGCGCCTCGACCGTCTGCGGGCTGAGCTTGGCGTGATCGGCGAGCCAGGAGCGCGCGTCGTCGTCGATGGTGAACAGATGGACCCAGACGAGTTCGGGTATCGGATCGAGCGCGGCGGCGATGTCGACACGCTCGGACCGCTCCGGGTTGATGCGGTAGGCGAAGCCCTTCACTCGGCCATCTCCAGATAGAGCCCGGATGCGGGCGGGCGGTCGCATGCGACGCGGTCGGCGTCGGCGCGCGCGCGGGCGAGGATTGCCGGGGGCACGTCCGGCGCGTGGTGGACCGTGTCGGCGCTCGCGAGCGCGCGCGCCTGACGTAGCGTCAGGTCGTCGGGATCGGGGCCGGTCAGGCGGATGTGGAGGCTGGGCGCGGGCGCGGCGCGCGGGTCGGCGAGCCAGGCCTCGGCATCGCCCTCCCCCAGCGGATCGAGCGGGCCGCCGGGGGCCATCGCGTCCGCCAACGCGCGGCGGCGGTCGGCTCCGTCGGGGAAGCGGGCACGGAGCTGGTCGCGGGCCGCGAACAGCGCGCGCGCGCGGGTCCCCAGATCGGCGGGGATCAGCCCCTCCAGCCGCTGGCGGAGCGCGGCGGCAAGGCCGGCGGAGACGCCGCCGGTGCCGATCGCGACCAGCAGCGGATCGCGGTCGACGATCGCGGGGAGTGTCCAGTCGCACAGAGCGGGGCGGTCGACGGCGTTGACGAGGACCCCCCTGCCCTTGAGCCGCGCCACGGCCGCGTGGGCGTCCGCCTCGTCCTCGATCGCGACCACCGCGAGGGGCGCGTCCGCGTCCTCGCTCACGATCGTCGCGCCCGCGCGGAGGAGCAGACGGCGCTTGGCGTCGGCGGCCTCGCCCTCGCCGAGCAGGATGACCGGGCGGCCGTTCACGCGCATCAGCAGCGGGAGCGAGTGCCAGGTCAAGCGAGCCATTCCGGCACGCGCTCGGCGGCCAGGATCGTCTCGGGGGAGATGCGGTCGGCGACGACGGCGTACCGGTCGCCGTCGACGAGCACTTCGGGGACGAGCGCGCGGCTGTTGTAGGTCGACGCCATCGTCGCGCCGTACGCGCCCGCGGTGCGGAACACGGCGAGGTCGCCCGATGCGACGCGGTCGATCTCGCGGTCGACGGCGAAGGTGTCGCCCGTCTCGCAGACGGGGCCGGCGATGTTGGCGGTCATGCGGTCGCCGGTCGGCTCCACCGCGACGAACTCGTGATACGCGTCATAGAGCGCGGGGCGGGCGAGGTCGTTCATCGCAGCGTCGACGATGACGTAGGGGTTTTGCGCGCCCGGCTTCACCCAGATGACGCGGGTGAGGAGCACGCCCGCATTGCCGGCGATGACGCGGCCGGGTTCGAACTGCAGCTGTACCCCCCAGCCCTCCGTGACGCACGCGACCATTGCGCCGAGATCGGCGGGCTCGGGCAGGGTGTCGCCGGGGCGGTAGGGGACGCCCAGCCCGCCGCCGAGATCGACGCGGGTGACCGGGTGGCCGGCGCGGCGGAGTTCGGCGACCAGCTCGCCGACGCGGGCGTACGCGGCCTCGAGCGGGGCGAGGTCGGCGAGCTGGCTGCCGATATGGACCGCGACGCCGTGGAGCGCGAGGCCGGGGCGGCAGCTAAGGCGCGCGAACATCCCGGGAGCCTGGTCAATGGGTATGCCGAACTTGTTTCCGGCGCGGCCGGTGGAGATCTTGGCGTGGGTGCCCGCATCGACGTCGGGATTGACGCGGAGCACGGCGGGGGCGACGGTTCCGCGCGCATGGGCGAGGTCGGCGAGGACCTCGCCTTCCTCCTCCCCCTCAAGGTTGAACTGACCGATGCCCTCATCGAGGCCGCGGGCGAGTTCGGCGCGGGTCTTGCCGACGCCCGAGAAGACGATGCCGGCGCGCGGCACCCCGGCCGCGAGCGCGCGCGCCATCTCGCCGCCCGACACGACGTCCGCGCCGTAGCCCTCGGCGGCGAGCAGGCGGAGAACGGCGAGGTTGGGGTTGGCCTTGATCGCATAGGCGAGGTGGACGTCGGGCAGCGCGGCGAAGGCTTGGGCGAATACGCGCGCGTGCCGGCGGAAGGTCGCAGCGGAATAGACGTAGACGGGGGTCCCGACCTCGTCCGCGATGCGGGTGAGGGGCACGTCCTCGCAGTGAAGGACGCCGTCCCGGTGGTGGAAATGATCCATGCTATTGCGGGGGAAGGTCGAACTCGTCCGACCGCCGCTCCTCCGATCGGCGCAGCAGTTCGGTGGAGCGTTCCGGGCGCTGCTGGGACGTCGCGGTCAGGAGCTCGGCGGGCGTCGGGGTCGCGCGCGCGCCGCGGGGGGCGACGGGGAGCGACTTGCCGGGCGCGGGTACGAGGTTCGCGGCCGATCCGCAGGCGGTGAGCAGCAGCGCGGCGAGCGGCAGGAGGCGTTTCATCGGCAAGTCCCTCGGGCGGCGGCGATGGCGGCACGGACGCGGGCGGGCGCGGTGCCGCCGAAGCTGGTGCGGCTGGCGACCGACGCGTCGACGGATAGCACGTCGTACACTCGGGCGGTGATCCGCGCGTCGATCGCCTGGAGCTCGAGGAGCGGCAGCTCGTGGAGCATGACGCCGAGCGCCTCGGCGCGCGCGACGGCGCGGCCGGTCGTGTGGTGCGCCTCGCGGAAGGGCACGCCCGCTTCGCGTACCAGCCAGTCGGCGAGGTCGGTGGCGGTCGCGTAGCCGCTTTCCGCCACCGCGCGCATCCGGTCGGTGCGGAAAGTCGCGCTTTCCACCATGCCGGTCATAGCGGCGAGCGACAGGCCGAGCAGGTCGTGCGCCTCGAAGACGGGGGGCTTGTCGTCTTGCATGTCCTTGGAATAGGCGAGCGGCAGGCCCTTCATCGTCACCGTGAGCGCGACGAGGCAGCCGGCGATCCGCCCGCTATGCCCGCGCACCAGTTCGGCCGCGTCGGGATTGCGCTTCTGCGGCATGATCGAGCTGCCGGTCGACCACCGGTCCGACAGCGAGATGAAGCCGAAAGGCTGCGACGCCCACAGCACGAACTCCTCCGCCAGCCGCGACAGATGGAGCGCGCATTGCGTGGCCGCGCCCAGGTAGTCGAGCGCGAAGTCGCGGTCGCTGACCGAGTCGAGCGAGTTGAGCGTCGGCCCGTCAAAACCGAGCGCGGCGGCGGTGGCGTCGCGGTCGATCGGAAAGCCCGTCCCCGCCAGCGCGGCGCTCCCAAGCGGGCAGCGGTTCATGCGGGCGCGAGCATCGGAAAAGCGGCTCGCGTCGCGCGCGGCCATCTCGTGATAGGCCATCAGATGGTGGCCGAGCGTGACGGGCTGCGCGGATTGCAGGTGGGTGAAGCCGGGCATGACGCTGTCGGCATGCTCCTCCGCGCGGGCGAGCAGCGCCGCCTGGAATTGCCCGAGCGCCCCCAGTACCTCGTCGACCGCATCCCGGACCCACAGCCGGAAGTCGGTCGCGACCTGGTCGTTGCGCGAGCGGGCGGTGTGAAGACGGCCCGCGACCGCGCCGATGCGGTCGGCGAGCCGCGCCTCGGTCAGCATGTGGATGTCCTCGAGCGCGAGGTCGTCCGGCACGCCGTTCGCGTCGTAGTCGGCGGCGACGTCGGCCAGCCCGCGGTCGATCTCCGCGGCGTCGGCGGGCGCAATGATCCCGCGCGCGCCGAGCATCGCGGCGTGCGCGCGGCTGCCCGCGACGTCGTGGCGCCACAGCCGCTTGTCGAAGGGCAGCGACGCGTTTATCTCGCGCATCACCGCCGCCGGGCCTTCGGAAAAGCGCCCGCCCCACATCGTGTTGGAGCCGTCCATGTCGTCACGCCCGGGCGTCGTTCTTCTCCTGGGATCGGCGCTGTTCGCCGCGGCGTGCGATAGGCAAGCGACGGCCCCGGAGCAAGCGACCGCATCGGCTCCCGCGTCCGACGAGGTGGTCGCCGGCTCCGCCCCGCCCGCCGGTGCAGCCAAAGCCGCCGCGACCGGGTTCGATCGCAGCCATGTCGGCGAGGCCGCGCCGACCGCCGCCTTCGTTGCGCCGGACGGCAAGCAGGTTACGTTCGCCGATTTCCGCGGCAAGCCGCTGCTCGTCAATCTGTGGGCGACCTGGTGCGCGCCGTGCATCGCGGAGCTGCCGACGCTCGACGACGCGGCCGGCAGGCTCGGCGACCGGGTGCGGGTGCTGACGATTGCGCAGGATCTGGACGAGAAGCCGGACAAGGTGACGAAGTTCCTGGCGGCGCGCGGCTTCAAACGGCTGGCGCCCTACCGCGACCCCGCCGTCGCGCTCAGCACCGCCTACGCCGCCAACCTGCCCGCGACGATCCTGTACGACGCGCGCGGACGCGAGGTGTGGCGGCGGCTCGGCGGATTCGAATGGAACACGCCCGAGGCGATGCGGGCTATCGCCGAGGCATCGCAGGTCGCGGGCTGATAGACCGAAACGGCAGGCATCCTTGATTAGGGTCGAAGCCGTTCGGTGTCAGCGCTTCCGGTACAGCCACCCGTCCTACCGTGCCGGAATGGCGAGTCCCTCCAGGAGCTTCTTGGCGGCGGCCGAGGAGGATTGCGGATTCTGCCCGGTCGTCAGCAAGCCGTCGGTGACGACGAGGACACCCCAGTCCTCCGTCTTCTCGAACCTGCCGCCCTGCGCGCTGAGCACGTCCTCGACCAGATACGGTACGATTTCGGTCAGACCGACCGCCGCCTCTTCGGTATTGGTGAACCCGGTGACGCGCTTGCCTTCGACCAGCGGGCGGCCTTCGGGCGTCCTGACGTTCCGTAGCACGCCTGGAGCATGACAGACCAGAGCCACCGGCTTGCCCGCGGCCAGGAAGGACTCGATCAGGTCGATAGAGTTCGGGTCGTTGGTGAGATCCCACAGCGGACCATGACCGCCGGGATAGAAGACCGTGTCGAAATCCTCTTGCCGAACGGAGTCGAGCCGCACCGTATTGGCGAGCTGCTCCCCGGCCGCGGCGTCGGCTTCGAAGCGATGGGTGTCGTCCGTCTGGAAGTCGGGCTGGTTGCTCGCCGGATCGAGCGGCGGTCGCCCGCCAGCAGGCGACGCGAGCGTGATTTCGGCACCGGCCTCCTTGAACACGTAATACGGCGCGGCGAGTTCTTCGAGCCAGAAGCCGGTCTTCTTTCCGGTGTCTCCCAGCTGGTCGTGAGATGTAAGAACCATCAGGATCTTCATGGTCGGCGTCCTTTAAAGACAAGGGATTTGTAAGAAACTTTATTGCTTGATTATGATTATCAGACTGTCGGCCGGCCGCCGGAACTAATTTCGTCATCGCACGATGGCGAGGAGTCGCCCGCATGCAACGCAACCAATATTCGGGAAGGAATTCCTGAACCAACGCGAATGCCATTATAAAGTTCAAGGTAGAGCGGCACCGCCTATGGTGCCGACCTACCCGCGACGATCCTGTACGACGCGCGCGGACGCGAGGTGTGGCGTCGGCTCGGCGGGTTCGAATGGAACACGCCCGAGGCGATGCGGGCTATCACCGAGGCGTCGTTAAGGCGCGGGGTGATGAGCGCAGAGGTCAGACAGAAGTGACCGGGAGCGAAACGGCCGCGATTGCGGTAGGCGCGGGCGGTAGTCAGCCCACCTTGCTGGCTATGCCAAGTGCGCTAAATCGCACCGATAGTACGATGCAGTAGGATGGAGGCTGGACATGGCGACCGTGCGCAAAACCATTACCCTTACCGAGCAGAAGGACGCATGGATCGCCGCCCAGATCGACGCTGGCAGCTACACCAATGACAGCGAGGCGATCCGCAATCTCATCCGGCGCGAGCAGGACAGGACTTTTGAAATCGAGACGATCCGTCAGGCCCTGATCGAGGGCGAGCAGAGCGGCGAGCCACAGGCCTTCGATTTCGATGTCTTCCTTCGACGCATGAACGCAGAGAATGCCTGAATACCGTCTCAGTCCTGCGTCCGAGCGCGATCTGGCTGACATCTGGCGTTACACCAATAAACAATCGGGGAAGGAGTAAGCGAACCGGTACACGCTCGGCTTGAAAACCATGTGTGCCAAACTGGCGGATGCTCCACAGCAGGGGCAGGGTTGCGCCAACATCCGGCCAGGCTATCGGCGGCGCGGGACCGAGCATCACGTCATCTATTTCCGGCCGACCAGTTACGGCATTGCCGTTATCAGGATCCTGCATCAGCGCATGAATGCTGCCCGCTATCTATAATCGGTCACGACATGGAACCGGTACGGAAGTGCGTACAGGAGATAGCTGATGAACCAGCTCCTATCCCGACACTCGAAGCGGCTTGATCCTCTCCGCGCTTGTCCGGTGTCGAAAACGATCGGTCGTGGCATTGCCACGAAGCGATGCATGCCAAAAAGCTGCAAGCTCGACCCGAAGTGCCGCTAAGCGCGGCTGATATCGCAGAGTTCCCGGAATACGGTGGCGACGGCGGGCCGATCCAGGGGCTTGGTCAGGGTCCGCGTCACGCGGTCCTCCACGCAGCAGCCCTTGGCCGTCGCGCTGATATAGACGACCGGGATATTGCCCAGCACCGCCCGGATCAGCGCCACCGCGGCGGGGCCGGTTCCCTCGAGAAGAGTGACGTCCGAAGTGATGATGTCGGGCCGATGAGCCTGGGCGGCGATCACCGCCTCGGCCTGGGTCGCCGCGAACGAGAAGGACGATGCGCCCTCGCATTCGAGCAGGCTTTCCAGATCGACGGCGATCATCGCTTCATCTTCGATAATCAGAACGTGACACAAAGGTCATCTCCACCTGAGCAGGTCGACGCTCACCGCGTCAGCTTAACTTAATTTATTGTTAACCGCTAACATATTGCGGCAGATCAATAGGTTCTTTCCAAGTGCCGATTGCCAATCGGTAATCTCAGCGATCCTCGCCAGGCTTCAGATCGCCCTGCAAGCTCGACGCCATCGCCGTCAGCAGCGACGCGACGTGGCGCAGCCCCGATCCCGCGCCGTCGGCGGCGTCCGCCAGTTCGTATTGCACGTCGGCGGCGGTCTCGATGACGTCGACCGCCTCGCCGATCGTCAGGATGCCGCGCTCCTTAAGCCCGTGGATCAGGCTTTCGATCAGCAGCAGCGCGGCTTGACCGCATGGCTCCACCACGCCGGGAACATGCGACAGGGCCGGGTGCACGGCGAGGCCGCCCTCATAGAGATCGATCGTCATGGGTATAAGCCTTGTGCTCGCGAGGACGGGTCGCCCGTCGCTGTCGGCCAGGACCGCTTGGCGCTGCCGATGAAGACTAAGTAGCTTCTTCATCGACGCGAACCACCCATCAACTAAACTTCGTATAACAAGAATGCGCAATATTATTTATGGGTGTCCCCGTGTAGCGTAATGCCATGACCAACAGATTCATCCAAAAATTGAGCGGCTTGGTCGATTTCACGACCGGCGATGTCGCGGCGCTCGAGACCGCGACAGGCTGGGGTCGCAGTTATTCGGCCCGCCAGGACCTGATT
>NZ_CAXSBH010000004.1:0-93201 GCF_964235535.1 uncultured Sphingomonas sp.
CATGGTTGTGACGGACCTGGCCGTGTTCAGCCGTCCCGACCACCAATCGCCGTTCGAGCTGATCGAACTCGCGCCGGGCGTTTCGACATCCGACATCGCCGCGAGGACAACCGCGCATTTCCAGATGAACGGACATATCGGTCTTGCCTAACAGAGTGCGCGCAAGCGCAGCCCCAGCTGATCGATCTCATGAGTTCGCCAGGTTCGGCGCCGACCTACGCTGCATAGGCGCGCATGAAAGCGGCAATCCCCTCAGCGGTCGCCTTGTCGGAGATCGTCGCCGCCCCGTACAAGGCCTCTTCCAGCACACCCGCTTCGATCAGCCCCTTGAAGTGACGGGCGACCTGCTCGGGAGGTGCTTCGCGCAACTTACCTCGTTCCACCATGTCCGCAAAGAAGTTGCTCAGCTTTGACAGCGCGCGGCCGGGACCTTGATCAAACAGGTGCGGGCCGAGCGAGGAGCCAGCGCCCTCGTGGATCGCCGTTCGAGTGATCCTGAGAACCTCATCGCTCTGGATGAAGCCGCGATAAGCTGCGGCGAATTTGCAAAGCATGGCCCCGACGTCCTTCGCCTTGGGATCGAGCAGGTCCATGATCTGATCCCCGGGACCTTCGCTCGCGGTCTTCATCGTGGTTTCGAACAAGTCCTCCTTCGACTTGAAGTAGCCGTAGAGCGTGCCCTTCGAGCCACCGAGCCGACGAGAGATCATCGCCATGCTCGATCGCTCGAAACCATGTTCGCGGAAGACCCCGAGCGCGACCTCGATGATCGCCTGGCGTCGGTCCTCGGTCCTGACTCGCAACGTATTCTCCCAATGCAGGTGGACAGGCCTGTACGGTTTTACACTGATTCCGACAACCGACGTGCAGGCTGAAACCGTACGGCGCGGTTGATCAACGGACGCCGGCACTCCCCGGATGGAAGAAGGCGCGATGTGTCATAATCGGTCTCGGACCCGCATGTACGGTTTTTGCTTGACTAGGCGCGGATCACTCCTTTAGCACACCATACAGTACGGTTAAAAATGACCTGGATCACCGGGCAGATAATCGGAGAGGAATGTATGCGCGCTGCTTTGATGATTGGAGTCGCCTGGGGTGCAATCGCGCTCGTGTCTTCGCCGAGCTATGGTCAGCAGACCACGTCGCCTGATCCTTCCACGACCAGCCCGTCGACCGAGCCGAAGGTCGACTCTGCGGCGGCCGACACGGCCCAGGAAGTGCCTGCCAGCGGCCTCGGGGACATCATCGTCACGGCGCAGCGCCGGGAGGAGAACCTGCAACGCGCTGCCGTACCCGTCGATGTCATATCGCCATCGGCCCTGCTGAGGAGTGGCATCAGCAATCCAACCGCGCTTGGCTCGCTCGTGCCATCGTTGAGCGTCACCCCGGCGGGGGGTGGTCGTCCAAACATCTTCCTGCGCGGCGTCGGCAACTTCACGGCCAATCCGCTTTTCGACTCCTCGATCGCCTTCAACTACGACAACGTCTATTTAGGACGTCCCGGTTCGACGTCTGGGTTCTTCTACGATCTCGAACGGATCGAGGTCTTGAAAGGCCCGCAGGGCACCCTCTACGGCCGCAATGCCACAGGCGGTGCCATCAACGTGATCCCGGTGCGACCGAAAGCGGGTAAACTGTCCGGCTACCTGACCGCCAGCTACGGCAACTACGACTCGGTGACGGCCGAGGGCGCGATCAACCTGCCGCTCGGGCCGAATGGCGCGTTGCGCGTCTCAGGGAGCGTCATCGACCATGACGGATACCTCTCCGACGGCACCAGCGATGAGGAGACGCACGCGTTCCGCGTCCAGCTCTTGGGCGAGCTGACGCCCGATCTCACTGTTCGCGTGAGCGGCGATTACGAGAGTCTCGGCGGCCGTGGCGTAGGTGCCTACTATGTCAGCTCGTACCGCTTCAACCCGACGGCAGGGCAATATGTCGTGACGCCAAGCGGATTGGGGCCGAATGTCGGGCTGTTCGATCCCAGGGCTCAGGCATTCCGGCGCACCCTGTTCGGTGGCCCTGCGGGCCGAAGGCTGACCGACCTCCAGGACCTCAGCTATGTCGACAACGAATATTTCGGGGTCAATGCCGAGATCGCCTATCAGACCAGGTTCGGTACGCTCACGATCATTCCCGCCTGGCGCTCCGATACACAGGACAACACTAACAACACCCAGGGATTTCTGGCGAACGTCTTCCAGAAAGACGAGCAGTTCAGCACCGAGGCACGTTTCGCGGGCGATCGCGTCGGACCAATCGACTATACGCTCGGCGCGCTGTACTTTTGGGAACGGAACAAGGCGCGCTTCGCGGTCGGCCAACAGGCTCTCGCGAACTTCCAGGACAATCTCCAGAAGACGGAGTCGAAAGCGGTCTTCGCAAGGCTGACCGCGCACCTGACTGACGCGTTCCGGCTGGTCGGTGGCGTGCGCTACACGCATGATAGCAAGGATTTCAGCGGCACCGCCGATGGCTTCACCGTGGTCTGTGCCGCTCCGGCGTGCCCGACCGCGCCTCTGCTGCCGCAAGTGTCCTTCCCCACCCAATTCGGCCTGCCGCTTCCGGCATTCGGCGCGGTCGTCCCGCTGATCGGGACCGGGGCCCTTCTTGCACGCGGTCCGTTGATCGCGGTGGACAACACGCAGACCATGGACCGGATCACCTACCGCGGCGCGATCGAGGTCAACATCGCGCTGCAATCGCTGCTGTACGCCAGTGTGGAGACCGGTTTCCGGTCCGGCGGCCAGCAGCCGGTACGTGGGTTCGAGCAATACCAGCCGGAATACATCACCGCTTGGACCGCCGGCAGCAAGAACCGCTTCTTCGACAATCGACTGCAGCTTAACGTCGAGGCATTTCTGTGGAAGTACCGGAACCAGCAGCTCGCCTCGATCGGCGTGGATAGCACCGGACGCCAGAACTTCTTCGTCCGCAATATCGGTCGGTCGACCAATTACGGAGCGGAGGCGGAAGCGAGGCTGCTCGCCACGCCCACGACCATCCTCAACGCGCAGGTCCAGTATCTGCATACCAATTACGATCGGTTCACCTACGTCGTCCCGACCGGAAACGCGCCTCCCTTCACCGGCTGCGCCGCCGCGATCTCGCCGATGGCACCGACGACGCGGATCGTCGACTGCTCCGGCCGACCGGCGTTCAATTCGCCCAAATGGACGGTCAATCTCGGGGTCGACCAGACGTTCGAGATCGGCGACTACAAGCTGGTCGCCTCGGCGAACACGCAATACCGATCGAGCCGTTATGTCGGGTTCGACTTCGTGGCCGATCAGCTGGTCGGCTCGACCTGGCAGAGCGACGCGCAGGTGACGTTCGCGCCCGCGGACGACCGCTGGTCGGTGGCCGGCTTCGTGCGCAATATCGAGAATGACCGCTTTCTCCTCAACGCCAACACGCTCGCGATCGGCAGCGCCGTGGTGGCCCTTCCCAACGTTCCGCGCACCTATGGCGTGCGCGGATCCGTGAAGTTCTGAAGGCGGTGACCGCTTCCCCGCTCCCGCTTGACCTCTGCCGTCGGAGCGTCATCCCGACGTTCGGCGACGAGAGCGCGCCGATGATCCGGCAGGCTGCGGCAGAGGTGAACGGTCGACCGGCCTCATGGGGCGCCATTCCCTTCTCGGGCGATCGGACCCAGACGCGGTATCGGCGCGTAGGGAGGAGGCGAGGCCGTGCCGCCGCAGGCCGGCAACGCAACCGTGGGTCGCATGGGTTTCCAGCAGCATGACAGGAGAGAAAACCATGCCCGGGCACACGTACAAAGTGGTAGAGATCGTCGGCTCGTCCGAGATTTCGATCGAAGACGCCATCCAGGGCGCGGTCGGCAAGGCCGCCGAGACGGTGCGCAATCTTGATTGGTTCGAGGTGGTCGAGACCCGAGGACATATCGTCGACGGGAAAGTGCAACATTTCCAGGTGACACTGAAGGTTGGGTTCACGCTCGAATAGCAGGCTCTCACCCATCAGCAGCTAGGTCGAATTGTCATGAAACTTCTCCGCTACGATATCGACGGAATCGCCCGGATCGGTGCGCTAAAGGGTACGGGCGTGATCGACCTGATCGCCGCCGGAAGCCGCTGGACCACGATCCAAGCTATCGCCGGGGCCGGGCCGCAGGCCTTGGCCGAGCTGCGCGAGCGGGTCGAACGGGCGGAGCCGGCCCATGAACTCGCCGAGTTGAGGCTGCTCGCTCCGATCGAACGGCCCGGCAAATACCTCGCGATCGGAATGAACTACGCCAAGCATCTGGAGGAGGCCGACAGGCTGGGCGTTGCGCGCGCCAAGCACCAGACCTGGTTCAACAAGCAGACGACCTGCATCGCCGGCCCGTATGACGACATCGATCCCGGCGTGACCGAGAAGCTGGATTATGAGGTCGAGCTGGGGGCGGTCATCGGCGAGCCCGCCAAGCGGGTCGTGGAAGCCGAAGCCAAGAACCACATCTTCGGCTATTTCGTCGCCAACGACGTCTCCGCCCGCGACTGGCAGTTCCACACGCCCACATTCACGATGGGCAAATCCTTCGACACGCACGGGCCGATCGGTCCCTGGATCGTCACGGCCGACGAGGTCGGCGACCCGCACGATCTAAGCTTGCGGGCCTGGGTCAACGGCGAGCTTCGGCAACAGAACAACACGGGCAACATGATCCATAGTCTGTGGGCGCAGATCGCCTATCTATCCCAGGCGTTCACGCTCGAGACCGGCGACCTGATCGCGACCGGTACGCCGGAGGGCGTCGGGGTCGGTATGGAACCACAAACTTTCCTTCAGCCGGGCGACTTGGTCCGGTGTGAAATCGACGGCATCGGCGCGATCGAAAACCGCGTCGCCGCCGCTAGCTAGGAGTACAGACTGATGGCCGTTCTGAGCGCGATGTCCCTTACGCTGGAGGTTCCCGACCTCGATGTGGGCATCAAATTCTACACTGATGCGGGCTTGGTCGCGACCGTGGAAGGAGACGTGGCCCATTTGCGCTGTGACGGGCAGGACCGCGATTCGGTGCTGCTCTTAGGCGGCTTCCCGCAAAAGCGGCTGCACCATATATCGTTGCGTGCGGACGATCTCGACGGGATCGCGGCGGCGGTGCCTTCGGCGGGCGGGACCTTGGTCGCGGCGCCGGAGGGCTTTGAGGACAACGGGCTGTGGGTCGAGGACCCGAACGGGATGCTGATCCACCTGAGCGAGCATCCGAGCGACCCCGAACTCACCGCGGCCGAGACGCCGTTCGCGATCAACGCGCCGGGACATGTCGTGCGCTCCCGCCGCTCGGCGATGCTGCCGCAGCGTCAATATCCGCCGGCAAAGCCGCTCCGGCTCGGCCACATCCTGGTCTTCAGCCCGGACGTGATGGGGAGCGTCGAGTTCTTCACCACGGCATTGGGGATGGGGCTGGCCGACCACGCCCAGGACGTGATCGCCTTTACCTGCGCCACGAAGAACAGCGATCACCATGTCGTCGCCTTCGCCAAGTCGCCGGGCGTCGGCTTTCACCATGTGAGCTTCCAGGTCCACGACCCCGACGAGGTCGGTCGCGGCGGCCGTGCGCTGCTCGCCAAGTCGCAGCGCGGCGACTGGGGTTTCGGCCGGCACACCATCGGGTCAAACTTCTTCCACTACATCCAGGATCCCTGGGGCTCCTGGTTCGAGTACTTCTCCGACATGGACCATATCGACGATCATTCGCTCTGGACGCCAACGAACTATGGCATGGAAGACAGCCTGGCTTCGTGGGGTCCCGAAGTTCCGAAAGACTTCGTCCATAATTACGAAGTGGATCGCGAAGGCTCGTTCGCGCGCGCCTGAACGAACCATTCTGACATTGATCGAGACTGACGGGGGATGAAGATGCTGGACGAGGCCACGCTGGCGGCGCTGTTCACCGATGCGCGTTCGCAGAACGGGTGGCTTCCCGATCCGGTGAGCGACGAGGAACTGCGCGCCGCTTACGATATCGCGAAATGGGGGCCCACTTCCATGAACACGCAGCCGATGCGGCTCGTGTTCCTTCGCTCGGAGGAGGGGAGGGAGCGGCTGAAACCGGCACTGTCGCCGACCAACATCGACAAGGTCATGACCGCGCCGGTGGTGGCGATCATCGCCTTCGACGCGGAGTTCTACACACTGCTGCCCCGGGTGTTCCCGCATAATCCCAACGCAGCGTCCTATTTCACCGGCAACCCCGCCATCATCCAGCCGACCGCGTTCCGCAACGGCTCGATGCAGGCGGCCTATTACATGCTGGCGTTGCGAGCGGTAGGCCTCGATGTCGGCCCCATGTCGGGGCTCCATCCAGGCAAGGTCGATGCCGAGTTCTTCGCCAACTCGAGCTGGCGGACGAATCTGGTTTGCGGCATCGGCCACGGGGATCCAAATAAGGTCTTCGGTCGCTCGCCTCGGCTGGATTTTGGCGAGGTGGCGCAGATCATCTGAGAAGAAAGGCGAACGGGTGCCGATTGCGGTTAAGCCGGCAGGGCGGAAGCCCCGTAGTCGCACTGGTTCTTTCAACAGACTTGGTCCGGGTAGATGAACGACGCGGGACAACCCACTTGGACGCACGCGCTCCCGCATCCGCTGGACGATCGGGTACGCCCGCTCTGGGCCGACAGTGGAACATGGCGTGGATTTCTAGTCGCTGTGAAAGCTGGCCGGATCCGCACGCAGTTGCGGGCCATCCGCTCCGGCGTCGATCTGCTCGATGGGAGTGATCCGGTCCAAGCCGACGTTGCGAGGTCCTTTGTAACGGTGCCGGTCGTGTCGCGGTCAGCGGCGAGACGGCTACCGCCATTGAGAGGCCGGTAAAGGACCGCGCCTCCGGGGACCGTTGCGCAGGGGAGATCGCAAAGTGCTCGCGATCGGCAGAGCGCCGCCGTGCACGAGCCGCTCGCCAACCCACACCCCGATGCATGACGACTGCAGTCCCGCTATGACGATATGGAATTGCCGAGCCCCTTTCGGAATTGTTCGCCGAGATCGCGGCCCCCACGGGGTGTTTGAAACCGCCATGCGCTCCGCACCCCGGCGGCCGACGACATATCGCTTCCGACGGCACGCCCGGAACAACGGGCGTTATGGGGGTTCTGGCAATCGCTCAGCATCAGAGCGGATTGCAGTCTGACCATGCGGCGTCACGCGCCTTTCGCACAGACTCGCATGGCGCGTTTTGAAGGCGTACGATGCCGTTTGTGAACACACGAGTAAATTGTTGGTGCAGGACAGGTAAGGTGAGCAAGCAGGCGCGTCGACGGTCCGGTGGCCGGCCGCCCGATCCGACAAAGGATGCAGCGATTGATGTTCCCCCGATTTCGTGGACACGGGTTTAGGCCATGTGTCGTTTGGCCTGTTCCGGGGTCCTGTAGCCAAGGGCGGAATGGATCCTCCGGCGATTATAGTAGCCCTCGATATACGCGAACAGATCGCGTCTGGCATCCTCGCGCGTCGCCCATCGTCGCTGGTGGACGAGCTCGACCTTGAGCGTGTGGAAGAAGCTTTCCATGGGCGCATTGTCGTAGCAGCAAGCGGTCCGGCTCATCGACGGTTTGGCCTTCATCGCAATGAGTTGCTTGCCGTACGCCTCCGAGGCGTATTGGCTGCCGCGGTCGGAATGACAGATGAGGCCTTCGGCCGGTCGTTGCCGCTGCGCGGCCATCATCAAGGCGGCCAGCGGCAGCTCGGTACGCATGTGGTCGCGCATCGACCAGCCGACGATCCTGCGGGTCGCCAGGTCGAGCACGGCCGCAAGATACAGCCATCCTTCGCGGGTCGCGATGTAGGTGATGTCGGCCAACCAGACGCGGTTGGGTGCCGAGGCAACGAACTCCTGGTTCAGCAGGTTGGGCGCGATCGGCAGATGGTGGCGGCTGTCGGTGGTGCACGGCCTGAACCGGCGACCAGCTAATGCGCGGATGCCGTGGCACCGCATCAGGCGCGCGACGCGGCCACGACTGGCCGTCCTGCCTTCCGCGCGAAGCGCGGCATGCATCCTGGGGCTGCCGTAACGGCCATGATGCTCGGCATGGAGGCGACGTACATCGGCAAGCAGCGTCCAATTCGCCGCCGCGCGGGCGCTCTCCGGGCGATTACGCCAAGCATAATAGCCGCTGGCCGACACCTCGAGGACCCGGCACATTAGCCGGACCGGCCACCGGCCGGCATGATCGCGGATGAGTCGGAAGCTCATCTCGGCACCTCCGCGACAATGCCGATCGCTTTTTTTAGCATGTCGCGCTCCATGCGCGTACGGTCCAGCTCGCGCTTCAACCGCGTGATCTCCGACGCCTGGTCCGCCGGCGACGGCAGCGGCGACAACCCCGGTGACGACGCCGCCCGCGAACGCGCGCTCCCGCCGCGAACCACCGATCGCCAGTTCCGCAACATCGATGGCGAGATACCCACCTCGGTCGCCACCTGCATCAGCGGTCGACCGCTGCTCTCCAGCAGGGCAACCGTCTCCCGTTTAAACTCGGGAGAAAACTCCCTCCTCGTCTTCGGCATTGCACACCTCCATGCCCTCACGGGCTTAGCAAAGGTGTCCACGAGAACGGGGGAACATCAGTGGGAACTGGTGTGGGTTCTACGGGCGCACTGCCGCCTAACACAATAATGCAATCAACAACTTAATCGTTGGTTGCTGGTGCCCGGAAGAGGACTCGAACCTCCACGACCTTGCGATCGCCAGCACCTGAAGCTGGTGCGTCTACCAATTCCGCCATCCGGGCACGGGGTAGGGGGCGGGCCTTACGGGCGGCCGCTTGGCCTTGTCAACCGGGCCGCCGCTGGGGCAAGGCGCGCGGGAAGAACCCGCTTATGAGGATGCGCCGGGCGTGATCAGGGGCAAGTTGGTGACGCTAATCGGCGGCGGGGGCTTCCTCGGCCGCTATGTCGCGGGCGCGTTCCTGCGCGAAGGCGCTCGGCTGCGCATCGCCCAGCGCGATCCGCGTCACGCGCACGGGCTGAAATCGCTCGGTCAGCTGGGCGGGGTCCATGCGGTCGCGGCCGATATCGGGCGACCCGACACGGTCGCGCGCGCGGTCGCAGGCAGCGATGCGGTGGTCAATCTGGTCGGGCTGCTCGCGGGTGACTTCCGGCGCGCGCACGTCGACGGTGCGCGCAACGTCGCCCAGGCGGCGGCGTCGGCCGGCGTCGGCGCGCTCGTCCAGATCTCCGCGATCGGCGCGGACCCGGCCTCCCCGGCCGAGTACGGCCGTACCAAGGGCGAGGGCGAGGCCGCGGTGCTCGCCGCCTTCCCGCATGCCACGATCCTGCGCCCGTCGGTCGTGTTCGGGCGTGAGGACCAGTTCCTCAACCGCTTCGCCGGGCTGATCGCCAAGCTGCCCGTGGTGCCGATCGTCAGCCCGGCCACACGCTTCCAACCGGTGTTCGTGGGCGACGTCGCCGACGCCGTGGTCGCCGCCGTCGCCGATCCGGGCAGATACGGCGGCCGCACCTACGAGCTTGGCGGCCCCGACATCCTCTCGATGGCCGACCTCAACCGCTTCATCGCGCGCGAGACGGGGCGCACGCCGCATTTCGTCGAGCTGCCCGACAGCGTCGGCGCGCTCATCGCCAAGGCGGGGTTCCTACCCGGCGCGCCGATCACCTGGGACCAGTGGCTGATGCTTCGGCGCGACAACGTCGTCGGCGCGGACGCGCTCGGGCTGAATGCGTTCGGGATTACGCCGACGCCGATGGGGGCGATCGCGCCCGCCTACCTCGTTCAGTACCGCCGCGCCGGACGCTTCGGCCGTCGCGCCGCGCTCCGGGTCCGGGCGGACGCCTGAACCGCCCGATCCTCTCGCGCTCCGGGGAGCCGCCTACTTGTCCGACCTGATCGTCGCCATCCTGCTCGGCATCGTCGAGGGGATCACCGAATTCCTGCCCGTATCGTCCACCGGCCATCTCGTGCTCGCGACCGAGCTGATGGGCTACGATGCCGCACGCTGGGCGGTGTTCAACATCGCGATCCAGCCCGGCGCGATCCTGGCGATCGTCGTGCTTTACCGGCGCACCTTCGTGGCGGTCGGACGCGGGCTGTTGCGCCGGGAGGCGGGGGCGATCGCGTTCGTGCGCAATCTGTTGATCGCGTTCCTGCCAGCGGTGGCGCTCGGCCTCGCCTTCAACGACCAGATCGAGGCGCTGCTCGAGAATGCGGTGGTGATCGCCTGGGCGCTTATCATCGGCGGCGTCGCGATCCTGGTGGTGGAGAGACTGGCGAAGACCGACAACGTGCTCGGCATCGCGGGCGTGTCGACGGCGCAGTCGATCAAGATCGGCCTCGTCCAATGCCTGGCGATGGTACCCGGCGTCAGTCGATCGGGTGCTACGATCATGGGCGCGATGGCGCTGGGCGTCGACCGGCGGACCGCCGCCGACTTCTCATTTTTTCTAGCCATGCCGACGCTGACCGGCGCGACCGCACTGCAGCTGTTCAAGCACCGGGACGAGATTACGGCGGACGGCCTGCAGCTGATCGGGGTCGGGTTCGTCGCGTCGTTCGTGGTCGCGATGGCGGTGGTGAAAGCGTTCATGGCCGTCGTCACGCGCCACGGCTTTGCGCCTTTCGCCTGGTACCGGATTGCTGCCGGTACGGTGACCTTGATCGTGCTTGGAGGAAGATAGAGCCGGATCGGGACAAGATTGTGCCGCGTGTTAGCTCAGAGGCAATCTGTTAGCTTCGCCGGATTGACACAGGACAGGTAAACTGTCCCAAATCTTGTTTTAGTCGTGACAAACTGGCGTTGACGCGATATGCGCGATAGCCAGGAGGACGCGATGTCGGCCGAAACCATGTTGCAGTTCGTAGCCCGCGATCAGGCCTACCCGGATAAGCGCGCCGCGGGCGACCGCGCCGACGACTTCCGTGAGATCGCCGATCGCTACGCGAACGGTAGCGCCGAGGACCAGGCCGGCCGCTGTTCGCAATGCGGCGTACCCTATTGCACCGTCCATTGCCCGCTGCACAACCACATCCCCGACTGGCTTCGCCTCACCGCCGAGGGCCGGCTACGCGAGGCCTACGAGCTGTCGAACGCGACCTCGACCATGCCCGAGATCTGCGGCCGCATCTGCCCGCAGGACCGCTTGTGCGAGGGTAATTGCGTGATCGAGTTCACCGGCCATGGCGCGGTGACGATCGGATCGGTCGAACGCTTCATCACCGACAAAGCGTGGGACGAGGGTTGGGTCGAACCCGTCGCGATCGGTCGCCCTCGCGGCCAGTCGGTCGCGGTGATCGGCGCCGGGCCGGCCGGGCTGAGCGCGGCCGAATATCTGCGCGTTGGCGGCTACGACGTCCATGTCTACGACCGCCACGACCGCGCGGGCGGGCTGCTCACCTACGGCATCCCCGGCTTCAAGCTGGAGAAGCCCGTGGTGATGCGCCGCGTCGATCGGCTGAAGGCGGCGGGGATCGTGTTCCATCACGGCTTCTCGGTCGGCGTCGACGGCACCCTCGACGAGCTTCGGGCCCGGCACGACGCCGTTCTGATCGCGACGGGCGTTTACAAACCCCGCGCCGTCGACCTGCCCGGCGCAGGTCTGGACGGCGTGGTCGAGTCGCTCGACTTCCTCACCGCCTCCAACCGCATGGGGTTCGGTGACGCGGTTCCCACCTTCGAGAACGGCGCGCTGAACGCCCATGGTCGCCACGTCGTCGTGATCGGCGGCGGCGACACCGCGATGGACTGCGTCCGCACCGCCGTCCGCCAGGGCGCGGCTTCGGTCCGCTGCCTCTACCGTCGCGACCGCGCCAACATGCCGGGCAGCCGCCGCGAGGTCGCCAACGCGGAGGAGGAGGGCGTCGAGTTCGTCTGGCTCGCGGCCCCTACCGCCTTCGTCGGCGAGGGCCGCGTCACCGGCGTCCAGGTCGGCCGCATGCGGCTCGGCCCCGCCGACGCGACCGGCCGCCGCGCGCCCGAACCCGAACCCCAAGCCGCCGAGACGATCCGCGCCGACCTCGTTGTCAAGGCGCTCGGCTTCGATGCGGAGGACCTGCCCACTCTATGGAGCGCGCCCCAACTCGGCGTCACGCGCTGGGGCACCGTGCTCGTCGATGCCAAGACGATGATGACCGGCCTCGACGGCGTCTTCGCCGCGGGCGACATCGTCCGCGGCGCCAGCCTGGTCGTCTGGGCCATCCGCGACGGCCGCGACGTGGCGGCGAGCATGCACCGGTGGCTGAAGACTCGGGCTGTGAACGATAGGGTAGCGGCGTGAGGCTTGAAGTTAGCGAGGTGAGAGCAATCAAGGCGGCGGCGCTGTATGCCTTTGGGCCGGATGCCATCGTGCGGCTATTTGGAAGCCGGGTCGATGACGATCGGCGCGGCGGAGATATCGATCTGCATGTCGAGGTGCCGCCGGAAGTCGACGCGTGGGACGCACGCTCGCGTTTTGAAGCCAATCTGTTCGCTCGTATCGAGGAACAGCGCGTGGACGTCATCATCCGCAAGCGCGACGAGCCCGAGCGAGGCATAGACCTGATCGCTTATAGGGATGGTATTCTCCTATGACCCGAGAAGGTGAGATCGTCGTTCTGCAAGAGCATCTCGCCACGTGCGAACGGCTCGCGGCGACGCTGATGAAGGTACGAGGGCGGATTGGGAATCTTATCCCGATGTCCGCCGACCGGCTGCGCGCTCTGGATGACGACGCGCATGTGGACGTGCTCGCGTTCCTGAAAACCTACGAACAGTTCGAGGATACGCTGGGCCGGACGTTGAAGACGATCGCCATGCTGATGCAGTTCGGCAAGACCGAGCGGATGCAGCCCAGGGATGTCGCGTATCGCGCGGTCGCATTGGGAATTATTGAAGACGGAAAGGCGTGGGCCGACGCGGTGCGCGTCCGGAACGAGCTTGCGCACGAATACCCGCTAAACCCCGGCAAGCAAGCGGAGCAGATCGCCAAGGCTTGGGAGAAGAGCGCGACGCTGTTCGACACCGCACGCGTCATTCGTGATTTCGTCGAACGTGAAAGGCTGTTGCATGGCGACCTCTGACCTTCGCGACCAACGCGCCCGCCTCGCCCGCGACGGCATGTACCGCCCCGACCTCGAATCAGACGCATGCGGCGTCGGCCTCGTCGCCTCCACCAACGGCGAGCCTTCGCGCCGCGTCGTCCAGTCGGCCATCGATGCGCTCAAAGCCGTATGGCACCGCGGCGCGGTCGATGCTGACGGGAAGACGGGGGATGGCGCCGGGGTCCATCTCGACCTGCCGGTCGCCTTCTTCGACGATGCGGTCGCGGCGTCGGGGCACAAGCTGCTACCCAACCGGCTCGCGGTCGGGCAGGTATTCCTGCCGCGCACCGACCTGGGCGCGCAGGAGACGTGCCGCACCCTCGTCGAGAGCGCGATCATCGACGCGGGCTACACCATCTACGGCTGGCGGCAGGTGCCCGTCGACGTGTCGGTGATCGGCGCGAAGGCGCAGGCGACCCGCCCCCAGATCGAGCAACTGCTGATCGCCGGGCCCCTTCCGGAGACCCAGGACGCGGCCGAGTTCGAAAAGACGCTCTATCTCGTCCGCCGTCGCATCGAGCGCGCGGTAATCGCCGCGCAGATCCAGGGCTTCTACATCTGCTCGCTGTCCTGCCGCTCGATCGTCTATAAGGGCCTGTTTCTCGCCGAGAGCCTGTCCGATTTCTACCCGGACCTGAAGGACCACCGCTTCGCCAGCCGCGTCGCGATCTTCCACCAGCGTTATTCGACCAACACCTTCCCGCAATGGTGGCTGGCGCAACCCTTCCGCTGCCTGGCGCATAACGGCGAGATCAACACGATCCGCGGCAACAAGAACTGGATGCTCTCCCACGAGATCCGCATGGCGAGCATCGCGTTCGGCGAACATTGCGAGGACATCAAGCCCGTGATCCCCGCGGGCGCCAGCGACACCGCCGCGCTCGACGCGGTGTTCGAGGCGATCTGTCGGTCGGGCCGCGACGCGCCCACCGCCAAGCTGATGCTTGTGCCCGAGGCGCTGGACGAGGGCGGCGACACACCCCCGGCGCACGCGTCGATGTACCGCTACCTCGCCTCCGTCATGGAGCCGTGGGACGGCCCCGCCGCGCTCGCCATGACCGACGGTCGCTGGGCGGTCGCGGGGATGGACCGCAATGCGCTCCGCCCGCTCCGCTACACCCGCACCAACGACGGCCTGCTGATCGTCGGGTCGGAAAGCGGCATGGTCCCCGTCCCCGAATCCACCGTCGTCGCCAAGGGACGGCTCGGCCCCGGCCAGATGATCGCGGTCGATCTCGACACGGGCCAGGTGTTCGAGGACCGCGCGATCAAGGACCGCATCGCCGCCGAGGCCGATTACGCCGGCTGGATCGACGAGTTTCTGACGCTCCCCGATCTCCCCGCCGACGACACGATCGTCCGCTACCCCCGCGCCGAGCTCGCCCGCCGCCAGGTCGCCGCCGGCCAGACGCTCGAGGATCTGGAGCTGATCCTCGCCCCCATGGTCGAGGGAGCCAAGGAGGCGATCGGGTCGATGGGCGACGACACCCCGCTCGCGGTCATCTCCGACAAGCCGCGCCTGATCAGCCAATTCTTCCGCCAGAATTTTAGCCAGGTGACGAACCCGCCGATCGACCCCTTGCGCGAACGCTATGCGATGACGCTCAAGACGCGGTTCGGAAACCTCGCCAACATCCTCGACACCGCCGACCGGCGGGGCAGGGTGCTCGTGCTCGACAGCCCCGTGCTGACGGGGGCCGACTGGAACCGCCTCCACCGGCATTTCGGCCGCACCGCCGCCGTCATCGACTGCACGTTTCCGGCCGGCGGCGGTCCCGAACGCCTGCGCGCCGCCATCGCCCGCATCCGCGCCGAGGCCGAGCAGGCGGTGCGTGAAGGCCGCTCCGAACTGTTCCTGACCGACGAGAGCGTGTCGGAGGACCGCGTCGCGATCGCGGGCGTCCTCGCCGCCGCCGCCGTTCACACGCATCTCGTCCGCCGGGGCCTGCGCTCCTACGCCTCCGTCAACATCCGCACCGCCGAATGCCTCGACACGCATTATTACGCCGTCCTGATCGGCGTCGGCGCGACCACGGTGAACGCCTACCTCACCGAAGCCGCCATCGCCGACCGCCACCAGCGCGGGCTGTTCGGCGACCTGACCCTCGATCAGTGCCTGGCCCGCCACCGCACCGCGATCGAGGAGGGCCTGCTCAAGATCATGTCCAAGATGGGCATCGCCGTGATCTCGTCCTACCGCGGCGGGTATAATTTCGAGGCGGTCGGCCTATCGCGCAGCCTCGTCAACGACCTGTTCCCCGGCATGCCCGCCAAGATCAGCGGCGAGGGCTACGCCTCGCTCCACCTCAACGCCGCCGACCGGCACGAGGCCGCGTTCGACGGCGCGGTGGCGACGCTTCCGATCGGCGGCTTCTACCGCCAGCGCCACGGCGAGGAGACTCACGCCTATTCCGCGCAGCTGATGCACCTGCTCCAGACGGCGGTCGCGACCGACAGCTACCAGAATTATCTGCAATTCTCGCGCGGCGTCGCCGACCTGCCGCCGGTGTATCTCCGCGACCTCCTCCAGTTCAACTTCCCCGATGAAAGCGTCGCGGTCGACCAGGTCGAGGCCATCACCGAGATCAGGAAGCGCTTTGTCACGCCGGGCATGTCGCTCGGCGCGCTCTCCCCCGAAGCGCACGAGACGCTCGCCATCGCCATGAACCGCATCGGCGCGAAGGCCGTGTCGGGCGAGGGCGGCGAGGACCCGCTGCGGTTCGCTCCGCGCGAGAACGGCGACAACGCCAACTCCGTCATTAAGCAGATCGCGAGCGGCCGCTTCGGCGTGACGGCCGAGTACCTCAACGCCTGCGAGGAGATCGAGATCAAGGTCGCGCAAGGCGCCAAGCCCGGCGAGGGCGGCCAGCTTCCCGGCTTCAAGGTGACCGAGTACATCGCCAAGCTCCGCCACGCGACGCCCGGCGTGACGCTCATCTCGCCCCCGCCGCATCACGACATCTATTCGATCGAGGACCTGGCGCAGCTCATCTACGACCTGAAACAGATCAACCCGCGCGCCCGCGTGTGCGTCAAGCTCGTGTCATCCGCAGGGATCGGCACCGTCGCGGCGGGCGTCGCCAAGGCGCACGCCGACGTCATCCTCGTCTCCGGCCATGTCGGCGGCACCGCCGCGTCCCCGCAATCCTCGATCAAATACGCCGGCACCCCCTGGGAGATGGGCCTGTCGGAGGTGAACCAGGTCCTGACTCTAAACGGCCTTCGCGGCCGCATCCGCCTGCGCGCGGACGGCGGGCTCAAGACCGGGCGCGATGTGGTCGTCGCCGCGATCCTGGGCGCGGAGGAGTTCGGCATCGGCACGCTCAGCCTCGTCGCCATGGGCTGCATCATGGTCCGCCAGTGCCATTCAAACACCTGCCCCGTCGGCGTCTGCACCCAGGATCCTCGCCTCCGCGCCAAGTTCACGGGCTCCCCCGAGAAGGTCATCAACCTGATGACCTTCATCGCCGAGGAGGTCCGCGACATCCTCGCGCGCCTCGGCGTCCGTTCCCTGGACGAGGTGATCGGCCGTACCGAGTTCCTCCGTCAGGTCAGCCGCGGGGCCGAGCATCTCGACGACCTCGACCTGAACCCCATCCTCGCCAAGGTCGACGCCACCGACGCCGAGCGCCGCTTTTCGCTGTCGACCTTCCGCAACGCGGTCCCGGACAGCCTCGACGCACAGATCATCCGCGATGCGGCCAACGTCTTCTCGCGCGGCGAGAAGATGCAGCTCGCCTACTCCGTCCGCAACGTACACCGCGCCGTCGGCACCCGCCTGTCGAGCGAGATCCTGCGCATGCCCGGCCGCGACCGCCTGACCGACGGCCACGTCACGGTCCGTCTGCGGGGCAGCGCGGGCCAGTCTCTCGGCGCATTCCTGGTGCGCGGCGTCCGGCTGGAGGTGTTCGGCGACGCCAACGACTATGTCGGCAAGGGCCTGTCCGGCGGCACGATCGTCGTGCGGCCCGCCGTGTCGAGCCCGCTCAGCAGCCAGGACAACACGATCATCGGCAACACCGTCCTCTACGGCGCGACCAGCGGCCGCCTGTTCGCGGCGGGCCAGGCGGGCGAACGCTTTGCCGTCCGCAATTCGGGCGCGACCGTCGTGGTCGAGGGCTGCGGCGCGAACGGCTGCGAATACATGACCGGCGGCGTCGCGGTGATCCTGGGCGCGGTCGGCCGCAATTTCGGCGCGGGCATGACCGGCGGCATGGCGTTCGTGTACGACGGAGACGCCACCTTCGAGCGGCGGGCGAACGGCGACAGCATCGTCTGGGATCGGTTGAGGTCAGCGCATTGGGAGGGCGTGCTCCGCGACCTGATCGGGCAGCACGTCCAAGCCACCGACAGCAAGTGGGCGAGAGGCCTCCTCGACGATTGGCCTCGCGCGGCTGGGCGGTTTTGGCAGGTGGTGCCGAGGGAAATGCTGACGCGGTTGTCGCAGCCGCTCGACGACACCCCGGAGTTGGTCGCGGCGGAGTAGGGGTGAATTAGCTACCCAATTTAAGTTGTGAGTGATAGCTAACGAGCCATTATTGGCCGTTGCCGGTAGATACTGCAATTTCTAGATCAGTTATCATTATATCAGAATAAGTATCGGGGCGAAGTAGAAAGTAACGGTAACCCCCGCCACCCGACGCAAGCACATCAACTCGATACAGCTGCCCTATATGCAGTGCCTTATTCAAACCAACTTGCCTGAAACTTCGCGGCACTTTGCCGTACTGAATAAACTGCGCACTTGTACCATTGAGCTGCTCACTCTCGATTCTCCAGTGGGTGCTGGGTTGGTCAGCGACCATTTCGACGATGAGCAAGTTCACGCTGGCGGGGTCTCTACTGCCAAACCAACCTGGCAGATACGCTTCGAATGTCACGCTACCATTGCGTACAATCACATCAATCTCATACACCAGGCTACAGCTGTTCGACATAAGAAGAGCTGAAAACATAAGCGTTAGCCGACCGAACCTCATATTCTTACGCTGCGTTAAAGCGGTGTGTCTCGCAATAACGGCGGTACAAACCTTCTTAAATATCGCTTTCCTACAGCCCTCCACCCGTGTCATCTTTATCAGCGAATTGCCCCTGACCGGGCGTCCGCTCTTTCGCATCGTCAGCCGCAACCCCGTCATCCCAGCATAGGCTGGGATCGCGTCGTTCGAATGCGCCGCGCTCTCCCGGCCGAAGACCCCAGCCTGCGCTGGGGTGACGAGGGGAGGGCGAAAGCGCGTGCTAGCGTTACTTTCGTTACCTTCGCCGCCGCATTCCACAGGCGTCGTTGGGATGAACTTAGTGATCTTCCGCCCCGGCCCACCCCCTTCCGTCACCCCGGACTTGTTCCGGGGTCCATCGTTGTCCAAACCCGCAGCCCGGCTTGGACGCACGACGATGGATGCCGGAACAAGTCCGGCATGACGTTGGGAGAAGAACCATCGCGCGTCACCCCGGCGCAAAGCTGAATGCCCGATCCCCGTCAGCGCGGCAGGTGCAGCACCAGATACCCGTGCCGCTCGCGGTGCGGGTACGCCGCATCGATCGCGTCCGCGACGACGGGATTGTAGCGCTCGTCATACAACCGGCCGCCCCGGTCGCCGACCGTGACGAAGAAGCCGAACCGCCCGCTCCAGACGATCCGCGCGAACGCCGCCTCGTCATACAGTCCCGCATGGCCCAGCTCCGCCGCGATCGCTGGCTCCCACCGGACCGGCTGCCCGCCGCGGATCAGCAGCACCATGTCGTCCGCGATGACGGGCTTGGGTGACCGCGCGATCCGCGCGATGACGCCCGCATGGACCGCTTCGCGCGCCGTCAACTCGGCCCGGTCGTCGCCCGCCGCCAGCGACCGGCCGACTTGGATCGGCAGCCCGACCAGCACCAGCGCCACCAGCAACGGGCGCGGCCAAGCCCCGCCCTCGGCCGCCCTGATCACCGGGACCGCCCCGATCCCGACGAACACCGCGACGCCGTACAGCCATTCGATCAGGTAATTGTCGTTCGCCCCCGATTTCAGGATGGTCGGCAGCATCGCCGTCTTCAGGATCAGGAACGCGAGCATCAGCGCGACGGCGAACTCGTTCGGATCGACCGCGATCCGCCCGCGCATCGCGCCGAACGCGCTCGGCCGCAACCGCGCCCAGCTGGTTCCGACCGCCAGCGCGGCGACCGCGATCGTGACGATTTGGAACAGGACCACCGACAGCAGCAACAGCCCGCGCGACGGGTCGACCCGGTTCAGATTATACAACAGGACATGCCGGACGAACTCGCCCTGCGTGGCGATGCTGAGCACCACGAGCGCACACAGGCCCAGACCCATGCACCAGGCGAACAGCATCCAGGCCGCGCGCGGCCGCGCCAGCCACAGCGCGACGAAGGCCGCGGCCGGTGCCGCGACCGACGTCTGCTTGGTATAGACCGCCAGCACGAAGCACACCGCCGCCGCCGCGATCCGGACCGGCCGCTCGGCAGCGCGCAGCGTCAGCGCCAGTCCGGCGAGCGACAACGCGCCGGCCAGCATGTCGACGCGCATGTAACTTGCCCAGGTGACGATCGTCGGCGCGCTCGCGGCGCAGCCCGCGGCCACCAGCGACGCGAGGACGCGGACCCGCCGCCGCTCGCCGCCCGGCATCGCGGCGAACGCGAGGCGTCCGACCAGCCCGACCGAGACGAGGGTCGCCGCGAGCGAGACCGCCCGGCCTGCGGCTAGCCCGTCGCCCCCCGCCACCCACGCCGCCGCTGCGACCGCCAGGTGGTAAACCGGCGGGTAATGGAACACGATCGCGGGGAACACGCCGATCGGCGCGTATCCGCGACCGGCGACGACGTCGGTCATCTGCTGCCAGACGATGCCCTCGCCATAATCGAGCTCGTATGGATAGCCGACGTGGAACCACCCCATGGCGATAAGCCTGATCAGCGCGCACCCCAGCAGCCCGAGGACGACCATGACGCCGACGCGCGCCGCCCACACACGCCGGTCCTGCGCCACGTTTTCGGCCACCACGGCGGTTTCGCTGTCGGTCATCGCGGGCGGGCGACGATCAGCATCTGCTTGCCCATCGGCTTGAACGGCGAGCGCAGGTACGCGGCGATCAGCGGCGGCCAGACCGGCAGGCGGGACTTGACCGTCAGGGGCAGGAAGCGCGGCCGCACCTCGATCACGTCCCAGCCATGTGCGGTCAGCAGGTCGGGAAGGCTAATGTGCGAATAGACCGCGAGGTGCGTGTAATCGTCGAAATACTCCCGGTACGCATAACGGTAGTTCGGCTGAAGGATGGTCAGCGTGCCGCCCACCGACAGCGTCCGCGCGATCTCGCCGAGCGCCGCGACGAACGCGTCCCGCTCCAGATGCTCGAACAGGTTGGAAGCGAACGCGAAATCGACCGCGCCGTCGGCGATCGCGCCGAGATCGGTGACCGGGGTGATCAGCGCCTCGACGCCGGGCGCGACATGGTCGGCCAGCCCGGGCCAGCTATCCACCGCGATCCGTCGACGCGCGGTCACACTGTTGATGAAATCGCCGTACCCCGCGCCCAGATCGAGCACGCAGGCGTCAGGCGTGATCCGGTGACGAAAGACATACCGCCACAACGCCCGCCACACCGCGCCGCGCCGATGATCCTCGGTCAGCCGCGAGGCGTGGTAATCGCCGCTCATGCGAAGCGCTTCCAATCCGACAGGAGGCCATAGATCATGCGCGTCCCCACCGCGAACCCACGCAGATTGTCGACGTTGCCGCCCTTGCTGACGCCGATCCGGGCGTGGAAGGTGATCGGGCATTCGAGCAGCAGGAGCCCCCGGCGCAGCACGACGTCCAGGAAATGCGCATTGAACTCCAGGTTCACCGCCGGGTTCAGATGCGGCAGCAACCCGATCAGCGCGTCGCGGCGGCAAAGCTTGTAGGTGGTGCCGACATCGGTGATGGTGCCCCGGCCCAGATGCTTGGCCTCCAGCAATTTGCCCACGAACAAATTGCCGTAATACATGAACGCCGTCAGCTGGGTCAGGTACTGGCGCAGCGGCTCCACCGTGCGCGATCCGTTCACCACGTCCGCATGCGGCGCGTAGGCGAGCAGCTTCTCGATGTCGTAGGCGCGGAAGGTGCTGTCGCCCTCGCACAGCACGACGAATTCGGTGTCGTCGAACCGCACCGCCTCGCTCAGGCAGCGATGGACGCACCGGCCGTAACCCGGCGCCGGTTCGTCGAACGTCAGCGCGCCCGCCGCCTCGGCGCGGGCATAGGTGGCGTCGCGGCTGTTGTTGCTGACCACGATGACCCGTTCGACCAGGGGGTGAGCGAGGAAGTCCTCGACCGTCCCCGCGATGCTGTCCTCGTCGTCATACGCGGTCAGCGCTACGGTCACGCGGCGTCGCTGCACCGGCACGTAGCGGACTGGCACGTCGGGCTTTTTATGCTGGAGCATGTAGAGGAGGTCGAACAGCGCCAGCCCGATCCCAACCATAATCGGCACGCCGCTATACCAAACCAGCCACTCGGCCACCGGATCGAGCGCGGCGCGCAGGTTCAGCAGGTAGCGCGGGAAGACAAGCAGGATCCCCGCCGCGTACATCGCGAGACCGACGCAGAAGCAGAGCACTCCATACATCAGGAACGGCTTGTCGAGAGGATGGGTCGAGGCTCGAATTGGTTGACGGCCCGCCATTGCTGCTTTTCCCGGTCAGGCCGCGAGTGTCGCGCCGCCAGCCGGGGTTAGGGCGAAATGATTAACCAATTTCCTTCCGGCGGACCCGTCTATGCCAAGGACGACGGAGCCCGCTTATCCCTACCGCAGCGCCAGCCACCCCAGCCCCGCGAACAGCGCGAGCGCCCACCAGCCGCCGTCGGTGCGCAGCAGATAGCCGATGCCGACCACTCCCACCGCAACCATCGTCGCCCCTGCCACCCCCGGCGCGGCGATCCGGCCGAGCAGCCATGCCCCCGCCGCGAACGCAGCCCCGGCATTGACCGCGATCCACAGGTAGGACGATCCCGCACCGATCGATCCGAACAGCGGGATTTTGATCGTCGCAAAGCCGCGCATGCCGTTGGGGAACAGGTCGGCCGCCATATGCAGCCCGATCCCGAGGCCCAGCCCCGCCGCCACCGGCCAGGTCCGCCTGTCCGCCGCCGCGACCGCGATCGGCAGCACGCTGTGGAGCAGCGCGCTTCGGTGGCCGAGCCCGAGCGACAGGTCGAGGTCGGGGAGCGTCGTCCCCGCCCACGCCGCAGCGACCACCGCGCCCGCGACCAGCCACGGCGCGCCGCCGCCCACGAACGCCAGCGCGATCGCCGCGAGCAGCATCAGGAACGCGCTCACCGCATCTGCCTTAATCGTTGACTTCTCACGTCCGCCATCTTCCGTCCCAGCATCATCGTCCCTAACACGCCCTCATGTGGCAACTCCATCAGTTCCCCCTTTGTCCCTTTTCGCGCAAGGTCCGTCTCCTACTCGGCGAGAAAGGCGTCGGGTACGAACTGGTGCGCGAGTCCCCCTGGACGCGCCGCGATGAGTTTCTCCACCTAAACCCGACAGGCCAGACCCCCGTAATGGTCGGTCCCGATCAGGCGGTACTGATCGACAGCCAGGCGATCTGCGAATATTTCGAGGAGACGGTCGAGAAGTCGGCGACGATCAACGGCACCGCCATCCAGCGCGCCGAGATCCGGCGGCTGGTCAGCTGGTTCGACACGCAATTCTACCAGGACGTGACCGGCCCACTCCTCCACGAACGCGCGATCAAGCGCATCTCGCAGAGCGCACCTCCCGATGCTCGGGCGCTACGCGAGTCGATGAAGGCGGCAGTCGGTCATCTCGACTATACCGACTATCTGCTCGACCACCGCAATTGGATGGCGGGCGCGACGCTCTCGCTCGCCGACCTCGCGGCGGCGGCGCAGATCTCGGTGGTCGACTATCTCGGCGGCATCGACTGGAAAGGCCACGAACAGACCGCCCGCTGGTACCGCGGCCTGAAAAGCCGCCCGAGCTTCAGGCCCTTACTGTCCGAACGCATGGAGGTGATCGGCCCGGCTCCTCACTACGCCAACGTGGATTTCTAAAGCCCCTCCCCTTCAGGGGAGGGGTTTGGGGAGGGGAACGCACTCCGCCAGTGGAGCCCCGATAGACGCGCTCACCCCTCCAACGACTTGGAAGCCTGCTCGAACAGATCCCTCGACAACCCCGCCGCCCCCACGATCCGCGCCAGCTCCGTCCGCATCAGCGCCGCGCGGGGCCCGTCGAACCGCCGCCACCGCCCCAGCGGCGGCAGAAGCTTGGCCGCCGTCTGCGGGTTGAGCTTGTCGAGTTCCAGCAGCTGGTCCGCCAGGAACCGGTACCCCAACCCGTCGGCCGCATTGAACGCCCGCTGGTTGACCCCGAATGCCCCCACCAACGCCCGCGCGCGGTTAGGGTTCGAGAGCGTGAAGTCCGGATGCCGCGCCAGCACCGCCACCGCCTCTCCTGCATCGTCCCGCGACGAAAGCGCCTGCACCTGAAACCATTTGTCGAGCACCAGCGCGTTGTCGCGGTGGCGCAGATAGAAGTTGTCGAGCGCCGCCTCACGCAGATCTGACTCCCCGCTCGCCAGCACGGTCAACGCACCCATGCGGTCGGTCATGTTGTCCGCCGCCTCGAACTGCGTAAAGGCCAGCTTGTCCGCCTTCCCGCCCGGCGCGGCCGCCAGGAAGCCGAGCGCGACATTCCTGAGCCGCCGCCGACCCTTCGCTTCGGGCATATAGGCGTACGGCTCGCGCGGGCCGTCATAAGCCCCGCGCCACCGCTCGGCCAACCGCTCGCCCAACGTCCGGCGCAGCCCTTCACGCGCCCGGAAAATAGCGTCCGGATCGACCACTTCCATCTGGTCGCCGATGAAACTTTCGGACGGCAACAACACCGCCTCCGCCTGGAAGGCCGGGTCGAGATCCGGATCGTCGAGCGTACCCGCCACCGCCGCGACCACCGCGTCATGGTTGGACCGGTCGTCCTCCACCGCGTCGGCGACGAGCGCGTCGAGCATCAGTTGCTGCATCGCCTCGTACCGTGCGAATGGGTCGTCGTCGTTGGCCGAAAGGAAGGCGAGATCGGCGGCGCTCCGGTCGGACTCGATCACCACGGGCGCGGAGAAGCCGCGATTGATCGACAAAACCGGTCGCTCGCCCACGCCCTCGAACACGATCGTCTCCGCCGGATCGGCGAGCAACACCAGCCGCTCGTCGGTCAGGGCGCGGCCTGTCTCCGCGCCGAACAGTTTGACCTTGAGCGGGAGCAGCATCGGTTCCTTCACTGCCTGGCCTGGCGTAGGCGGGGTCGCCTGCGCCAGCCGCAGTCTCGCGCGGCCGTCATCATGCGTCAGGCTCGCCTGCACGCGGGGCGTGCCCGCCTGCGTGTACCAGCGCCGGAACTGGGCGAAGTCGACCCCGCCCGCATCCTCCATGCAGGTCACGAAATCCTCGCACGTCGCCGCCGTCCCATCGAACCGCTCGAAGTACAGATCAGACGCCGCCCGGAACTTCGCTTCGCCCAGGATCGTCGCCATCATGCGAATGAGTTCGGCGCCCTTGTTGTAGATGGTCGCCGTGTAGAAGTTCGAGATCTCCTGATAGCTGTCCGGGCGCACCGGATGCGCCAGCGGTCCGGCGTCCTCGGGAAACTGACCCGCGCGGAGCGCCCGCACGCCCTCGATCCGATTGACCGCCGCCGATCCCAGGTCCGCAGAGAAGCCCTGATCGCGGTAAACGGTGAAGCCCTCCTTCAGCGACAGCTGGAACCAGTCGCGGCAGGTGACGCGGTTGCCCGACCAATTGTGGAAATATTCGTGCGCGACGACTGCGGCGATCGCGTCGTAATCGTAATCGGTCGCGGTGTCCGGGTCGGCCAGGACATAGCGCGAGTTGAAGATGTTTAGACCTTTATTCTCCATCGCGCCGAAATTGAAATCGTCGACCGCGACGATGTTGAACACGTCCAGGTCGTATTCGCAGCCGTACGCCTTCTCGTCCCAAGCCATCGCCAGCTTCAGCGAATGGAGCGCATGATCGGTCTTGGCCAGATCCGCCGCGCGCACCCAAATGCCCAGCTCGACGGTGCGCCCGGACTGCGTCACGAACTCGCCCCGATTTACTGCCAAGTCTCCCGCCACCAGCGCAAACAGGTAAGACGGCTTGGGAAACGGGTCGTGCCACTCCGCCCAGTGCCGCCCGTCGTCAGTGTCGCCCTGCGCGACCGGATCGCCATTCGCGAGCAGTACCGGATAACGCGCCGCATCGGCGGTCATCCGCACCCGGTACACCGACAGCACGTCCGGCCGGTCCGGGAAGTAGGTGATCCGCCGAAAGCCCTCCGCCTCGCATTGCGTGCAGAGGATACCGTTCGACGCATACAGCCCCATCAACTGCGTGTTGCGCTCCGGCTCGATCGCCACCTCGATCTCGACGAGGTGCGCGTCGTCCGCGAGCGGGACGACCAGCCGCTCGCCGTCGATCCGCCAGTCATTCACCAGCACGCCGTCGACCCGCACCGATGCCGGTGTCTGGCCCGCGCCGTCCAACCGCAGCGGCTCGCGGTGCGCCCCGTTCCGCTCGACCGACAACCGGCTGCGCACCACCGTCCGCGCGGGATCGAGGTCGAAATCAAGCGCGACCTCGGGCACCAGCCATTCGGGCGGGCGGTAATCTTCCCGGAGCGTTACGGCGGGAGTGGCGAAGGCGGTCCGAATGTCCATGCCGCCCGATATAGACGGCGGGGTCGCGACCGCCACCCGGCTTGCGCGGACTACGACGCGTGCTAACCCCATGCCCGTAGCTAAGAAGGACGCCGATGTACCGCTTACCCTTGGCGCTTGCGCTGACCGCCTCCGCGACGACCGCTATGGCGCACGATCACGCAGCCCAAACTCCGCCAGCCAAGCCGGCGTCGGCCACACCCGCCCGGACGGTCGCGCAGCTGAATGCACTAGCGGCCACACCGCTGCCCGCCGATCAGGCGGCGATGAAGGCGCATGTGTTGTTCCTGGCCTCCGACGCGATGCGCGGCCGCGAGGCGGGCTCGCCCGAATACGACATCGCCGCGCAGTATGTGGCGGCTCAGTTCTACGCGGCGGGCCTCCGGCCCGGCGGCGAGGAGGGCGGCTATCTTCAGCGCGTACCGCTTGTCGCCTACAAGCTCGAGGGCGCGCCCGAAGCATCGGTTGGCCGGACGCCGCTCGTCCACGGCCAAGACTACATCGCCGGCCCGAACCCCGCGCGCGGCGAAACTCGCCTGACCGCGCCGGTGGTATTCGCCGGCTGGGGCGTCGACGCGCCCACCTACGGCCATGACGACTTCGCCGGTACCGACGTGCGCGGCAAGATCGTCGCGGTGTTCGGCGGCGCGCCTGCCCGTTTCGACGGCGAGGAACGCGCGTTCCACGGATCTGCCTCGACCAAGGCGCAGGCCGCCGCCCGGCGCGGCGCGGCGGGCCTCCTGATCATCAACAGCGCGCAGTCGGAGGCGCGCCGCCCGTTCGCGTCGCTCGTCGCGAACGCCGACCGCCCGCGCTACACGTGGGCCAAGCCCGACGGCACAGGCGCGACCGACGCGCCGGACACGCCTCAATTAGGTACGCTGAGCCAAGCGGGCGCGGCCAAGATCTTCGGGCCTGCTTGGCGTCCGATCGCCAAGCAGGCCGGCGACGCGAACGCGCGCTTCAAGCCTCTCTCGGCACCGGGCACGATGACGATCGCGACGCGCACGAGTTTCGCGCCCGCGCTGTCGAGCAATGTCGTCGGCCTGATCCCCGGTTCCGATCCCAAGCTCCGCGACCAGGTCGTCGTCCTGTCCGCGCATCTCGACCATATCGGCGTCGATCCTGTCGGCACGGGCGAGCCCACGCGCGACCGCATCAACAACGGCGCGATGGACAATGCGATGGGCATCGCCAGCCTGATCGAGGAGGCCAAGCGCTTCAAAGCCGATCCGAAACAGCCGCGCCGAACCGTCATGTTCCTGGCCGTCACCGCCGAGGAGAAGGGCTTGATCGGCTCCGATTATTTCGCCAACCACCCGACCGTGCCGCTCGCGAACATCGTCGCGGACGTGAACCTCGACATGCCGATCCTGACCTACCGGTTCGAGGACATGATCGTGTTCGGCGCGGACCGATCGACGCTCGGCCCGATCGTCCGCGATGCGGCTGCGAGCGTAGGCGTCACCATGTCGCCCGACCCGCTGCCCGAGCAGGGGCTGTTCGTCCGCTCCGACCATTTCCGCTTCGTGGAGAAGGGCGTGCCGTCGGTATTCCTGTGGCCGGGGCAAAAGGGTCCGGGTAAGGCGGCGTACGACGCCTTCTTCCTCAGCAACTACCACAAGCCTTCCGACGAGGTGACGTTGCCGATCGACTGGAGCCAAGGGCCGCGCTTCGTCGGCGTGAACTATGCCATCGCCCGCGCGGTCGCGGACGCGGACGAGCGGCCGGTGTGGAACAAGGGCGACTATTTCGGCACCTTGTTCAAGGGACGGATGGGAAAGTGACGATGCGCCTGCTGCTCCCGGTCCTGCTCGCGGCCGCGCCCGCGATGGCGGCTGATGTGTCGCTCTCGCCCGAGGAGGCCGCGCTTAAAGCGCACGTGGCCTATCTCGCGTCGGACGAATTGCGCGGCCGCGAGGCGGGGACGCCCGATTACGACAAGGCGGCCGCCTATGTCGCCGAACGCATGCGCGCGGCCGGGCTGGAACCCGGTGCGAAGGACGGCTGGTTCCAAGCCGTCCCGCTCGTCGTCGCCAAGCCTTCGGCCGAGCCGGTGATGACGCTGACCGGCGCGGGCGCGGCGCAGACGCTCGTGTTCGGGACCGACTACACGCTCCGCTCGACGCCTAGAGCCGCGGCGATCGACCTGTCCGCGCCCGTGGTCTTCGCAGGCTACGGCGTGGTCGACCCGGCGCTCGGGCTCGACGATTACCGAGGCCTCGACGTGCGCGGCAAGGTCGTCGCGATGTTCTATAGCGGTCCCAAGGGTCCGCCGTCCGAGGTCGCCGCGCATTTGGGCAACCGCGCCGACCGCGCGCGTATCGCCGCCGCGCGCGGCGCGGTGGGCGTCATATTCATCGAGTCGAACCAGAGCCGCGGCGTCATCCCGGTCGCGACCATCCACCGTAATTGGGACGCGCGCGCGGTCACTTGGGCGGGGCCCGACGGCCGCCCGCGCGATGGCGGCGCGCCGACGCTGGCGGTGATGAGCTGGGAAGGCGCGGCCAAGCTGTTCGCCGGGTCGAAGCTGAACTGGAGCAACGTGCTCGCCGCCGACAAGGCGGGCCGCGCGGTGCCGACCGGTCCGCTCGCCGCGACGCTCGGGGCCCGGCAGCGCTTCACGCTGGAGCGGCTGCCGAGCAGCAACGTCGTCGGGACCTTACGCGGCTCCGACCCCAAGCTTAGGCAAGAGTATGTCGTGCTGTCGGGTCATCTCGACCATATAGGCGTGACACGACCCGTGAACGGCGACGCGATCAACAACGGCGCGATGGACAACGCCATCGGTATCGCGTCGATGCTGGAGGTCGCGCGCCGCTTCCAGGCGCGCGGCGCGCGGCCGAAGCGGTCGATCCTATTCGTCGCGGTTACGGCGGAAGAAAAGGGGCTGATCGGCTCCGACTATTTCGCGACCTATCCGACGGTGGCCAAAGCGGCGGTGGTCGCTAACGTCAATCTCGACATGCCGATCCTGACCTACCGCTTCCGCGACTTGGTCGCGTTCGGCGCGGACCGGTCGGGCATCGGCCCGGTCACCGCCGCCGCTGCGCGCGCGCAGGGCTTCGCGCTCGTCCCTGATCCAGAGCCGGAGCAGGCGAGCTTCGTGCGGACCGACCATTACAGCTTCGTGCGCCAGGGCGTGCCGGCGGTCTCGCTGTCGCCTGGCCCCGGCGGCGACGGGGCGGCGGCGACCGCGCGCTTTCTGAAAGCGAACTACCACCAGCCCGGCGACCAGATCGACCAGCCGATCGACTGGACGGCGGGGGTGAATTTCGTGCGTGTCAACCATGCTATCGCCAAGGCGCTGGCCGATGCTCCGGATCGCCCTCGCTGGGTCAAGGGCGACTATTTCGGCACGCGCTATAAGGGTCCGATGGCGCGGTAGGGCGGTGCATCTCTTGATCTTCGGCCTCGGTTATACCGCAACCCGTGTCGCGGCGGCGTATTCCGAGCAAGGGGGCACGGTCGCCGCGACTACGCGCGACGGACGGGCGAGCACGGTCTGCTTCGACGATGCGCGCGCGGTCGGCCTGGAACTAGTCCGCGCGACGCACGTCCTCTCGTCGGTGCCGCCCGAGGACGAGGCCGATCCTGTCCTCCTCGCCTACGGCCCGCTGCTCGCGCGCAGCGCCGCCTGGCTCGGCTATTTGTCCTCGACGGGCGTGTACGGCGATACGGGCGGGGCATGGGTGGACGAGGCGACCCCAATAGGCACTGGTCGTCGTTCCGCGCGTACCCGCGCCGATGCCGATTGGCTCGCTCTCGGCGCGCGCGTGTTCCGGTTGCCGGGCATCTACGGCCCGGGCCGCTCCGCGCTCGACCGCGTGGCGGAGGGCAAGGCGCATCTGGTCGACAGCCCCGGCCAGGTTTTCAGCCGCGTCCATGTCGACGACATCGTCTCGGGCGTGCTCGCGGCACTCACCGCCCCGCCGGGCGCGTATAATCTGGCCGACGATCATCCTTGCGCGCAGAACGACGTGATCGCCTTCGCCGCGCGCCTGCTCGGCCTCGAACCGCCCGCTTTCAAGCCGATCGGGACGCTATCCCCGATGGCGCGCGCCTTCTACGCTGAGAATCGCCGTATCGCGAACGGCCGCGCCAAGCGCGTGCTCGGCTGGACGCCGCTCTACCCCGACTACCGCGTCGGCCTGCGCGTGCTGAGCGCGATCACCAGGCCTACGCCCGTCAACGCCGCGCCGCCCGCCGCCAGCGCCGACCAGCGATAGCCTTCGAACAGCGTCGACAGCAGCATCGCGATCACCGGCACGATCACACTCGAATAGGCGGCTTTGGCGGGGCCGATTACGCGTAGGATTCCGAAGTAGAGGGTGAAGGCCACCGCCGACGCGAATACGCCCAGATAGACGATGCCGGCGACGTAGCCCCAGCGCCATTCGAACACCGGCGGCCCGTCGAGCGTCCAGGCGAGCGCCGCGTCGAATGCCGCGCCGAGTAGCATCGCGGTGGCCAGCAGCGGTGCCGGGGCGAAGGAGCGGGCGGTCGCGGTCGCCTGCATGACGTTCGACGCCGATGCCGCCAGCACGCCGAGCAGCGTCCAGGCGATGCCGGCCGCGACCACGGCCGGCCCGTTCGGGTCGACGCGGATCTCGTGCGTGAACAACAGCGCCACACCCGCAACCGCCACCGCCGACCCGGCGATCAGCCGCCCGCCCAAGCGATGGCCGAGAAAGACGCGCGCGAGTAGCGCATTGGGCACGAGCAGCAGCGCGAACGTAACCGCCACCAGCCCGGAGGTAATATAATGTTCCGCCTGATAGACCGCGTTGAAGTTGCCGCAGAATTGCAGCAGCGCCGTCGCCGCCGCGAATAGCCATCCGCGCGCGCCGAGCGTCCAAGGATCGCGCCGCCACAGCGCCCATGCCGACATGACCAGCCCGGCGACCACGAACCGGTAGCTGACCGACCAAGTCGCGGGCACCACGCCCAACTGGTCGCGGATGACGATCCAGGTCGATCCCCAAATCAGCGTAACTATAGCAAAGGGAAGGAGGATCGTAAGGCGGGTAGATTGCGGCCGCGCCGCGCTCACAAGCTGCGGATCGCGTCGGCGAGCGGCCGGATCGCGTCCGCGCCCTGATCCCACGATACGACCAGCCGCACCTCGCCCGGACCCCAATCGTAGAAATCGAAGCCTTGGGCCCGCAGCGACGCGGCCTCGTCCGGTGTGAGGCGAAGGAACACCTCGTTCGCCTCGACCGGATGGACCAGTCGCCCCGCCGCCGCCTCGGCGAGCAGCGCCGCGCCCGCGTTCGCGCCGCGCGCGCAGTCGAGCCACAGGTCGCCTTCCAAATGCGCCAAAATCTGCGCCGCCAGGAAGCGCCCCTTGCTCAGCAGCATCGCGCCGCGCTTGCGGCGTTGCGCAGTGGCGAGCGCCAACTCGGGCCGGAAGAACACCAACGCCTCCGCGCTCATGCCCCCGTTCTTGACGAAGCCGAAGGACAGCGCATCCACGCCCGCGCGCCAGGTCAGATCGGCCACGCTTGCCCCTGTCGCGACGACCGCGTTGGCGAACCGCGCGCCGTCCATGTGGAAGCCGAGCCTGCGCCCTCGCGCCAGCTCGCCGATTGCCGCCACCTCGTCCGGGCGGTATACCCGGCCGTATTCGGTCGCGTTGGTGATCGACACGCAATGCGGCTGAACGCGGTGGACGTCGTTCGCGATCGCGTCGAGCACGTCCGTGATCGTGCCCGGCGTCAGCTTCGCGCCATCGCCGTCCGCGAGCATCAACTTCGCGCCGTGCGTGAAGAACTCGGGCGCGCCGCCCTCGTCGTTCTGGATGTGCGCGTCGCGGTGGCAGACGATCCCGCCATGCGGCGGGCACATCGCCGTCAGCGCCAGGCAGTTCGCCGCCGTCCCCGTCGGCACCCAGAACACGCGAACCTCGCGCTCGAACAAGTCGGAGAACCGCGCATCCAGCTGCTTCGAGAGCCGGTCGCCGTCATAGGCGGTGTCTTGCCCGTTCGCGGCGGCGATCGCGTCGAGGATGCGGGGATGGACCGGGGCGGCATTGTCGGAGAAGAAGCGCATGGCGGCGCGGGTAGGGGGCGGGCGGGGCGAGGGCAACCGACTAGAACTCTTCTTCCTCCTCGGGCGGCCGTCGCTCCTCGCGCTCGGGCGACGGTACCTCCTCACGGCGGTCGCGCGACGGGTTGACCGACACCGATCCATCCTCGCCGACGCTCAGGTTGATTCCCAAGCCTTCGAGCTCGCCTGCGATCACCGGCGCGACTTCGGAAATCGCGTCCTCCAGCAGATCGCCCTCCGTCACGTTCCCGTCGATCACCTCTTCGACCGGCGGCGGCGGCGCGGCCGCGATGTTCAATGCCTGCCCCATGAAGTCGCGCCAAATCCGCGCCGGCGCTCCGCCGCCTGTCAGCCCGGCGGGACGGTTGTCGTCCCGCCCGACCCAGACGCCGACCACCAGATCGCCCGCGAAGCCCACGAACCAGGCGTCGCGTCCGTCCTGCGTCGTTCCCGTCTTGCCGAACGACTCCACCGGCAGCGCCGCGCGGAAGCCGGTGCCGCGCATCGAAGAGCCGAGCAGCGACAGCATGTCGGCATGGATGCGCTCGGGCATGTCGCGCCCGCCACCGGTCAGCGTCCGGTACCAGCTCTTCTCGTCGGCCCGCGCCAGCCCGTGCGGCTGGACCGGATAGCGCCCGGCCGCGACCGCCGCGTAGGAGCCCGTCAGCTCGAGCAGCGACACGCCCGACGTTCCCAGCCCGATCGTCGCCTCGTTGGCGATCGGCGTCGACACACCCAGATCGCGCGCCGCCTTGATCACCTGGCGCACGCCGACATCCTGCGTCAGCCGCGCCGCCGCCACGTTGGACGACCGCGCGAAGGCCTGCGCCAACGTGATCGTCCCCAGATAGCGACCGTCATTGTTGCGCGGCTTCCATCCGGCGATGTCGACCGGCCGGTCCTCGACCGTCGAGGCGGGCGTCATCCCCGACCGGAGCGCCGCTAAATACACGAACAGCTTGAAGGTCGATCCCGGCTGGCGCCTGGCCTGCGTCGCGCGGTTGAAGCTCGACCGTTTATAGTCGCGCCCGCCGACCATCGCGACCACGCGCCCGTCGGGCCGCATCGCGACCAGCGCCGTCTGCAGCCCGCCGAGGCCCGCCGATCGGACGCTCCGTTCGGCGGCGCGTTGCAGGCGGCGGTTCAGCGTCGTCTCGACCGTCGCCTCCGACTGCACCTCGCCCGCGCGGTCGCGCGCTTCGGGCAGGACCCAATCGGCAAAGTATGTGCCGCTCGGCAGCGTGCCCGGCCGCTTGCCCAAGACGCGCTGCGGCTGCACCCGCGCCGCCTCGCTCGGGCTCAGGAAATCCGCATCGACCATCGCCGCCACGACCACCGCCTGACGTCTGCGCGCGCCGGACAGGTTGCTCGTGGGCGCGAGCCGCGACGGCGCCTTGAGCAGGCCCGCCAGCATCGCCGCCTGACCGATGTTGAGGTTCGCCGGCGTCCGCCCGAAATAATGCTTCGACGCTGCGGTGATGCCATAGGTGTTGTCGCCGAAATAGACGTTGGACAGATAGCGCGACAGGATCTCGTTCTTGGTCAGCCACGCTTCCAGCCAGAAGGCGATCATCATCTCGCGAATCTTGCGCGCCGCCGTCCGGTCCGAATCGAGGAATGCGTTCTTGGCGAGCTGCTGCGTGATCGTGGAGCCGCCCTGCCGCACCCCGCCCGCGCCGAAGTTGCTCCACGCCGCGCGTGCGATGCCGCGCGGTGAGATACCCCAGTGCGAGTAGAAGCCCCGGTCCTCGATCCCGAGAAAGGCGTTCCGAACATGCGCCGGCAGGTCGGCTGCATCGACCGGTCGGCCGATCACCGCACCGCGCCTGGCGATCGGCGCACCCCCGTCGTCGGTCAGCGTGATCGAGGGCGGGGTAGGGGGCTGCAGCGAGCGCGAAAGCGGCGCGGTGATCGCCAGCCAAGCGATCGCGAGTATCACCAGGAAGGTGCCGACGCCCAGCACGCGCCCGGTCCACCGCGCCCAGGCGCGGCGCGGCCGCCGTGTCGGCTGCGGGCGGTACGGGTCTTCGTCCGACCCCGCCCACAAGGGCCGACCGACCGGAGCCCGGGGTGCGAATACCGGATCGGCTCCCATTGGTGTGAGTGCCTCGGGCTCGCTCCCGCGCCGCATCCGCCCGCTGCCTTGTGTGTCGAATGGATGAGGCCGCATTCCGTCACTCTACTGTGCTAGTGATCTACTACACCAGCGTTCACCGCGTTTCTACCCCCGCGCTTCCCAATCCACCAGCGCGCGCCTAAGCGCCGCCCGGCTGTGATGAAGGAGTTCGAATTGACGGAGACGACGGGTGGACAGCCGCTGGTGGTGGGCATCGGCGGGACGATCGGCTCCGTCTCGTCGACCGAGCGCGCGCTCCGCATCGCGCTCGATGCGGCATGCGCGCAGGGTTTCCGCACCCGCATCTTCGCAGGCGACGACATGGCGCGGCTGCCGCTCTACGATCCCAAGGCGATCACCCGCACGGCCCACGAGCGCGAGTTCGTCGACACGGTGCGCGAGGCGTCGGCGCTGATCATCGCCAGCCCGGGCTATCACGGCTCGATCTCGGGCGTCGTGAAGAACGCGCTCGATCTGCTCGAGGAGACCGCCCGGGACGCGCGGCCCTATCTGGCCGACATGCCGGTCGGGCTGATCGCGACCGCTTACGGATGGCAGGCGACGGGATCGACGATCGCCGCGCTCCGATCGATCGTCCATGCGCTGCGCGGCTGGCCCACGCCGTTCGCCGCCGCGATCAACACGCAGATCACCAAGTTCGACGATGAGGGCGGGGCGAGCGACCCCGCGGTGCTGGAGCAGCTGCGCCTCGTCGGCCGTCAGGTCGCCCGCTTCGCGCCGCTGGCAGGCGGCGAGCACTAACGCGCCGCCAAGTCCCGCACCATGCCTTGCGCGAGCAGGCTGAGCGTGTCGTCGCGCGCGCCCATCACGACGATCCGGTCGCCCGGGCGCGCGGCTTCTACCAGCATCGTCGCCGCCTCGGCCCGGTCGGCGACGTAGCGCGCGTCGCGCCCGGCCGCCGCGACCCCGCGCGCGATGTCATTGCTCCCGACCTCGCGCAACGTGGTGCCGCCCTGATAGACGGGATCGGGCATCACCAGCACGTCGCCCTCCCGCATCGTGTCGGCAAAGGTCGCGATCAGCTCGCGGCCCATGACCTTGAGCGGGCCGTAGCCGTGCGGCTGGAACAGCAGCAATAACCGTCCTGGAAAGGCATGGAGTGTGTCGAGCGTCGCCGCGATCTTGTCCGGATTGTGCCCGAAATCGTCGATGACCGACACGCCCGCCGCCTCGCCGACCAGCTCCATCCGTCGTCTGAGCCCGTTGAACCCGCCGATGGCCTCCGCCGCTTCGCCGAGCGTCACGCCCGCAGCCATCGCCGCCCCGATCGCCGCGAGCGCGTTCGATACGTTATGCCGCCCGGGCACCTGCAACGCGACCGGCACCACCGCATCGCCCGCATGAAGATCGAACCGCACCCCGAACGGCTCCTCGCGCAGGTTCCGTGCGACGAGGTCGCCCGCGCCCTCGACCGAGAAACCCGTCAGGCGCCCCGGCGGCAGCGCTGCGCCGAGCGCCGCCGCGTCCGCATTGTCGGCGTTCACCACCGCCGTCCGCGACTTGCCCATGAAGTCGCCGAACAGCATCCGCAACTCGTCGAGTTCCTTATGATCGAGGCTGACATTGTTGAGCACCGCCACCTGCGGACGGTAGAGCGCGATCGAGCCGTCGCTTTCGTCCACCTCGCTCACGAACGCGGGTCCCGCGCCGACCAGGGCGCTCGCGAACGGCGCGTCGGGCTGCACGAAGTTTTTCATCACCGCGCCGTTCATGATCGTCGGATCGCGCCCGGTCGCGTGCAGGATCCAGCCGATCATCCCCGTTACTGTCGACTTGCCGCTCGTGCCCGCTACGCCAATCGGCAGCGCAGCGTCGTTGAACAGCTCGGCGAGCAGTTCCGCCCGCGACGCGCGCGCGCATCCGAGCCGGTTGGCCGCCGCGATGTCGGGTACGGTCTCCTCGACCGCCGCCGACGCGACGACCAGCTGGCCCGCGTCCGTCACGCCGCTCCCGTCCTGCGGGTGAAGCTCGACGCCGAGCGCGCGCAGGGCGTCGAACTTGGCGGGCACGCGGCCCTGGTCGAGCGAACGGTCCGACCCCGCAACCGCCAGCCCACGCGCGCGCAGAATCATCGCCAGCGGCATCATGCCGGACCCACCGACGCCGACCAGGAAGCAAGGCTGTTCGTTCACCATGCCGCGCGCGGTATCGGGGGCGGGGCGGGCGGGCAAGCCGCGCCCTCCCGCCCGACCTCGCGCCGCTCGACTTCCGGAGTTCGGAACGGCACATGGCGCCGCGATGAAGATCGCCGTCGTCGCCCCCGCCAAGCCGATCAACCCGCTGGTCGCGTCGCGCGTTTCCGCGTTCGCGGCCATTACGCACCCGGAAGTCGAACTCCTCATCCACCCGCAATGCTTCGTCAGCGAGGGTCATTTCGCCGGCTCCGACGCTGTCCGCGCCACCGCTTTTCTGGAGGTCGCGAACGACCCCGGCATCGACGCGGTGTGGTTCGCGCGCGGCGGTTACGGATCGAACCGGATCCTTGGGCACGTCATGCCCCGCCTCGGCCCGGCCGCGCGCAACAAGGCCTACGTCGGCTATTCCGACATGGGGTTCCTGCTCGGCGCGCTCTACGCCCGGCGGATCGGCCGCCCGGCGCACGGGCCCATGGCGATCGATATCGGCCGGCAGGGCGGCGACCGCACGGTCGCCCGCTCGCTCGGCTGGATGATCTCGCGCGACCGGAAGGGGTTGGAGCCGGAGCTGGGTGACCGTCCCGCCGCCGCGTTCAACCTGTCGATCCTCGCCGCGATGATCGGTACGCCCTGGCTCCCCGACCTCACCGACCATGTGCTGCTGATCGAGGAAGTGTCCGAACCGCTCTACCGCGTCGACCGGATGCTTTCGCAATTGGCCCACGCGACCCAGCTCAAGGGATTGGCGGGCGTCCGGCTTGGCGCGGTGACCGACATCCAGCCCAACGACCCGCCCTGGGGCGAGCCGCTGGACGCCATGGTCAAGCGCTGGTGCGCGGAGATGGGCGTATCGTTCCTCGGGGCGGCGGACATCGGCCACACCCAGACCAACCGCGTGGTCCCATTCGGCGTGGCGTGACCGCCCCGTCCGCCTTGCCTATGGCGGACGACACGACATAAGGCTCGGTGCACCCGCACAGCCGAGAAACGAGTTCGACCCGATGACCGCCATGTTCCGCATCACGCTGCCCGACGGCTCCGTCCGCGAGGTCGCGCCCGGAACCACCCCGGGCGACGTCGCCGCGGCGATCGGCCCCGGCTTGGCCAAGGCGGCGCTGGCCGCGCGGGTGAACGGCGCCCTCCGCGATCTCGGCCGTCCGTTCGACGGCGACACCGACCTAGCGCTCGTCACCGCGCGCGACGAGGCCGATGCGCTCGAGCTCGCCCGGCATGATTTCGCGCATGTGATGGCGGAGGCGGTGCAGCATCTGCATCCCGGCACGGAGATCACCTTCGGCCCGGCCACTTCCGACGGCTTCTATTACGACTTCGCGCCGAAGGACCGGCAGTTCACCGAGGAGGACCTGCCCGCGATCGAGGAGGAGATGCGCCGCATCATCGCGCGCAACGAGCCGTTCGTCCGTGAAGTGTGGACACGCGGCCAGCTGATCGACCGCTGGACCGAACAGGGCGAGCGCTTCAAGGCCGAGTGGGCGGCCGAGCTGCCCGAGGGCGAGGAGCTCACCATCTACCGGCAGGGCGAGTGGCTCGACATGTGCCGGGGCCCGCACATGCCCACGACCGGTCGCCTCGATCCGCAGGCGTTCAAGCTGACGCGTGTGTCGGGGGCCTATTGGCGCGGCGACCAGAAGAACGCGATGCTCAGCCGAATCTACGGCACGGGCTGGCTGAACAAAAAGCAGCTGGGCGAGCATCTGACCCGGTTGGAGGAGGCGGCCAAGCGCGACCACCGCCGCATCGGCCAGGACATGGATCTGTTCCATCTCCAGCCCGAGGCGCAAGGGTCGGTCTTCTGGCACCCCAAGGGCTATCTGATCTGGCGCGCGCTGGAGGCGTACATGCGCCGCCGCCTCGACGCGGCGGGCTATCACGAGGTCAAGACACCGCAGCTGATGGATGCGCGCCAATGGGAGCAGTCGGGTCACTGGGGCAAGTACCGCGAGAACATGTTCGTGGTCCCCGATGAGATCCCGAACACCGAGGATGAAGGCGCGGTTCTCTCCGGCGACGCCGACCTGATGGCGCTCAAGCCCATGAACTGCCCCGCGCACGTCCTGATCTTCCGCCAGGGCATCAAGTCCTACCGCGACCTCCCTGTCCGCATGGCGGAATTCGGCTGCTGTCACCGCAACGAGCCGCACGGCGCGCTCCACGGCCTGCTCCGCGTCCGCCAGTTCACGCAGGACGACGCGCATATCTTCGTGCGCGAGGATCAGCTGATCGACGAGGTCCGCGCTTTCTGCGATCTGCTCGACAGCGTCTACCGCGATCTCGGCTTCGACGCCTACGCCATCAAGCTCGCCCTCCGGCCGGACAAGCGGTTCGGGTCGGACGCGATGTGGGACTGGTCCGAACAGTCGCTGCGCGACGCGGTCGGGGCGGCGGGCCGCGACACGCCCGAGTTCGGGTGGGAGGAGCTGCCCGGCGAGGGCGCGTTCTACGCCCCCAAGCTCGAATTCCACCTTACCGACGCGATCGGCCGCACTTGGCAGGTCGGCACGATCCAGACCGACACCGTGCTTCCCGAGCGCCTCGACGCGTCCTATGTCGGCGAGGACGGTCAACGTCACCGCCCGGTGATGCTCCACCGCGCGATCCTGGGGACGTTCGAACGCTTCATCGGCATCCTGATCGAGCATCATGCGGGCCGCTTCCCGCTATGGCTGGCGCCTGTACAGGCGGTGGTGGCGACGATCGTGTCCGACGCCGACGATTACGCGTGCGAGGTCGCCGACCGATTGCGCGCGGCGGGCATCCGCGTCGAGACCGATCTGCGCAACGAGAAGATCAACTACAAGGTGCGCGAGCACAGCCTGGCCAAGATCCCTAACCTTCTCGTGCTGGGCAAGCGCGAAGCCGACGAGAGTACCGTCGCGCTCCGCCGATTGGGCAGCCAGGGGCAGGAACTCGTTGCGTTGACCGAAATCGTCGAACGATTGCGTGTCGAGGCGACCCCGCCGGACCTTTCACGTTAACCCGGAAGGCGCTATATCGGCGAGACTTAAATCCTAGGAGAAACTTCCATACCCCCTCCCACGATGCGCCGGCCGCAGCAGGCGCCGCAGATGAACGGACCTCGGTTCAACGAGTTCATCCAGAGTCCCAAGGTCCGCGTGATCGATCACGAGGGCGAGAATCTCGGCGTTATGTACACGCGCGAGGCGATGGCGCAGGCGAACGAACTTGGCCTGGACCTGGTCGAAGTATCGCCCAACGCCGACCCGCCGGTGGCCAAATTCCTTGATGTCGGCAAATTTAAATACGAGGCGCAGAAGAAGGCCAACCTCGCGCGCAAGTCGCAAAAGACGCAGGAGATCAAGGAGATCAAGATGCGTCCGAACATCGATGATCATGACTACGACACCAAGATGAAGAAGGTGCACGAGTTCATCGAGGAGGGCGACAAGGTCAAGGTGACGTTGCGCTTCCGCGGCCGCGAGCTCAGCCACGGCCAGCTCGGCATGGCGGTGCTCCAACGCGTGGCGGAAGCCACCGCCGAGGTCGCCAAGGTCGAGGCCTATCCCCGCATGGAAGGCCGGCAGATGCTGATGGTGCTCGCACCCAAGTAGCGGCGCGGACCGGTCAGGCCGCCGGGCCCGCCTGCTCGCCCGCCGCGGCGGCGAGCAGGCGGGCCTTCAACGCCCGCAGCCTTGTCTCTCCCTCGATCCGGTCGCCGGTCAGGTCGGTGATGTAGAAGATGTCCACCGCGCGCTCGCCGTAAGTCGCGACATGCGCCGAGTGGATCGTGACCTGCGACTCGAACAGCGCGAGCGCGAGCTGGTTGAGTAGGGCGGGGCGGTCGCGGGCATTGACCTCGACCACCGTGAAGCGGTTGGACGCGCGATTGTCGAGCAGTACGTTGGGCGCGATGGCGAAGGCGTCGGCGCGCGGGCGGGCCGCGGGCTTGGCCTGGAGCCGGTCCGACATCCGCCCCCGATTGGCGAGCGCGTCCTCGATCCCGGCGCGCAGGCGGGCGAGCTGGCCCTGTTCGGCGAAAGGCCTGCCGATCGGGTCCTGGACCAGGAAATTGTCGATCGCCATACCGTCGCGCGCGGTGTGGATGCGCGCATCGATGATGTTCCCGCCCGCCAGGTGGATCGCGCCGGCGATGCGATAGAACAACCCGGGGTGATCGGCGGCGGCGACGGTGACGAGCGTCGCGCCGCGTTCGGGGTGAACCTGCGCGTCGATCGCGAGGTCGGCCCCGTCGGCTCCGGCCATGAAGCGGGCGTTGTGGAGCAGCACCTCGTCGAGCTCGGCGATCCAATAGGCTTCGGGCAAGCGGCGGACATGCGCGGTGAAGCGCTCGTCATCCCACCCAAGCGCCTCGCGCAGTCGCGCCTGCTTGGCGGCGATCCGCTCGACACGGCCGCGTTGCTTATGGCCGAGGCGGAGCACCTCCTCCGCCCCGTCATACAGCTCGTTCAGCAACTGGCGCTTCCAGCCGTTCCACACGCCCGGCCCGACCGCGCGGATGTCGATGTTGGTCAGCACGAGTAGCAGCCGCAGCCGCTCGGGGCTCTGGACGGTTTCCGCGAAGTCGAGGATCGTCTTGAAATCCGACAGATCGCGCTTGAAGGCGGTGCGCGACATTAGAAGGTGGTGCCGCACCAGCCAGGATGCCGTCTCCACCTCGGCGGGGGTCAGGCCGAGCCTGGGGCCGATCCGGTCGACCACCTCCGCACCCAGCACCGAATGATCGCCGCCGCGTCCCTTGGCGATGTCGTGGCACAGCACCGCCACATAAAGCGCGCGGCGCGACACGATCTGCCGGACCACCCCGCTCGCCAACGGATGATCCTGCTTCAGCTCGCCTTTTTCCAGCCGTGCTAAAAGTCCGACCATCCGGATCGTATGCTCGTCGACGGTATAGTGATGGTACATGTCGAACTGCATCTGCGCGACGATGCGGCCGAAATCGGGCACGAAACGGCCGAACACCCCGGCCTCGTTCATCCAGCGCAGCACCAGCTCCGGATCGCGGGGCGAGGTCAGCAGGTCGAGGAACAGCGCGTTGGCGCGCGGGTCGTCGCGCTTCTCGTCGACCAGCTTGGCATCGCGCGCGGCGGCGCGGGTCGCCAGTGGATGCACCTCCAGCCCGTGCCGATCGGCGAGCGCGAAGATTTCGACCAGCCTCACCGGCTCCTCGGCGAAGAAGCCGTCGCTCGGCAGCGCCAGCCGCCCGCGGTCGAGCACGAAACCATGAAGCTTGGCCGGCCGCCTGCGGATCGTCGGCAGCTCGAACCAGCGCCGCCCACGGCCGGCGAAGCGTTCATCGAGATGAGCGAGAAAGACGCCCGTCAGCGCCCCGACCGACTTCGCCTGAAGAAAGTAATATTGCATGAACCGCTCGACCGCCGAGCGGCCGGGGCGGTCGTGGAAGCGCATCCGCGCGGCGACCTCGCGCTGGATGTCGAACGTCAATCGGTCCTCCGCGCGTCCGGTGATCAGATGGAGGTGACAGCGCACCGCCCAGAAAAAATCGTCGGCGCGATTGAACCGCCGGTATTCGTCCGGCGTGAACAGCCCGGCATCGACCAGATCCGCCGCGCGGCTAACGTCGAATACGTACTTGCCGATCCAGAACAGCGCGTGAAGATCGCGGAGCGCGCCCTTGCTTTCCTTGACATTCGGCTCGACTACGTACCGCGTGTCGCCCATCTTCAGGTGACGGGCGTCGCGCTCGGAGAGCTTGTCGGCGATGAACGCACGGGCCCCGTTCGCCTGGACCTCCGCCTTGAAGCGCCCCGCCGCTTCCGTGTAGAGCGCGCCGTCTCCGCAGACGTGCCGCGCTTCGAGAAGCGCCGTGCGGATCGTAACATCGGCCTTGGCCTGAGCGATCATCTCGCCCAGCGAGCGGCTGGAATGACCGATCTTGAGGCCGAGATCCCAGAGCGCGTAAAGCATGGATTCGATCACCCGCTCGGTATGCGGGGTTTGCTTGCCGGGCGTGAGGAACGCGATGTCGACGTCCGAGTGCGGGGCCATCTCGCCCCGGCCGTAGCCGCCGACCGCGAGCACGGTCAGCCGCCCGCCCGCGGTCGGATTGTGGACCGGATGCAGTCGCGTCGTCACCGCCTCGTGCAGGACGATCACCAGCTGATCGACCAGGAACGCCTGCGCGTTCGCCACTCGCAGCCCACGCGATGGCCGCTTCGCCAACCGCTGCGCGATCTCGGCCCGGCCCGCATCGAGCGCTTCCTTCAGCAGCCGCGCGATCCCGCGTCGGAGCGTACCCGCATCGCCATCGGGCAACGCCGCGACCGCGTCGGTCAGCGCACGCCGGTCGACGATCGCGTCCCGGTCGGCAAGGGCGGCGAACCGTTCAGTCGCCATGCCGGACTAACCGAATAGGCTCGGCGAGCTGTATGGTGGCGGGAGTGAACATCACACTCGACCTGTTTCACAAGCGCCGCTCGCGGGACAGCCCCTTTACACGTTGCCTGCGACGCTGTCGCCACTCATTCGGTCGCAAGTGAAACAAGGTGAACCGAGTGCAACGAGCGCGCTGGGCGCATCGTTCAGGCAATCCCCTACTCCGTACGGAGCGTTGTCCCATGTTCATGCGAGTCGACAAGCTGCAGGCCAACCTGCCGCCGCCCAAAAAGAAGGACCCGAACGCCGCCGCCGCGCTCCAGGAGCTGTTGGGCGGCAAATACGGCGAGATGTCCACGCTCAACAACTACATGTTCCAGTCGTTTAATTTCCGGTCCAAGTCGAAGCTCCGTCCCTTCTACAGCTTGGTCGCCGCCATCACGGCCGAGGAGTTGGGGCATGTCGAGCTCGCGTCGAACGCCGTGGCGATGCTCGCCAACGGTCCGGACGACGAGGCGGACGATACGGGCGACGGCGGCGACATTTCGGGCGCGCCGTATGCCGACATGAGCGACATGCGGTTGGCGGCGGCGTTCCTGTCAGGTGGGGGCGGCGCGATGCCCGTCAATTCGAACGGGCACGGCTGGAACGCCGACTTCGTGACCACCAGCGGCAACGTGGTCACCGACCTGCTCCACAATTTCCACCTGGAGTGCGGCGCGCGGCTCCACAAATTGCGCGTGTACGAGACATTGACCGATCCGACGGGGCGCGAGGTGTGCGGGTACCTGCTGGTGCGTGGATCGGTCCACGCGCACGCCTATGCGCTGGCGCTGAAGAAGATCACGGGCGTCGCGATCGAGAAGATGCTGCCGACCCCTAACATCGATCTATCGAAGATCCCCGAATGCCAAAAGTACCTGGACGAGGGCGCGCATCGGCGGCTCTACACCTTCAGCCCCAGCGATTATAAAGAGATGGCGGGCATCTGGACCGACGAGACCGCGTTGCCGGGCGACCCGCAAGGCCAGCTGGAAGTGATCGACGGGATGCCCGAAGGCGGCAAGATCCACGACCTGACGGGTACGCCGAGTGCCTTCACCCCGGACTACGCGCCCGAGGAGATGTTCGAGATCGCCGAGAAGCTATACAAAAAGTCGCGTTGAGTTAGCTTCGAACCCTCTCCCGCTTTCGCGGGAGAGGGATAGGCGCAGTACGCGCCAGGGTGAGGGCCGGACTTCTGCCGGAAAGGTCCACCCCTCACCCTCGCCGCGGCTACGCCACGTCTTTCCCTCTCCCGCTTTCGCGGGAGAGGGTTCGCGTTTAGCTCTCCCGCGCCATCGCTTTCAGTCGGTATAGAGCTTCGAGCGCCTCCCTCGGCGTGAGCGCGTCCACATCGAGCGCTTCCATTTCCGCCCGGAGCGGATCGGGCACAGGCTCCACCGCCGCGACCGCCGCGAACAGCGGCAGGTCGTCCAGCCCCGCCGCCAGCCCGCCGGTCTTCGCGCGGCCAGCCTCCAGCTTGGCCAGCACCGATTTGGCGCGCGCGACGGTTGCTGGCGGCATGCCCGCCAGCCGCGCGACCGCCAGTCCGTAGCTTCGGTCGGCGGGCCCTTTCGCCAGCTCATGGAGCAGCACCAGCTCGCCCTTCCACTCGCGCGCACGAACATGGCGGAGCGACAGCGCGGGCAAGCGTTCGGCAAGGCGCGTCAGCTCGTGATAATGCGTCGCAAACAGGCACCGGCAGCGATTATCGTCATGGACCGCCTCCACCACCGCCCAGGCGATGGCGAGCCCGTCATAGGTCGAGGTGCCGCGCCCGACCTCGTCGAGGATCACGAAGCTGCGCGGGGTCGCCTGCGCCAGGATCGCAGCGGTCTCGACCATCTCGACCATGAAGGTGGAGCGGCCGCGCGCGAGGTTGTCGGACGCGCCGACGCGGCTGAACAGCCGGTCGACGAGGCCGAGCGTGGCGCTGGTCGCAGGGACGAAAGAACCGGCCTGCGCGAGCACCGCGATCAGCGCATTTTGGCGGAGGAAGGTCGATTTGCCGCCCATGTTCGGGCCGGTGACGAGCCACAGCCTGGACTGCTCCGACAGGCGGCAATCGTTCGCCACGAAGCGGTCGCCGCATGCGGCGAGCGCCGCTTCGACCACCGGGTGCCGGCCGCCCTCGACCTCGAAGCAGGGGTGATCGACCAGACGCGGGCGAACCCATCCGCCCTCCGCCGCGCGCTCGGCGAGGCCGGCCGCGACATCCAGCCGGGCGAGCGCGTCGGCGGTGTCGGCGATCGCGTTGCGCGTGCCGAGCGCGGTGGCGGTCAGTTCCTCCAGATGTGCGGCCTCGGCGGTGAGCGCGTGACCGCCGGCCTGGGTCACGCGCATCGCGATCTCGTGAAGCTCGGGCGTGTTGAAGCGGACCACGCCCGCGAGCGTCTGGCGGTGGGTGAAGCCGCTGTCGGCGCGCATCAGCGGATCGGCAGCGCGCGCGGGCACCTCGATATGATAGCCCAGCACGCCGTTATGGCGGACCTTGAGCGAGGGGGTGTTCGTGCGACCGCGTAATTCGCCCTCCAGCGCGGCGATCGCGCGGCGCCCACCCGAGCCGACATCGCGCAGCTCGTCGAGCGCGGCGTCGTAGCCGGGGGCGATATAGCCGCCGTCGCCCGCCTCGATCGGCGGCTGCGGCACCAGCGCGCGCTTGAGCAGATCGATCAGCGCGCCGTGCCCGCGCAGGCGGGGAGCGAGTTCGGTCAGGAGCGCAGGCGACCGGTCCAGTCCCGCCAATCGTTCGCCGAAGGTCCACGCGCCATCGAGACCATCGCGCAGCTGCGCCAGATCGCGCGGGGAGCCCCGGCCCGCCGCCAGTCGGCCGAGCGCGCGACCTAGATCGGGGAGAGCGCGCAAGGTGGCGCGGAGCCGTTCGCGCAAAGCGGCGTCGTCATGCAGGAACGCGACAAATTCCAGCCGGCGGTCGATCGCCGCACGGTCGTGGAGCGGCGCGCCGATATCCGCGCCCAGCAGGCGCGCCCCGCCGCCCGTTACCGTCCGGTCGACCGCGTCGAGGAGCGAGCCCTTTCGCTCGCCCGCGGCCGTGCAGCACAGCTCCAGGCTCTCGCGCGTCGCGGCGTCGATCGCCATCGCGTCGGTCGAGGAATGGAGGACGGGCGGGCGCAGGAAGGGGAGGGCGCCCTTGCCGTTGTGCTCAAGATAGGCGACCAGCCCGCCCGCCGCGGCCAGCTCGGCGCGGCCGAACCGGCCGAAGCCGTCGAGCGTCGCGACCGCGTGCATCCGCTTCAGCCGCGCCTCGCCGCCCGCGCTGTCGAAGTCGACCTTGGGGCGGAGCGTCGTCGCGCATTCGGGCCAGGCGGTCGCCTCCGACGCGACCACCTCGGCGGCCGATAGCCGCGCCAACTCGGCGGGAAGCGAACCCGCATCGGTGCGGATCACCTCGAACCGCCCGGTCGAGATGTCGGCGGCAGCTAGCGCGAGCTCCCCTCCCGTTTCGCCGATCGCCACGCACCAGTTCGCCGCCCGTGCATCAAGCAGAGCCTCCTCCGTCAGCGTGCCCGCGGTGACGACGCGAACGATCCCGCGCTCGACCAGCATCTTGGACCCGCCGCGCGCCCGGGCGGCGGCGGGCGTCTCCGTTTGTTCGGCGACGGCGACGCGGTGCCCCGCCTTGATCAGCCGTGCGAGGTAGCCGGTCGAGGCGTGGACGGGGACGCCGCACATCGGGATGGGTGTCCCTTCGTGCTCGCCGCGCGCGGTGAGCGCGATGTCGAGGCACGCGGCCGCGATCCGCGCGTCGTCGAAGAAAAGCTCGAAGAAATCGCCCATTCTATAGAAGAGGAGCGCGTCGCCCGCCTCGGCCTTCAGCGCGAGATATTGGGCCATCATAGGGGTGGAGGCGTTCGCGGCCATGCCGGGCGCTTCAGCCGCGTTCGGGGCGTTGCGCACCGTGCCGGATGCCGAGGATGAAGACGCGATCCTTCTCGACCCTGTATCGGATGATGTAGGGCGGGACGATCACCAGTTCGCGACGCACGTCATCCGCCGGTCGACCGCGCTCCGAGAACTGTTTCAACGACTCGCCCGCGTTCCAGAGACGTTCGGCGATCCGCTCGGCGGCGTTGGGGTTGAATTGCGCGATGTAGGCCCTGATGCTTCTAAGCCTGAGAAGGGCCGCGCGCGTCCAGATTACCTCAGCCATTCCGGCGGCATGGGCTGTTCATCGGGCTTGCCCCAGTTCTGGAGCCACCCACGCACCTTCTCGTGCGGTACGACGCGCCCCGCCTCAATGTCCGCTTCCGCTTCGGCGTCCATCGCGGCGATCGCCTTTGGGTCGGGCTGCTCGAAGATAGCGGGCTCGTGCTTCATAGAACGGGCCATAAGCCGCCCGGCGGTGCTTGCCTAGGGCTCGTCCTCCGGTCCGACCTCGTGCAGCCCCGCCAACGTCCGGGCGGTCCATCCGTCCACCCGGTCGTCGGGATCGTTCACCGCAAGCGCCGTCGCGACGGATGGGGAACTCGCCGGCTCAAGCACGACTGCCATAACACGCATGAGTTGATTCCGCACCGGGGCGACGTAATCGCCAGCAACGGGAACGCGCTCTAAAACCAATTCGCCATGCCAAGCGCCGCCGTTCGGCTGTTTGACGACCAGTCGAACCGTCGTCACGGTCAGCGCGCCGGAACGGTTGAGGCGGTGGTCCGCGCCCGCGCCCGCCGCAGCGCGCCGCCGACCAGGCCGAAGCCGAGGATCATCGACGCCCAGGTCGCCGGTTCGGGAACCGCGCCGGGTACGCCGACGGCGGTCAGGAACACGCCCGAGGCTGAAGTATAGGTCACCCCTTCAGGCAAAGTTAGGCCGACTCTGGCGGTGCGGCCGAAATCGGCTATGCCTCCATCGTTCGCGATCGCGTAAAGTGTCAGCGCAAGGGACAGATCGGGCGTCGCGCCATAAAGATCATAGCTGACCGTAATACCGAAGTTATCTCGGATCGCGGACGTGATCTGGTGTGTGTTGAAGCCGCCTACGCCCGTGTTGACACTTCCGTTTTGATACAAGATGTTAAAACCAGCGCCGTTCGACAAACCTTGATTATAAAACGTGCCTTGAAGAATGTGCTGTAGGGTTGATGGGCTAGCTCCATTGATAAATTCGCCAATCGAAGAAAACGCCATGTTTATGGAAGTGATCGTGGTACTCGTCGCGCCAGGAATCGTGAAGCGTAGCGTATCGGAGAACCCAGCTTGCGCGTAGGCTCCCGTAGGTAGGCAGTTAATGATTTGATCGCAGGGGCGGTTGGTGGCCGCCGAGGCTTTCAGCTCGCCGGTGGCGAGGTTGGCGGACGCGAATGCGTCGGCGGTTCCCGTCGGGTATGGATCGAAACTAGCGGCGACACGAGCACCGACAGCACGCGAGCGGTCGCCATTCTTGACTGAGTAACGCTCTGAATCGTTTAGCCGGAAAGTATGCGAGGCGCTTGTGAACAAATCCAAGCCGTAATCTTGCGCCCCGGCCTGCTGCGCGCCGGTAACGGCGAAAATGGCCGCGAGTAGCTGCTTCCTCATCTTTTCGCTCCCTGCCGCCTGACGCGGCCGGGGAACGCTGGCGAAACCAGCCGCCCCGCGCCATCACTCGAATGGCGTATTTACCACCGGCATGCGCGCCAGGAGCCGCATCAGCTCCGCTTGCCGCGTAGTGTCGGTTTTGGAGAACAGGCGGCGAAGGTGGATGCGGGCGGTGGCCACGCTCATGGCGAGCGCTGCGGCGGCGGACTCGACCGAGTGGCCCGCCATTAGCGCTCCGGCCAGCTCCGCCTCGCGCGGGGTCAGGCCGAACGCCTGCGCGTAGAGCGCCGGGCCGCGCCGCGCGGCGATCGGGTCGACGATCGTGACGAGCGCGGCAGCCTCAAGGGGCGCGAGCATCCGGCGCGAGCGGGGAAGCGGATAGGCGACGAGCAGATAGGCCGCGCGGCCGGAGCGCCGCTCCGCCCTAACCGCTCCCGCAACCGGCCGGAGCGCGACGGCTCCGGCGATGACGGCCTCAACGCGCTTCTCATCATTGCAGAGGTGGCAGCGGATCGCGCCGTCGGTGACATCGAGACCCTCACCCCGCGCAAAGATCGCGCGCGCGGCCTCGCCGACTCGCGCGACGCGCCCGCGCTCGTCGATCAGCAGCGCGGCGTCGGCGCTGGCCGCGACCGCGCCTTCTCAGAAGCTCTGCTGGAGCAGCGCTGCGTGCCGGAAACCGAGCCGCAGTGCCCTCGCGATCTCGGGCGCGATCGCGCGAAACCGTTCGCGCGCGGCTGTAGGAGTAGGGCCGTCGGCGACCGAGCGGTACACGCTGACGGCCGCGCGCGTCGCGCCGTCGCCCAAGGGCGCTTGCAGCGCGACGTGGTGGTCCAGACCGATCGCCCCGCGCAGCCAGGACAGGTACTCGCGCGTTCCGGCACCGTTATCGCGGTAGTCCCGGTCCTCAAAGACGCAGGGGGCCGGCATTGCGAACGCGGCCGGAGTTTGCGGGTCGAGCGCACCGAACCCCGCGGCGTAGTCGTCGATCGCGCGGCTGACCGGCGAATGAAACGCGGCGCGCGTCAGCGTGCGCGTCCGCTCGTCGCCAATGACGAACGAGCCTCCCGACCCGCCCAGCGCCGCAACCAGCCGTTCGGTCCAGATTTCCCAGCAGTCGTCCAGGGCGGCGGCGTATGCGCCGTCCATCAACGCCGCTAATTCCTCGTCGAGGGCCGCCATCGAACCTCCAGACCTTCTGTCCGCGCGGCCATGGCCGCTGGCGGCTTCTACCATTGCCTGGCGGATCAAGTAAGAGGGGCGCGTCAGCACCGAGGCCCGCCATGTCCGACGAACCCAACCTTCAGTTTTCCGAGCGCGAGGCGCTATTGTTCCATTCGGAGGGGCGGCCGGGCAAAATCGAGATCGTCGCGTCCAAGCCGATGGCGACGCAGCGTGACCTGGCGCTCGCCTATTCGCCGGGCGTCGCAGTGCCGGTGCGCGCGATCTACGACGATCCGGCCACCGCCTACGACTATACCGCCAAGGGGAATCTGGTGGCGGTTATCTCCAACGGCACCGCGATCCTAGGGCTCGGCAACCTCGGCGCGCTCGCGTCGAAGCCGGTGATGGAAGGCAAGGCGGTGCTGTTCAAGCGCTTCGCCGATGTCGACTCGATCGATCTGGAGGTCGATACGGAGGACGTCGACGCCTTCGTCAACTGCGTCGCGCTGCTCGAGCCGAGCTTCGGCGGCATCAATCTGGAGGACATCAAGGCCCCCGAATGCTTCATTATCGAGCAAGCCCTGCGCGAACGGATGAACATCCCGGTCTTCCATGACGACCAGCACGGCACGGCTATCATCACCGCCGCCGGGCTGATCAACGCCTGCCTGCTCACGCGGCGGCGGATGGATGAGGTGCGGATCGTCGTCAACGGCGCGGGCGCGGCGGCGATCGCCTGCACCGAGCTCGTCAAGGCCATGGGCGTACGTCACGACAACGTGATCATGTGCGACCGTCAGGGCGTCATCTACCAGGGCCGCGAAGAGGGGATGGACCAATGGAAGTCCGCCCACGCCGCCAACACCGACCGCCGCACGCTAACCGAAGCGCTGCACGGCGCGGATGTGTTCCTCGGCCTGTCGGCGGCGGGCGCGCTCAAGCCCGAGATGGTCAAGGACATGGCCCCCGCGCCGATCATCTTCGCCATGGCGAACCCGGAACCCGAGATCCGGCCCGAGGTCGCGACCGCCGCGCGCCCCGACGCGATCGTCGCAACGGGCCGGTCGGATTATCCCAACCAGGTCAACAACGTACTGGGCTTCCCCTATGTGTTCCGCGGTGCGCTCGACGTGCGGGCGACTGCGATCAACGACCGGATGAAGGTCGCCGCCGCCCACGCCATCGCCGACCTGGCGCGCCAGCGCGTGCCGGAGGAGGTCGCGGTCGCATACGGCGTGCGCCACAGCTTCGGCCCCGAATACATCATCCCCGCGCCCTTCGATCCCCGGCTAATGGAGGTCGTGCCGATGGCCGTCGCGCGCGCGGCGATGGACTCCGGCGTGGCGACGCGGCCGATCATCGACATGGACGCCTATCGCCAGCGGCTGCGCGAGCGGTTGAACCCGACCACCTCCGTCCTCACGCTCGCTTACGAGGGCGCGCGCGCCCGGCCCAAGCGCGTACTGTTCGCGGAAGGCGAGGAGGAAGTGGTGCTGCGCGCCGCCATCGCCTTCAAGGAGGGCGGGCTCGGTACCCCCGTGCTGGTGGGGCGCGACGACGTATACGACCGGCTCCGCGCACTGGGCGTCGAGCAGCCGGAGGAGTACGAGCTCCATAACAGCCGCAACTCGCCGCTCGTCCCGTCGATGGTCGAGTTCCTGTACGGCCGGCTGCAACGACGCGGCTATCTGCGCCGCGATGTCGAGCGGATGATCAACCAGGACCGCAACAGCTTCGGCGCGGTGCTGCTCCAGATGGGGCATGCCGACGCGATGATCACCGGCGTGACGCGGACTTACGCGCACACGATGCGCGACCTGCGCCGCGTGATCGACCCCGCCGAGGGCCGCGTGCCGTTCGGCATACACCTGCTCGTCGGGCGAATGCACACCGTCTTCATCGCCGACACCACCGTCAACGAGCGCCCGACCGCCGAGGAGCTCGCCGACATCGCGGAACAGACCGCGCAGGTCGCCAGGCGCATGGGTCACGAGCCGCGCGTCGCGTTCCTGAGCTATTCCACCTTCGGCAACCCGGAGGGCAAGTGGCTGGAGAACATCCGTGCGGCCGTCGGGGTACTCGACGGGCGCGAGGTATCGTTCGAATACGAGGGCGAGATGGCACCCGATGTCGCGCTCAACCCCAAACAGCTGGCGAATTACCCCTTCGCGCGACTGTCGGGGCCGGCGAACGTCCTAGTCATGCCCGGGCTCCAATCCGCCAACATCTCCGCCAAATTGCTGCGTGAGCTGGGCGGCGACGCGATGATCGGACCGATGCTGGTGGGGATGGAAAAGCCCGTCCAGATCGCGCCCATGACCTCGACCGCAAGCGAGCTGGTGACGCTGGCGGTGCTCGCCGCGGGCGGGATCGCACGGTAGCCGGGGTGCGCGGATGGTCGGTGGCGGTATGCGCGGCGCTTGTGGCCGGCTGGGCCCCGGCAGTGGGACAGTCCGGGCTCGTCCGCGTCCGGCTGGAAACCTCGGCCGGGCCGATCACGCTGGCGCTCGACGCCCGGCGCGCGCCGATCACGACCGCGAACTTCATGGCCTACGTCGATGACGGCCGCTTCGACGGCACGGTCTTCTACCGCGCCGCGCGTAGCAAGGCCCGGCCGGGCGCAGGCTTTATCCAGGGCGGCGTCCGCACCGACCTGCGCCGCGCACTACCGCCGATCGATCTGGAGCCGACGAGCCGTACGGGCCTGCGCCACGTCGACGCGACCGTATCGATGGCGCACGGCACCTTCGACGCGTCGGCGACCGGCAATTTCGTCCTGACCGTCGGCCCTTCACCGCAGATGGACGCGCGGGCAGGCTTCACCGGCTACGCCGCTTTCGGCCGCGTGATTGCGGGCATGGACGCGGTCCGCCGCATCCTGGCGCAACCGTCGGGCGGCGGCACCGGCGCCATGCGTGGACAGATGATCCTGCGCCCGGTCAGGATCGCCCGCGCGGTCCGGCTCGACGGGGTGGCCAAGCCGAGCGGGCGGCCCAAGGTGTGGCTGATCCTTCGGGGCGGCGGCTAGGCGTCGATGCTGGTCCCGACCGCCGCATGGACCAACCCGCCATCGACCGTGATCGTGTCGCCCACCACGTAATCGCCCGCCCGACTGGCGAGATAGATTGCCGCGCCCGCCATGTCCTCGTCGACGCCGATGCGACGGGCGGGGATGCCGCGCGCCACTTCGGAGCCGTGGTCGCGCGCCGAGCGGTTCATCTCGCTGGCGAACGCGCCCGGGGCGATCGAGGTGACGTTGATCGCGTCGTCGATCAGCCGCGCGGCCATGCGCTTGGTCAGGTAGATCAGCGCCGATTTGGACGCATGGTAGCTGTAGGTGTCCCAAGGGTTGAGGCGCTGGCCGTCGATCGAGGTGATGTTGATCACCTTGGCCGGGCGCTCGCGGCTGGCGGCCGCTTTTAGCGCCGGGTGAAGCGCCTGGGTCAGGAAAAAGGGCGACTTGACGTTCAGGTCCATGACCTTGTCCCAGCCCTTTTCGGGAAACACCTCGAACGGCTCGCCCCAGGCTGCGCCCGCGTTGTTGACGAGGATGTCGAGCGCGCCCTCGGCCTCGGCATATTGCGCGGCCAGCGCCTGGCAGCCCGCCACGGTGGACACGTCCTGCGGCAGCGCGACGCAGTCGGGGCCGAGTTCGGCCGCTGCCGCGAAGCAGGCGTCGGCCTTGCGCGACGAGATATAGACCTTGGCCCCCTGCGCGATGAAGCCCGCCGCGATCATCTTGCCGATGCCGCGGCTACCCCCGGTGATCAGCGCCGTGCGCCCATCGAGGCGGAACAGGTTGGTCGTGTCCATCAATCTTCTCCTTCGTGTTTCCTTCCCTCTCCCGCTTTCGCGGGAGAGGGTGGCCGAGCGAAGCGAGGTCGGGTGAGGGCGGTTCACGACACGCACTGCCCTCACCCTGGCGCTTCGCGCCTGTCCCTCTCCCGCGGAGCCGAAGGCGGGCGTAGCCCTACGCGGGAGAGGGTTAGGTCAGCCACCGCGCTTCAGCGTCTCGCGGGCGATGATGACCTGCTGAATCTGGCTGGTGCCCTCATAGATGCGGAACAAGCGCACGTCGCGGTACAGCCGCTCGATCCCATAATCCGCGATATAGCCGGCACCTCCGTAGATCTGGACCGCGCGGTCGGCGACGCGGCCGACCATCTCAGACGCGTAGTATTTCGCGGCCGCCGACTCGAGCACCACGTCCTCCTGCCGATCCTTCTTGTCCGCCGTCTCGAGCACCAGCGCGCGCGCCGCCAGGGCCTCCGTCTTCGAGTCCGCCAGCATGCCCTGGATCAGCTGGTGATGGACGATCGGATTGCCGAACTGGTGCCGCTCCGACCCATAGGCGACGCAGTCGGCGATCAGCCGCTCCGCCACGCCGACGCATACCGCCGAGATGTGCAGCCGCCCCCGGTCGAGCACGCGCATCGCGATCTTGAAGCCTTCGCCTTCCGCGCCGAGACGATTGGCGGCGGGGACGACGACGTTGTCGAAATGAACGTCGGAGACCTTGGCCCCTTTCTGTCCCATCTTCTTCTCGGGCTCGCCCAGCGTCACGCCGGGCAGATCGCGGGGTACCAGGAACGCCGAGACGCCGCGCGCGCCCTTCTCCTCGCCCGTGCGCGCCATGACGGTGAAAAGGTCGGCCTTGTCGGCGTTGGTGATATAGCGCTTGGTGCCGCTTAGCCGGTAGGTGTCGCCGTCCTTGACCGCGCGCGTCTTTACCGCGCCGCTATCCGACCCGACATCGGGCTCGGTCAGCGCGAAGCTGGTGATGATCTCGCCGCTCGCGATGCGCGGCAACCAGTGCGCCTTCTGTTCGGGGCTGCCCGACATGACGAGCCCCTGGCTGCCGATCCCGACATTGGTGCCGAAGGTCGACCGAAAGGCGGGCGTGGTCCGCCCCAGCTCGATCGCGACCCGGCACTCCTCCGCCATCGTCAGTGCCAGGCCGCCATGCTCTTCGGGGATGGACAGCCCGAACAGCCCCATTTCGCGCATTTCCTGGACCACATCGTCCGGAATCGCGTCGGCGGCCTCGACATCGGCCTCCAGTGGGCGAAGCCGCTCGGCGACGAAGCGGCGCACGCCGTCGATCAACGCGTCGAAGGTTTCGGGGTCGAGGGCCACGCATCACTCCATCTTGCTGGACGCGTCCGGGCCTACCGAGCGCCGGCGCGCGGCGCAAGAAGCGCAAACCGCATCTTCGAACGGCGCTCGTTGCCCGTCGCGCATACCCATACTATGCTTGCCAAAAGGAGAGGCCCGGTGAGGTTCCCAATGCGGTTCGACGGCAAGCGCGCGGTAGTGACCGGCGGCGCATCGGGCATCGGTCGCGCAACCGCGCTCCGCCTGGCGGAGGAGGGCGCGCAGGTGCTGGTCGGCGACATCGACGCGGCGGGCGCGGCCGAGCTGGCGGACGCGTCGGACGGCCGGATCGCGTTCAAACGGTGCGACGTGACGCGCGCCGACGACCTCGAAGCTTTGATGAACCAGGCCGATGTGGACGGCGGCCTCGACCTTCTGTTCAACAACGCGGGCGCGGGCGGCGCACGCGAGGGGATCGACGCGGTCGAGCCGGGCGAGTGGGACCGCACGATGGCGCTCCTCCTCACCTCCGTCGCGCTCGGCACCCGCTACGCCGCGCCGCCGATGGCCAGACGCGGCGGCGGCGCGATCGTCAACACCGCCAGCGTTGCCGCGCTGGCGAGCGGCTTCGCGCCAACGGCCTATTCGGTCGCCAAGGCGGGCGTGCTGCACCTCACCAAGCTGTCGGCCGCCGACCTTGCCCGGCACGGCATCCGGGTGAATGCGGTCCTGCCGGGGTTCATCACCACCAATATCTTCACCCGCCATCTTGAGATCGCGGAGGAAGCGCGCGCGCAGGCCGACGGTATGATCGCCGCCGTCGCCGCCAAGGCTCAGCCGATCGCGCGCGCCGGGAGCCCGGAGGACATCGCGGCCGCGGTCTGCTTCCTGTTGAGCGACGACTCGTCGTTCATCACCGGGACCAGCCTGCTCGTCGATGGCGGCATGACGGTCGGCAGCCGCGCGAGTTGGGACCCGACATCGCCGACCCTGTTCGAAGCGCTGGACGCGTTCAAATGACCTCCGCCGCAGCGATCCCACCGAAGCGCACGCTATCCCAGCGCACTACGCTGACCTACGGCTTCGGCGCAGTGGCGTATGGCGTCAAGGACAACGGCTTTGGCACCTTCCTGCTGCTCTTCTACAACCAGGTCGTGGGCCTTTCGGCGACCAAGGTCGGCCTCGTCATCGCCGCCGCGCTGATCCTCGACGCGTTCATCGATCCGGCGGTCGGCTTCCTGTCGGACCGGACGCGCTCGCGCTGGGGACGGCGGCATCCGTGGATGTACGCGTCCGCGCTGCCGATCGGGCTCGGCTGGCTACTCGTCTGGAGTCCGCCGATGTGGAGCGAGGAGGCGTTGCTCGGCTGGCTGTTCGTGGCGGCGGTGCTCGTGCGCAGCGCCGTGTCGGCATACGAGGTGCCGTCCGTCGCCCTCACCGCCGAGCTGTCGAGCGACTATGACGAGCGCACGCGCGTGATGGCCTACCGATACCTGTTCGGCTGGATCGGCGGGCTCGGCGCGCTGTTCGCGGGCTATGCCATCTTCCTGACGCCCGATCCGGTGATGGCGGGCCGCGCGGGCTTTTGGACCTACGGAGTCGTCACCGCCGCGCTGATCGTCACCGCTATCCTGGTCTCCGCGATCGGTACGCACCGAGAAATACCTACCTTGCCGCAGGCGACCAAGAGCACCGGGACATTCAGCGACGAACTGCGCGAGATGGGGCAAAGCGTCCGCAACCGCGCCTTCGTGATCCTGATGCTCTCGGCGCTATGCATCTACGTCAATCAAGGGATCAGCTACGCGCTTTCGACATACCTCTACGCGCATGTCTGGCGGTTCGGCGCGGGGGCGTTCGCGGCGATCCCGGCGGTGCTGCTGGCAGGCGCGGTGATCGCGTTCCTGGTCACGCCCCGGATCGGTCGCCGCTTCGGCAAGCCCAAGGCGGCATGCTGCTTGGTCCTGGCCTCCGTCACGCTTCTGACAGGGCCCTATCTCCTCCGGCTGGCGGGGTTGTTCCCGGACCCGGGCGATCCGCGCATGCTGCCGCTCTATTTTGGGTCGGTGACCGTCCAGGCGGCGTGCAACATCTCCGCGATGATCCTGGGCGCGTCGATGATGGCCGACGTGGTCGAGGACGCCGAGGTGAAGACCGGCAGGCGGTCGGAGGGCGTGTTCTTCGCCGGGTCTTTCTTCGTTCAGAAATGCACCAGCGGGATCGGCATCTTCATCGTCGGCGTGATCCTCGATGCGGTGGCGTTCCCGGTCGGAGCCAAGCCCGGCATGGTGCCGACGCCCGTGATCGACGACCTGACGACCGTATTCGTGACGATCTACCTTACGTTGGGCGTGACCGGCGCGTTGCTCTTTACCCGCTTCCCGTTCGGCCGCGCGGAGCATGAGGATAGGCTGAGGACGCTCGCGGTGGACTGATCCAGGTCAGGTCGTCGGCACCGCAACACGGTTCGTCCTGGTTAGTTCCCACACCGCTTTTATATTTTATCTCTGCCTCGTAGCCAAACCGTCGAAGAGCAACCGAAGGCGGCGCTTACCTTGCAGATCAAGAATTTAGCAGCGCGTTTCGCGCTGGCGTTTTCGTGCGCCCTCGGTTTGACGACTCCGGCCGTCGCCCGCTCTTGGCAGTGCGCACCTTATGCGCGCGAGGTGTCGGGCATCCAGATCCGCGGCAATGCGGATACTTGGTGGGCCCAAGCGGCGGGCCGCTACGAGCGCGGCAGAACGCCAAAGGCGGGATCGGTAATGGCGTTCGAGGCGACCCGCCGGATGCGTGTAGGCCATGTCGCGATGGTGTCGCGCGTCGTCGGCGAGCGCGAGGTCCTGCTCACCCACGCCAACTGGTCCAGGCGCGGCGGGATCGAGCGCGACGTGCGCGCGGTCGACGTGTCGGCTGCCGGCGATTGGAGCGCGGTCAAGGTCTGGTACGGACCGCAGGGCGGGCTCGGCACGTCAAGCCACCCGACGCTCGGCTTCATCTACTCGGGCGAGGCACCGAAGACGGCCGACCTACCCGTTGTCCGCATGGCGAATCGCGGCGGAACGATCGGCGTCCAGGCGTTCGTCGACGACCGTTTCTAAACGCGCAGCACCCTCAAGCCGCGCGGAACTTCATCGCCGCGCCGTTCATGCAGTAACGCTTACCCGTCGGCTTGGGGCCGTCGTCGAATACATGCCCCAGATGCCCGCCGCAATTATCGCAGTGGACCTCGATACGCGCGATGAACATCGCTCGGTCGGTCTTTTCCCCGACCGCGCCTGGTAGCGGAGCCCAGAAGCTCGGCCAACCCGTGCCGGACTCGAACTTGGTTTTGCTGGAGAACAGCGCCTGGTCGCACCCGGCGCACCGGAACACGCCCGTGCGCTTTTCAGCGTTCAGGGGACTGGAGCCGGGCCGTTCGGTGCTTTCGTGACGAAGCACGGCGTAGGCGGCGGGGGAGAGCCGCCTTTTCCACTCACTATCGGGCAGCGTGACGGAGAAGCGCTCGGGCTTCTTAGCGTCGGCGTCGCGGCAGCCGAACAGGAGCGCGGCCGCGCCGGCGGTAAAGCCCGCGAGTAGACCGCGGCGGTCTGGGTCGTTGGTCATGGATACGATGTAGTGAGCGCGAGGCGGAAGGGGAGGGGCGGCTTTCATCGCCCCAGGCTCAGTATCTTGAGATCTCCACCGGCAGCTTTCTATACCCGTGCACGAAGCAAGCCGCGACGCGCACCGGCTCGCCCACCACGTTCACGCGCATGCGGCGTCTGGCCATCTCCTCCAGCAGGATGGCGATCTGCATCTCGGCCAGCCGTGCGCCGACGCAGCGGTGGATGCCGTGGCCGAATGCCAGATGCCGCCGGGCATTGGGCCGGTCGACGACGATGTCGTCCGCGTCCTCGCCGAACACGCTCCGGTCGCGGTTCGCCGACACGTACCAGAGCGCGAGCTTGTCGCCCTGTCTGATCTGCTGTCCCTGCAGCTCGTAATCCTGCGTCGCGGTGCGGCGCATGTGCGCCAGCGGCGTCTGCCAACGGATAACCTCCTGCGTGGTATTGCCGATCAGCCCCGGGTCCGCCTCCAATTTAGCGCGTGCGTCAGGGAACTTGTCGAGGCCGTAGGCGAGCGCCGACATGGTATTGCGCGTGGTGTCGTTGCCGCCCACGATCAGCAGGATCAGGTTCCCGATGAACTCCATCTGGTCCATCTCGGCCATAGCGTCCGAATGGATCATCATCGAGATGAGGTCGGGCGTCTGCGGCTGGCCGACCTTGCCGTTCCACAGCTGCGAGAAGTACGCCCCGCATTCGTACATGTGCTGGAGGCGCTGAAGCCGCAGCTCCTCGTTCTTGACCGACTCGATATCGCCCGCCCAGTCGGACCAGAAGGTCAGCTTGCGCCGGTCCGCCCACGGAAAGTCGAACAGGACCGCGAGCATCTGCGTCGTCAACTCGACCGATACGGTATCGACCCAGTCGAACTCCTCTCCCCAAAGCAGCTCGTCGAGCAGCGTCGCCGTTCGCCGGCGCAGGCCGTCCGACATCCGCGTCATCTCCGACGGGGTAAAGGCCGGCGCGACCGTGCGGCGCTGCGCGGTGTGGACGGGCCGGTCGCGCGCGATGAACATCGGCATGCGCACATCGATCGCCGGGTCGAGAAAGTCCGCCAGCGTGATACCGCCCACCTCCGACGAGAAGATTTCGGGGAGCGACTCGACCTCGACGATCGGCTTGTAGGTCGATACCGACCAGTAGGGGCCGAAGCTCGATGCGGGCGTGTAATGGACCGGGGCCTCGGCGCGGAGATGCTCGAACGGGGCCTGCCAAGTGTCGTCGCGAAAGAATTCGGCGCGGCTCACATCGAGCGGATCGAGCGCGGGTTCGGGCGCAAGGTCGGGTCGGGTCATCGCGGTAGCCATCGGTCCACTCCTGCCTTTTCGCGAGTGAACCGATTACCTACAACGCTGTCAATAGCCTTCCGACGGCCGGCGATGCAGACGCGACAGCCAGCCCGGGCCACTCCCGGATTGCAGCACGCCGCGCCGGAAAAGCCGCGCGCCGACCGTGATGAAGATCGCGACCCACAGCGCCTGCCACGCAAGCGCCGCGACATGCGGCCACAGCGCAGGCGAGTTGGCCGCGCGCGCCGCCATTGCAAAGGGGGAGGAGAGTGGGAACAGCTCGGCCGCGGTCGCGATCCAGCTGTCCGGCCGCGACGCCGCCGCCGACGACAGTGCGAACATACCCACTTGGACGATCGTGATCGGGAGCGAGAGCATCTGGATCTCGCGCATCGTCGAGGCCTGCGCGCCGACGCCCAGGAACACCGACCCCAGCAACAGATACGCCATCGTGAAGTAGGCAAAGAACAGGACCGCGAACGCGGGACCGCCCACCGCCGGCGTCAGCTCGCCCATCGCCGCGGCTAGGGTCGGGGGCAGGAAACTGCCGATCTGGCCGGCGATCGTCCCCCAGAACACCACGAACAGAACCGCAACGCCGAACATGCCGAGCAGCTTGCCCAGGAACACCGATTCGAGCGGGACCGCGGCGGCGAGCACCTCGATTACCTTGTTGTTGCGCTCCTCCGCCATCGTGCCGACGACCTGGCCCGCGAGAAACAAAGTCAGGAAGAATACGCCGAAGACCGCCAGGAACGCGGACTGGTTCTGCCCGCCCTGCGACGCGCCCCGGCGGCTCAGCCGCACCTCCTCGACCCGCACGGTGGGCATGCCCGCGCCCAGCCGCTGGTCGGCCAGCGTCTCGAGCGCCAGCACGCCCAGATAGCGCGCGGTGCGCCGGTCGAGCGGGCCGAACAGTACCGTCGGCCGATCGAGCGCGCCGTACATGACGCCCGCCGCGTCGTACTCCTTGGCCTCGAACGCCGCGTGTGCCTGCGCAGCCGGATCGGCGCCGGGCGTCAGCGTCAGCAGCTTGGGCGGAGCCTCGTCGCGGCGGAAGGCGGTGCGCAACCGCCGGTCCGCCTCCGCCATGATCCGCGCATCGCCGGGCGGCAAGATCGCGACCACGCGCGCCTTGTCCGCCGAGTCGCCCGCCACGGTCGCCGCGCCGAGCCCGCCCACCGCGCCGAACCCGGCCATGAATACGGGCGCGAACAGGAACAACAGGAAGATCGGGGTGAACACGGTCGCGACGAAATCCCGGCGCGCGACCGTCATCGTCTGGCGCAGGGTGCGACGCAGGCTCATCGTGCGGTCTCCGCTTCGCCGACGATCCGGACGAACGCCTCGTGCAATCCCGGCCGCTCGATCCGGAGCCCCGAGATGCCGTGACCCGCCCGGATCAGCCGCTCCAGCAGCCGCTCGACGCCTTCTGGCGGCAGCGCGAATCGCCAGCCGTCATGCTCGCGCTCGGCATCCGGAGGGAGCAGCTGCCCCAACTCCGGCCCGTCCGCGCGTGGCGAATAATGTACCTGCGCGGGAAGCATCGCGCGCGCGTCGTCGACCGTGCCCTCGAACCGGCGCTTGCCGCCCGCGATGATCGCCAGCCGGTCGCACAGCCGCTCGGCATGCGCCATGACGTGCGTCGAGAACAGGATCGTCGCGCCCCGGTCGCGCTCCGCGAGGATCAGCGCTTCCAGTTTCTCCTGATTGACCGGATCGAGCCCGGAGAAAGGCTCGTCGAGCACCAGCAGGTCGGGCCTGTGGACGACCGACCCCAGCAGCTGAACGAGCTGCGCCATTCCCTTGGACAGCTTCCGGATCTTCTCGTCGGCCGCATGGCCCAGCCCCGCCGTTTCCAGCAGCTCGACCGCCCGCGCGCGGCCCGTGCGCCAGTCAAGCCCGCGCAGCGCGCCCATGAACGCGATCGCCTCGCGCGCCTTCATCGCCGGATACAGCCCACGCTCCTCGGGCAGATAGCCGACCCGGTCGCTCGCGTCGCGCGGGCGCGTCTCGCCCAGCAGCGTGCGCGTGCCGCCGTCCGGCTCGATGATGCCCAGGAGCATGCGGAGCGTGGTCGTCTTGCCCGCGCCGTTGGGGCCGAGCACGCCGTAGATCGCGCCCGTCGGCACCGCGATATCAACGCCGTCCACCACGCGCCGGTCGCCGAAGCGCTTCACCAGCCCGTCGGCGGTGACCGCCATCTCGCCCGCCACTATACCGGTCCCCCGCTCACGGGCGGTGTGGTAGCGGGCGGGCGTGGCGGAACACAAGCCTTTGGAACGGCGGATCAAGGACGCGGCGGTCGAGCTCGGCTTCGCCGCTTGCGGGATCGCGCCCGCCGATGCGGCCCCGCGATCGGGCGAGCGGCTGCGCGAGTGGCTGGCAGAGGGGCTTCACGGCGACATGATCTGGATGGAGGAACGCGCGCATCACCGCCAAAGTCCGGCCGCGCTGTGGCCCGAAGTCCGCAGCGTGATCGCGCTCGGGCTGAGCTACGCCCCGGCAGCCGATCCGCTCGCGCTGGCGGGGCAGGGCGACCGGGGTCGCGTGTCGGTCTACGCCCAAGGGTCCGACTATCACGATATCGTCAAGCGCCAGCTGAAGGCGCTCGGCCGCTGGCTGGCGCGCGAAGCCGGCTGCGACCTGAAGGTATTCGTCGATACCGCGCCCGTCATGGAGAAACCGCTTGCCGAGGCGGCGGGCCTGGGCTGGCAGGGCAAGCACACCAACCTCGTCAGCCGCGATCACGGTTCCTGGCTGTTCTTGGGCGCGATCTACACGACGCTGGAACTGACGCCCGACCGGGGCGGCATGCCGAGCTGCGGCTCGTGCGACGCCTGCCAGCGCGCCTGCCCGACGGACGCGTTCCCGGAACCCTACCGCCTCGATGCGCGGCGCTGCATATCGTACCTGACCATCGAGCACCCAGGCCCGATCCCGCGCGAATTTCGTGGCCGTATGGGCAACCGCATCTACGGCTGCGACGATTGCCTAGCGGTCTGCCCGTGGAACAAGTTCGCGCATGCCGCCGCCGCGAACCGCGCCTTCCTGCCCCGCGCCGAGCTGACCGCGCCGTCGCTCCGCGATCTGCTGGATCTCGACGACGCAAGCTTCCGCCAGGTGTTCGCGGGCTCGCCGATCAAGCGGATCGGCCGCGACCGAATGGTTCGCAACGCGGCGGTGGCTGCAGGGAACAGCGGCGACCCGGCGCTGGTCGAACCGCTCGTCCGGCTGCTGGACGACCTCGCGCCGGTGGTGCGCGGCGCGGCGGTGTGGGCGCTGGGGAAGCTGGACGCGGCCAGGTGGACTGCGGAGCGGTGGCGACTGGCCGAGGAGTCGAACCCGACCGTGCGGCGGGAGTGGTCTGTCTCGCGACCCTCTCCCGCTTTCGCGGGAGAGGGACAGGCGCGTTAGCGCCAGGGTGAGGGCAATTCTTGAGGCGAAGTGCCCTCACCCGACCTCGCTACGCTCGGCCACCCTCTCCCGCGAAGGCGGGAGAGGGAAGAAGGTGGGAGGGGCTCAACGTGCCGCGCCCCGCCGCGTCATCGCGGCCACGCAGCTCGCACGGTCGATGGGGCTGCCGTCGGGCTCGCGTGCGTCGAGATAGGTGACGCGCGGCTCCGCTCCCCCTTTTGGGTACAAATACGCGTCCAGTACGCAGATCCCGCTCTCGAACTGCAGCTTGCGCGCGTCGCCCTCGCGCAGGTCGGCGTCGGCCGCGCCGAACAGCCGCGCGAGCCCCGCCGCGTCCTGACCCAACACCCGTTCCAGCCCGACCGCGGTGAAGGCGGGCGCGGCGGGCGTAACCGCGACCGGAGACGCGACCGGCGTCACGCAGGCGGAGAGCAGGCCGAGGACGAATAACGGGACGGGCAGGATCGGACGCATCATGTCCGGCCGCATGCCGCCGCCGCGCGCCATCCGTCAACGCCGGTTGCGCCGGTCCGACCGCCCGGCTAGCCCGCGCGTTTTCGCACACCGGAGCACGCCGTGACCCAGCCCAGCCCTACCCCGAGCCTAGACGTGGTCGCCATCGGCAACGCCATCGTCGACGTCCTCAGCCCCGCCGACGACGCGTTCATCGCGACCGAGGGCATGACCAAGGGGTCGATGCAGCTGATGTTCTCTCCCGCCGAGGCGGACGCGCTCTACGCCAAGATGGGCCCGGGCCGCGAGGCGTCCGGGGGCTCGGCGGCCAACACCGTCGCAGGGATAGCCGCGCTCGGGGGGCGGACGGGCTTCATCGGCCAGGTCGCGGACGACCAGCTGGGCGAGGTATTCGCCCATGACATCCGTGCGGCGGGCGTCCGTTTCGACACGCCCGTGCGCGCGGGCGAGCCGACGACGGGCCGCTGCCTGATCTTCGTCACCCCCGACGGCCAGCGGACGATGAACACGTTCCTGGGCGCGGGCCAATTCCTGCCGGAGGCCGCGCTCGATCGCCAGGTGATCGCGGATAGCGCGATCCTGTATCTCGAAGGCTATCTCTGGGACCCCGAGGAGCCGCGTGCCGCGATGCGCGCCGCGATCGACGTCGCGCGCGGGGCGGGGCGCAAGGTCGCCTTCACGCTGTCGGACGTGTTCTGCATCTCGCGCCACGGCGGCGACTTCCGCGCGCTGATCGGCGAAGGGCTGATCGACATCCTGTTCGCCAACGAGAACGAACTGACCGCGCTCGCGCGAACCGACGATTTCGAGGGCGCGGTCGCGAGCGTCGCGCGCCAGGTACCGACGCTGGTCGTCACCCGCGGCGAATACGGCGCGCTCGCCATCCAGGGCGGCGAGCGCATCGAGGTCGGCGCGGAGCCGATTGACCGGCTGGTCGATACGACGGGAGCGGGCGACCTGTTCGCGGCCGGCTTCCTCCATGGCCAGGCGAGCGGCCGCGATCTGCGCGGCTCGCTCCGCCTGGGCGCGATCTGCGCCGCCGAGGTGATCGGGCATTACGGCGCTAGGCCGGAGGTGGACCTGAAGGCTTTGGCGGCCGAAAAGCTGGACTGACTCGAAGCTCCCCTCCCTGTCAAAGGAGGGGAGCAGAAGTCTTAGCGCGCTCCCGGAACGCCCGGTTCCAGCCGGCCCACCTCAGTCTCTCCAACGTCAATTCCGCGCCCGACATGGCTCATCCGGCGGCTATATAGGAAATAGACGATCAGCCCAGCACCGCCCCAAATCGGAAGCACGAGCATCGCCGCTGATGGCAAATTGAAGAACAGGAACAGGCATCCCGCGATCGTGGCGGGCGCGACGGCCCACACGAGCGGCGTCCGGAACGACCGCACCCGATCCGGGTCGGTGCGGCGCAGCACCAACACCGCGATCGCTACCATCATGAACGCGTAGAGCGTACCGGCATTGGCGATGTCGGCGAGCTGCCCCACCGGCAGGAACGCCGCCGCCAGCGCCACGGCGGCCCCCGTCAGCAACGTGACGATGTACGGCGTCTTGTACCTCGGATGCACCCGGCTCAGCGCTTCGGGCAGCAGGCCGTCGCGGCTCATCACGAAGAAGATGCGCGTCTGGCCGAACATCAGCACCAGGATGACCGACGGCAGCGCGACGAACGCCGCGATGCCCAGCATGTTGCCCACCGTCGAGAAGCCGATCGTGCGTAGCACGTGCGCCAGCGCCTCGCGCGAGCAGACCAGCGCTTCGGCATGTTGCGGCAATGCGCACTGCCGCGCCAGCTCTTCCGACCCCGCGGGGAAGGGAACGCCGCCCGGGCCCATGATCGGCTGGCCGCCGATGGTGCCGATCGCGCCGGCCGCGACTAGGATGTAGAACACGGTGCAGAACAGCAGCGATCCGATCAGCCCGATGGGCACGTTGCGCTGCGGGTTCTTGGTCTCCTCGGCGGCCGTCGAGACCGCATCGAACCCGACATAGGCGAAGAAGATCGTCGCCGCCGCCCCGACCGCGCCCACGCCCGTGCCGAAGCCGCCGAATACGCCCGCGGGCAGGAACGGGTTGAACCGCGCGGCGTCGACGCGCGGCAGCGTCAGGACGATGAACGCGGTCAGCGCGATCACCTTGATCGCCACGAGCACCGCGTTCAGCCGCGCGCTCTCCTTGGTGCCGACGACCAGCAGCCAGGTGATCAGCGCGGCGATGACGACGGCGGGCAGGTTGATGAACCCGCCGGCGCTACCGCCCAGCGCCAACGGACCCGCGCCGAGCCAGGCGGGAAGCTGTATCCCTAAGAACTCGCGCAGGATCGTTCCTTGGAAATAATCGGACCAGGTCACGCACACCGCCGACGCGGCGACCGCATATTCGAGCACCAGCGCCCAGCCGACCGTCCAGGCCAGGAACTCGCCCATCGACGCGTAGGTATAGGTGTAGGCCGATCCGGCGACCGGAATCATCGACGCGATCTCGGCGTAGCAGAGCGCCGCCACGATGCAGATCGCCCCCGCGATCGCAAAGGCGAGCATCAGCCCCGGCCCCGCCTTTTGGGCACCCGCGGCGGTCAGCGCGAAGATGCCCGTGCCGATCACGCAGCCGATCCCGAACAGGGTGAGCTGGAACCAGCCCAGCGTCCGGCTGAGCGACTTCTTCTCGGCGGTCGCCAGAATCGCGTCGAGCGACTTGATACGGTCGAAGATCATCGAAACATGCAACTCCCCCAAAGACGGCGCACCGCGCCGCCGATCTTCAAACAAGCGCCGGGGCTCATGGACGGCCCCGTAACAACATTGACTCGGAACCTAGCCGCAAACGCGCCGTACGCAACGCCTTATCGCGCCAGCATCGGGCCGAGAGGCGCACCGCCGAACAGGTGGACATGCAGATGCGGCACTTCCTGCCCGCCATCCGGCCCCGTATTGGCGAGGAGGCGATAGCCCGGCTCCACCATCCCCAGCGTCCGCGCGACCGTCCCCACCGCGCGCACGAAGCCCGCGATCTCCGCGTCCGATCCGCGCGCGCTGAAATCGTCCCACGACACGTACGCCCCGCGCGGGATTACCAGCACATGCGTCGGCGCAACGGGCGCGATGTCGTGAAACGCCACCGCCCAATCGTCCTCGTACACGCGCTTCGAGGGGATCTCGTCGCGGAGGATGCGCGCGAAGATGTTGCCAGAGTCGTAGGGACAGGTGGCATCTACAGGCATGGCGATCCTCGCAAGCTCGATGATCGGAGCGATATCCAGTTATTAACCTGCATCAAGTCTATCCTCTCGACTCTTCGATCAGCAACTTCGGTACCAGAGACGAATTGCCGCTACACGCAGCGCGTGCAACACGCGAACACCTCTTCATTCAACGCACTGGTCCATCGACCTTCCGGAACTTATTCTAGTTGTTGCTCGCTTTGACTGCCAACACAGGGAGTATCCAACATGGATCATCCAGATACGCCGCGTAATCGGGGCGACAATGACGCGCCGCACATGAGTCCGGTCACGCCGGCCGAGGATGCGCGCACGATTATGATCAACCAGATCGCATGGGGTGCGATCTTCGCGGGCGTCGCGGTCGGGCTTGTCACGCAGTTGTTGCTCAACATGCTCGGACTGGGCCTTGGTCTTGCAACGCTCGACCCGGGGACGACGGATAATCCGTCGGCGGGCGGCTTGTCGATCGGTGCGGGTATCTGGTTCGTGCTGTCGGGCATCATCGCGTCGCTCATAGGCGGTTGGATCGCCGGGCGAGTGGCGGGCAAGCCGCGCGAGTCGACGGGCGGCCTTCACGGGTTGGTCTCCTGGGCGGTCATGTCGCTGGCGGTGATCTATCTGCTGTCCAGCGCGGTCAGCGGGATCGTCGGCGGCGCGCTCGGCGCGCTGAGCGGCGCGGCGGGCGGCGTGGCGCGCGCCGCCGGGACGGCGGCGACGGTGGCCGCCCCGGCTGCGGCCGGCAAGGGCGACGAGATCGTCGGTGCGGTCCAGGGCCAGGTCCGCGAGGCGACCGGCGGAGCCGATCTGGGCCAAATCGCCAGCGCGGCGGGCGCGGCCTTGAAGGGTGCGACGAGCGACGACCCGGCCGAGCAGGCCCGCGCGCGTGAGCAGGCGGCACAGGTCTACGCGCAAACGCAGGGCGTTCCGCCCGCCGAGGCGCGCGCCAAGGTCGCGCAGGCCGAACAGCGGACGGGTGAGCAGGCGGTCGAGCTGAAGCAGCGTGCGACGCAGGCGGCGGATACCGCAGCCAAGGCGGCGTCGACGGCGGCGCTGGTCGCGGCGCTTTCGTTGATCCTGGGCGCGCTCGCCGCCTGGTTCGGCGGTCGCCAGGGCGCCGTGCAACCGACCGTCACGTCGCGCCTGCGCGGCTGACGTCGCGCACCGCGGCCGACCGGTGGCTACATGGCCGCCGGTCGACCTGCCTTTTCCTCCAGTCCCGACACGCCCTCACGCCGCGCTAATTCCGCGCGCACGTCGGCCAGCGTCAGGTCGGCGTCGGCGAGCAGCACCAGGAGGTGGTAGAGCAGGTCCGCCGCCTCCGGCACGATCTCGGCCGGGTCGGGACCCATCGCGGCGATGACGCACTCCACCGCCTCCTCGCCCAGTTTCTGCGCGATGCGGGAACGGCCGCGCGCGAACAGGCTCGCGGTGTAGGAGGTGGTGGGGTCCGCCCCCCGCCGCCCACGCACGGCGGCTTCGAGGCGGTCGAGCGGGTCGTCCATCGCTGCTAGTCCTTGCGCCGGAAACGATTGCGCAACCGCCGCCGCACGAACCACACCGCCAGCGCCGCAACCGCGAACAGCGCCACGTCCGACGGTTCGGGCGCGGTGCGGCCGGCGGCGGGCGCGGCGGCCGCGAGTATCGCGGCAATCATCGCCCGCGCACCGGCACGCCCGCCTTGCTCAGCGCGCGGTGTGCATCGGCGATCGTCGCCTGCCCGAAATGAAAGATCGACGCCGCCAGCACCGCCGAGGCGCCGCCCTCCGTCACGCCCGCGACCAGGTGCGCCAGCGTGCCGACACCCCCGCTCGCCACCACGGGCACGCTCACCCGGTCGACGATCGCGCGGGTGAGCGCGAGATCGTATCCGTCCCGCGTTCCGTCGCGGTCCATCGAAGTGACCAGGATCTCACCCGCCCCGAGCTCCGCGAGTCGCACCGCATGGGTGACCGCGTCGAGCGCCGTCGCCCGCCGCCCGCCATGCGAGAATACCTCCCACCCGCCGCCGGGCCGCGCCCGCGCGTCGACCGAGGCGACGCAGCACTGGCTTCCGAACCGCTCGGCGATCTCGCCCACCAACTCGGGCCGCGCGATCGCCGCCGAGTTGACCGCCACCTTGTCCGCCCCCGCCAGCAGCAACGCGCGCGCGTCGTCCGCCGTCCGGACCCCGCCGCCCACCGTCAGCGGCATGAAGCACACGGCCGCGGTCCGCCGCACGATATCCAGCAGCGTGCCCCGCCCCTCATGGCTCGCCGAGATATCCAAGAAGCACAGCTCGTCCGCCCCCGCCGCGTCATAAGCGCGCGCCTGCTCCACCGGGTCGCCCGCATCGCGCAAGGACACGAAGTTGACGCCCTTCACCACCCGCCCGTCGGCGACATCAAGACAGGGTATGACCCGCCCCCGGACGGTCACGACACGATCTCCCTCTCCCCGCTTGCGGGGAGAGGGCCGGGGAGAGGGGCTGTATGGAAGGCGGTTCCCTGAACGGCCTCTCTCCCCAGCGGGGAGAGGGAGAAGCATCCCGCCGCCCTCACGCCGCCGCCACGGCCAGCGCCGCACCTAGGTCGAGCCGTCCGTCATACAGCGCCCGTCCGGTGATCACGCCCTCAATGCCGTCCTTCGCATGCAGCGCCAGCACGCGGATGTCGCCCAAGCCCTTCACGCCGCCGCTGGCGATCACCGGAATCTCCACCTGCCGCGCGAGGTCGACCGTCGCGTCGATGTTCGCGCCCTTGAGCAGCCCGTCACGTCCCACATCGGTGAACAGCAGCGCCGCGACGCCCGCATCCTCGAACCGGCGCGCGAGCTCGACGACGCCCACGTCCGACACCGACGCCCAGCCGCGCGTGGCGACCATGCCGTCCTTGGCGTCAACCGCCACCACGATTCCACCGGGGAAGTCACGCGCCGCCGCCCGCACGAAATCGGGTTCCTCCAGCGCTGCCGTCCCGATCACCACGCGCGCCACGCCCAGCTTGAACCACCGCTCCACCCCCGCCCGGTCGCGGATGCCGCCGCCCAGCTGGACGTGCCCCGGAAAGGCCCGGACGATCGCCGCCGCCGCGTCGCCGTTCACCGACGCTCCCGCGAACGCACCGTCCAAGTCGACGACGTGCAGATGCTCCGCTCCGGCCTCTGCAAACAGCACCGCCTGTGCGGCGGGATCGTCGCCGTAAACGGTCGCACGCGCCATATCGCCCTCGGCGAGACGCACCACTTGGCCCGCCTTCAGGTCGATCGCGGGAAAGACGATGAGGCTCACGGCCGCCACGCCAGAAAGCGCGCCAGCAGCTCCAGCCCGTAACGCTGGCTCTTTTCCGGGTGGAACTGCACGCCGAGCAGGTTGTCGCGCCCGATCGCCGCGCTCACCGGCCCGCCGTGATCGGTCGTCGCGAGCAGCCCCGCGCCGTCATAGGCGTAGCTATGCAGGAAGTAGGCCTCCCCACGCACGAGCAGCGGGTGCTCGCCGACCGGGATCACGTCGTTCCAGCCCATATGCGGCACCTTCACCGACGCCGTGCCCGCCTCGAGCCGCCGGACGCGTCCGGGCAGCCAGCCCAGCCCCGCGTGGGTCCCATGCTCCTCGCCCGCGTCCGCCATCAGCTGCATGCCGACGCAGATGCCAAGAAACGGCTTGGCATCCCGCAGCACCGCCTCCTCCAACGCGTCGACCAGCCCGTTCACCGCACACAAGGCGGCCGCGCACGCGCCGAACGCGCCCACGCCGGGCAGGACAATCCGCTCCGCTCCGCGCATCGCGTCGGGATCGGCCGTTACCAGTACGTCCGCCGAGCCCGCCGCCCGGAGAGCATTTTCGACCGAATGGAGATTGCCCGACCCGATATCGATCAGCGCAAGCGTCAAAGGATGCCCTTTGTCGACGGCACCGCGTCGCCCTTCCGCGGATCGATCTCGACCGCCGTCCGCAAAGCCCGCGCCAATCCCTTGAACGCGCTCTCGACGATGTGGTGATTGTTCGCCCCATGCAGCAGTTCGACGTGCAGCGTCATCCCCGCCGTCTGCGCGAACGAATGGAACCAATGCTCGATCAGCTCGGTGTCCCACGTCCCCAGCCTGGTCTGCGTGAACGGACAGCGCCACACCAGCCACGGCCGCCCCGACAGGTCGAGCGCGACGCGCGTCAGGCATTCGTCCATCGGCGACAGCGCGTCGCCGTATCGCCTGATCCCGCGCTTGTCCCCCAGCGCCGCCGCCACCGCCTGTCCCAACGCCAGCGCCGAGTCCTCGGTCGTATGGTGCCCGTCGATGTGCAGGTCGCCCTGGACCTGGAGGTCGATGTCGATCAGCGAATGGCGCGACAGCTGTTCGACCATATGGTCGAGGAAGCCGATGCCCGTATTCACGCGGAACGCGCCGGTCCCGTCCAGGTCGACGGTCGCCGTGATCCGGGTTTCCGCGGTGTCGCGGGTGATGGTGGCCTGGCGCATGCCGCAGCCGTTAAGCGCGGGACCCACCCCTTGCAATCGGCCCATGCAATCTTGACCCGTCCCGAAAACCGCCTAACCCCGTGTGGGATGAGCGACGGTCTCCCCGACAGCCTGATCCCCTATGACGAGATCGTCCAGGAGGCGCTGCGCGCAGTTGTCGGCCGCGTGCTGACCACGGTGGTCGAGGGCGGGTCGATGCTACCCGGCGAACATCATTTCTACATCACCTTCAAGACGCACGCGCCCGGCGTCGACATCCCCAAGCGGCTGATCGAACGCTTCCCCGACGAGATGACGATCGTGCTTCAGAACCGCTTCTGGGACCTCCTGGTCGACGACGCGAAGTTCTCGGTCGGGCTGTCCTTCAACCAGGTGCCCTCCAAGCTCGTCATCCCCTATTCGGCGATCACCGGCTTCCACGACCCCGCCGTCGCCTTCGAGCTCCGCTTCCAGGCGCAGGAAGGCCCGAACGACGGCCCGACCGAGCACGATGCGGCGCAGAACGACGGCCCGACGGTGGTGCAAGCCGACGATGGTTCGAACGTGGTCTCCGTGGATTTCAAGCGAAAAAAATGACTTCTACTCCCTCTCCCATCGGGAGAGGGAAGGGGCCCGCGCCGAAGGCGTGGGAAGGGTGAGGGCAGGGCCTCCCCGCGCTCCGCCCTCACCCTTCCGCCGTCCTGCGGACGGCTCCCTCCCTCTCCCGGCGGGAGAGGGAAAGAAAGAGGACACATGACCGACACCCGCACCGAGACTGACTCGATCGGCCCCATCGCCGTCCCCGCCGCCGCCTATTGGGGCGCGCAGACGCAGCGTTCGATCGAGAACTTCCCCTTCGGCGCGGCCGAGCGCATGCCCATCGGCATCGTCCACGCGCTCGCGCTGGTGAAGCAGGCCTGCGCCCGCGTGAACCGCACCCACGGCCTGGACGCCGCCAAGGCCGACGCGATCGAGGCCGCAGCGGCGCAAGTCGCGGCGGGCGAACTCGACGACCAGTTCCCGCTAGTCATCTGGCAGACGGGTTCCGGCACCCAGTCCAACATGAACGTCAACGAGGTGATCGCCGGCCGCGCCAACGAGCAGGTGGCGGGAACGCGCGGCGGCAAGACGCCCGTCCACCCGAACGACGACGTCAATCGCGGCCAGTCGTCGAACGACAGCTTTCCCACCGCGCTCCACGTCGCCGCCGCGATCGCGGTCCGCGACAAAATCCTCCCCGCGCTGGATCGCCTTCATGCCGCGCTCGACGCGAAGGCACGCGAATGGGACGACATCGTCAAGATCGGCCGCACCCACCTTCAAGACGCAACGCCGCTGACGCTCGGCCAGGAGTTCTCCGGCTATGCGCGCCAGATCCAGAACGCGCGCGAGCGGATCGAGAACACCACCCGCTACAATATCATGTCGCTCGCCCAGGGCGGCACCGCGGTCGGCACCGGGCTCAACGCCCCTGCCGGCTTCGGAGAGGCAGTCGCCGCCGAGATAGCCGAGCTGACCGGGCTTCCTTTCGTGAGCGCGCCCAACAAATTCGAGGCGCTGGCCTCGAACGACGGGCTGGTCGACCTGCACGGGACGCTGAACGTCCTGGCGGTCGCGCTGACCAAGATCGCCAACGACCTGCGACTGCTGGCGTCGGGCCCGCGTTCGGGACTGGGCGAGCTCGAACTTCCCGCCAACGAGCCCGGCAGTTCGATCATGCCCGGCAAGGTCAACCCGACGCAGAACGAGATGCTGACGATGGTCGCGGCGCAGGTGATGGGCAACAACGTCGCCGTCACCGTCGGCGGGATGCAGGGCCACATGGAGTTGAACGTCTTCAAGCCGCTGATCGGTGCCAACGTACTCCGCTCGATCGACCTGTTGAGCACCGGCATGATCAGCTTCGCCGAACGTACCGTCGAAGGTGCGACGGCCCGGCGCGACAACATCAAGCTGCTGCTCGACCGCAGCCTCATGCTCGTCACCGCGCTCGCGCCCGAAATCGGCTACGATGCCGCCGCCAAGATCGCCAAACACGCGCATGAGAAGGGCCAGACGCTGAAGGAGGCCGGGCTGGAGCTCGGGCTGGTGGACGAGGCCACCTTCGACCGGGTAGTGCGGCCTGAAGACATGCTTGGCAGATAAGCCGATCACCTGAATAGTCACCCCGGACTCGTTCCGGGGCCCATCGTTGTGCGTACTCTCACCTGCCGAGGACGCACAATGATGGATGCCGGAACGAGTCCGGCATGACGGGGAAGGCGGAGCTTCCTCGCACAAATCGGAACCCACGCCCGCCCCCATGCGTCTCACTCCCCGTATAAGGAGTAACACACATGATCGGACGTATTCTCGGTGCGGTGATCGGCAGCCGCATGGACCGCCGCGACGGCTCGGGCGGCATGAAGGGCGCGCTCACCGGTGCGCTGCTCGCAGGCGGCATGCGCCGCATGGGTCCGCTCGGCCTGGCGCTGGGCGCGGCCTACATGGGCAAGAAGGCGCTCGATCAGCGCCGGATGAACAAGCGCGGCTACTGACGCTTCGGCGTTGATCGACGAGGTCGACGCACCGGCCGTGGTGAGCCCGCGGCCGGTGCGTAGCTGCGACCTGCGCGGATGCACGGCACCGACCTGACCGCGTCCGACGCTCATGCGTTGGGCCTCCGCGTCCCCGCCACCGTGCGCGGGCGGGGAGGGCGCACCGTCGCGGTCGGCTATAACGGCCGCCTATCCTCGCCGATGCTGGAAGCCGAACCGGTCGACGGCCTGACCGCCGGCGGCGTCAAGGCCCGGCGCACCGGCCTCGGCCCGACCGGCCAGCTCTACTACGCCGTGCACGCATACGCCCTCGACGGCGGCGTCATAATTACCGGCCCGCACAATCCTCCCGACGAGAACGGCTTCAAGATCCTGCTCGGTACGGAGCCGGTTCACGGTCAAGCCCTGCGCGGATTGGCGCTCGAACCTCTCTCTTCTTCGCCACCCCGGACTTGTTCCGGGGTCCCGCTTCTTTCGTCTTCACCCGCCTCATGCAGGCCGCCCAAGGCGCACCCGCGCTCGGCATCGCCTGGGACGCCGGCAACGGCGCGACCGGCTGGGTCATCGAACACCTAACTGCCACGCTCCACGGCGAGCACCACCTGACTCGGTGCGACCTCGACGGCCGGTTTCCCACGCACCATCCCAACCTCGCCAACCTCCAAGCGCTCGCCCGACACAAAGGCCTAGACCTCGGCATCGCCTTTGACAGCGACGGCGACCGTATCGGCGTGATCGATGCGAGCGGCGACATCGTCTGGCCCGATCAATTCCTACTCTACCTCGCCCAGGTTGTCCTCACCCGCGAGGCGATGCTCCGCGAAGGCGCGCCGATCGCGGGGCAGGCGAGGGGCCGCATTTTCTTCGCCGAGAACTGGTACGGTACCGACGACGCCGTCTGTATTACGATCCGCCCCTTCGCCGCGATTGGAAGGCTGGGAAGCCTCACCACATGGCGCAAGGCGCTTCGCCACCCCGACCTTCGCCTGCTTTGTCCAGACAGCGACAAAGCGCGCGTTCTCGCCGGGGTCGGGTGCGCCCTGATCGCGGAAGGCGCGGAAATCGACCGCACCGAAGGTTCTCGCTTCACGACGCCCGACGGCTGGTGACTCCTACGTGCGTCGGGCACCGAGCCCAAACTGACCGCGCGGGTGGAGGCGTGGTCGGCGGAAGGATTTGAACGGTTGCGCAGGGAATTGAAGGGGCTGTTGCGGCAGGCTGGCCTAGCTCACGCCTGATGACCGAGCGCAAATAGGTGGAACGGCGTACGATCCTTATTACATCGCTCCATGATCGAAAATAACCATATTATGTTAGTTAACTTCAACGAGGACCTTGGGTTAGTCGAACATCTTAAACAGTTGAACTCTTAAGGCAGGATAAGACGGAGCACGTCGGTTTACTCCGCTATGTCCGGATGAAGCAAAAGATCGACGGCGACCTACGACCACGCCTTTGGGCGTCGCAAGCCTATGATGTCTTCGATATCGAGCAAAAGCACGAGCTCAATCTCATCGTGCATTAAGCCGCCGCGGCCGTAGTGACTCGCGTGGCATTCGTCTCGCTGCACGGCGAGGGCCGTCAGCGATTGATGGCGAGGGCGGGAGTCAGCTGGTCGGAAGGCCCCATCACCTCTTCCTTCTGCGCGCACGTATTACGGGGCTTCGGAGTGCTCTGGGTCGCGGATGCGCTGCTGGATGCGCGTTTTGCTGACGATCCCCTCGTCGTGGAGAAACCGCACGTGCGCTTCTATGCGGGTGCTCCCCTCAAGCTGGACGATGTCCATATCGGTACCCTGTACGTACTCGACGACCAGCCGCGTCGATCGCTATCCTCGCTTCAGGAGGATTACCTGACTTACCTGGCGGACCGTACGATCCTCGCGTTAAAGATCCGACAGTCGGGATGAACCAAGAGGTTTCCCTACACGGCTGATCGGTAACGTCATTCCCGCACGATCCGCCGTCGCACCGTTACCCTGGCCTCGGCACCCCAGCCATATTTATACGTCTCCTCCCCGCGCAGGAAGTGGAATTCGCCCGCCCCGCCTGCCAGCGCGTCCTCGATCGAACAGGCGAACGCCAATGTACCGAAGCTTTGCCCAGGTAGGGTTTGGTCGACGCCGTTGATGTACGAATAGCCCTTGCGCCCGTCTGCAAAGCCGAGCAGCACCGCGACGATTCGACCGTCCAGCCTGACCATGCTCAGCCGCAGCAGCCCCGCCGCCGCCAGCGCAGGCGCAGCGGCACGGTGGAACGCCTGAACCTTGTGGTCGGCCAGCATTCCCGGCTCTCCCGCCGCAGCCCACCGCGCTGCGTGGAGCGTGAACAGCGCGTCCAGCGCCTCGTTGATCCCGTCCGCTCCGACGATCGCCTCGCGCACTTTCCCGACCGCCGCTGCGCGGTGCCGGTCGTGCACCACCTTTCGCCGCCGCGACTTGGACAGTCCAGCCAGCAGCGGCGGCGCGCTCGGCAGCATCATCACCGGGCACACCTCGCCCGGCTCGTCGACCGCGCGCCACCCGTCCGGCACCGGCCCCAGCAGCGGCGAGTCGGCGCGCAGATCGGGGAGCAACAGCTCGTCCCAGCGATCGGCCGTCGCGAGCAGCGCGTCCCACAACCGCTTCATCGCTATCGGCCCCGCGGTGGGGTCGAATAATGCATCGGAATAGTCGCTCGTCCCAGCCGCCACCGGCACTAGTCGCCGCACGCCCGCATCATCCCACGTCGTCATCGGCATCGCCGCGACCAGCCGCCCGTCGGCGGCCCGCGCCTCCATGTCGATCCGCTCGCCCCCGCCCAGATGCGTCCACCACGCCTCGGCCCAAGCGGGCGATTGAAACGGAGTGGCGCGCGGATCGCGTCGCCAAAGGTCCCACCACTCATCTTGCGTCATGCCGTCCGCCGCAGATGATATCCGACCCCGTCCCAGATCGCGAACGGCCGCTCCCCCGACCGCCCCACCGTAAACCTCGCTGCGTCGACCGCCTCTCGCGCGTCCGCCGCGTCGTCGCCTCGGTACGACCAGTTGAACACCAGCAGATCGCCGCCCGGACGGAGCACCCGCGCCAGCTCCGCCAGCTGCGCCTCGGTCACCCCCGCCCGCACCAGATACGGAAAGCTGTCGACGGCGATCACCAGATCGAAGCCCGCGTCGGGGAAGGGCAGGGTGCCCCCTGACGTCGTCTCGAACGCCACATTGGCCAACCCGGCCGCCCGCTTGCGCGCCTGGTCGATCATGCCGGCCGATATGTCGACGCCCACCACCCGCTCCGCATCGGGTGCGAGCGCGGTCGCCATCCGTCCTATACCGCAGCCGAAATCGAGCACCGCCCGATCTTCGACCCGCACCCAACTCCGCACCACCGCGACCAGCTCGGCGGTCGCCGCAGCCAGCAGCTCGGGCGAGCCAAGCGAGTAGAACGCCACCGCCGCCTCGGGCTCCTCACCCGCCAGCCGATCGAACAGGGCGGCCGTCGCGGCAAGCAGGTCCGGCCCCTCGGGATCGAGCCCGCCCGCCGCGATCCGTCCAAGCTTCGCCAGCCGCGGCGCGTGCTCGGCGGCGAGCGCGGCCACCTGATGCAAGGGCGACCCGGCCGGTTCCCGCTCCGCGCGCGTCGCCAACGTCGCCGTATCCACCGGCGCCCCCGACAGCACCAGCCGCGCCAGCGCGATCTGCGGCGAGATACGCCCCGTCGCGCAGGCCCGCAGCACTTCCTCGGTCACGCCACGAGCCGGTGATAGAGGTCCAGATAAGCCGCCGTCGTTCGCCTAACCGCGAACCGCTCGACCGCCGCGCGGCGGCACGCGGCCGGGTCGATCGCGCCGATCCGCCCGATCGCTGCAGCCATCCCCGCCACGTCCTCGACGATTAGACCCGTCACGCCGTCCTCCACGATATCGGGCAACGCCCCGCTCCGGTAGGCGATCACCGGCGTGCCACACGCCAGCGCCTCCATCGCGACCAGCGACGACGTCTCGGGCGCGGTCGACGGGATCAGCATGCACCTGGCCTCCGCGATCAGCCGCCGCTTCGCCTCGCCCGCGACGGTGCCGACCCAGATGCGTGTCTCGTCCAGCCGGGGCGCGACTTCATCGTCGAAATAACGTCGATGCTCCGGATACGGGAAAACAGCTCCCGCAACCTGGAGCGGAACCCCTGCCAGCCGCGCCGCGTCCAGCGCGTCGTGGAACCCCTTCTCGCGGGCGACCCGGCCGAGCACGAGTACGTAATTGTCCTTGGTCGGCGTGGGCCGGTACCGCTCGACATCGACCCCGTTCGCGATCGGATCGAGCAAGATCACCCCCTCCGGCGCGCGGTTCGCCTGGTCGGCCGAAACGGGCTGGAGGTGGACGTCCGGCCGCTCCGACGCGAGCGCCCCGGGTGCGTACCAATCGAGCGGCATATGCAGCGTCACGAGGCAGGGCGGCCCCGGCGCCGGCAGATACCTGTCGAAGTCGAGGCCGTGCAGGTGGATGACGTCCGCGCTGCCCGCGACCCTCGCGAGCGCGCCTCGCACGGACCGGTGCGCCTCCTCCCGCCTCCGGTCGTCGATCTCGCCGGACGGCGCGGGTATCCCGACCAGCTCGCCCGCGACGACCGAGCCCGCCTGCGCCACCACGATCGACCGGTGGCCCGCCGCGACCAGCGCGCGGTCGATCTGCGCAAGCACCTGCTCCGCCCCGCCCGCCGGATCGGCCGTGACGGGAGCGAGGGGGTAGGCGACGCTCACCACCGTCAGGCCCATGCCGCCGCCCGCTCGCGCCACCGCTCAGACGTCAGCGTCCAGCCGAAGCCGTCGTAGAGGCAGCCCTCGCCCGGCGGCGGCCGCGTGAAGTCGTAGCGCGGCGCGGCCCGCCACCGCTCTACCTGCGGTCGCCATTCGCCGAATACCCCCACTTGCGAGACATGCGCCGCGAGCGCTCGGTCGATTCGCGCCCGTTCGTCGGGGAGGAGCGGGCGGCTATGGTCCGGACAGCCCGGATCGGGTTCGAACCGCGCCCACACCCGCTCGCCGCCGTGAAGGTTGTAGGACGCGAACTCGATTACCGGCACGCCAAGCCGGTCGGCGGCCAGACACACCGCGAGCGCGGCGGCGTCGTGATCGGGGTGGCCGCCTTCGTAAGGATGCGTCGCGATGACGGCCACGCCCGCGCAATCGGCCGTCAGCCGCTCGGCGAGCGCGGGGATATGTTCAACCGCCGCCTGGTCGGGCACGCCGTACGCGAACCGCTGCGGCGACGCGCCGAGCGCGGTCAGCGCTGCATCAAGTTCCCGCTCACGGGCGTCGGCGTAGGCTTGGCGCGTGTCGAACCCGAGCCGCAGCGCATCGCCCGGATCGTGCGGGCTTGAATCGGTCAGATGTATCAACCGGCAATCCGCCATGCGCCCAAGCGCTGCACCGGCCCACAATGTCTCGTCGTCGGCGTGCGCCACCACGACCGCCACGGACAAGCGCACCGGCACACCGCTCGCGATCAACCGTGCCCAGGCATCGGCGTCGCTCACGTGCCCGCGAGCAGCCGTATGGCCGACCGGTAGCCGCCGAGCGTCCCCACATCGACATACGACTCGCCGGCGCGCACGCCGACCGCCTTGTTGCCCAGCGCCAGCCAAGCGTTGACCAACGTCCCGATATATTCGTCCCCACGCTCCGGCTCGCACCACAGTCGGTGGAGCGCATGGAATACGTGACCGGGCATTCGGAACGCGCCCCATACCCAGTTCGACCGTGCGCCGGGCCGCTTGACCTCGATCTCTTCCACCCAGCCGTCCCCGTCCAGCACCACCGCGTCGAACAGCTCGGGATTCTCGACCGGAAACAGCAGGAAGGCGAGGCAATCGGTCGGCAACCGCGCGAGGCCGTTCGACGGGAACCAGATCGTGTCGGGCAATCCGATCAGGACGTCCTCACGCTCCCCGATCAGCGGGCAGGCGCGGAAGATCGCGTCACACAATCCCGCCGCGACCGGCTGGACGACGAACGCGGTGTCGACCCGCCCGATCCCACCGCCGTAATAACGCACGATGTCCGATTTGGTGGGCGAGATCACGAAGCAGATCTTGGTCGCACCGCCCTCGACCATGCGCTCGACGAGATATTCGGAGACCGCCTTGGGCCGCTCAGACCCGTCCGCCTCGACGCGCGAGCCGACGGGCAAGAGTTCCTTGGAGAATGCGAGCGGCTGGATGCGGGTGCCATTGCCAGCCGCCGGGATGATGCCCCACATGCGTTATGCGGCGACCGCTTGGGGCTGGTGGGCGGACTCGATCAGCGCGACGAACTCGCGCGCCCGGTGCGCGGAGCTGTGTTCCGCCAGCACCCGCGCGCGTGCCGCCTCGGCGATCCGCGCGAGTTCCGCGTCGGACAAGGCAAGCGCATCCAGCACATCGTCGGCGGTATCGGCGAGCAGGATTTCCTCGCCCGGCGTTAAGAACCCGTCGAGCCCGTTCCAATGGTCCGACACGATCGGCACGCCGCATGCGGCCGCCTCGAACAGTCGCCCGGACGGGCACCAGCCCATGGCGGCCATGTCGCGGCGGGTGACGTTCACCGTCAGGCGCGACGAGCAGAAGAAGGCGGGGTGTTCGGGCGGTGCTACGTGGTTCATGAACCAGATGTTGGGCTGCCACGGGAAGTCGGTCGGATAGCTCGACCCGCCGAGCACGAACCGGTGCGTGGAGGCCTGCGCGGCTGGCTCGACGAACAGGCGGCGGAGCGTCGGCTGCCGGTCGGCGGCATAGGTGCCCAGGTAGGACAGGTCGCCCCGGTAGACTTCCAGCGACGGCACCGGGCGGTGCGCGGCCGGATCGACATGGCCGTAAAGCGCTGCGGTCCGCCGCGCGCCCAACCGGTCGCGAAGCGCGTCGAGCGCGGGTCCGCCCGTGTAGCTCAGCACCAGATCGAACCGGCCCAGACCATCATCGGGTAGAAAATCGACCGTCTCGCCTGCCGCGAGCCGTCCCAACGTGACGGGCGTGTCGAGATCGTAGAAAATCGTCCGTCCCCGACCGCGATCGTGGATCAGCGCCTCGGCGGCGCGCGCATCCGGGCAGTATGAGGTGATCACCAGTGCATCAGCATCGAGCAGGTCGCGGCCGCGCGCGATCACCTCCGACCAATCGCTGTACAGGATCAGGCGACCGCCGGACAGTTCGCGCAGGTCGCGGTGCTCGGCGTACCAGGGCTGGTCGCGCTCGACGAAGACCACCTCATGCCCCTGCTCGCCCAGCGCCCTGATCAGCCCCCGCCACAACGTCGCGTGGCCGTTGCCCCAGGATGAACTGACGGTCAGCCCCCATACGACGATCTTCATCCGCTTCCCCCGACTGCGAGGGTGTAACGGTACGGCCGCCGGCGCGTTCCGTCTATGCAGGTGCCGGTGCCGCCTCCGTCTCGGCGATCCAGCCGCCGCCGAGCACGCGCTCGCCGGCATAGATCACCGCGGCCTGGCCGGGCGCAACGCCGTATTCGGGAGCGTCGAACAGCACGCGGTCTCCCGAAAGCCGGGCGGAGACGGGCTTGGCCATCGACCGCACCTTTACCGTGAGCGCGTCGTTCCCACCCTCGCCGATCCGGTTAACGTCGGTGAGCCGCGCGGCCCCGACCGCCAACGCCCGCCTAGGTCCGACGACGACGCGCTTCGACGCCGGCTCGATCCGCACCACGTAAAGAGGCTCGGGCGATCCGCCGATCTCCAGCCCGCGGCGCTGGCCGACGGTGAAGCCGATCAGCCCGGCATGTCGCCCGAGCACCCGGCCCGACAGGTCGACGATCTCACCCGCCGTGTCGGCGTCCGGACGCAGGCGGCGGACCAGCCCGGCATAGTCGCGGTCGGGGACGAAGCAGATGTCCTGGCTGTCGGGCTTGGCCGCGACGCCCAGCTCCAGCTCGGCCGCGATCTCGCGCACCCGCGCCTTGGGCAGCCCCCCGAGCGGAAAGCGCAGATAGTCCAGTTGCGCCGTCGTGGTCGCGAACAGGAAATAGCTTTGGTCGCGCGCCGGGTCCGCGCCGCGGTGAAGCTCCGGTCCGGACGCACCCTCGACCCGGCGGACATAGTGGCCGGTCGCGAGGCAATCCGCGCCAAGCTCGCGCGCCAGCCCGAGCAGATCGGTGAATTTAGGCCCGATATTGCACTGGACGCACGGGATCGGCGTGCGCCCGGCCAGATACTCGTCGGCGAAGCGGTCGACGACCTGCGCGCGGAAGCTCGTCTCGTAATCGAATACGTAATGCGCGATGCCCAGCCGATCGCATACGGCGCGCGCGTCGCGGATGTCGCGGCCCGCACAGCACGATCCCGCGCGGCCGACCGCCTCGCCGTGATCATAGAGCTGGAGGGTCACGCCGATCACCTCCGCGCCGGTGCGCGCGGCGAGCGCGGCCACGACCGAGCTGTCGACACCACCCGACATGGCGACGACGACGCGCTTGGTCGCGGGGTCGCCCCCGAGCTGAAAGTCCGCATCGGTCATAGTCGGGGCCGCAGATAGGCGTGGGTAGCGGTCGATGCAAAAGCGTGAGGGCGATCAAGGTTCACAAAGCCTTGCCGGGCGTTTTACGTACCGTTCATGCGAGCGGCGCTAGGGATGTGGCTCACACGAACGCGGGCGGACATGACGATTGGACCTGAGCTTCACGCGCTTCGACCGCGCGTCCGAACTTCGCATGCTTCCGGCGGACCTGGCCGTGCTGATGGTCGGCGTGGCCGCACGCCAAGCCGCGAGCACGACGGCGGGCGCGCAGATCGAGCTCGCACGCGAATCGGATCCGACCGCGCCGGTACCGTTCGCCCCGGCCGACGGGCGTTTCAGCCCGGACACAGCCGAGGCGTTAGCGGCCTGGAAAGACCCGTGAAGGCGATGTTCACCAAGCAGTTTTAGCGGGCGTTCAAGCCCGAAGGCGTACTGACGGTAGCGTGTCGAAGGGGCTTCCGACCCCGATAGAAGGTGCAGATGATCGAGAATCAGAGAATACGGCCCGCCAAGGTCATCGGTCCGCTCGGCGAGCCGCTGACGCTGGATTCGCTGCCACCGCCGCGGACCACGCGTTGGGTGGTGCGCCGCAAGGCGGAGGTGGTCGCGGCCGTGAATGGCGGGCTGCTCTCGGTCGACGAGGTTTGCGAACGCTACTCGCTGACCACCGAGGAGTTCGCCGGCTGGCAGCGCGCCATCGATCGATCGGGGATGCCAGGCCTTCGCGTCACGCGCATCCAGCACTACCGCGACCTGTACGAACGTCAGCAGAAGTACTGACGGCTCGGCCCATTTTATCGGATTTTCAGGTTACGCAGGCGGAACAACTCCGCCTGCTCGCTCGTCTCACCGCCAGTACCCGGATGTAACGGGTGTTAACGGAGGGACATTCATGATCAATCTTCTTATCTGGCTCGTCGTGGGCGGCGTAATCGGCTGGCTGGCCAGCATCATCATGCGTACCGACGCGCAACAGGGCATCTTCCTCAACATCATCGTCGGGATCGTCGGAGCGTTCATCGGCGGCCTGATAATCAGCGGCGGGTCGATCAACAGGGCGCCGCTCAACATCACCTCGTTTCTGGTCTCGCTGGTAGGCGCGGTGATCCTGCTCGCCATCGTCAACCTGGTTCGCCGGGGGCGCGTGCGCTAAGCACGGCGTCGGCCGCTTAGAAAAGGGGCCGTCCGGGTGACCGGACGGCCCCTTTTCTTTTACCGGAGCAGGAAACGGACCGTCACCGTCGCGACCACGTCCGTCTCGCCCGCCATCATATCCGTCTTGGCCCTACCCCCGTCCACCGCGCGCGCGGACATTGCCATGACGACCGGCGGCGGCCCGCCAGGTTGCGTCGCGCCCTCCGCAATGGAAATCATCCGCGCGACGCGCAACCCCGCCGCGCGCGCATACAGATCGGCGCGCGCCCGAGCGTGCCGGATGGCGTCGATGCGCGCCTCGTCAAGCGCGGCGTCGGGCCGCTCCAACGACAGCGTCGGCCCGTCGATCTGGTTCGCACCCTCGCCCACCAGCGCGTCCAGCACCGCGCCCGAGCGGCCGATATCGCGGAACCGCACCGCGACGGTGTTGGTCGCCTGATACCCCGTGACGACCGGAGGCTGGTTCTCGGCATAGCGATATTGCGGCTGGAGCCCGACCTGCGCCGTCTGCATGTCGCGCGCGGCGACGCCCGCGCGGCCCAGACCCATCAGGACGCGCGTCATGCGGTCGGCATTGTCCCGCATCGCGGCAGCGGCGGTAGGCGCGGTCGTCACCACCCCCGCCCGGATCGTCGCGAGATCGGGAACGCGGGTCGTCCTCCCTTCCGCGACGACGTCCAGCACCGCACCCGACGCGGGAACGAGCGCCTCTACGGTCGGCGGCGGCGCTTGCGGAGCGTTCTGCGCATGTGCCGCGCCGCTTACAAACGTCGACACCGCGAACGCCGCCATCATCGATCCGCCACCCATGTCGTCTTCTCCCCGTTCCGGTGTCGCCGTGTTCCATGCGGTTGGCGTCGCTCGGGACAACCGAAGCTGAACAGGTTTCCGGCATATTGCTCGTCGGCGTCGCTTGCGGCGGTCGACCGTGGCGGCCATGAAGTCGCCGGGGACGGAGGCGTCGGGCTTGAGCTTGGTGCTATATTCGGCTAATACAGCTCCTACGATCGGGGCGGCGGGGGTTTGGTGGCGCGGATGAACTACGAAGCGGGATCGATCAACGCCGGAAGCGCGCAGACGCTGCCGGACCTGAGTTCCGACGCAGTCGCCGCCTCGGAGAGGCGCCGCAAGCGCCGCATGCTGATTATCGCCGCGATCCTGCTGCTGCTCGCGGGGCTGGGGACGGCATGGGCGTTCTCACGCGGCGGCGACGCTGCCAAAGGCGGTGCGACGGGCAAGCGCGACGTGCAGCTGCCGACCGTCACCGTAATCGCGCCGGGCCGCCAGACCGTCGACCGAGTCTTGTCGGCCACCGGCACGCTCGCCGCCAGGCGCGAGCTGCCCGTCGGCGTGGCGGGCGAGGGCGGGCTCGTTACGCGCGTCCTCGTCGAGCCGGGCCAGTGGGTCGGCGCGGGACAGGTGCTCGCCACGATCGACCGGTCCGTCCAGACCCAGACGATCGCGCAGCTGGCCGCACAAGTGAACGTCGCCCGGTCGGACGCGGCGCTCGCGCAGGCCGAGCTCGATCGCGCGCGCGCGTTGGTCGACCGCGGGTTCATTTCCAAGGCCGACCTTCAGCGGCGCGGCGCGACCCGCGACGCCGCGCAGGCGCGGGTCAGCGTGGCGCAGGCCGCCGTCGCCGAGCAACGCGCCCGGACCGGGCGGCTCGATATCCGCGCGCCCTCCGCCGGACTGATCCTCACGCGCCAGGTCGAGCCCGGCCAGATCGTCGGTCAGGGCACCGGCGTGATGTTCCGCATGGCGCAGGGCGGTCAGATGGAGATGCAGGCGCGTCTCGCCGAGGCCGACCTGACCGGGCTGTCGGTGGGTGCGCGCGCGACGGTGACGCCCGTCGGCTCGCAGCAAACTTTCGGCGGCGAGGTGTGGCAGGTGTCGCCGGTGATCGACCCCCAGACGCGGCAGGGGATCGCGCGCGTCGCGCTACGCTACGACCGCGCGCTCAGGCCCGGCGGGTTCGCATCGGCCACCATCGTCGCGGGCGCGACGCTGGCGCCGCTGCTCCCCGACTCCGCGCTGCAATCGGACGAACGCGGCAGTTTCGTATATGTGATCGACCGCGCGGGCAAGGTGGCGCGGCGCGACGTGCGGATCGGGCAGGTGTCCGACGGCGGCGTCGCGATCGCGTCGGGCCTGGACGGCACCGAGCGCGTGGTGCGGTCGGCGGGCGGGTTCCTGGCACCCGGGCAGACGGTTAAGCCGGTTCTGGCCCGGATGCAAACGAAGGCGAGCTGATCCCCATGGACTTCCGCAACATCTCCGCCTGGGCGATCCGCAATCCGGTTCCCCCGATCGTCATTTTTGTCGCGCTGACGCTGGCGGGGATCGTGTCGTTCATGCGGATGGACGTAAACAACGATCCCGATATCGACATCCCCATCGTTGTCGCCGTGATCAATCAGCCGGGTGCCGCACCGACCGAGCTCGAGACTCAGGTCACCCAGCGTGTCGAGGCCGCGGTGCGCTCTCTGCAGGGCATCGACGAGATCCGATCGACGATCACCGAGGGCCAGTCCGCCACCGAGATCTACCTAGTGCTGGGGACCCCTATCGACCGCGCGGTGAACGACGTGCGCGATGCAATCTCGCAGATACGCGGCGACCTGCCGGAGGGGATCCTGGAGCCGCAGGTCATTCGCATCAACACGTCGGGCGACGACATCGCCAGCTATTCGGCCGTGACCACCGCGATGACCGTCGAGGAGTTGAGCTGGTATATCGACAATACGGTCGCCAAGGAACTGCTGTCGGTTCCCGGGCTCGCCGTGGTCGAGCGCCAAGGAGGGGTCAGCCGCGAAATCCGCGTCATTCTCGATGCGGTGAGGTTACAGTCACAGGGGCTGACGGCGGCGCAGGTCAACCAGCAACTCCGCCAGGTGAATTTGAACGCCGCGGGTGGACGCGCCGAGATTGCCGGGTCCGAACAATCGGTCCGCGTGGTCGGCAATGCGACAACCGCTTACGAACTCGGCCAAACGCAAATCGCGGTCGGCGGCGGGCGGACGGTGCGTCTATCGGACATCGCCCAGGTCCGCGACCTGTATGCCGAACAGCGCAACCGCGCCGCAGTCGACGGGCGCCAGGCGATTTCGTTCGATTTCCAGCGCGCCAAGGGCGAGTCCGATGTGGCCGTGTTCCATGCGGCGCAAGAGAAGCTGCGGGCACTCGAGAAGCGCACGCCGAGCGTGAAGTTCGTGCTCCGGCAGAATAGCGTGAAATATACCGAGGAGCAATATCACAGCGCGATCGATGCGATGTGGGAGGGCGCGGTGCTCGCAGTCCTCGTCGTGTTTCTATTCCTACGCGATTGGCGGGCGACCTTTATCTCGGCGCTTGCGATCCCGCTGTCGGCGATACCCGCATTCTGGTTCATGGACCTGATGGGCTTTTCGCTCAACACTATGACCCTGCTCGCGCTCAGTCTGGTTGCGGGTGTGCTGGTGGACGATGCGATCGTCGAGATCGAGAATATCGTCCGGCATATGCGCATGGGCAAATCCGCTTATCAGGCGTCGATCGACGCGGCCGACGAGATCGGGCTCGCGGTGCTGGCGACCACGATGGCGATCGTCGCGGTGTTCATGCCGGTTGCATTGATGCCGGGCGTTCCGGGCGAGTATTTCAAGAATTTCGGACTGACGGTGGTCGCTTCCGTGCTGATGAGCCTAGCGGTGGCGCGGCTCGTCACCCCGATGATCGCCGCTTATTTCCTGAAGTCGGGTGGCACCGCCACGCATGGCGAGGGGCGGTTGATGGATTGGTACATGGTCATCCTGCGTTGGTCGCTCGACACCCGTGCGGCGACCGCCGCCAAAGCCAGGGGCGGCTGGCGGCGCTGGACGTCGCGTTTGCGCGACCACCGGCTGTGGGTGGTCGGGATCGGCGCGGTGGCGTTTGCGATGACGGCGATCATGTTCATGATCCTGCCCTCGACGTTCCAGCCGCAGGAGAACAGCGACAACGCCATGGCCTCGATCGAGATGGTTCCGGGTACGACGCTCGCGCAGACCGACCTGGTGGTGAATCGCGTAGCCGAGTTCCTGCGCCGTCAGCCCGAGGTGGAGTCGGTCTATGCCCGCACATATGTCGGCAACGGACGCGTCAACGCCTCGCTCAAGGAGGATCGCGAAAAGACTTCGACCGAATTCGAGCGAGCGCTCGCGCCCGAGCTGGCCAAGATCGCTGACGCGCGCGTGTCGTTCCAGTCGCAAAACGGTTGGGGCAGTGCCGGGCGCGACCTGACCGTGGTTCTCGGCGGCAGCGATCCCAAGCTGCTCGACGACACGGCGCGGCGGATCGTCACGGAGATGGAGACGTTGCCGACACTTCAAAGCCCACGCGTCGCGGGCGACCTGAAGCGTCCGGAGATCGTGATCCGCCCGCGCTTCGATCTCGCGGCCGATCTGGGGGTGACGACCGCCGCCCTGTCGAGCGCGATCCGGATCGCGACCATCGGCGACATCGACCAGAACAGTGCGCGCTTCTCGCTGTCCGATCGGCAGGTGCCGATCCGCGTCGCGCTCGACCAGTCGGCGCGAACCAACCTATCGACGATCCAGAACCTGCCCGTACCGACCCTGAGCGGCGGGTCGGTGCCGTTGGGCGTCGTCGCCGAGATCGGGCTGGGCTCCGGCCCGACCCGCATCTCGCGCGTGGCTCAGCAACGGCAGATCACGATCGGGGCCGATCTAGCGCCTGGAATCGTCAGCGGCACGGCGATGAAGCAAATCCATGAGTTACCGACCATGAAGAACCTGCCGGTCGGGGTCGGCGAGCTGGTGGTCGGGCAGAGCAAGCTGCAGGCGGAAATGATCAGGAGTTTCATCGTCGCGGTGGTGTCGGGCGTGTTCCTGGTATTTGCGGTACTGGTGCTGCTCTATCGGCGGTTTCTGCCGCCCTTCGTCAACATGGGGTCGCTGCTGCTCGCGCCGCTCGGCGGGTTGATCGCCTTGTGGATCGTCGGACAGCCGGTCTCGATGCCCGTCTATATCGGGCTGCTCATGCTGATCGGCATCGTCGCGAAGAATTCGATTCTGGTCATCGATTTCGCGTTGGAGGAGATCGGGAAGGGCGTCGACACGCTGGCCGCCATCCTGGATGCAGGGCACAAGCGCGCTCAGCCGATCGTGATGACCACGGTGGCGATGGTCGCGGGGATGATCCCGACGGCTGTCTCCATCAACGGCGACGCATCGTGGCGCGCCCCGATGGGGATCACCGTGATGGGCGGACTGATCCTGTCGACGATCCTGACGCTCCTGATCGTACCTGCGACCTTCAGCCTGGCGGTCGGGATCGAGCGTTGGATGGGTCCGCGGCTCGGGCGGCGGCTGCTTACCTATCGTCCTGGCGACGACGGATCGGAAGTGCTCGGGGTTGCGGGGCCAGGTGGGCGTCGGCTCGCGCCCGCGCAGGCAAAGCTGGGGTATGGCGACGACCGGATACAGCCCGCGGAATAGCGCCGGGCCGTCCCGCGAGTGCTTGAACTTCCCGCTAATCCGCGCATTGCCGCACCCATGAAGCATCAGCCCATCAAGCGTGCCGCTATCGAGCCCGCTCCTGCGGCGCTCAAACGGATGCGGTTGGTCGCGACCGGGCTGCTCGTCGCCATGGCGGCGCTGTTCTTCATTAGTCGAGCGTTGATCGGGGCGTATCCGCAGGACGCGCCGTTTTGGGGGTTCGTGCGTGCGTTCGCGGAGGCCGCGATGGTCGGCGGGCTGGCCGATTGGTTCGCGGTGACGGCGTTGTTCCGGCATCCGCTGGGCATTCCAATCCCTCACACCGCGATTGTGCCCAACAACAAGGAGCGGATCGGTGACACGCTGGCGCTGTTCCTGCGCACGAACTTCCTGATCCCCGGCGTCATCGCCAGGCGAATGCGGCGGCTGGACGTAGCGGCCGCGATATCGCGCTGGTTGACCGATCCGCCGGAGGGTGCGGGCGGACGCTTCCGCCAGGGCGCGTCGCGGCTCGTCGCGCAGGCGCTCGAGGATCTCGATCCGGCGCGGATGGGCGGGGTGATCAAAGGGGCGATCGGTGCGCGGCTGCGCGAGGCGCAGGCCGCGCCGCTCGCCGGGCAGCTACTCGCCGCCGCGATGCGGGAGGGCCGGCACCAGCCGCTGATCGACGGCGCGCTGCGCTGGGCCGCGCAGACGCTGGCCGAGAACGAGGGGCTGATCCGCCAGATGGTCAGCGACCGGGCGGGCAGCATCCTGCGCTGGACCGGCCTGGACGAAACGGTCGCCAATAAGCTGATCGACGGGCTCGACAAGCTGCTGGGCGAGATGGTCGACAATCGCGCGCATCCCGTGCGGCTGCGAGCGGAGGAGTCGCTCGACCGGCTGGTGTGGAACCTTCAGCATGACCCGGCGATGCGCGAGCGGGTGGAGGCGGTAAAAGAGGAGCTGATCGCCAACCCCGCCATGCAAAGCTGGCTGGAGGGGCTGTGGGAAGCGGCGCGCGCCGGGCTGTTGCGCATCGCGCGCGATCCGGAAGCGGCGATGGCGGGCCAGTTGGGGCAGGTGTTGCGCCAGCTTGGCGAGACATTGCGCGACGAACCCGCGCTGGCGCGCCGTATTAACCGCTTCACGCGCCGAGCGGTGGTGGGGATCGCGACCGATTACGGCGACGGCATCGTACGCCTGGTGTCGGAGACGGTGCGCGGCTGGGATACCCGGACGATCAGCGCCAGGCTGGAAAACCAGGTCGGGCGCGACCTGCAATATATCCGCGTCAACGGGACGCTGGTGGGTGGACTGGTCGGGCTGATCATCCACGCGGTCGATCTGGCGCTGGCGTGACGCCGCCCCGTGCCTGACAATTCAAGCATCTTGCCGCAGAGCGGCATTTCCCGCATGATCAGGGTTGGATGAGCGCGACAGCCGATTTCTCCGCGACGGATGGCGACGGCGTTGTGCGCTTCACCGGCGATCTGTCGCTCGCGCGCCTCGGTTCGCTGCCCGAGCGGCTCTCGGCGCATGCCGGCCAAGTTAACCGCATCGACCTGTCGGGGATCGACCGGCTCGACACGATCGGCGCCTGGGTCGTCCACCGCTTCGCCGCCAAGCACGATGCCGCCGTCGAAGGGCTCGGGGAGGACGACCGGCACCTCTTCGCGCAGGTCGAGCATGCCGACCAAACGGTCGCGACTCGTCCGGCGACGATCACGCCGTTCAAGCGCGTGCTGGGCGAGGTCGGGACGGCGGTTTCGACGGCCATGCGGACCATGTACGGCCTGCTGGGCTTCCTGGGCGCGACCGCGCTCGCCTTTATCAATATCGCGCGGCATCCCCGGCGGTTCCGCTTCAATGCGGTCGTCCACGAGCTGGAGGCGGTCGGCGTTTCCGCGCTGGGTATCATCGGGCTGATGAGCTTCCTGATCGGCATGGTCATCGCGCAGCAGGGCGCGGTGCAGCTTCGCCAGTTCGGAGCGGAGGTATTCACGATCAACCTCGTCGGGCGGCTGACGCTCCGCGAGATGGGGGTGCTGATGACCGCGATCATGGTCGCCGGGCGGTCGGGTTCCGCCTTCGCGGCGCAGATCGGCACCATGAAGCTGACGGAGGAGATCGACGCGCTGCGCACCATCGGCGTGTCGCCGATGGAGGCGCTGGTGGTGCCGCGTACGATCGCCGCTATCCTGCTGATGCCGCTGCTCGGCTTCTACGCGTCGGTGATCGCGCTGGTAGGCGGCGGGTTGTTGACTTGGGTGACGCTCGACATCCCGCCCGTCACCTTCGTCCAGCGCATTCGCGAGGTGGTGCCGATCACCGACCTGTTCATCGGCCTGATCAAGGCGCCCGTATTCGGCGCGATCATCGCGGTCGCCGGCTGCTTTCAGGGCATGCTCGTCGAGGGCGACGCCGAACAGGTCGGTAGGCGAACGACGGCGGCGGTCGTGCAGGCGATCTTCCTGGTGATCGTTCTGGACGCGTTCTTTGCGGTGTTCTTCACCTGGATCGGTTGGAATTGATGGCGGCGCGCAGGTCCCACGACGATCCGATCGTTCGCGTGCGCGGCCTGAGCAACGCGTTCGGCGATGCGGTCATCCATGAGAACCTCGATCTGGACGTCAGGCAGGGCGAGATACTCGGCGTCGTGGGCGGATCGGGGACGGGCAAGTCGGTGCTGATGCGCTCCATCATCGGGCTGCAGGTACCGACCGCGGGCGAGATCAGGGTGTTCGATCTGCCCACCATCGGCCGCGAGGAGGGGGATATGGCCGAGATCAGCAAACGTTGGGGCGTGCTGTTCCAGGGGGGGGCGCTGTTTTCCACGCTGACCGTCGCGGAGAACGTGCAGGTTCCGCTCAAGGAGTTTTACCGGGGCCTTGATCAGGCGCTGCTCGACCAGATATCGTCGTTCAAGGTGGTGATGACCGGCTTGCCCGTGGACGCCGGGCCGAAATACCCCGCCGAGCTGTCGGGCGGCATGAAGAAGCGCGCCGGCCTCGCCCGTGCCCTGGCGCTCGACCCCGACCTGCTGTTCCTGGACGAGCCGACCGCCGGGCTCGATCCGATCGGCGCGGCCGCGTTCGACGAGCTCACCCGTTCGCTCCAGAAGACGCTCGGGTTGACCGTATTCCTGATCACCCATGATCTCGACACATTATACGCTATATGTGACCGGGTGGCGGTGTTGGCGGACAAGCGTGTGATCGCGATCGGCACCATCGACGAGCTGTTGGCGACCGATCATCCTTGGATCGCCGAATATTTCGGTGGGCCGCGCGGCCGCGCCGCGATCGCATCTAAGGATCGCGGGACGCAGAGCGGCGGGACGGAGACGTCCGGGGCGAGAGTGGAGAGCTGATGGAGACCCGGTCCAATCACGTGCTGGTCGGCGGTGTCGTGCTGCTGTTGCTTGCGTTGCTCGCGCTATTCACCGTCTGGATCGCACGGCTCGGCGGCGCGTCGGAGAAGGAGTACGACATCTTCTTCCAGCAGTCGGTTGATGGGCTTGCGCGCGGATCGGGCGTGACCTTCGCGGGTGTACCGATCGGCCAGATCACGCAAATCGAGTTGTGGCGCAATAATATCGAGTTCGTGCGGGTGCGTGTCCGCGTCAACGAAGACACGCCGATCCTACAGGGCACCACGGCGACGATCTCGTCGATCGGTTTCACCGGAGTCAGCCAGATCTCGCTTGACGGCGCGCGTAAGGGTGCGCCGCCGATCGCCTGCCCCGAGGGCGGGACCGGGAGCACCTGCCCATATGGAGTTCCGGTGATCCCGACGCGCACGGGCGGGCTGGGCGCGATCCTGAACTCCGCGCCACAGTTGCTCGAGCGGCTGTCGACGCTGACCGATCGGCTGACCGGATTGCTGACCGATCGAAATCAAGCGTCGGTCGCGGGCATCCTTGAGAACACCACCCGCTTAACCGACGCCTTTGCCGACCGCGCGCCCGAGATCGCGGCGACGCTGGCGCAGACGCGCGTTGCGATCCAACAGGCGGGCGATGCCGCGCAGCAGGTCGGCGCGCTTGCGGGCACGACCAACAACGTGCTCGCGCGCGATATCCAGCCGACGGTCGCCAACTTGAATCGTACGATCGCGTCGGCGCAGCGCTCCGCCGATACGCTCAATGAAGCTATCGGCGAGGCACGGCCGGGGCTTCAGGCCTTCTCCAAGCAGACGATCCCCGAGGTCGGGCTGCTGGTGCGCGATCTGCGCCAGACCAGTGCCGCCCTGTCGTCGATCGCCGAGAAGGTCGATCAGCAGGGGGCGGGCGCGCTCGTAGGTCAGTCCAAGCTGCCGGACTATAAGGGTAAGTGAGGCCGATCATGCGCTACGCCGTCCTTCTTCTCGTCGCGCCGCTGGCCGGCTGCATCAGCTTCGGCGCGGCCCCGCCGCCGACGCTGTTGACCATCGAGCCGGCGGCGGCGGTGCCGGTCGGCCCCGTCCAGCGTGCGACCGGGGCGAACGGGGTCACGGTGGCGGAGCCGAGCGTACCGCAGGCGCTGGCGACCACGCGCGTACCCGTCCACGCGACCCCGACCACGATCGCCTACGTCAAGGACGCGCAGTGGGCCGAGCCGCCCGCGCGGCTGTTCGCTCGGCTGATGGGCGACACGATCACCACGCGCACGGGTCGGCTGGTGCTGAGCGGCGCTCCATCGGCCGTCGACCCCGGCGCGCGCCTGGGCGGCGAGCTCCGCCGCTTCGATCTCGACGCGACCGCGCGGGTCGCGGTGGTGACGTTCGACGCCTCGCTGATCCGCGGCGAGGCGGGTACGGTAGAGAAGCGCCGCTTCGAGGCGCGGGTGCCGGTGACGGCGATCGACGCCGCCAACGCGGGCGCGGCGCTCGGCGACGCGGCGAA